>NZ_JAANIH010000025.1 GCF_014529705.1 Bradyrhizobium campsiandrae
ACAAAGCGCAGGCGCTCTTCCATTACCGAACTCGCTTTCCACGGCATCCACGCCTCCCGCAGAACAAAAGCGGAAAGTGTAACCCATGTGTCCGGTACGATTTGTCACCTATGTCTCGGGCCGCTCACGCCAAGCCGCCGGGGCCAGCCGCCCCATCCACTTACGCGCTATTTTCAGTTTGCCGAAACGCCAGCTTGCCGCGCCCGCGCCAGCGTGTCCGACGGTGCCTCGTGGAAGGTCGCGCGGTAGGCTGCGGCAAATTCGCCGAGATGATGAAAACCCTGGGCGCGCGCGCATGCCGCGACCGAGGCGCCGCTACTTCTGAGTAGCTGCGTGCGGGTGGCCCAAAGCCGCTTCAGGCGGATATATTGATGCAGGCTCATGCCGCGCACCTTGGTCACCGCGCCGCTGAGCGTGCGGACCGAGACGCCGAATTCACCGGCGAGATCCGCGGTATAGATCGGAGAAGCCGGATAGGCCGTGACATAGTCGTCGATCTGCTGCACGAGCTTTGCGGATCGCGCCCCTGCGCTCGGTGCCCGGCGCTCGGACAAAGGGTCGATCTGAAACAGCTCGTCGAGAGCAAGCAGCAGGCCCTCCTGGAGATGCGCGGCGACTTCCCTGGTCTCGAACATGTGCGGCTCGATCGAGGCGGTCCTGAGGATGTCTTGCACTAGCTGCCGTACGTAGAGATGAGCGGCGGCATCCGCGATACGAACCCACAGCGCGTCAGCGCGATCGAACCAGCCGCGATCCTTGAGGGTCGGCGAGAACATGATCAGCGCATGATGATTGGTCTGTGGCTCGACGAAATGGCAGTGGTGGCTGCCGCGCAAGGCAATGAAGAAGCGCGAGTCGATATCCATCCCGCTCGAACTGGCGCGCAGATGATCGGTCATCGGCAGGATCACCATACCGCCTGGCGCGCGGTAGGTGGTCTCCAGGATGCGGGCAAACGACCTTGCGACGATGATCCGGCACGCCGGCAGGTTCACGATTGCTCGCGCGGCAGCGAAGTTGGCAACGTCGAGGGGGATGCTCCTGGCGTCTTCCAGCGACTCAGCCGGCCGAAACGAGTCGACGTCGGTAAACCGGGTCAGCTGGAGGGCCGAAGAAGGGGCAAGAACGTCGAAGAACATGCGTCTGGCCGAATACTGCAATGTGACAATAAAATGAACGTCGGTACGTGGCAATCAATGGCGAAACACGACGATTCAGTAAACCGGATTCCGGGCCGTAGTATTGCGGACATCATGCCACGAGGGAGGCCCGATCGATGCCGCCGTCAACGGTCCGGCTCATCGGCTGACCGGTGGCGAGATCAATGAATGGGAGCCTCGCGGGGCGAGCGCATACAATGATGTGCGCGACAAATTTCATCTTTGATCTAGGTCAGTGCATTCCGCAAAACCGAAGGGGCCCCGGAGGGCCCCTTCAAAACTCACCAGCGGCGATAGCCGTAATAGCCATAATAGCGCGGACCATAATAGCGCGGGCCGTAATAACGCGGCGGCCCATAGTAGCCCGGCCCGTAGCCGTAGCCGTAATAGACGTTCGGCTGCCACCAGCAGCGTCCCCAGGCGTTGCAGACCATCCGGACCTGCTCGACATTGGAGACCTGCGGTGCCGCAGCAACTGGCATGGCCGACGCCGTCGACGATGCCGCGAGAGCACCGAACAGGGACGCGGCGACAACGCCGATCTTGAGCTTCATGATGTCTTCCTCCGCTTACGCAATACAGGATATCGAAGTTGTTCTGATCAAATTGTGGCAGAACCGAAATGTAATACTGATGAACAAACCTTCAGCCGGTCAGCCGTACCTCTGATCAAGCCTCGTCAAGTTACCCCAGCTGGGTCGCGATCGCCAAGGCATAGCGTCTGCCCTCCATCCTCGATCCCTCATCCTTGATCCTGCGCAATTCGCACGTCCGGCTTCCTCCTTAGTTTCGTCGTGTGGGGCGTCTTTCGAGGATTCGAAACGCATTCGGATCGGCCGCCCGCCTTAGTCGAGCAAGACGGCCAATTGTTTGGAGCAGTGCAATGAACAAGATGAGGATCGACAAGGGCGACTGGCTCGTCGTGTGCGATGGGCGCAAGGCGCTCATCCTGGAAAATCTCGGCGACGAGATGTTTCCGAATCTTCACACCAAGGAGGTTCGCGAGCAGACCAATCCGTCGACATCGGCGCAAGGGACTGATGCGCCGGGCCGGCTGCATGCGGCGGTCGGCGGCGCCCGCAGCTCGGCGGAGCAGACCGACTGGCACGATGAGGCCGAGCGCACTTTCCTGAGGAGCCTCGCCGAACGGCTCGATTCCGCGCTTAGCGCCGGGGAGACCTCAGCCTTGACCATGGTGGCTTCACCGCGTGCGCTTGGCATGATCCGGAGCGACTATTCGGACGCGGTGCGCAGGGCGCTGCGAGGCGAAGTCGGCAAGGACCTCGTCAAGCTGCCGGTCTACGAGATCGAAAAGCAGGTACTGCTGTCGGGGGCCGGGTAGGAAGGACCCCGCCGCGCCCGTCAGTAGCAGGGGTGCCGGCGACCGTCTTGGCCGACATAGGCGGCTGCGCTCTGGTAGCAGTGGTTGGTCGAGGGGCCGTCGTAGAAGGCGAAGGTGCCGGGGGTGATACCCGGGCCGTAATTGTGCAGATAGCTGATCGGATAGGGCAGCGGATTGGGGTGGTAGCGATGGTACCGGTGATGGACCCGCGCCTCCGCCAGGCCAGGGGCTAGGATTGCGGCCGACAGGGCAGCAATCGCGGCTACAAGCGTCAACTTGCTCATCTCGATTCTCCGGAACCCGCGCAAATAGGTCAGCCTTCTATAGCGATTTCGGGGCGCCGGGGCATCCATCAGGCGCCCTGAAATCGGGGCTAGTTCCGCAGATTCCCTGATGGGTGTGACAGAATTGCCGGAATTGGGGCCGAAGCCTGCCCATTTTTGGCCTTTTCGGGATGCTTAACGAATTCCCCACACAAGTATGGCCAAAGAGAATCCGGTCAAAGATTCCCAGCCAGTCGCTTGGGGAGTTCCTTGGGGGCTCTTCGAGGCCGGTTCGTTCCCGCAAGGTTTTGCCGTCACGCTGTCATGCGCATCACGCTCCTCAGCCTGTTGTTGCTCTCCCTCACCGCCGCGCCCGCGCGGGCCGAACTGCACATCACCCGTGACCACGGCGGCTATGTCGAGGAGTACAAGGCCAAGTACAAGCGCGTCCGCGACAAGGGCGAGCGGGTCATCATCGACGGCATCTGCAACTCGGCCTGCACGCTGGTGCTCGGCATCGTGCCGATGAACAAGATCTGCGTGACGCCAAAGGCGAGCCTCGGCTTCCATCAGGCCTATTACGACAAGGCCTTCACTTTCGGCATCAAGGTCACCAGCGCGGAGGGGACGTCGGATCTGATGTCCTATTATCCCGACACGGTGAAGGACTGGATCCGTCGCAATGGCGGGCTCACCACCGACATGAAGAAGATCAAGAACGGGGTCGAGCTCTGGAAGATCATCGATCCCTGTCCGGAAGAATGGTGATCGGTTGATCTGAACTGCTGCTCGCGCCGCAGCGCAGCATCGGAAATTCGCATTGCCGCACAGCGCCCGCTCGGGCAATGAGGGCGGCAATGAATCATAATCAAGACAGGCTCGCCGCCCGCGCAGCACCAATCCTGTTTGTGCTGCTCTGGAGCACGGGCTTCATCGGCACCAAATACGTCGTCAACGACGCCGATCCCTTGACCTATCTCGCCATCCGCATGGCGTTGGTGGTCGGCCTGATGGCGGTCATCGTGGCCGTCGCCCGCCCGAAATGGCCCGATCGCACCGGCATTGCGCATAGCGCGATTGCAGGCATTCTCGTCCATGGTTTCTATCTCGGCGGTACCGCGATTGCGATCGCGCATTCGATTCCGGCGGGCCTGTCCGCGCTGATTCCAGGCTTACAGCCGATCCTGACCTCGACCATTGCCAACCGTTGGCTCGGCGAGAAGGTGACGCCGGTGCAATGGGGCGGCCTGCTGCTCGGGCTCGGCGGCGTGGCGCTGATCCTGCACAATCGTCCCATGACCGGGGAGGCCGGGCTCGGCTGGCTCGCCTCAGTGGTCGCGCTGATCAGCATCACGCTCGGCACGCTCTACCAGCGGCGCTACTGCAACCACATCGACTGGCGCGCCGGCAATCTCGTGCAATATGTGGCGGTCACGATCTTCTTCGCGGTCGGCGCCTTCCTGTTTGAGGACCGGGTCGTGCACTGGACGCGGGAGTTCGTGCTTGCGCTGGCCTGGCTTGCCGTGGCGCTCTCGATCGGATCGATCGGGCTGCTGTACTGGCTGATCCGCCACGCCGCGGCGACGTCGGTGGCGAGCCTGTTCTATCTGGTGCCCGCGGTGACGGCGCTGATGGCCTATCTGCTGTTTTCGGAAAAGCTCGACACGCTGGCGATCGCTGGCATGGCGATGTGCGCAGCCGCTGTGTTTGTGGTCAACCGGCGCTTCGGCGCGTGACGGGCTTGCCGGAATACATCCCTGACGTGCGGCGGTCTTCGTGTTACGCTGGCGGGGATTTCGGCTGCCCTTTCACGCGGTGATTTCCATGAAGAAGGCGAAGCGCGCACTGCTCGGCAGGTCCCTGAAGCCGGTCCGGATTGCCTGCATCAACTACGCGCGGGAGTCGATTAACGACCGTGAGATGAGCCGGCTCACCAAAGCGCTGCAGAAGTGCTACGACAAGCATTTCCTGCCGGTGTGGGGCTATCCGGTCGAACTCTATGTCACGCGCAAACCGAAGCGTACCGATTGGCAGCTCGTCTATTTCGATGATGCCTTGCACAAGAACATGCTCGGGCGCCACGAGCTGACCCATCGCGGCCAGCCGATTTCGAAGATCTTCGTCAAGGCGCTTGGGGAGGAGCCGATCAGCGTGGCGGCTTCGCACGAGCTGTTCGAGATGGTGCTCGACCCCATGGCCAATCTCTGGGCGGACAAGAATCCGAACACCCAATACGCCTACGAGGTCTGCGACGCGGTGGAGGAAGACTCTTTCGACGTCGATGGCCTGCCGATGTCGAACTTCGTCTACCCGTCCTGGTTCGAGCCATTCAAGCATCCGCGCGGCGCCAGGTTCGACCACAAGGGAACGCTGAAGGCGCCGTTCTCGATGACCGAGGGTGGCTACGTCATCAAGAAGGTCAACGGCAGGAAGGTGATCAAGGCGTTCGGTTCACCGGCGAAGCGGCGGCGCTTCAACGCCGAGGATCGGCGCGGCCATCGCAGCGAATTTCGCGATCCGAACGGACAGCACCATCCGGGTCGGCGCGCTGCGAAGCGGCGCGGGTAGGGAGACAAGCCTCCGGGCACGCCCATACCCGGAGACTGTTTTCGAGCTGCGTTCAGCGCTTGGCCTTTTTGGCCTTCTTTTTCGACTTGGCAGCCTTCTTCGCCGCTTTCTTGCTCGCGGTTTTCTTGGCTGCCTTCTTCGTGGATTTCTTGGCTGTTTTCTTCGGCGCCTTCTTCGCTGCTTTCTTCTTGGAAGCCTTCTTTGCCTTCTTCGGCGAGACCTTCTTCGCGACCCGCTTGGCGGCCTTCTTTACTTTCTTCACGGCGGTGATGGCGGCATCCTTGGTCGCGTCTACGGCGGTGGTGATCGTCTCCATCGCCTGCTCGGTGATCGGCTTATCGTCGTCCATATCGCGTCCCCCACGGTTTGCATGGAGCGATGACGATAGCGGGTTTCATAATTGTGTCAAAGCAACGCTCAACTTTTGCGGAGCTTTGCGTAAGCGGCGAGGGCGCGCTCGCGTCCCTTGGCATGATCGACCATCGGATGCGGATAGGTCTTGCCGAGCGTGAGGCCGGCGCTCGCCAGATCGAGCGGCGTCGCTTGCCACGGCTGGTGGATCAGCTTGGCCGGCAGCTCTTTCAGCTCGGGCACCCAGCGCCGGACATAGGCTCCATCAGGGTCGAACTTCTCCCCTTGAAGCACCGGGTTGAAGACGCGAAAGTAGGGTGCGGCGTCGGCGCCGCAGCCCGCGACCCATTGCCAGTTGGCCGGATTGCTGCCGGCATCGGCGTCGACCAACGTGTCCCAGAACCAGGCTTCACCATCGCGCCAGTCGATCAGGAGGTGCTTGACCAGAAATGAGGCGACCACCATTCGCACCCGGTTATGCATCACGCCGGTGTGCCAGAGCTCGCGCAAACCAGCATCGACGATCGGATAGCCGGTGCGGCCGCGCTGCCAGGCGGCAAGCGCGTTCTTGTCGCTCTTCCAGGGGAAGTCGTCGAAGCTGGTTTGCAGGTTCTCGGTGGCGAGCTCTGGGTGGTCATGGAGCAGATGACGGCAGAACTCGCGCCAGCCGAGTTCGCTCAGGAACTTGTCGACGCCGGTGCCGATCGCCGGATTCTCGGCTGCAGCGAAACGTGCGGCGTGAAAGACTTGGCGCGGGCTGAGCTCGCCGAACCGCAAATGCGGCGAGAGGCCTGAGGTGCCAGCGCGATCGGGACGGTCGCGGTCGCCGGCATAGCCGTGCACGGTGTGCTTGAGGAAGTCGCGCAGGCGTGCGCAGGCGGAGGCTTCACCCGGCGTCCAGGTCTCACGCAGGCCGCCGGCCCAGTCGGGCTTGCTTGGCTCGAGCGCCCAATTCTCCAGTCTGTCGCTGAATAAGTTCGGCGCGGGTCGAAGCTGTTTCGGGGCGGGTAGCGGCTTTGGTGGATCGCCGAGCGCAAGCACCCGCCGCCAGAACGGCGTGAACACGCGCAAGCCGCGGCCTTCCTTGTTGCGGATCGCGGAGGGCGGGGCGAGCAAATCGCCGGGAAAGCCTTGCGAGTCCACGCCAAGTTTTGCCAGCGCTGCTTCGAGCTGTGTCTCGACGGCCTGATGCGGGGCTTGAGCGATCATGTTCCAGTAGACCGCACCGGCGCCGCTCTCCCGCGCCACCTCGGGGATCACCCTGGCTGCCGGGCCCTTGCGCAGGACAAGCGATCCGCCGCGCCCGGCGAGGTCGATGCCAAGCGCGCGTAGCGACTGGGCCAGCCACCAGCGCGCCGCGCCGCCCAATGCACGTCCGGCCGCCTCGTCGAGCACGTAGAGGCAGACCACCGGGGCGCCGGATGTCGCGGCGGCGTGCAGAGCGGGGTGATCGGACAGGCGGAGGTCGTCGCGAAACCAGACGATGACGGGCGGGGGAAACATGATCGCTACAGGCCCTGTTGGCGCACTTCATAGCTACGCCATGTCCAGGTGAAGTTTCATTCGCCGGCGGCGAGGCCGCGTTGTCAGCGCGTGAAACCGGGTACCTTGCCTGCCGTAGATGGTGGGGTAAGTGACTGGCCGCCGGGCTGCGGAACAGGGAGGCCACCAGTGAATCGAATCGCCGTACTGTACGTTGCGACCCTCGTCATTCTGACAGGCCTGGATTTTATGTTCCTCGGCTTTCTGGCCAAGGGGTTTTTTATGGCCCAAGTCGGAGACATGCTCGGCGACATCAGGCCGGTGCCCGCCGTGCTGTTCTATCTGATTTACGTGGTCGGCTTGCTTGTCTTCGTCAGCGGGTCGCCGGTCGCGACTTGGCAATCGACGCTGTTTTACGGCGCGCTGTTCGGACTGTTTTGTTATGCGACCTTCGAGCTGACCGCATTGTCATTGCTCAGGCATTGGACCTGGCCCGTCGTCCTTCTCGACATCGCGTGGGGCGCGGCGGTCTCCGCGGTCTCGTCGACCGCGGGACTTCTCGTGGCCAATCGTCTGACCGTTTAAGCCCTATTTCGGCTGCGGCACGATCCGAATGTAGGGCTTCGGTTCCTTCCAGCCTTGCGGATAGATCGTCTTGGCTTCGTCGTTGGACACCGAGCCGGCGATGATCACGTCGTCGCCCTGGGACCAGTCGGCCGGGGTGGCGACGCGATGCTTGGCGGTGAGCTGGAGCGAGTCGATCACGCGCAGGATTTCCTGGAAGTTCCTGCCCGTGGTCATTGGATAGACCAGCACCAGCTTGATCTTCTTGTCCGGTCCGATGATGAAGACGTTGCGGACGGTCTGGTTATCGGCCGGCGTGCGGGTGAGGGGATCGCCCGAGGTCGAGGCCGGCAGCATCTCGTAGAGCTTCGAGACGTTGAAATCGGTGTCGCCGATCAACGGATAGTTCGGCGCGGCGCCCTGCGTCTCCTTGATGTCCTCGGCCCATTTGGCATGGCGGTCGATCGGGTCGACCGAGAGGCCGATCAGCTTGACGCCGCGCTTGTCGAATTCCGGCTTCAGCTTGGCGAGCGCGCCGAGCTCGGTCGTGCAAACCGGCGTGAAGTCCTTGGGGTGGGAAAACAGCAGGGCCCAGCTGTTGCCAATCCAATCGTGGAACTTGATTTTCCCTTCGGTGGTCTCGGCTTCGAAGTCGGGGGCGGTAGCGCCAATCGGGAGTGTCATGTTTTGACCTCATCGCATTGAATTTACTTGGGAATTAGTCTCTGGCCGTCGAATTCAGTATAGGGTCTTCCTGGGCTTAAGTGAACGTCCGCTGAACTGCTTCAAGTAAAATGTTAATTCCTCCTCTGAAGGGCTGATTTCTCAGCACATTTTTGTTACGCGGGCGCCTGCGGCGAAACATCTCCACCGGGGCTTCACGGGCTCGCTTGCCCCGATAAAGCCTTTTATGACCCGCATCACGCCCGCCCGGCGCTCTCTGGAACCGAAACGGTCCTCATGGCGACTAATCGGCAACCATTGAGAAAAGTCGCGATCCCCATATCGAATCGTTAACCACCCCTTTACGCCCGCATGAAAATGCTGGTCGATCAGAAGAAATCTGGAAGTGAACTATGTCTGCCGCGCTGCCCAAGTCCGCTGAAAAGTCCACCGAGTCCTCGTCCCTCGAACCGTCTTGCCGCCACACCGCGGCCCATGCCCTCACCATCGTGCGCGACGGCGTGATCACGGGCGAAGGCCCGACCACCAAGGGCCGGGTGCACTTTTCCCGTTCCATCGATGCCGATGACGCCGCCTGGTGCCTCCGCATCCTGACCGCCACGGCCGTAAACGACGAGCCGGTCAGCCGCGCCGAAGCCGAGGCGCTGTTCGAGATCAACGAGGCCGCGACCGAGCGTGCCGACGGCGGCCGCTTCGACGATTTGCTGGCCAAGGCGGTCGCTCATTACGCCGCGAGCGCCTCCGGCCTGAAGGTGCCGCCGCGCAGCGTCGCACTGGCGCAGGACACCGACATCGAGAGCTGGGCGCCGTCCTATGCCTCCAAGGTCAAGAGCGAGATGCTGGAGTGGATTGCCGGCCAGATGCGCGGCAAGCGTCAGAACAACCGTCGCCTGATGGCGATGGTGGCGACTTTCCTCGGCGCCACCGCGCTGCCCCTGGCGGGCCAATTGCCTAATGTCTTCGACATCGGCATGTAAAAGATCTGGTCAGCTGAGGACCAAGACATTCCCGCGCCCCTTGCGAGGCGCGAGAGCAAGCGGCGGGGTTATTTCCCCGCCGTTTTTTGTTTGCCCGTCTCCGGCTCCAGGCCCAGCGTGCGGCCCGGGAAGCCGGCAGCGTCGAAATAGCGCTGGCTGCCGACGCGCTGGACGCTGAGAACGGTCTCGAGCCCGTTCTCGGACTTCTTCTTCGACTTCTCAACGGCCTTGAACGCCTTCGGCACGATGCCATTGGGCAGGGCCTCGGACATCACCCGGCCGACGAGACCGCCATTCTGCGAACCGCGCAGGCCGAGCAGCTGGGCCGCGGTCATGCCGACGTCGGCGTTGCTGACCGGCAGCTCGTCGACATAGCCGGCTTTGAAGTCCGGACCGATCGCGGCCATGAAGTTGTAGGTGTCGCCGCGGCTGAAGCTGCCGTGCATGCCCTGGCCCTGGCGCAGCACGGTGTCGGCCACTTGCACCGAGCAATTGGTCGGTGCCTCGCCACACTCGCTGGCATAGGAGCGGAAGTTGACCACGATCGCCGGCGTCGGCGTCGCCGCCTTGCCGCGCAGATTGATGCTCGACAGCGGCAGGGTGCCGGGGAAGCGGCCGAGCTGGTCGTCGACGAACAGGCCGGAGACGTAGTCCTGCTCCAGCAGGGCGCTGATGGTCTTGGCGGCCAGCTTCTTGTCCTTGTTCGGCAGATAGATCAGGTCCGAGCCGCCATTGGTGGCGACGACGAGGTCGGGCTTGGTCGGATCCTTGCCGAGCACGCCGTTGCCGGCTTTCGGATGGGCGTTACCGGTGACGGCGGCATTCTTGTCGTTGGGGTCGAACAGCGGCAGATCGAGCGCCTTGGCGAGGTCGAGGGCGACGAAGCCCATCGGCAGGAAGTCCTTCGGCGTGTCGTCATAGCTGGCCTTGGCCGAGGGGCTGGTCTTGCTCTCCTTGGAGATGGTCGAGAAGCCGTGGTCGGCCTGGATCATGATGTTGGTGTTGGCAGCGAGCCCAAGCTCGTCCAGCGCCTTGCGGATCTGGGCGAGGTTGTTGTCGACGTTCTTGATGCTCGCCATCGTGCTCGGGCCGTTGATGCCGGGCATGATCTGGTTGAGGCTGTCGCCCTGGTTGTGCTGGGTGCCGTCAGGATCTCGCGACCAGAACACCAGCACGAACGGCTTGTTGCGCGCCTTGAACATCGGCAGCACCACCTTGGTGGCGACGTCGGCGAAATAGGCCTGCTGCGCGACGTTGGCGACCGTGGTGCCGGGCGTTTTGGCGTCGCCCGCCTTTGCGTTGTCGCCGCGCGAGGGGGCGGTGAGGGGAAGGCCAGCCTTGGTCAGGGCGTCCTTGACCTCGTCCGACAGCGCCACGCCGTTCTTGCCGCCGGTGGCATCGTCGAACACGACCGAATGCAGGCCGGCCTTCTCGGGATGATCGGTGTGGTCGAACTGGTAGGTCGGGCCGACCTTGCCGATCGCCGCCGTGCTCAGGCCCTTGTCGCGGGCCATCTTCAGAACGGTCTCTTCGTTGAGATAGTCGCCCTTGAAATGCTCGTCGATGTCGCCGAGCACGGCGTCGTTCTCGATGAAGGGGACCACCGTGTCGCCGGCGGGAGCTGAGGTGTAGTTGGTCCAGATCGTGTTCGAAAACACGCCGGTATCGCCGAGATAATGGCCGGTCGACATCGCCGAGCCGTTGGCCATGGTGAAGGTCGGAAACAGCGAATGCGAGTTCTTGAAGTTGACGCCCTTGTCGCGGACCTCGGCCATCGCAGGCGCGGTCTCGCGGGTGACCTTCAGTGCGCGCAGCCCGTCGGGAATGAACAGGATCAGGTTACGGGGCGTGTTGTTCTGGGCGGAGGCAAATCCGGTCGACAGGACCGTGAGCCCGGCGGACAGCAACACCAGTGAACGGCGCATCAAAATCTCCTAGCGGTGAGGCGGCTTGGCCGCCGAACCGCGGCCCCGGCAATCGTTTAGTTTTGCTGTATGACGGTTTTGTTACAACAACCCATCGGCATGCAGAAGTGACGGGGAGGTGGCACGACATCCACGAATTCGTCATTGCGGATGCTGCTCGGGGCACGAGCTCGTATTTTGAGTGCATCTGTATCAGCAGTGTCAGTTGTATCAGCAGTGTCAGTGCGAGCGCAGCGAAGGATTGCTGGGCCCGCCCGGCAACGCAAGGTCTCGGGCTGCGGTCGCCAAATAAAAACCCGCCGCGCAACTGACGCGGCGGGTCCGAGATTTTGCAGGCGGATCTTACCAGCGATAGCGACCGCTCAGCGTGCCGTTGTTGTTGCCGTCGGGGCCGACATCGCCCTGCGTCGAGCTCGGTGTCGGGTGATTGCTGCCGTTGTACGTGCCGTACGGACCCGCGACATCAGGATAGTAGGCGCGCGGCTGGACCGGCTGGTAGGCCGGGGCGGTACGGTCCCAGCCCACGCGTCGGCCGTTCCACTCATAACCCTGTGCTGAAGCGGCGGTGCTGCCCGCGACCAGAGATGCCGTGATCAGGCAAAGCAGTTTTGACGTGTTCTGCATGTGAGATGCTCCTTGCTTCTTGTCGGGGGCCAACGACCGCAATAAGGGAGCGTTCCGGACCCGTTTGGCGTCGCGCGATCAACTCCGATCAACAGGTTATGAACGCCGGGCCGGGGAACCAAGCACTTGATACCATGAGAGGATTTCGGGCGATTGGCCGCACGCGATTTTTCATTAATCCCGTGCCTTAACCAACAATTAATTATACGTTTGCGGCTGGGCGACAGGGCGGCCTAGCGTGCGGTGGGGAGCCGCTATTCGCGAAGCCAAACGAGTTGGTGCGTATCATGATGTCCAGATCATTTGGGGCGTTGCTCGCCTCGCTCGGCGCAGCCGCGCTGCTCCTCGGCTCCAGCAACAGTTTTGCGCGACCGGGTGGCGTCGCTCCTCATGGCATGGTGACCGCCGCTGCGCCGCCGGCTGCGGCACGCCCGCCGATCGCGCCGGGGGCCCGGTTCCGCGGCCGCAGCAATCGCTTCAACAATCCCTGGGTCTATTGGCCCGGTGGCGGTGGATTCTTCTATGACGGCGCGAGCTACAGCGAGCCTTTCGCCGATGCCGGTCAGCCTGTCACCAACGACGTTCGCTATACCTACACCTACGACGTTCCCTGGGACTGGGCGCATCGCTTCCCGCCGAATGTCGTGCCGTCCGATCGGCCCTATGTGTCGAGCTGTCCGACGGAGCAGGTGACGGTGCCGGGCCGCGGTGGTGGCGACCACACCGTCAACATCACGCGCTGCTACTGAGCAGCGTGCAGCACAAGGCGCAGCCGACTACAGAACGCCTGCCGCGGCCGCCTGGTCGCGGTCGGTCTGTTTCCGCCTGACATTCGCAAGCTCGCGGCTGCAAGCCACAAACGCTGATGTCCCAGGGCGCAGTCCGAACTGACCGCAGACATCCCGATCCTCGTCGGCAATGACGCGCGCGAGCTCCGCCTCGGCGGCCTCCCGCATCGCGGGCGCCGAGACGAGCGTGTGCAGCCCGAGCGCCGCCACGACGGCAAGCACCAACGCCGCCGCGATTCCGAGGCGCTGCGTATCATCGGCCGCGTGCTGGGACGGGCGGACCCTGGTTCTGGTTCTGGCTTCGGTCATGCAATCCTCGAATGAAAATATCGATGGTCAAAATTGATGGTCGAGCCGGTCGGCAAAATTCGGCGGATCGAACATCAATACACGCTGCGTCGCAGCGCGCATGTGAAATAGATTACAGACTCCAGGCCGGCGCAGGCCGAATTCAAAGTCGAATTGAAAATCGCTATTAGCCGAGTTCAAAGCTGGTTACGCCGAACACGCGGTCGAGCCGCAGTGACCGGATCGGTCCAGTGTACATTCGCGCCGTTTCGAATGTCGGCTTCAGCCCGACGGATTCCGCAAGCGCGATAGCATCGCGATTCAGCGCCGGGATGTCGAGCACAATCTCGTTGCTTCCGGAGCTCGCCAACAAAGCCTGCAGCACGGCCTCCGCCGCGGCGCGGTCATCGGCTACCAACGGGCCGATCTTCCGGCCGGTCCGGCATGGGCGGATCACGCCCCACGCGGCAAGCGTGCCGTCGCGCAGCAGTGCGCAACCGACATGACCGGGGGAGTTGATCCAGGCGCGCAAGAAGGCCGAGCGTGAGGCGGGAAAGACGGTGGCGTCGTCGGCCTCCACAAGCGCAAATGGGATTGCGCCGAGCGCGACAACTTCGGCGGGCGGCTTCGGTGGCGCGGCAACGAGGCCACTGTAGCGAATATTGGCGTGAGCGAGCTGGAAGCCCGACTTCCTGTAGTTCTCCTGCTGCGCCACGACGCCGTCGAGCCCGATCACGCGCGCGCCCGCATGCGCGATCGCGGCCTTCCAGATGCGCAGGCCGTGGCCTTTGCCGCGAAAGTCCGCGCGCACTATATAGAAGCCGAGGAAGGCAAAGCGCTCGTTGTAATTGACGCACGAGACTGACGCGACCGGCTCGCCCTGGATCTCGCCGATGAAGAAACCTTTCGCGTCCGGAATCGCAAAGCAGGCGGCATCTCGCAGGCCGGGATTCCAGCCCTCCGTCGCGGCCCAGTCGATCGCGATCGAGATCTCATCGGGCCGCAAATTGCGGATCTGCAAATCGCTCATGTCGCGGTGCCTCGCGGGGGACTTGGTTTGCGGGCAGGTCTGGCTGTAGAAGGCCTGACGGCAGGGCTGCAGTGAGAACCTTGTCCTCGCCTCAACCTATCACAGGGACATCTGGTCATGGCAGCAGAGAAGGTCGCACTCGTCACCGCGGGCGGCAGCGGCATGGGAGCAGGAGCCGCGCGGCGGCTCGCGGCCGATGGCTTTCGCGTCGCGATCCTGTCGTCCTCCGGCAAGGGCGAGGCGCTCGCGGCCGAGCTCGGCGGCTTCGGCGTCACAGGCTCGAACAAGTCCAATGACGATCTGAAGCGCCTCGTTGACGGCGCGCTTTCGCAGTGGGGACGCATCGACGTGCTCGTCAACAGCGCCGGCCACGGCCCGCGCGCGGCGATCACGGAGATTACCGACGAGCAGTGGCATCTCGGCCTCGACACCTATCTGCTCAACGTGATCCGTCCCGTCAGGCTGGTGACGCCGGTGATGCAGGCGCAGAAGGGCGGCGCCATCATCAACATCTCGACTGCATGGGCGTTCGAGCCGAGCGCGATGTTTCCGACTTCCGCGGTGTTCCGCGCCGGGCTTGCCGCCTTCACCAAGATCTTCACCGATACCCATGCGGCCGACAACATCCGCATGAACAACGTGCTGCCGGGCTGGATCGACAGCCTGCCGCAGACGGAGGCGCGCCGCGACAGCGTGCCGCTGAAGCGCTACGGCAAGGTCGAGGAGATCGCAGCGACGATCTCCTTCCTCGCCTCCGACGGCGCCGCCTACATCACCGGGCAGAACCTCCGCGTCGACGGCGGCCTGACGCGCTCGGTCTGAAGCGTTTGGTTTAAGGGGTGCGCCTCGCTTGAGCCAATTGCCGACTTGTGCGAGCCTGTGCCTGAAGCGTTGGATGTCCTCGCGAGGGTCGCATGGCCGATTGGGGATCCGGATACGTCGTCGACACGGCCTATGTGCACGATTTCTGCCGCGTGCAGGTGCCGGCCATGCTCAGCTTCGCCGCGCTCGCCAGGGGCGTGGCGGCGACCGGGGGACGCGGCGAGCCGCTTCATTACTGCGATCTCGGCTGCGGGCAAGGGCTGACCGCCACCATCGTGGCAGCCGCCAATCCCAACGCGAAGGTGTTTGCGGCTGATTTCAACCCGACCCATATCGCAGGCGCGCGGTCGTTGGCCGAGGCTGCGGGGCTGAACAACATCGCCTTTCACGAGGCCGATTTTGCCGAGCTCGCCGACGACGCCTCGGTGCCGGAGTTCGACATCATCGCGCTCCACGGCGTCTATAGCTGGATCGGCGCCGATCATCGCAAGGCGATCGTCGCACTGATCCGGCGGCGGCTGAAGCCCGGCGGTCTCGTCTACGTCTCATACGACGCGATGCCGGGCTGGGCGGGAATGGCACCATTGCGGCGGCTGATGGTGCAGTTGCAGAGCGCCCAGCCGCAGGCCTCGTCGAAGCGCGCACTGGATCAGGCGCTGGCGCTCGCCGACCGCCTGAAGGAGGCAGGCGCGCATTTCTATCGCATGTACCCGCAGGCCGCGGTGCAGCTCGAGCGGCTGCGCAAGCTTCCCGCGTCCTATCTCGCGCACGAGCTGCTGACGCGGGACTGGCAGGCGTTCAGCTTCGCCGATCTCGCCCAGGAGCTTGCCACAGCCAAGCTCAGCTATCTGGGCTCGGCCCATCTCACCGACCACGTCGACCGCGTCAACTTCACGGAGGCGCAGCAGGCACTGCTGGCCGATCTCGCCGATCCCCTCATCGTCGAGACCACGCGCGACATGATCATCGGTCGCCAGTTTCGCCGCGACGTCTTCGCCAAGGGTTTCACGCCGATGGCGCCGATGGCAGCGCGGGAACGCTGGCTGGCGACGCGCTTCGTGCTGACGAGCCCGCGCGACGACATCGAGCTCAGCTTCGACACCCCACTTGGCCGCTTCCAGCTGCGCAGCGAGATCTACCAGGGCGTGATCGACGCATTCGCCGCAGGGCCGCTCCGCCTGCGCGAGGTGATCGAGCGTCTGCCGGAGACCAGTCTGGGCTGGGTTTCGCTCACCGATGCCGTCAAGGTGCTGGTCGGGCAGGGGCACCTCGCGCCGGCGCTGCCGCCGGAGGAAGAGACTACCAGGCAAAAATCCACGCAGGCGTTCAACGCGGCGGTGATGGCGCGTGCCAAGGAGACGACGGAGCTGCGTTACCTCGCTTCGCCCATCACCGGCGGCGGGGTCAGGGTCGATCCGCTCACGCAGCTCTACATGCAGGCGAGGCGCAAGGGCATCGCCGATCCGGCCGCGCTGCTGGCAAACCTTGCCACGGCGAATGAGAGCTTCGAGACGAACGGCCGAAAACTTTCCGCGGATGAGGTGCGCGCGCAGATCGCCGCCAGGATTGCGACGATCGACGAGCACGTCGTGCCGCTGCTCGCGCGGCTCGGGATCGGCTAGCTACAGCAGCGAAAAATCGTGACTGTGCTGCAGCAGCTGATGCAGCGTATCGCTGTCGCCCGATGTCGTTGTCGTGCCGCCGCCCTGGTTGCCGCCATGACCGGTCAACGCGCCGGCAAGCTTGATGTAGTCGTCGCCGAGCGCGCCGACATCGATGTTGAGCTTGTGCAGATCCGCATCGAGCTTGTGAAAATCCTCGCCGAACTTCAGCGCGATCTGATCGATCTTCAGCGTGCCGAAATTGTCCTGCGATCCCTTGATGTCGGTGGCGATCTTGAGGAAGTCGTCGCTGACCTTGTGCAGATCGTCGCTGACCTTCAGCGCGCCGCCGCCGAGCTTGATGAAGGCCTGGTCAATCGCCTCGGAGCCCTTGAAATCGCCGAGCTTGAGGAAATCCTCGCCGACCTTGTGGAAGTCGTCGCCGACCTTCTGCAGGCCGTTGCTGAAATCGGAGAGATCGCCGGCCCATTTGATGAAGGACTCATTGGCGCCTTCGCCTGAAAGGTGGAGCTTGATCGTGTCAAGCCCGAGCTTGATCGCTTCGAAGCCCGCGGCCTGGAAATCCGTGTCGAGCTTGATGAAGTCGTCGGACAGCCTCGGCGCGCCGCCATCGCCGGTGGTTTCGGCGAGGTTGCCGATGCCTGGCGTCTGATCGGCGAATTTCAGGATGACGTCGTCGAATTTGTGCAGGACATCGTCGAGCTTCAGCGTGTCGAAGCCGAGCTTGATGAAGTCGAAACCGGCGTGTTCGGCATCGTACTTGAAGTCGTGGGCGACCTTGTGCTCGTCGAACTTCAATGCATCGGAGAACAGATCGGTGAGCGCGTCGCCGACGCGATCGAAATCATGTCCGAATTTGAGGAAGTCGTGATCGAGCTTGTGCGCGAGGAATTGGTCGAAATTGTCGAACTTCAGGAAAAAATCGGAGGCCATGGCCTTAGCTCCATGTCTCAACAATTTATCGCAGCAATGGCTGGAGTGTAGGTGGACGAGATGGCGTGTCAAGCTCAAGGGCTCACACGCATTAGGCAAGCGCCGCTGCCCCATTCGGTTTCTGATGGTTGGGCGATCGCAGCGCCGATTTCGCGCGCCGGTTGCAAGGGCCGACTGCCGACTCAGAGACCGATTGCGCCCAGTTGTCTTGGTGTGACGCGAGCCTGCATCACGCGACAGCTACGCGTGACGGGCTTGGCTGGGCTTTCCGTTTTGCTCAACCATGTGCAATCAGCAGGTGCGCCAGCGCGGGCAAGATCTTGTAACGGGCGATCTCGTGCGGATATTCGCCGCGATTGGCGAGCAGCACGATGCCGATCCTCCGTGCGGGAACCAGGCCGATATAGCCGGAGGCGTTGTTGAGGCCGCCCGGCTTGTCGACGACAGTGAGGCCATCGAGATGCACGGTCTCCCAAGCCATTGCTTGTCCAAATGTGGCTTGTCCGAACGTCTGGTCGGTATGAAAGCTCTCCCGCTGCGTCAGCCGCAGCGCCTCGCGCAAATGTGGGTCGATCGCGTGGCCGTCGACGCAGGCCGCCACGAACGTGGCAAGATCTCGCGCGGACGAGAACATCTGGCCGGTGCCGGGGAAGTCGAAATAGCTCTGCTGGTTGCCGACAGGGCCGATGGCGCTACCCTGGTCGGAATATCCTTGCGCGACGCGCCGCAGCGTGGCGGCGTCCATCACCGCGCGGTTGTCAGGTCCGCGTTCGGGAACGAAGGTGGCGTGCATGCCGAGCGGGACGAGGATGCGGCTCTCGATCAGCTTTGCGATCGGCGTGCGATAGCAGCGCTCGAGCGCGAGCTGAAGCAGCACGTAGCCGGCATGGCTGTAGATGCGCTGCCTGCCCGGCGCGACGCCCGCGGGCGGCACGAAGGCGTTGAGCATGTCGATGAATTGCGCCTGGGAGTAGGAGTCGTTCGGCCATGGCGGGTGATCGGTCGGCAGCAGCAGTCCCGATGTGTGCGTGGCCAGCTCGCCAACGGTGACTTTGCGGACATAGTCGCCGGTCAGCTCCGGCAGATATTTCGGCACGGGATCGTCGAGCCGCAGCTCGCCCCGAAGCGTGCCTGAAGCCACCAGCGTCGCCTCGAACGGCTTTCGCAACGAGGCGAGATTGAACAGCGTGTCCGGCGTCACCGGCCGCCTGGTAGAGTCGTCGGCGAAGCCGTAAGTGAAGAATTCGACATGGCGGCCGGCATAGAGCGCGGCCGCAACGCCGCCCGGATGATCCGGCGTCGCGGTGGGGGCGAGGTCGGCGGCGACCATGTCGCGCATCTGCGCAATCATGTCGGCATCTGCCGACGCGCGGCGCGGCCCGGCCAGCGCGGCGGCCAAGGGAACAAGCGCTGCGCGGGCGAGGGATCGCCTCGTGATATGCGGGGAGGTGACAACAGGCGGCACGTGTTCCGATTGACGATGCGGTGCGCCCCATGACCATTCTAGCGGGGCGGGTCTCTGGTCCAATTCACGATTGCGTAGCGGGTTCCGCATTCGCGCTCCGGAAAAGATACTTAGCTTTGGAGCTAACAATCATTGACGGCGGATCGCGGCGCCTCTATAGTTAGCTGTATGGCTAACCAATTATCCCAGCTCGACCAGGTTTTCGCAGCGCTCGCCGATCCGACGCGGCGGGCGATCGTGATGCGGCTGTGCGCCGGCGAAGCCTCGGTCGGTGAGCTCGCCGAGCCGTTCGATATGGCGCTGCCGAGCTTCATGAAGCACATCCATGTGCTGGAGCTGAGTGGGCTCGTGCAGTCGGAGAAATCAGGCCGCGTGCGCACCTGCCGCCTCAGCCCGGACGCCCTTCTCAGCGCGGAAGACTGGTTCCAGCACCAGCGCGCGATCTGGGAGGCGCGGCTCGACCGGTTCGAGGCTTACGTGATGAAACTGAAGAAGGAGCGGGCGGCTGCCAGGCCGCCCTCCAAAACGAACAAGACGACCAACAACAAGCCAAGCAAACGGAAAGGTACCTGACGATGTCAAATGCTGCCAACGCCGCACTGTCGCAATGGTCGATGGACCGCGAGATCGTCATGTCGCGCGTGATCGACGCGCCGCGCGATCTGGTGTTCGAGGCGTGGTCCGATCCGAAACATTTGCCGCAATGGTTCGGGCCGAAGGGGTTCAAGATCGAGACCTTCGAGATCGACGTCCGCGTCGGCGGCGTCTGGCGCTTCAACATGATTGGTCCCGACGGCATCGTCTATCCGAACCGCATGCGCTTCCGGCGCATCGAGCGGCCGCATTTGATGGAGATGGATCACGGCGGCGACCAGGATGACGATCCCGGCATGTTCCGCTTCACCATCACCTTTGCCGAGCAGAGCAACGGCAAGACCGTTTTGATGATGCGGCAGCTGGCCGCGAGCACCGAGCAGCGCGATGGCATGATCGGCTTCGGCGCCGTGGAATACGGCTACCAGACGCTGGACAAGCTCGCGGCCTATATGGCGGCGATGAAAAGATAAGAGCCTCTGCGATTCGGGGGCGCTCTCGACGCGGCGCCCCCCGGATCAATCTGAAAAAGCAGGCGCGTTCGCAATTGTGACAGCGCTCAGGTGAATTATGACAGCGGCGTCACGCAGATTTTTGTCGCCTGGAACGAAGGATTTGTGACAGAATTGCTACCGTTGGATGTCATCTCGACTACAGCGGAGCTCATCATGTTGCAGTGGCAGGCCCGGTCAAATCCCCTCGCGTGGTGGTGGGGGTCTCTGACGCTTGTCAGTACGGCGAACATTCTCGTCTGGTTCATGCTGTACCGCGAGTTCTATCCGACGGTGGCCAGCAGCGTCGGCGGCGGTGCGGATATCGGCCTGATGTTCCTGCTCTGCGCCGGCTATGTGTTCGGCTGCGCCTTCCGCTCGGTGCTGCCGCGCGCCGACGTGCAGCGCATCTGCCTGTTCGACACCTGGCTCTCCAGCGTCTTCGTCGGCCGCACGGTCGCGACCGTGGCCGAGCTCTGCTTCGCCGCGCAATGGGCGATCATCCTGCATCAGCTCGGCAGGATGACCGGGGCGGAGACCGCGGTGAACATCGCGCTGGTGATCGTGCCTGTTATCATCATCGCCGAGTGCTTCTCCTGGTACGCCGTCGTCACCACCAATTTCCTCTACAACGCGATCGAGAACTCGCTGTGGGCGGTGACCTTCTTCCTCGCCGGCATCGCGCTGTGCCGCCTGATGCCGGAATTCCAGGGCATGGTGCGCTGGGCGCTGATGTCAGGCATCGTCGGCATCGCCTGTTTCCTCGCCTTCCTCGTCACCGTCGACGTGCCGATGTATCTCAGCCGCTGGCGGGCAGGGCATGAGGAGGGCAACAGGTTCCTCGGTTTCCTGGAGGGCCTGCATGACGTTGCGACGCGGTGGGTAGTGACCCACGACATCGCGCATTGGAAGGGCGAGCTGACCTGGATGTTCCTGTATTTCAGCGCCGCCGTGTGGTCGAGCCTCGCACTCTGCGCGCTCTATGCGATGGAAGGCTATCTCACGCGCTACCTGGCGTGAGCCCACCTTCGCTTGGGAATGCTCTATTTGCCAATCAGGCTGCATTTGCTGCGGTCGAGCGGGCGAAACGCCTGCTCGGGCGGAATGGTCGCGACCAGCTTGACGAAGTCCCACGGCCCCCTGGACTCCTGGGGCGTCTTGACCTGCACCAGATAGAGATCGTGCACCATGCGCTGGTCCTCGCGGATGCGGCCATTGGGCGTATAGGCGTCCGACACCGGGGTCGCCTTCATCTTGGCCATCACGGTCGCGCTGTCGTCCGAGCCGGTGTCCTTCACGGCCTGCAGATAGTGGCGCACGGCGGAATAGACGCCGGCCTGGATCTGCGAGGGCATCGCCTTGCGGCGGGCATAGAACGCATCGGAGAACTTTCGCGCGGCCGGCGAGACATCCTCGAAGAACGAGGTGACGATGAGATCGCCGCGCGTCGCCTTCAGGCCGACCGCCTCGATGTCGACGTTCTGGAACGACATCGGCACGATCTTGATGCCTTGATCCGCAAGGCCGAACTCCTCCGCCTGCTTGAGCGCGGTGGCGTTGTCACCGGCGACGTTGATCGCGAGGATCTTGGCGCCCGAGGATTGCGCCTGAAGCAGGAAGGATGAAAAATCGGGCGTGCCGAGCTGCGCCTTGACGCTGCCGGCAACCTTGCCGCCCAGCGCGACGATGCGCTCGCGCGCGGTCGCCTCGATCGAATGGCCGAACGCATAGTCGCCAGTGATGAAGAACCACGGCTCCTTGCTGGTCTGCATGATGCCGGAGACGACCGCGGTCGCGGTGGAATAGGCGTCCTGGGTCCACTGCACGCTTGATGGTGCGCAGGCCTCGTCGGTGAGCTGGTTGGCGCCTGCGCCGGAGACGAGGAAGATCTTGCCGTTGCCGCGCACCAGTTCCTGCACCGCGAGGGCCGCGCCGGAGCTGCCGCCATCAGCGATCGCCTGCACGCCGTCGCTGAACCATTTGCGGGCGAGCGAGGCGGCAAGGTCCGGCTTGTTCTGGTGATCGGCCTGCAGGATCTCGATCGGCTTGCCGTTGATCTTGCCGCCGAACTCCTCCGCCGCCATGCGCGCCGCCTCGACCGAGCCCGGACCCATCGCAGTCGCGAACACGCCGTTCATGTCGGTGAGCACGCCGATGCGGATGGCCTCGCCGTTGATCTCGGCGCGCGCAGCGCCTGTCAGCGCCAGTGTGATTAACAGGATGGCAGTGGAGGGGGTGCGGATAGTGGCCATGGCGTTTCCTGATGTTATCGTTGATGGATCGGTCGCGGTGTCAGGCCGGCTCGGCGATGACCTTGTTGCGCAGGACGCCAATGCCGGAGATCTCGACCTCGACGGTGTCGCCCGGGCGCATCCACAATGGCGGCGTGCGCTTGGCGCCGACGCCGCCGGGCGTGCCTGTCACGATGACGTCGCCGGGGACGAGCGGGCAGATCGTCGAGATATAGGCGATCAATTCGGGGACGGCGGTGATCAACAGATCGGTGGTGGTGTCCTGCACCACGGTGCCGTTGAGCCGGGTCTGCAAGGTGAGCTTCGACGGGTCCGGAATCTCGTCTGATGTCACCAGCCACGGGCCGAAGCTGCCGCTCTCCGCGAAGGTCTTGCCGGAGAGGAATTGGCTGGTGTGGCGCTGCCAGTCGCGGATGCTGCCTTCATTGTAGCAGGCATAGCCGGCGATATGGTCGAGCGCACGGCTCGCGGGAATGTGCCGGCCTTGCTTGCCGATGACGAGGGCGAGTTCGCCTTCATAATCGAAATCGTCGCTGACCCCAGGTTTCACGATCGGCTGGAGGTGACCGACCTGGCTGCAGGGGAAGCGGACGAACAGCGCCGGCTTCTCGGTGACGGTGCGTCCGGTCTCGGCGACGTGGTCGCGATAGTTGAGGCCGACGCAGATGATCTTGCCGGGGTCGGGGATGACAGGGGCGAAGCTGATGGCCTCCAGCGGATGATCCGGCGCGGTAGCAGCGACCAGCCTAGCCGCCTCGGCCACGCGGCCCGCTTCGAGCAATTGCCGCAAAGAGGTGCAAGGCGCCATGCGCGCGCCGAGATCGACGACGCCGTTGTCCTTGACGGCCCCGAAGGAGGCGCGGCCGTTGGCGATGAAAGAGAGCAGCTTCATGAGATATCCTTGGGGGAGATTGTTCGGTCAGGCCGCGGACGGCACATGGGTGGAAGGCGTAATGGCGGCGATGAGCCGGTCGAGCTCGGCATCGTTGCGGGCGGTGCCGCCGATGTAGCGGTCGGGACGAACCAGCGCGGCGATGAGGCCGTGCTCGCGCAGCCAGGGTCCGATGCCTTCGGCATCATCGCTGGTCAGGATCTTGAATCCCCCTTGCAAGAGCGCAGGATGGCCTGCGCTCTCGACGAGCAGGACATGGCTGTAGCCGATCCGGTCATCGCTGCGGTTGCCGTCCTTGAGCACGAATTGCGGCGCAAGATGTCCGGCGAGAGGCAGGTCGCCGAGCGCGAGCCCGGGGCCGAGCAGGGGCTTTTTGACGTCGAGCTTGACCGGCGCATTCTCGCGCGCCTGCCCGGCAGCGAGGCCGGCCTCGATCGCCTTGGTGTTGATGACGCCCCCGAGGCGAATGGCGAGCTCGATGAACTCGCGCACATGCGGCAGCCGTTCGCTCTGATAGGTATCGAGGATATCGGAGCTCGCTTCGCCGCGACTGATCGCGGCGAGCTTCCAGGCCAAATTGGCGGCATCGCGAATGCCGGCGCACATGCCCTGGCCAAGGAAGGGCGGGGTCTGGTGCGCTGAATCGCCGGCAAGCAGTAGCCGGCCGCTGCGCCATTGCTGCGCGATGGCGGAATGAAAGGTGTAGACCGCGGCGCGCTCGAGTTCGGCATCGTCAGGGGTGACCCAGCGCGACAGCAGCTCCCAGACCTTCGCCGGTTGTGCGACGTCGTTCGAATCCTCCTCGGGGAGAACCGTGATCTCCCAGCGCCGCCGGGCGCCGGTGCCGCGCACGTAAGTCGCCGGCCGCCTGACGTCGCAATGCTGGAGGCTGTAATCGCCGAGATCGTCGCGCGCGCGCTTGAGCTGCACGTCGATCACCAGCCAACGCTCATGGAAGCCGAGATCGTCCATGCCGGCGCCGATGAAGCGGCGCACGAGCGAACGTGCACCGTCGCAGCCGATCACGTAGGCCGCGCGGACTTCGCTGAGCTTGCCATTGGAGAGATCCTCGTAGCGGACCCGTACGCCCCTCTCGTCCTGATCCAGCGCGAAGACGTCGCAGCGACTGCGTAAGGTGACGTGCGGCCAGCGTGCGAGGCCTGCGATCAGCACGTCCTCGAGATCAGGCTGGTGGAAGCGATAGCTGAGATTCCACCCCATGGGGGTTGGCGTCTGCGGCCGCGACCAGTCCAGCAGCATTTTGCCGTCGGCATCGAGGAACAGCATGCCCGGGCTGAGGATGACCTGCGGCAGGATCGCCTCCGCAAGGCCGATGGTCTGGAACACCCGCATGCATTCATCGTCGAAATGCACCGCGCGCGGCAGATGATAGGTCCGCGCCTCGCGCTCCAGCACCAGGGTCCGCAGGCCGCAGAGGCCGAGCAGATTGGCCAGCGTGGCGCCGACAGGACCACGACCGACGATCACGGCATCGAATTCCGAAGCGGCGGAGTTATTTTGCATGCGCCATCTTTGTCCTCGGGCGGGTCTTGGCTTCAACGCCGCCGTGCCGAGTGTCCATCCAGCGGACACAGGGCTCCGCGCCCGCGAGGCTCAGCCGGGCCGAGGCCGATAATGCTCTTGCAATCGGCGGCAATTACATATATGTACATTTGAACATATATGCAGGTAGCCATGGCGAAGGCCAGACAGAAGAGCGTTGCGCCGTCCCGCCCGAGAGGGCGTCGCAGCAAGGACATGCCGGATGGCCGCCAGGCACTCCTGGCGGCGGCAACCCACGCGTTCGCTTGTCACGGTTTTGATGGCGCCGATCTGCGCAGCTTCGCGGCCGACGCCAAGGTCAGCGCCAATCTTGTGCGCGTTCACTTTGGCAACAAGGCTGCGCTCTGGGAGGCTTGCCTCGATCGCGTCGTCGCGGTCGGGCTTCCTGCCATGGCCGGGGTCCAGAAGATCGCTTGCGATTCCGCCCGCCCGCTGAGTGAACGGCTTTGCGCCGTGATCTCCGAGATCGCCCACTTCTACGCAGCCAATCCGGATGTCAGGGATTTCGTCGTCCGGCATGCGAGCGAAGCGCCGGAGCGTGCCGTGCTGGTGTCGGATCGGCTTCTGCGTCCCGCATATGCGACAGTGCGTGAGCTTTTCTCCGCCGGCATCGAAGCCGGAATCATTCGCAGCCCGCATCCCGCGCTGTTCTTTGCTCTTCTCAACGCGGCGCTCAACCAGCCACCGGCTTTTCCGATGCTGCTGAATCGGATCGCGCCCGAGATCGATCCGGAAACCTCCCGCGAGCTTCTGATCGAGACGACCATCGCGACGTTTCTCCACCTTCCATGATGCTGGGTGACGTCGCCTGCCTTCCCAAACGCCAACCCCAACCCGAGAGTGAGTATCCCTATGCAGTTCCGCCTAGTTCTTGCCCTGCTGAGTGCAACCATGTCGCCGGCTCTGGCCCAGTCCGGTCCGAGCGAGGCCGACCAGCGGCAAGCCTGCATGGGAGATGCTCTTCGGCTTTGCGCCGCCTATGTCCCCGACCGGACGCAGATCAGGAATTGTATGGCTGCGCAGCGCGACCAGCTCAGCCCGCAATGCCGCGTCGTCTTTGATGCATCCGCCCAGGCTTTGAATCCACAACGGCGCGCCGGGTCCGGAGCGCCCTAGGATTCGATGGAGATGGCGGCCGCGGTTTCGCGTAACGGCGCAACGAACCCGGCCACGGCTTCGTCGAGCGAAAGCGCTGACCGGATCCAGATGATCGAGATGCAGCCGAACACGATGTCATCGCGAACGATCGGCACTGCGATCGACGCCGTCTTTGGATTGTATTCGCCCTCGCTGCGGATGGCGTAACCCCGCGCGGTCGTCTCGGCGATCATCTGGTCGAGGCGATCCTGGTCGAGAAAGGGGCGGTCGTCGGCTTCGTCGATGCGACGGAGATGACTGACGATGAGGTCGCGCTCGCGCGCGGGGCAGGCGGCGAGATAGGCGCGGCCCGCCGACGTGCGCAGCATCGGCAGGCGCTTGCCGATCATGCCGCGATCGATCGAGAGGGGGCTGCGCGAATGTGTGGTCTCCTGCACCACCATCGCGGCGTTCTCGTAAGTCGAGAGATCGACCGGCCAGACCAGGGTCTTGCTGAGTTCGGCCAGATAAGGCGCGGCCGCCTGGCAGATCACTACGCCTGGATCGTAGCCATCGCCAAGGCTCAGGGCGAGCCGGGTGACGCGAAAACGATCGTCGCTGGCGCTGCGGGCGACATAGCCGAGTTCCTCCAGCGTTTCGAGCAGGCGATAGACGGTCGGGCGGGGCAGATCGAGCGCGCGGGCGACGTCGCCGGCGCGGATGCCGCCGGAGCGGTTGACCTCCTGCAGCACGTCCAGCCCGCGCTTGAAGGCCCGGACGCCCTCCGACTGCCGCGGCGGCCCGTTCCGCGTCCGCTCCTTGGACACTTCGTGTTTTCTCCCTTGTGGCGCGAGACGGTGCGATTATCGTCGTTGCAAACGCGAAGCGATTGCGCGCGCCACCGTAGGGTCGTGTGCGACCGGTATCAAGTTCGCCGCAGTGCAGCGGATGCGATGCCCTTGGGAGAACGTCGATGGAAATCACCGCACTCGGCTATATCGGGATCAACTCGTCCCAGCTCGACCAATGGGGGCAGATGGCGACCGGCCTGCTCGGCATGCAGCAGGTCGATCGCGGCGGCAAGATGCGCGCCTTCCGCATGGATGATCGCAAGCAGCGCCTGATCGTCGACGGCAGCAGCGATGCCGGCCTTGCGGTGATGGGCTGGGAGGTGCCTGGCATCGCGGAGCTCGACCAGCTGGCGGGCCGATTGGAAAGCCATGGCGTCAAGGTGACGCGCGGCTCGCGCGCTCTTGCCGACGAGCGCCATGTCGCCGAACTCATCACGTTTGCCGACCCGGCCGGCAACCGGCTGGAAGCTTTCTGCCAACCCGAGCTTGCAAGCGAGCCGTTCAAGCCGGGCCGCCCGATCTCGGGCTTCCGCACCGGCGCGCTCGGCATGGGGCACGCCGTGCTCAACGTCGAGGACGTCGAGCCGCTGTTGCCGTTCTATCGCGACGTGCTCGGCTTCCACGTCTCGGACTTCGGACTGAAGCCCTATGGCCTCTATTTCTTCCACGTCAACGGCCGCCACCACTCCTTTGCGATGGTCGGCTCGGGACGCAAGGCGCTGCATCATTTCATGGTCGAGCTCGGCAGCCTCGATGACGTCGGGCAGGGCTATGATCTCGCGCAGATGGACGATGGCCGCATCGCCTACACGCTGGGCCGCCACACCAACGATCACATGACCTCGTTCTATGTGAACACGCCGTCCGGCTTCTTCGTCGAATATGGTTGGGGCGGGCGCGTGATCGACCCCCAGACCTGGCAACCGCACGAAACGTTTGATGGGCCGTCACTTTGGGGCCATGAACGGCTCAACATGCCGGAAGAGCAGCGCAAGCGCCTGCGCGACATGCGGATGGATGCGGCTGCGCGCGGCGTGCGCGTTCCCGATCCCCGCGTGCCGCCGCTGAACTGCGCCTGGCTGGATCAGATGGTCGCGCGCGAATGATCGGCCACCTGGCGGAGCCGTTCACGCCTCGCCGAGATCGGGCTCCGTCAATATCCCCTGACGCAACGCCAATCGGACCAGCTCGATGTCGGAGCCGACGCCGAGCTTGTCCTTGATCAGCGAATGCAGATTCGCCACCGTCTTGGGGCTGACATGCAGCGTCTCGGCGATCTCCTCCGTCGTGTTCTCGGCGAGCAGCAGCCGCAGCACCTCGAACTCGCGCGGGGTGAGGACATCAGCGGCCGAGTCCTCGCCGCTGATCCGGCTGAGGGCAAGCTCGTGGTCGATGTCGGGGCTGATGGCGATCTTGCCGGCGAGCACGTCCATCACGGCGCGAACCAGCGTCTCCGGTGGACTGGTCTTGGTGACGTAGCCTCGCGCGCCGGCGCGGATGGCCTGTACGGCAAATCCGGCATTCTCGTGCATGGTGAAGACGAGGATCTTGGCGGCCTTGTCCCACTGCCTGATCCGCCTGACGGCCTCGACACCGCCGATGCCGGGCATGCTGAGATCCATGATGACGAGGTCGGGCGCGACGGACTTGAACAGGCGATAGGCCTCCGCGCCGTCGCTGGCTTCGGCGATGACGCGCAGGCCCGGCTGCTTCTGCAGCACGGAGCGATAGCCTTCGCGAACGACCGAATGATCGTCGACCAGCAAAATGGTCGCGGTCATGCCGCGTGCTCCAGCGCCTGCGGGCCCGCGGCCGCGAGCGGAATGACGACGCGCAGTGCGGAGCCGCCGGATGGGCCGACCTCGAAGCTCAGCCGGCCGCGCAGGGCTGCGACCCGCTCGCGCATACCGAGCAGGCCCATCCCTGACTTCGCGACAGGATCTGTCGAGCGGCCGTCATCGTCGATGGCGAGCGTGATCTCGTCGTCATGCATCGTCAGTTCGAGGTTCACCCTGGTGGCGCCGGCATGCTTGGCGGCATTGGTGAGCGCTTCCTGGACGATGCGGTAGAGATTGGCACTGATCGTCGCCGGCAGGGTCTCGAACGTGCCGTCGAAGCGGATCGAAAAACGGGTCTCGCCGCGGCCACGGCCATTCCAGCCGGCAACGAGGCCTTCGAGGCTGGCGACGAGCCCGAGCTCCTCGACATCGGGCGGGCGCAATCGGAACAATGCGCCGCGCAGCGTCTCCATCATCCCGGTCGCGGTCCGCGCGATGCCGTCGCATTCGCCAAGCAGGGACGGGCATTCCTGTGCGGCGGTCTGCCGGGCGGAGGAGGCGAGGGCGCGGATGGCGGCCAGCGACTGGCCGAACTCGTCGTGCAGCTCGCGGGCGAGATGACGGCGCTCCTCGTCCTGGAGCGCGATCAGTTTCCGCGTCAGCTCGGCGCGCTCGGCCAGCGCGGTGTCGAGACTTTCGGCGAGATGGTTGAAGATGTCGCGCACGGCCGAGAGCTCGGCGAGATCGAACGGCGGCAGCCGCGCGGTGAGGTCGCCGGCGGCGATCTGCTCGAGACCGGCGCGGATCATGCGGGTCGGACGCAGCGCGCGGGCGAGTGCGGCATAGACCAGCACGCACAGCAGCGGCAGGGCGATCGCCAGGGCCAGCATCAAGCGGCCGGCCTCGTGCCAGGCCTCTGCCGTCTGCACGGCCGGGTCGACCGAGACCACGGCCTCGCCGAGCTTCGTCCCGCGCAGGATCACAGGCCGCGCCGCCTCGCGGCCGGGGTCGAACAGGCCGTGATAGAACGCCGTGAAGATCTGCGGCGGCGAGTCATCCGTAACAGGCGCACCGCTGCAGAAGCGCTGGAGCATCTCGCCGCTGGTGCCGCGGAACGCCAGGCACAGGCCGGGCGTCATCACATAGGCCGAGACCGGATCGAGGTTGGGAAAATCGGAGCGCGGGCTTGCCGTCCACAGCACCTTGCCCTGTTGCAGCTCCAGCGTTTTCGCCACGATGGCGGCGATGCCGTCGTTGCGCGTATGGGCGGCGCGATCCGCCGTGATCAGGAAATAGGCTGAGATCGCGGCAAAGCAGGCGGCCGATATGGCGGCCACGCGCAAGGCCAGGCGGACCTTGAGATCGAATCTTTCGCGGTTCCACATCGGCGTGCACCTGGCGCGAACGGAATGTCGCTCCCGCATTAAAGGGCAGAACGGTGCTTGCGCAAAGCGGCACCCTTACTGCGGTGCAATGTCGTGAAATTTTCCCGGTGCCGGTCGGGACGGTCACGGCTGCGGCAGATGGCGCGTCGGCCTAGCTTGCGGCCTTTCTGTCATCCGAGGCCCGCGATGCGCCGTACCCTGTCGTTGCTGTCTTTGACTGCTCTACTCGGGGCCGGGCTGGATGGCCGGGCCGTCGCTGCCGAGACCACTGTCGCGCTCGACGATTTCAGCTACACCGATACCTCGGCCGAGCCTGTCGACCAGAGCGTCGCCCATGAGCGGCGGCTTCAGGCGTTCATGGTGGCGCTGCGGCGCGACATCGCCGCCGATCCGCGTTACCGGTTGGCGCCGTCCGAGCAGGAGGGGGCGGCGTTCAAGGTCATCGGCGGCATCCAGAAGACCAGCACACTGGTGCAATGGGCCAAGGTCGCGGTGATCGACGTCGGCGCCAGGAAGGTCGTGATGGACAAGCTCTACACCTTCCGCGGCGATAACGACGAATCGTGGGAGCGTGCCGAGATGTTCGTGTCCCGCGAGGTCATGGCCGCCTTGGCGCAGCCTTAAAAGGTCAGCTGCACCTTCATCGATTGCGCGCGGTCGCTGGCGAGCTCAAACGCGGCGACGGCGTTTTCGAATGGCATGGTCGCCGTGATCAGCGGCTTGACGTCGATCAGGCCTTCGCCCATCAGCCGCACCGCCAGCTCGAACTCGGGATCGAAGCGGAAGGTGCCGCGGAGCTGTAGCTCCTTGGCGACGATGGAATTGATCGGCAGCGTCATCTCGCCGCCGAGGCCGAGCTGCACCAGCGTCGCGCCGGGACGGAGCACGTCGAGCGCGGCACGCAGCGCGGCCTGATTGCCGGAGGCCTCGAACAGGGTGTCGAACACGCCCTTGCCGACGCGCCAGGGATCGAGCGCGGCGGCATTGGTCGCGACGTTGATGGCGTGCGTGGCGCCGAGCTTCCTCGCAACCGCGAGCGGTGCGTCGGCTACATCAGTCACCACGATCTCGGATGCTCCGCCGAAGCGCGCGACCAAGATCATCAACGCGCCGATCGGGCCGCAGCCGGTGATCAGCACGCGCTTGCCGAGGAGGGCGCCGGCCTGCTTGCCGGCGTGCAGGCACACCGCGAGCGGTTCGGCGACCGCGGCCTCCGCCAGCGACAGCTTGTCGGAGATCGGCACTGCCTGCGTCGCGTCGACGGTGATGAACTCGCGAAAGCCGCCCTGCACATGGGGAAAGCGCATCGCGCTCCCGAGGAAGCGCATGTCGAGGCACTGGTTGCGTAGGCCCTCCTGGCAATGCCGGCACGCGCTACAGGGTTTGCTCGGATTGACCGCAACGCGCGTGCCTGATTTCACGCTGCCGACGCCATCGCCGACGGCCGCGACCACGCCCGCGATCTCGTGCCCCAGCGCCATCGGCTGCTGGATGCGCACCACGCCAAAACCGCCATGATGGTAATAGTGCAGGTCGGAGCCGCAGATGCCGCCATTGGCGATCTTGACGCGGACCTCGCCCGGACCGGGCGCCGTGTCAGGATAATTGTCGATCCGCAAATCCTTGGGCGCGTGAATGACGACGGCACGCATGGGCTGAGTTCCTTGTTCGCGATTACATCGCGGCGATCATGCCGCCGTCGACATAGATGATCTGGCCGTTGACGTAAGTCGAGGCGTCCGAGGCGAGGAAGATCGCCGCGCCGACGAGTTCGTCCGGCTTGCCCCAGCGCTTGGAGGGGATGCGGCCCATCAGCCAGTTGTTGAAGTCGGGGTTGTTGACCAGCGCCTCGTTCATGTCGGTCAGCATGTAGCCGGGGCCGATGGCATTGGCCTGGATGCCGTGCTGGGCCCACTCCACCGCCATCGAGCGGGTCAGGTTCTTGATGCCGCCCTTGGCCGCGGTGTAGGGGGCAATCGTGGGGCGCGCCAGCTCGCTGCCGAGCGAGCCGATATTGATGATCTTGCCGCGCTTGCGCGGGATCATGCGCTTGCCGGCCTCACGCCCGATCACGAAGGCGCTGGTGAGATCGGTCTCGATCACCTTGCGCCATTCGTCGGTGGTGAATTCCGCGAGCGGCTTGCGGTGCTGGATGCCGGCATTGTTGACGAGAATGTCGACGGCGAGCCCTTCGCGGTCGAAGCGCTCGAAGGCGCCGACGATCGCGGGCTCGTCGGTGACGTTGAAGGCGGCCCCTTCGGCCTGGTGGCCGGCGGCGCGAAAGTCAGCGACGGCCTGCTCGACACGCTTGGGATCGACGCCGTTGATGATGATCTTCGCGCCGGCCTTGGCCATGCCCTCGGCGATGGCGCGGCCGAGTCCACGGGAGGAGCCGGTGACGAGGGCGGTGCGGCCGGACAGATCGAACAGGGCGGTGCTCATCTCAAGACATCCTCAAATGGTGGAGCGGCGCACGATCAGATCGGAGCGCTCGAAGACGGCGGGCAGAAGGTCGACGCCAAGGCCGGGGCCTTCCATCGGGAAGACGTAGCCGTCCTTGATCACGGGCATCGGCGTGACGAGCTCATTGTACCAGCCCTTGTAGAAGGCGCGCACGGATTCCTGGATCAACGTGTTGGGCTGGCTGAACGACATGTGGATGGCGGCGATGAAGCCGATCGGGCCGATGCAGTCATGCGGCGCGAAGGGCCGGTGATAGGTCTCGGCCATTGCGGCGATCTTGCGCCCCTCGGTGAGGCCACCGGTCCAGCACAGATCCGCCATCACCACATGCATGGCATCGCGGTCGAGCATGTCCTTGTAGGGGAAGCGCGAGCCCAGTGTCTCGCTGGCGCAGACCCAGACGTCGGTCGAGCGCGCGTATTCGGCCAGCGCCTGCGGCGAGTTCATGCGGATCGGGTCTTCGTACCAAGTCGGCTTGTAGGGCTCGAGCGCGCGTGCGATCTGCTTCGCGGTCGGCAGATTCCACAGCGAGTGGAGCTCGACCATGATCTCCATGGCGTCGCCGACCGCCTTGCGGATCTTCTCGAACGGCTCGATCGCCTGCTTCATCTGCGCGGCGGTGATGTAGAGGCCCTTGTTCTCCTGCGCCGCCGGATCGAACGGCCAGATCTTCATCGCCGAGATGCCGCTTTCCAGCAGGCTTTCGGCGAGCGCATCGGCGCGGTTCATGAAGCCGTCGAGGTCTTCATAGGGACCCCTGGAGGCGCCGAGATTCCAGTTCGAGACCGGGCTGATATTGGTGGAGCGGACATATTGCGTGCCGGCGCAGGTGTTGTAGATGCGCTGCTTGTCGCGGCAGAGGCCACCGAGCATCTGGTGCACCGGCTGATTGCAGACCTTGCCGAACAGATCCCACAGCGCGATGTCGATCGCGGACGCCGCGCGATATTCGACGCCGGTCGAGGACTGCGCCATCGGCAGGTTCAGCATGTCGCGATGGATCGCTTCGATGTGGAGGGGATTGCGGCCGAGCAGGCGGCCGGCAAAGGTGTCATGGATCTGAGCCTCGACGGCGCCTGCACCATAGAAGGTTTCGCCGAGACCGATCACGCCGCTATCGGTGTGAACGCGCACCCAGATGACGTTGGAGAATTCCTCGGTGCGCAGCGTCTCGATCGAAATGATCTTCACAGGCCTTGTCCTCCCGTCACGGCGCCTCGCGCCGACATGTTTTCATTTCGCACTGCAGCATGGTGCGAGGTCGATCGGAGTCTTACGCCTGCTTGTAATATATCACAACATGTTTTAAGGCTGCCACAAACAAGGCGCCGCCCTGCGAGCGACAACGCAGGCCGACGGGAGGCAAACATGGCACGGCGCAAGCGCGCGCTCGAGGTGGTGAGATCAGAGGATGACGGCGAGGGCAGGCCCTCGCGGCGCAACCGCCTCAACTTCTTCGAGCTGGCCTATCAGAAGATCGAGGAGCTGCTCGTTCATTGCGAGCTCAAGCCCGGCCAGTTCATGACCATGCTGGAATTGCAGCAGATCACGGGCTTCGGACGCACACCGGTGCATCACGCCGTCAACAGGCTCTCCGCCGACACGCTCATCATCATTCGTCCCCGCCACGGCCTGCACATCGCGCCGATCGATCTGGCGCGCGAGCGCATGTTGCTGGCTTTGCGCCGCGACATGGAGCGTTTCGTGATCCGCCTTGCGGCCGATCGCGCCAGCCTTTCGCATCGCAACCAGGCGCTGCACATCGAGCGCCTCTTGCGCGAGCGCCGCGCCAGCCTGACCCTCGACGAATTCAACAGCCTCGACCGGCGCATCGATGCGCTGGTGCTGGAGGCTGCGGGCGAGCCTTTCCTGGTGCACACGCTGCGGCCGCTGCACACGCTGTATCGCCGCATTGGCTACATCCACCACCGCTTCATGCCGGGCAAGACCGATCTGTCAGGAACGATCGATCATCATCTCGGTATTCTCCACGCGGTCGCGAACCGCCGCGTCGAGGATGCCGTCAAGGCGAGTGACGCCCTGATCGACTACATGGACGAGATGTTCACGGGCATGGAGGCGGGGATCGATCCGCGCCTGCTCGATTGCAGCATCGAGCCGCTGCTCGGCGCGTAGAGAGTTTTGAAGAAGGGACCCAAAATGTCGACGATGGCCGTGCCACAACCTACCGCGAGCGAAGCCGCGGTCCGCTACCTCATCACCAATTACAGCCCCAAGGGCAACAAGGTCGGCTGGCTGATGATGGCCTCGATCCTGGTCGAGGCCTGGGACCTCTATTCGATCGCCTTCGTGCTGATCTTCATCAAGGAGCAGTACAATCCCGACCCGCTGATGCTCGGCCTAGCCGCGGCGGGCACGCAGGGCGGTGCGCTGATCGGCGCGCTGCTTGGTGGCTGGCTGTCCGACAAGATCGGCCGCCGCGTGATGTTCCTGGTGACGATGGTGATGTTCATCGTGCTGGCGCTGGCGCAGGCCTTCGTGCCCAACGTCACCTGGCTGGTGGTGATCCGCTTCCTGCTCGGCGTCCCGCTCGGCTCCGACATCTCGACCGGCTACACCTACATCATGGAATCCATGGCCAAGGGTGAGCGCGAGGTCATGGGCAACCGCTGGCAGTTCATGTTCGCCGTCGGCGAGGTGCTGACGATCGGCGTCATCGTGATCTTCCTGCTGCTCGACATCCATCACGAGACGCTGTGGCGCGTGACGCTCGGCCTCGGCGCGGTGCCGGCGCTCATCATCCTCATCATGCGCCACGACGTGCCGGAAACGGCGGTGTGGCTGGTGCAGAAGGGGCGCTTCCGCGAAGCCAAGCAGGTGGCGCGCGAGATGTTCAACGACGACCTCGCCATGCTCCCGGACCAGGACGTTGTGGTGCCGAAGGTCTCGACCCGTGCCTTCCTCGCAGATCTCAAGAAGGATCCGATCCGCTGGCGCGCCACGATCTACGGCTGGATCGCCTGCTTTGCGCAAGGCAGCGAGTTCTCGACCTTCGCGTTCTATCTGCCGGTGCTGTTTGTGATGGTCGGCGTGTCGAGCATTCTCGGCAACAATCTGGTGACCATGGCGCTGTTCTGCTTTGCCGCGGTGTCGGGCTGGGTCGGTCCGCTCTTGACGCCCAAGATCGGTCATCGCGGGATTGCCATCGCCGGTTTCGGCATCGTGCTGGCCTCGCTTCTGGTCGCCGCCTTCGCGCTCTACACCGACAACAAGATGCTGTTGCCGTTCGCGGCCGCCGCCATGCTGTGGGGCCATTACTGGGACGCGTCGAACTGCATGACGATCCCGACCATGGTCGCCAAGCCGAAGTACCGCGGCACCGCCAGCGGCTTTGCCTACATGTTCGTGAAGCTGCCGTCGTTCCTGGCGATCTTCCTGTTCCCGTCGCTGTTCGCCGCGATCGGACAGGCCAATGCGACGCTGTTCGTCGCGATCTTCCCGTTGATCGGATTGCTGGCCGCAATCTTCATCCTGCCGGAAGTCTACGGCTACGAGAACGACTGACGATGTAGGGCCCGGTCGCGGCTGTTTACGGTCGCGATCGGGCTTGTCTCGCTACGGGCTCAGAAAGACGGGATCGATGCCGGTCGCCGTATGGCTCAGCAAGCCGATGGCCTGAAGCTGGGCGCTGTGCAGATCGACCTGCACGATCGCGAATACGGTCAGAAGAACGATGGCCGAGAGCATCAGCAGCGGATGCGATGTCTCATGCGGCGAGGCAAAGCCCCGGATGGAGCGTTGCAGGGAAAAACTCTGCGGCAATGCCTTGGATTGGATCTGCATAATGACCTTCCTTGCCGCGCCATAGTCGAATTGCGCGACAAATGGACTTTAGCCGCGGGATCGTTGCTGGCATTGATGCACCGCAAACAGGTGGTCGTTAGTGGATCGCGGCTGCCAGCGCGGCGATCAGGGCCGGTGGCGTCACCAGCATACCGAGCTTGAGGAACGGCCAGGCGCCGACCTCGATCTTTTCCCGCCGCAGCGCCACCAGCCAGAGAATGGTGGCGAGCGACCCCGTCACCGACAGGTTGGGCCCGAGATCGACGCCGATCAGGATGGCGCTGACGACGGGCGCGGGCAGGTGGTCGCTCGCGGCGACGGAGCCCGCGACAAGGCCGACGGGCAAATTGTTGGCGATGTTGTCCGCGATCGCGGTGGCAATGCCGACGCTCCAGGCGGCTTGGGGGACTGATTGCGCGACGGCCTGATGCAGCAGCGCGCTGAGTTGCCCGATGACGCCGGTCTTGATCAGTGCCTCCACCATCACGAAGAGGCCCCCGACCAGCGGCAGCACGCTCCAGGACACGCCTTTCAGCACGGGCAGCGGCGATTGGCGACTGATCAGCAGCACGATCGCGGCGGTGACGACGCCGCAGACAAAGGTCGGCAGTCCCAGCGGCGTGTCGAGCGCCGACGCGGTGACCAGCACGATGCCGATGGCGATGATGCCGACAGCCGTCAGCTTGCCGCCACGGCCGAGGATCGAGTGTGGCACGCTGCTTGCGATCGCTTCCTCCTTCAGCGCGCGGTGCTGGGTCAGGCGCAAGACGATATAGGTCAGCAGGATCGAAGCCGCCGAGGGCAGGGCGAACAGGCGCAGCCATTCGGTGAGCTGCGGCATGCGCGTGCCGAACACGACGAGATTGGCGGGATTCGAGATCGGCAGCACGAAGCTCGCGGCATTGGCGATGAAAGCACAGACGAACAGATAGGGTAGCGGCTTGGCGCCGGCCGCACGCGTCGCGGCGTAGACGGCGGGCGTGAGCACGATCGCGGTGGCGTCGTTCGAAAGCAGCACGGTCACGACCGTGCCGACGATGTAGATCAGCAGGAACAGCCGCTGCGGCGAGCCGCCGGCATATTCCACGGCAACCGCGGCGAGATAGTCGAACAGGCCCTCAAGCCGCGCGAGCTCTGCGATCAGCATCATGCCGATCAGGAAGAGATAAACGTCGACGCCTTTCTCGATGCCGGAAAGCGCATCCTGCCAAGGCAGCAAGCCTGATAACACCAAAGCACCGGCGCCGAGCACGGCCCAGATCGCCTCAGGGAGGCGAAACGGGCGGACGATGACGCAAGCGGTCGCGGCGACGATGATGCTCCAGGCCCAGATGGCGTCAGACGGCACGTTCAATCCTTGGCGTGGGATGGGTTCATTCGGCAGCGATAGCGGAAGCCGGCGCAATTGTCTTCCCCTGCCGACGCGGAGCGCCGTCCTTGGCGTGTCGCGTCTCAGGCAGGGCCAGCAGGCAGATGACGGCACCGATCGCCGCAACCGCGCCAAGGGTGATGAAGGCGGCGCTGTAACCGGCGCCGACCACGACAAAGCCCGCGAGCGTCGTCGACAGTGCCGCGCCGATGCTCTGCGCCGTGATCACGGCGCCTTGCGCGACATTGAAGCGGCCGGTGTTGCGCATGAGGTCGGCGACGATGACGGGGAATATCGCGCCGAAGATGCCGGCGCCAACGCCATCGAGCAGCTGCACGCCGACCAGCCAGAATGGGTTGTCCGAGAGCGTATAGAGCGCGCCCCGGATCGGCAGGATCAGGAGCGCGGCGAGGAAGAAGCGCTTGTGGCCCCAGCGGTCGGCTTTCGCGCCGACCAGCATCGCGAATGGCACCATCACCAGCTGCGCGGCGACGATGCAGGCCGACATCAGGCTGGTGCCCATGTTCTTGTCCTGAAGCGCGAGCTTCTGCCCGACCAGCGGCAGCATCGCAGCGTTCGAGAGGTGGAAGAGCGCGGCGCAGATCGCGAAGACCAGCAGAGGACGGCAGGTCAGGAGGACACTGAAGCCTGAGGGGGCGTCCTGCGACTTGTCTGTAGCGGCTTCGTGCAGCCCGCGGGCGAGGTCATGGTCAATCGCGCCTTCTGGAATCGCAAGGATGCTGACGAGGCTTGCGATTGCCATGGCACCAAGTAGATAGAACACCACGGTTGGCCCGAACCAATAGGCGGAGATCCCGGCGAGGCCGGCCGCGACCGCGTTGCCGGCGTGGTTGAAGGTCTCGTTGCGACCGATCCGCCGGGTGAAGGCGGCATGGCCAAAAATGCCGAGCGAGACGGCCGCGATCGCCGGCGGAAAGATCACGGCAGCCGCCTGCGCGATGCCTTGCGAGACCGCAACCGGCAGGAAGCTCGGAAACAGGGGCAGCGAGAGCGAGGCGAGCGTGACCAGGACGGCCGCAAGCGCCATCACCGTCCGTTTCGCCCTCGTCGCATCGACCAGCGCGCCGGCCGGCGTCTGCGCCACGATGCCGGCGACGGTTGCGACCGACATCACGAGGCCGATGCGCGCTTCGTCCCAGTGCTGCTCGGTGAGCAAATAGACAGCGAGATAGGGGCCAAGCCCGTCACGGACGTCGGCGAGGAAGAAGTTTGCCGCATCGAGCGCGCGGCCGGCGCGGGCCTTGTTGTCTTTGTCCGACATGCAGGTCTCCTTCCTCGCCTTCCTTCCCTCAAGCCGCGTGGGCGTCTTCGTCGTGGCCGTGCCTCGGCTTCTTGTCCTTCGGCTTTTTCACCGGCTTCAGCCTGTCGGGATCGGGCCCGATCTCCAGCGCGTGGATCACGCGGCCATGCTTCGTCTTGAGGCCGTCGCCGCGGGCGGCAAGTTTGGCACCGGGGGCGAGCAGGGCCGCGACATGCTCGGCCTCCTTGGGGCCGATGCGCAGCACGGTGCCGTCGGACAATAGCGCTCCGCGCAATTCGCCCTTGGGGCCGAACAGTGACAGTTCGACGCGATCGTGGACGGACATCGGCTCGTGCTTCACCTTGGGATGCTTGCGGTCGTGATCCGGACCCTCGTCGACGATGTCGCGCCCGCCTGCCGTGGTCACCGAAACAGCCGCGAGCAGCTGGGCGCCGCGAGGCCGCACGCCGCGCACGCGGACCTTGTCGCCGCGCGCGAGGTGACGGGTCAGTTCGCCATCCATGTGCGGCGGGGTGTGAACCAGGATGGTGGTCTGCTTGTCCCTCATGACGAAGCCGTCGACCTCGCCATGGGGATTGAGCACGAAGCGTTCGAAGGTGCCTGCGACTTCCGGCAGGCTGTCGGGATCGATCCAATGCATGGTGTTGTCCTCATTCTGTTGTCGTTTCGAGCAAAGCCTCAGCCGCGCGGGGGCGGCGGCGGGCCGAAGCCGGGAGGCGGCGGAGGACCGCGGCGATCGGGGCCATCCTTCGGGCCGGGCGGGCGCGGACCGCGGAGCTCGGTCATCTGCTCCGGCGAGGCGCCGATGGCCCTGATGTCGACGACCTTGCCGAGCGCGGTGTCGAGTACGTCGCCGCGCGCCGAAACGGTCTGGCCCGGGCGCAGCCAGTCCTGCATGCGCTCGGCTTCCGGCGGCGGCAGGCGAAGCGTGGTGCCGTCGTCGAGCAGCGCGCCGTTCACCTCGCCGCGCTTGCCGTGCAACTGCACAGCGATGCGGCCGCTGATGACCGGATCATCGTTTGCGCCACGTCGATCCGGAGGCCCATTGTCAACAGCGCTCTTGCCGGTTGCGACGTTGGTGATCGAGGCGGCGTCGACCAGCGGCAGCGCCCGCGCGCGCAAACCGCGCACGGAAACGTTGTCGCCCGGATGGATCGCGAACACCGTCTGGGCGCTGAGGTGAGGCGGCAGCTTCACCTCGGTGCCATCGGTGAGAATGACGCCGTCGACGTCACCTCGCGGCGTCAGCGTGTATTGCTTCACCGTCCCGCGCGTTTCCGGAAGCTGCGACGAATCCCACATCGGACCCGTCGCCTGCGAATACGCGGCCGCACCGCCGCCGATCGCCGTCGTGGCGAGCAGCATCCAGAACGCCGCGCGTAGGCGTGTCGTTTTCATGGAACAACTCCTTTCGATATCGCGACCTCGTCGCTTGCCTGTCGTTGAGCAAGCGATATGCCAGGTGCCGAATGCTTGATTTGAAAGGGTTTATTCCTGCGGCGACGAGATCAGGCGTCATCTTTCCCGACGCGGTCCGTCAGCTTTTCTGACATCTCGAGGAGGCCGTAGCGCTGCATCTTGGTGTAGAGCAGCTGGCGGTTGATATTGAGGCGGCGCGCCGCCTCGGTGCGGTTGCCGGCGCAAGCATCCAGCGCGCGCGCAATCATCGTCTTCTCCAGTTGCGCGACGGCTGCCGGGAGATCTGCATCGGGTGCCGACGGGTCCGCTGTCCTGTCGTGCGCGCTGGTGTCGATGTCCTCGGGCCCGATCACGTCCGCGCGCGTCATGATGCAGGCACGTTCGATCACATTGCGCAGTTCGCGGACGTTGCCGGGCCAGGAATGGCGCTGCAATTTGTCGATCGCGGCCTGGCTGAGACGCTTGTGCCTGATACCGCTCGCGCTCGCGCGGGCGAGGAAGTGCTGCGCGAGCGGCAGGATGTCCGCCGCGCGATCGCGCAGCGGCGGGATTGCGATCTGCACCACGTTGAGCCGGTAATAGAGATCCTCGCGGAATTCGCCCGTGGCAGTGAGCTTGGCGAGATCGCGATGGGTCGCTGCAATGACGCGTGCCTTGGTGTGCACCGGCTTGCCGCCGACCGGCGTGATCACCTGTTCCTGCAACGCGCGCAGGATCTTGGCTTGCATCGCGAGCGGCATGTCGCCGATTTCGTCGAGGAACAGCGTGCCGTTGGCGGCCTCACGGAAGGCGCCGGCCCGGTCGGCGGTTGCGCCGGTGAAAGATCCCTTCACATGCCCGAACAACTCGCTCTCGAGCAGGTCTTCCGGAATCGCCGCACAATTCACGGCGACGAACGGGCCGTCCTTGCGCTTGCCATGCACATGGAGCGCACGGGCCACCAGCTCCTTGCCCGTACCGGTTTCGCCGAGGATCAGCACGATGGCGTTGCTGTCGGCGGCAAGACCGATCGCCTTCTGCACGGCGCGCATCGGCTCGCTCGATCCGATCAGGCTGTCCTCTGTGTCGGCATCCGGGACGCCGACCGCCGGCATCCGCTCTGGCAGGCGGCAGAGCAGATCCTTCAGCTCCGCGCGTCCGATCGGCTTGCTGAGGTGATCGAAGGCACCGAGGCGCATCGCCTCGATCGTGTTGGCGGCGCTGGCGAAGGCCGTCAACACCACGACGGGCGGGGCGTCGCGGTTCGCGCGGATCCGGCGAAGCACCTCGATGCCGTCCATCCCGCCGGGCATACGCAGGTCGAGCAGCACGACGTCGACATCGCCGTGAAGCGCCGCGAGACCTTCGCGGCCGGAGGCGGCGAGACGGGGCGTATGGCCGAGATCGGTAAGCGCTTCGGCGAGACCCTCGCGCAGTGCTGCGTCGTCGTCGATGATCAGGACGGTCGCCATGGCACTTCGATCTCGAAAACTGCGCCGCCGATGTTTCGCACGAGGCGGACGTGACCGTGATGATTCCGCGCGATCTCGCGGACGATGGCGAGCCCAAGGCCGGTGCCGTCAGCACGGCCCGTGACGAACGGCTCGAACAGGCGCTCGCGTACGTCCTCGGCAACGCCGGGGCCGTTGTCGGCCACGCGTAACAGCAAGCTGTCGTCGCGCCGATCTGCGTTCACCGCGATCGTGCCGCCTGCCGGCGTGTTCTGGATGGCGTTGATGATCAAATTGTCCAGGGCTCGCTGCATCTGGGACGGATCCAGCTGCGGTAACGGTGACGATACGGGGCCGGTTCCCGCGGTCAGGGTGATGCCGCGGGCCGCGGCGAGCTCGCGATGGCTCTCGAGCGTGCGGGCCAGGAAGGTTTCGAGATCGACCTCCGCGAGCTTCGGCTCGCGGGCCTGCGTCATCTCCAGGAGATCGCGCAGCAGGGTATCGAGGCGGTCGACCTGCTGAAGGATTGCGCTCAGGGCTGCTTCGCTGCGGGAGCCGTCGGTCACAGCCAGCGCGTTCTCCGCCTTCAGGCGCATGGCCGCGATCGGGTTGCGAATTTCATGGGCAAGGCCGGCCGACATGCGGCCGAGCGCTGCTAGCCGTTCGGCGGCGGCGGCGCGGCGGCGCTCCAGCGCGAGGCGTTCGCCGGTGCTGTTGAGCGCATCGACCAGGCGGTCGAGCTCGGGCGCTCCGGTCTGCGCCAGCCTGGGCAGATCGATCGCTCCGTCCCGGCGATCGTCCAAAGTCCGTTCGATCTGGTTGATCTTGCCCGACCAGGCATAGAGCACGCGCGCGAGCCAGGCGGCCGAGCCGAAGATGGTCAGCGCGAGCACGATGAGGCCGGCGAGGAGCTGGTTGTAGGCGGGACCTTCGGCGGTGAAGGCCCGTGTCATGGTCCATCCCGTGACCCCCGCCAGCGGGCCGCGCAGCGGGCAGGCGTGGACGATGAGCACTTGGGAACGGCCTGCCTGCCGGATCGTCGCCGCTCGCCCGGACCGCTGCGCCTCGGCATTGACCTCGCGGATGGTGTTGAGCTCGGCGGCGGGAAGGTCGGTCTTCGGCCCGGTGCCTTCATAGGTCGGGAACGCATAGGCAAGGGAGCCCTCATCGGCCTGCCAGACGCCGCCCTCAACGCCGGCTGCGCCTGCCAGCGCTGTCTGGGCGACGGCAACCAGCTGCTGCTTCAATTGATCGTCGATCGGCCCACCGCTCCAGCCGGTCACAAAGAACTGGTAACGGTCGGCGAGATCGCGGCAGGCGCGCGCAACCAGCTCCTCGGATCGGGCGAGCCGTGCGTTCGCTGTCTGCTGAAAGGATTCGAACAGCAGATAGCCGGTCGCGACACCGGAGACGACCAGCATGATCCAGAGCGCCAGCAAACGTGAGCGAAGTGAACGCATGAGCTATGAACGCGTCGGCGTGGAATGTGTGCCCTAGAACCTGATCGCCAGCAGCACTGCACCGGCGCCGATCATGATGATCCCGATCCAGCCCTGCGCGGACGGTCGCTCGCCGAGAAAGGCGAAGGCGAACAACGCCACCAGCACGACGCTGAGCTTGTCGATCGGCGCTACCAGCGTCGCGGGCCCGAGCTTGAGCGCGCGGAAGTAGCAGAGCCATGATGCGCCGGTCGCAAGCCCCGACAGCACCAGGAACAGCCAGGTCTTCGACGAGATCGCCGACGGCACGGCGAATTGCCCGGTGAAGAACAGCAGCACCGAGAAGGCGAGCAGCACCACGATGGTGCGGATGAAGGTGGCGAGGTCAGGATTGACGTTCTCGACGCCGACTTTGGCGAAGATCGCGGTCAGCGCGGCGAAGCAGGCGGAGAGCAGCGCCCAGGTTTGCCAGGCGGAGAAGAGGGCGGGTTTCATGGGGTAGGTATCGCTACGTTCGACGTTATGTAGGCAGGCGCATCCTAACACTTTGCCGTCGTCCCGGCGAAGGCCGGGATCCATACCCCCAGGGAGAAGTTTGACACGAGATGGTCATTGGAAATCTTCGCCAACAGCTTTTCGTGGTTATGGGTCCCGGCCTTCGCCGGGACGACAGCGTGGGTTTGGCTAACACTCACCTCGCCGCCGACAGCTTCTCCGTGATGGCCTTGCGCAGGATGCGCGAGAGCGATTCCACCGAATAAGGCTTCTGTATCAGCTCAAAGCCGCGATGGGCGCTTTCGGCGAGCACGTTGCTGTAGCCGGAGGTGAGCACGACGGGCAGGCCCGGATAGCGCTCGCGGATGATGCCGGCGAGCTCGACGCCGTTCATGCCGGGCATGATGACGTCGGAGAAGACGAGGTCGACCGCGAATTCGTTCTCGCCCAGGATGGCGAGCGCGGCATTGGCGTTGGCGACCCGGCGGGTGACGTAGCCGAGGTCTTCCAGCAGCTCGGTCGAGAACTGGCCGACATCGTCATTGTCTTCCACCACGAGCACGCGATAGCCGCGCCCCGTGGTGGCGGCCTCGCTGGTCAGCGCCGCGGCCGCGTGCTCGGCGATCGGACTCTGCGCCTGCGGCAGGTAGATGGTGAAGATCGCGCCCTGGCCTGCCGTGCTTGTCACGGCGATGTCGCCCTCGGACTGTTTTGCAAATCCGAACGCCTGGCTGAGGCCAAGGCCGGTGCCCTTGCCGACCTCCTTGGTGGTGAAGAACGGCTCGAAGATCGCGTCAATGTTCTCAGGGGCGATGCCGCTGCCGGTGTCGGCGACCGAGATCGCGACATAGTCGCCGCTCCGCGCCGATTGTTCCCGCAGGCTCGGAATGCCATTGACCTTACGTACCGCAATGGTGAGGCGGCCTTCGCCGTCCATGGCATCGCGGGCGTTGATGGCAAGGTTGATCAGCGCGGTCTCGAACTGGGCGATGTCAGCCACGGTGAAGCAATCGGCATCGTCGATCTCGACCGCGATCTCGATGCGGCCGCCGACCAGCGGACGCACTAGCTGCGCCACGCCCTCGACCTGGCTGCCGACATTGAAGATCTGGGGCTTCAGCGGCTGCCTTCGCGCGAACGCCAGCAGCTGCGATGTCAGCTTGGAGGCGCGCTCGACGGTGTCCGAGATCGCGTCGACATAGCGGCGGCGGCGCTCCTCCGGCAGCTCGCGCCGGCGCAGGAAGTCGGTCGCGGAGCGGATGATGGTGAGGAGGTTGTTGAAGTCGTGCGCGACGCCGCCGGTGAGCTGGCCGATCGCTTCCATCTTCTGCGACTGCCGCAGCGCTTCCTCGCCGCGGCGGCGCTCGGTGATGTCGACGGCCTCGGGGACGGCGCCGGTGATGTTGCCGCGGCGGTCGAGCACCGGGCGCATGCCGAACTCGAAATCGCGCTCGCCGATCGGCAGGCGCAGCCGCATCTCCATTCGCACGGCTTGCCCTTTCAGCACGGTGTCGAAGGCCTCGCGCACGGCCGCGCTCATGCCCTGTGTGCCGGTGAACCAGGGCGTGTCCCAGAGCAGCTTTCCGATCACCTCCGAAGAGCTCGCCTTGATGCCGTCGAGCGCGGTCTTGTTGGCGTAGAGCAATGTGCCCTGCAGGTTGACGAGGCCTTGATACTGATTGCTGGTCTCCAGGATCGCGCGCAGCCGCGCCTCGTTGGATTCCAGTTCGGCAGTGCGCTCGGCGATGCGCTCTTCCAGCGTCTCGTTGAGCCGACGGAGTTCGATCTCGGCCTGCTTGGCGACGGTGATGTCGTGGGCGACGCCGATGAAACCGATATGCCGGCCGGTCGGGTCCCAGCGGGGTTGCGATTCCGAGCGCAACCAGCGCCATTCGCCGGATGCATTCTTGTAGCGCGCTTCCAGCACGAAGGGTTTGAGCGAAGCCTCACCCTCCACCGATTGCTGCAAGACATGCGGCAGGTCGTCGGGATGCAGCACCTTGCGCCAGTCGAAGGCGATGGCCTGGTCGTAGGGCAGGCCGACGAAATCGACATAGGCCTGATTGGCAAAGGAGCGGGTGCGGTCGAGCTTGGTCACCCAGATCGGCACCGGCGCGCTGTCGGCGATCAGCCGGAAACGCTCTTCGCTCTCGCGCAAGGTCTCGCGTGCGAGCGCCTGGTCGGTGATGTCGATATGGGCACCGACGAGGCGGATAGCGCGGCCGTCGCGGTCGCGTTCGATCTTGGCGACGACGCGGATCCAGCGGGTTTGGCCGTCGCTGGGGCGGACGATACGGTATTCGGCGGTGTAATCTTCGCTTGCGCCGGCGAGCGCATCGAAGAAATGTTTGACGGTCGCGGCGCGGTCGTCAGGGTGGATGCGGCTGACCCAGTCCTCATGGGCCTCGTCGGCGGCCTCGGACGGCAGCCCGTGGATTATCAGATATTCCGGCGAGCGTCTGTTCTTGAAGCCTTCGCGGAAGTCGACCTCGAGGCCGCCAACCTTGCCGATGCGCTGGATACGCGCGAGTTCGGCTTCGCGTTCCTGGAGCGCACGATAGGCATTGTCGCGCTCGCGCGCGATCTCTTCGAGATGCTGGCGCAGGCTTTCGGCAGCTGGGGACTCGGGCGTAGGATCGTTCAAGGCGTCGGCCGGTGTGATGCGGGAGCGCACGTGCCGATCATATATTCACACAGACAAAGCGTGATAGCCATTGCTCAAAAGGGAATAGATCAAGGAAAGGCCCGCTGCGTCGCTTGGCGGGTATGAATGAACGCGGGAGCTGGCTATTTGTTCCGGGGATTGGAACGATGAGCGGTCTGCGCGCGTATCTGCGTGGCGCCACGTCTGATATCCGTAACACACCCTTTCCCAAGAGGCTCAATCTTGAAGCTCTTTGTTTGCCAGGCTTGCGGCAACGTTCTCTATTTCGAGAACCGCGCTTGCGAACGCTGCGGTCACCGGGTCGCCTTCCTGCCTGAAAAGGAGACGATGTCGGCAATCGAGCCCGATGGGGAGGGCTGGAAGACGCTTGCGGACAAGGGCGAACGCCGGATGCTTTGCCGCAATGCCGAGTATGACGCCTGCAACTGGCTGACCGATGCTAGCGATACCACCGGCTTTTGCCGGGCCTGCCGCCACAACGGCATCGTGCCTGATCTCTCCGACCCTGCACAGCTCGCCGGCTGGCGCGAGTTGGAGATGGCGAAGCACCGGCTGTTCTACTCCCTGATCCGCTGGAAGCTGCCTCTCAAGACCCGGCAAGATGACCCCGAGCACGGGCTGATCTTCAACTTCCTCGCCGACGATCCGAGCACCGGGCAGAAGATCATGACCGGCCACGACAACGGCCTGATCACGATCGCGCTCACCGAGACCGATACGATCGAACGCGAACGGCGCAGGCTGGAGATGGGCGAGCCCTATCGGACGCTGCTCGGGCATTTCCGCCACGAGGTTGGCCACTATTTCTGGGACGTGCTGGTGCGCGACGGCGGCAGGCTGGAGGAATGCCGCGCCGTGTTCGGCGACGATTCAGCCGATTATGGCGAGGCGCTGCAGCGCCACTACGCCGAAGGCGCACCCCCTGAGTGGCAGCAGAATTTCGTGTCGGCCTACGCCACCACGCACCCCTGGGAAGATTTCGCCGAGACCTGGGCGCACTACCTGCACATCGTCGATACGCTGGAGATGGCTTCCGAATTCGGCATGGAGGTACGCCCCAAGGTCGACCACGACGGGGAGTTGACGGCGCGGATTCGCTTCAACCCCTACGAGGCGAAGGGCGTCGAGGCCCTGGTCAACGCATGGCTGCCCTTTACCTTCGCCATAAACAGCGTCAACCGCGCCATGGGCCTGCACGACCTCTATCCCTTCATCCTGTCACCGGCCGTGGTCGCCAAACTGGGCTTCATCCACAGCCTGGTCCGGGAGGTGGCCAAAGACAGGACCAGGGCCCGGGAGCCGTAGGCACTCCCCAGGGGGCTTGCCGAGGCCACCGGCGGTCTTGCGCTGGTACGCCAGAGCGGGCCGGATTTTGCCCGTTGCCTCCGGCCGATTTTGCTGTACCACGGCAGGATACGGCCCCGTTCGGTCGGCCCGCCAAGGCCCCGGAGGGGTCCCGCCCAAGGGACGAAGCTCAAGAAAATCATGTTCAAACGCATCCTGATCGCCAATCGCGGCGAAATCGCCTGCCGGGTCATCAAGACCGCGCGCAAGATGGGAATTCAGACGGTTGCGGTCTATTCCGAGGCCGACCGCGACGCCCTCCATGTCGAGATGGCCGACGAGGCCGTCCTGATCGGCCCGCCCGCCGCGGCCGAGAGCTATCTGGTGATCGAGAAGATCGTCGAGGCCTGCAAGAAGACCGGCGCCGAGGCCGTGCACCCCGGCTATGGCTTCCTGTCCGAGCGCGAGGCATTTCCGCGGGCGCTGGAAGCGGCCGGCATCGTCTTCATCGGTCCCAATCCGGGCGCGATCGCCGCGATGGGCGACAAGATCGAATCCAAGAAGGCGGCTGCGAAGGCCAAGGTCTCGACCGTGCCTGGCTATCTCGGCGTCATCGAGGACGACAAGCACGCCGTGAAGATCGCAGACGAGATCGGCTACCCCGTCATGATCAAGGCCTCCGCCGGCGGCGGCGGCAAGGGCATGCGGATCGCCCATTCCAAGGCCGAGGTCGCCGAAGGCTTCAATCTCGCCAAGGCGGAAGCAAAGGCCTCGTTCGGCGATGATCGCGTCTTCGTCGAGAAGTTCATTGTCGATCCCCGTCACATCGAGATCCAGGTGCTGGGCGACAAGCACGGCAACGTGATCTATCTCGGCGAGCGCGAATGCTCGATCCAGCGCCGCAACCAGAAGGTCATCGAGGAGGCGCCGTCGCCGCTGCTCGACGAGGCCACCCGCCGCAAGATGGGCGAGCAGGCCGTCGCGCTGGCGAAGGCCGTGAATTATGATTCCGCCGGTACGGTCGAATTCGTCGCAGGCCAGGACAAGAGCTTTTACTTCCTGGAGATGAACACGCGTCTCCAGGTCGAGCATCCCGTCACCGAGCTCGTCACCGGCGTCGATCTCGTCGAGCAGATGATCCGCGTCGCTGCCGGCGAGAAGCTCGCGATCGCGCAGAAGGATGTCACGCTGACCGGCTGGGCGGTGGAGTCGCGCCTTTACGCGGAAGATCCGTTCCGCAACTTCCTGCCCTCGATCGGACGCCTGGTGAAGTATCGCCCCCCGGCGGAAGCGAGCCAGGACGGCATCACCGTGCGCAACGATACCGGCGTTCAGGAGGGCGGCGAGATTTCGATTCACTACGATCCGATGATCGCCAAGCTGGTCACGCACGCACCCTCGCGCGCAGCGGCGATCGAGGCACAGGCGACCGCGCTCGATTCGTTCTATGTCGACGGCATCAGGCACAACATCCCGTTCCTGTCGGCGCTGATGCATCATCCTCGCTGGCGCGAGGGAAGGCTGTCGACCGGCTTCATCGCCGAGGAATTCCCCAAGGGCTTTGCAGTGCGCGTGCCCGAAGGCGAGGTCGCCCGGCGGATCGCAGCGGTCGGCGCCGCCATCGATCACGTGCTCGGCGAGCGCAAGCGGCAGATCTCGGGGCAGATGGGCGGGCGCGTCGTGCAGCGCGAACGCCGTCGCGCGGTCTGGCTCGACCGCCAGGAAATCCTGCTCGAGGTCGTCCGCGAGGGCGATGCGATCGCGATCCGTTTCGTTGACGCTGACGGCAAGGTCGGCAATGCGCATCTGTTGCAATCGCCGTGGAAGCCGGGCGATCCGGTCTGGCAGGGCACCATCGACGGCCAACTCGTCGCGGTGCAGACGCGGCCGATTGCCAACGGCATTCGCCTTGCGCACCAGGGCGTCGAGGTGCCCGTCTATGTCTGGACCGAGGCGGAAGCGGCCTCGGCGCGGCTGATGCCGGTAATGACGGCGTCCGATACCGGCAAGAAGTTGCTGTGCCCGATGCCCGGCCTGATCGTCTCGATCGCGGTGACCGAGGGGCAGGAGGTCAAGGCCGGCGAGACGCTGGCCGTGGTCGAGGCCATGAAGATGCAGAACGTGCTCCGCGCCGAGCAGGACGGCACCGTGAAGAAGGTCCACGCCAGCGCCGGCGCGACGCTCGCGGTGGATGCGCTGATTTTGGAGTTTGCGTAAACGTGTGAGTGGGGCCCCGCTGGCCCACCAACACCGTCATTGCGAGCGCAGCGAAGCAATCCAGACTGCCTCCGCGGAAAGACTCTGGATTGCTTCGCTGCGCTCGCAATGACGGAGTATGTTGCGGCTGCGTCGCAACAATTGAGAGGGCACCATGGCCTTTCGTTCCCGCCGCGAGAAACTGCGGCTCATCCTGTCGGGCGGGACCTGCGTCCATCCAGGCTCCGTCTATGACGCCATCTCGATCCGCATTGCCGAGGATCTTGGCTTTCCGCTCGGCATGTTCGGCGGCTCGGTCGCCTCGCTCGCCGTGCTCGGCGATCCCGACGTCACGCTGATCACGCTCACCGAGCTCGCCGAGCAGATGCGGCGGATGTCGCGCGCCGCAAGCCTGCCGGTGCTGGTCGATGCCGACCACGGCTACGGCAATGCGCTCAACGTGCGCCGCACGGTGCAGGAACTAGAGACGGCGGGCGCCGCCGGCCTCACCATCGAGGATACGCTGTTGCCGGCGGCCTTTGGCGAGGCGAAGGCGCAGCTGATCTCACTGGAGGAGGGCGTCGGCAAGATGAAGGCCGCGCTCGATGGCCGTGGCGATCCCTCGCTGGTCATCATGGGCCGCACTGGCGCCGCCTCGATCACCTCGATCGAGGACGCGATCCGTCGCGCCAGGGCCTATGAGGCCGTTGGCGTCGATGCGCTGTTCTTCACCGGCATCAAGTCGCGCGCCGAGCTTGAGGCCATCGCCGGCGCCACGCGTCTGCCCATCGTGCTCGGCGGCGCGCCGGACGAATTGAACGCGCTCGACTATCTCGCGAGCCAGCGCGTGCGCATCGCGCTCCAGGGCCATGCGCCGATCGCGGCGGCGACGCAGGCCGTCTACGAGGTTCAAAAAGCGTTGCGCGAGGGCACGCCGCCGAAGGCGCTGAAGGGATTGCCGTCCGTGGAGCTGACCAATCGTGTCACGCGTGAGGCCGACGTCAAGGCGCGCAGCGCCGATCTTCTTGGACTGAAAAAATGAGCCGCGCGATCCTCCAGGTCATGATCCGCGGGCGTGTGCAAGGCGTGGGCTATCGGGCTTGGGTCGAATATCAGGCAACCGCCAGCGGTCTCGAAGGCTGGGTCCGCAACCGCCGCGACGGCAGCGTCGAAGCGCTGTTCGCCGGCGCGCCGAAGCATGTCGCCGACATGGTCGCGCTGTGTCGCCACGGCCCGCCATCCTCGCGCGTCGACAGCGTGACGAGTGAGACGGCAAGCCTCGACGAGCTGAACCTGCGCCGGGCAGGGGAGGCATTCTCGGTGTTGCCGACGATTTAGCCGGCCATCACCGCGGCAGTTTCGATATCGCTTCGCTGAGCTCGTGGATCTCATACGGCTTGCGCAGGATCGGGAACTCGCCGCGGACGCCAGCGGCGACTTCGCTGTAGCCGGTGGCGAGCAGAATCGGCAGGTCGGGATGGATCTGACGAAGACGGTGGGCGAGGCCGAGTCCGTCCATCTTGCCAGGCATGACGATGTCGGAGAACACGAAGTCGACGCCGTTGTTCTCGAGCTCGCGCAGCGCGGCTTCGGCGTCCGCGACCCGACGTACGTGGTAGCCGAGCTGCTCCAAAAGGCCGATGCTGACGAGTGCGACATCGGGATTATCTTCAACCAGCAGCACGGTGCCGCTGCCGCGGAGCGGCGTTGTCACGGATGTTTCGCTCGGGGCGGCCGCGGTTTCGCGCGGCAACAGGATGGTGAACGTCGTTCCCTTGCCGAGCTCGCTGGCGACCTTGACCGTGCCGCCGGCCTGGTGCGCAAAGCCGTGCACCTGCGACAGGCCGAGACCGGTGCCTTTCCCGACTGGCTTCGTCGTGAAAAACGGCTCGAAGATCTTGTCGACGACGTCGGAGGGGATACCGAGCCCGGTATCGGAGACGGCGATGGCGACGTATTCGCCGCTATGGAGCGGATCGTCGAGGATGATGTTGTGCGCGCCGATCGTCACCGTGCCGCCGTCGGGCATCGCGTCGCGCGCATTGATGACGAGATTGAGCAGAGCGGTCTCGAACTCGGAGACGTCCGCTCTGACCGGCCAGACCTCGCGCTCGATATCGAAGGCGAGACGAACGGCGCTGCCGACGCCGGCGTGAAGCACCTCGCGAATGGCCTCGATGCGATCGCCGAAATGGATCGCCTGTGGATTGACGCTCTGCCGCCGCGCGAAGGACAGCAGCTGTCCCGTCAACGCGGCGCCGCGCTTGGTGGCCGTCTCGATCGCCGAGATCGCGCGCTGTAATCTGGAATCGTCGGGGTCGCCCTTCTTCAGGACGTGCAAGCTGCCGCTGATGATCATCAGCAGATTGTTGAAATCGTGCGCGACGCCGCCGGTGAGCTGGCCGAGCGCATCGAACTTCTGCGACTCGGCAAGCTGCCTCTGCATCGCCTCGAGCTTGAGCTGGGTGTTGCGGCGCTCGGTGATGTCGCGGGTGATCTTGGCATAGCCGACGAGGGTGCCGTCCTCGTAGATCGGGTCGATCACGACGCTGGCCCAGAAGAAGGTGCCGTCCTTACGGACACGCCAGCCCTCCTCTTCGTAACGGCCCTGGTCCCGGGCGATGCCGAGCGCCCGTGCGGGCTTGCCGTTGGCGCGGTCGGTCTCGGTATAGAAGCGCGAGAAATGCTGGCCGAGGATCTCCTGCGGTGAATAGCCTTTGATCCGCTCGCCGCCGATGTTCCAGCTGGTAATGATTCCGTTGGGATCGAGCATGTAGAGGGCGTAGTCCGCGACTCCCTCCACCAACAGCCGGAAACTCCGTTCGCTTTCGAACAAGTCTCTCTGTTGATTGGACTTTCTGATCATTCCGGACCCCGCCTCGACGGGGGCAAACGCTTCACGCGGCGTTTGGTTCCCGTATCCTGGGACGTTTTTAGGCAAATGGAGCCGACGGTATGCAAGTGCCAAAGGCCCTTGACACGCAATCGCAGGCGTCAGATATTTCTGTTATGACAGAAATAACCGGAAAGAAGAAACTTCCCGCCGCCGTCGAGCGCTTCATCCTGCATTGGGGGGACATGGGGGATCAGTGGGGCGTCAACCGCTCGGTCAGCCAGATCCACGGGCTGCTCTATCTTGCCGAGGCGCCGATGACGGCCGAGGACATTGCCGACACGCTCGGCATGGCCCGCTCCAACGTCTCCAACTCGCTGAAGGAACTGCTCGCCTGGAATCTGATCCGGCGGGTGCCGATCCTCGGCGACCGCCGCGACCATTACGAGGCTGAGACGGACATCTGGGAGGTCGCGGCCAGGATCGCTGCGCGGCGCAAGGAACGGGAGCTCGATCCGGCGATCACGGCGCTGCGGGCCTGCGTGACCGATGCCGCCGATGATCCGACCATCAATCCGGTCGCGAGCAAACGGCTGAAGGAGATGCTCGCGTTCACCGAACTCGCCGACCACTGGTTCATGCAGATGCTGAAAGTGCCGCGGTCGCGGGTGGTCGCGTTGATGCGGCTTGGCGAAAAGATCGCCAACCTGCTGCCGCTGGGCAAGGCCAAATAGTGTTGAGGAGGGTTGCGATGACGTCGGCTCGATTATCAGGCTTCAACGCAACGCCCTCCGCTCACATCAAACTGCTCGACGATCGTCGCTTCCGTTCGTTGCTGTCGGACGAGGATTGGGGCCGCCTGCCGCTCGCGACCTGGCGGCGTTTTTCCAAGCGCGTCGCCGATGGCGACAGCGTCGTCTATGTCGGCGTGGTCGACGAGGTCTCTTTCAGCAACATCGGCTGGTGGTTCGCGCAGGCCGCGCGCCTGATCGGCGGGCCGCTGCCGACTGGTCCTGACACCGGCGTGCCGATGATCGTCACCGTCACCGAGGACGGCGCGACCGGCGGCCAGACCTGGACGCGCATCTGCGCGCGCAAGCGCGGCTTTCCGCAGGTGATTCATTCCGCAAAACGCTTCGCCGGCCCGACGGGGCTCGAGGAATATGTCGGCTTCGGCGTCTCGATGGCGCTCCGCATCGCGGTCGAGGGCGAAACGCTGACCTTCCGCAGTGCTGGCTACGGCTTGCAGCTCGGACGTCTGTGGATCCCGCTGCCGCAATGGCTCACGCCGGGCGATCTCACCGTGACGCATCGCGATCTCGGCGAGGGCGTCTTTCGCTTCACCCTCGACGTCATTCATCCGCGTTACGGCACGCTGATCCATCAGTCAGCCTTGTTCAGGGAGACCGTGTCATGACCCCGCTGTTGTGGACCCTCATCGCCATCCAGATCGTGATGGGCGTGTTCGACACCTTCTATCACCACGAATTCACGGAGCGCCTGGCATGGCGGGTGTCGCAGCGTTTCGAGCTGAAGCTGCACGGCATCCGCAACATGCTGTATGCGCTCTTGTTCCTGCTGCTCGGCTGGCTGGAGGTCTACGGCGTGCTGGCGCTCTTGATCGTCGCGGTGCTGGTCGCTGAGATCGTCATCACGCTGATGGATTTCGTCGAGGAGGATCTGAGCCGGAAGCTGCCGCCGAGTGAGCGGATCAATCACACGCTGCTCGCGATCAATTATGGCGCCATCCTGGTGCTGTTGCTGCCGGTGCTGATCGATTGGGCGATGCAACCATTTGGCGTGAGCGTCGTGTATCAGGGCCTGCTCAGCATCGCCGCGACCGCCTGCGCGGTTGGCGCGGCGCTGTGCGGCGTCAGGGATTTTGCCGCGATGCGGCGGCTCGGCCGGATGCGAAGCGTCCCTGCGGACGGCCTCGTCGAGAAGCTGCCTGGCCGCAAGACGGTGTTGATCACCGGCGCCACCGGTTTCATAGGCAGCCGGCTTGCGGCGAGCCTCAGCGAAGCAGGGCACCACGTCATTGCGCTAATACGTAACCGCGCCAAGGCCGAGATGCTGCCGCCGCCGGTGACGTTGGTCACGAGCCTCGATCAACTCGCCGCGGACACGCCCATCGATGCCATCGTCAATCTCGCCGGCGAGCCGATCGGCAACAGCCTGTGGACCGAAGCGAAGCGCGCGAAGATCATCGGCTCCCGCGTCGACATGACCGACGAGGTCGTGAAGCTGATCGCGCGACTCGACCGCAAGCCCGAGGTGCTGGTCAGTGGCTCTGCGACCGGCTGGTATGGATTGTGGGCGGACCAGGTGCTGACGGAGTCGGCGAAGTCGCACGCCTGCTTCAGCCACGAGCTGTGCGCGGCCTGGGAGAAGGCGGCGCTCCCGGCGGAGGAGTTTGGTGTGCGCGTGGTCCATTTGCGCATCGGCCTCGTGCTGGGAACGGAAGGCGGCTTCATCACGCGCATGCTGACGCCGTTCGAGTTCGGGCTCGGTGGTCCGCTCGGCACCGGTCGGCAGTGGATGTCCTGGATCGAGCGCGACGATCTGATCCGGCTGATCGCCTATGTGATGGCGACGCCCGATCTCACCGGGCCGGTCAATGCCACCGCGCCAATCCCCGTCACCAATGCGAAATTTACCGAAGAGCTCGGCCGCCGGCTGCACCGGCCCGCGGTGTTCCGCATCCCCGGCGGCCTGCTGCGCCGGATCGGCGGCGGCTTTGCCGATGAGCTCCTGCTCGGCGGCCAGCGCGTGCTGCCGAACAAGGCGCTGAGCCGCGGCTTTGTGTTCCGGCATGAGACGCTGCGCAGCGCGTTCGAGGCGATCCTATGAGGTGATGTCCTGTCCTGTGCTGCATATCCTCGCGTTGTGAATGGCTGGTTCCGCGGATGCTTGACGACAACCGCGACATTGGGAGCGTTGCCGCTCCTTTCCGCAATACTGTCCCTTCCGCATCGAGGGTTTCTGGAAGGGATGGGCCCGATCGTCGCCCTGGTTTTGCTTTTCTTGCCAATCACTTTGATCTTTACGTGCTTGCTCAGCGGAATGCCGGCCGGGCTGGTGATATGGCTCGGTGAGGCATTTCGAATTCGATCTGTGTTCTTCTATGCGCCAGCGGGTGCTGCGATCGGAGTCCTGATCGGGGGCGGCATCTTCGGGAAGGTCCTTGCGTTGGATGCGCTGTTTGCCTTGGCCGGATGCCTGGCCGGGGTTGCGTATTGGTTTGCGGCGGGAAGGGACGCGGGCGCTAGGTAGCTCTCGCCGTGGTCCGGAACGTCGCGGCGACAGCGCGCAGCGCCGCGAGTTTGGCGGGATCGCTGACCTTCGAATGCAGCATCACCTTCGAGCTGCCGAGCTTCGGCAGCTTGTGCGCAGGTCCGATGTCGATCAGCCCTGCAGGCGCGATCCGCCGCGCCAGCGGTGCAATAGCGAGGCCGGCCAGCGCGGCTGCGACCACCGCGGTCACGCCGCCACCGACGAAGCGCTCGCGCCAGGCGACGCCCGCCTTGTCGAGCGCGCGCACGGCGATGGCGCGGACACCGCAGGGCGGAGCGAGCGTCGCGAACGGCAACGGCTCGCCCTTCGGCAGCATGAAACGTCGTGACGCGAACCAGCCAAACTCATCCTCGGTCAGCTTCTCGCCGCCGCGGCGGCTGCCTTCCTGGCGCACGATCACCGCGTCCAGTTCGCCGGAATCGTAGGCATCCTGCATCTCGCGCGAGAAGCCGATGGTGACGGCGAGCGTGAGGTTCGACGACATCGCGTGTAGACGTTCGAGCAGCGGTACCAGTTCCGGGCCCGCTGCGTGATCAGAGATGCCGAGTGAGAGCGCCTGTGCGGCCGGTGCTTCGCCCGACAGGGCGCGGTCGTGTGCCTCCATCAGTGCGCGGGCGCGTTCGAGGAAACTCGCACCGTCTGCGGTGAGCCGGACTGCGCGCGGCGAGCGCTCGACGAGGCGTCTGCCCAGCAGTGTCTCCAGCCGCTGCAGCTTCAGGCTAACGGCGGCCTGCGTCGTGCCGAGCGCCTCGGCGGTGCGCGTGAAACTCTGGAGGTCTGCGACCAGCAGGAACGCCTTGATCGTGGCGATGTCGAGTGTGGCTGTCATTACTGAATCTTATCACTGGTATTATACGAGATAAGATACCAAAATGATGCTGGGAGGTCTAGCTTCTCGACAACGCCGTTGAAACCAGCGTCAATTGAGGAGAACGACAATGCCCCTGATCACCGTGTCCTACACCACCTCCCGCCAGTCGCCGTCGCTCAAGGCCGACATCGCGAGCGCCGTCTCCGAACTCACTGCTCAGATCCTGCACAAGGATCCCAAGGTCACCGCCATCATCGTAAAGTCGGTCGATGCGTCCGACTGGTTCGCCGGCGGGAAGTCGCTCGCCGAGCAGAAGCTCGCCAGCTACTGGATCGACATCCATGTCAGCGAGGGCACCAACACCAAGGACGAGAAGGCGGCCTATCTCGCCGCGATGTTCAAGCGCATGGCCGAGATCCTAGGCCCGCTGCATCCCGAGACGTATTTGCATGTCGACGAGGTCAAGAGCGATGCCTACGGCTTTGGCGGCCTGACCCAGGAACGGCGCTACATCGCCGGCAAGCTCGAAGTATCGCTGAAGGCCGCGTGATATTTGCGGCCGCGGGTGAGCGGTCTCACCCGCGGCCTGATCGTCAGCTCGCCGCCCGGAACTGGACTTCGGCGTTGTTGATGAAGCACGTCTTGTCGAACAGCTTCAGGTCCAGCGGGTTCGGCAGCCTGACATCGCTGATGTCAGGGCAGGGCTTGACCATCGGGTCATAGGACCGGTCGATCTGCGAGATGAAGACGACGACCAGCCCCTTGTCGCGCGCGAACGATTTCAGCGCGCGCACCTGAACGGTGAGATCAGGGTTTTCCCGCCGCTGGTCGAGCAGTTGCAGATAGTCGATCACAACGACCGTGCCCTGCGGCGCCGATGCCATCTGCTTGACGACATAATCGGCACTGATGGCATCGGAGCAATCGATCTCGAACAGTTTGTCGAACTGAGCGGGCTCCACGCCGATCGCACGCATGCGGTCCAGCACGTCTTTCTCGGTGTAATCGAGCGAAAAGAACGCAGCGCGATGGCCGCACTTCATGGCCTCCACGGCGAGTTCGAGGCTCATCAACGTCTTGCCCTGGCCGGGACGCGCCCCGACCAGCACGAGGTCGCCCGGTTGGAGTTGCGGAAACAGCCGATTGGCTGGCGTTGATGCTGCGGCCTTCGCCGCGAGCAAGCTCCAGGCGGAAAAGCCTTCCGTCGTGGCGACACGATCAAGCGCGTCGTGCAGCGGGATGCCTTCCTCGTGGGACAGGCGCTTTGCTTTTCGCTTGAGATGATAGATCGGCGCAGACAGCTTCATCGTCAGAACCTCCTGATGCGAGCAGAAAGCGCAATCCCTCCTTATGCCCGATGCTCGAACAGTTGGTTCGATGGCTTAGTCGCCCGGCATGAGATCTGCTTTCCCGGCGGAGGGGGGAGGCGTGGGCGGCGCCTGAGGTTAGCGTAACCGATTCCATGTTGCTGGAGAACGCGCGCGGCGCGCCGCCAACAGAAAGCGTCAGGCGGTGGTTTCGGGCAGCAGGGCGCGCGTCGGCCCGAACAGCTCCTCGAAGGCCTGCCGGAGCGCGATGTCGACATCCTCCATCGTCACGAGCTGGCCGAGATCGGCCAGCGAGGTGACGCCGTAGCGATTGTCGGTGACGCCACACGGCACGATGCCGGCGAAATGCGACAGCTCCGGCTCGACATTGATGGCGATGCCGTGGAACGAGACCCAGCGTTTCAGCCGCACGCCGATCGCCGCGATCTTGTCCTCGTGCTCCACCCCCTTGTCCGGGCGCTTCACCCAGACGCCGACCCGGTCCTCGCGCCGCTCGCCGCGGATGTTGAAGGCGGCCAGCGTCTTCAGGATCAGCTCCTCGAGGCTCGCGACATAAGCCCGCACGTCGGGGCGTCGGCGCTTGAGGTCGAGCATGATGTAGGCCACCCGCTGGCCGGGCCCATGATAAGTCAGCTGCCCGCCGCGCCCCGTCGCGAAGGTCGGGAATCGGGCATCGAGCAGGTCGGTCGCCTTGCCTGATGTCCCGGAGGTGTAGAGCGGGGGGTGCTCGAGCAGCCAGACCAGCTCCGGCGCCTCGCCTGCCGCGATCGCCGCAACGCGTGCCTCCATGGCGGCCACGGCCTCCGGATAGGGCACCGGCTCGTCCGAGATTCGCCACTCGACGGGCTTGCCGCCTTTGGCGGAAAACGATGTTAAATCGAGCTCTTGGCGAGGGTTTTGAAGTGGCTTAACCATTGGCTAACCATAACGTGGTGATGATCACAGGCGCAAATGCCAAAGTCCTTTGGCGTTGAGTCCCAGGTTGCGGCGGTCCTGACAGTGCCCACACTCGATAAAGTCACCGTGGATCTCATGGTCGTCCTCGGGACGACCACCATGCCGATCCATCAAGTATTACGTCTTTCCCGCGGCGCCATCATCGAGCTGGACGCAACCGAGGCTGACGAGGTCAAGGTTTTGGCCAACAATTTGCCGGTGGCCTCCGGCGTCGTGCTGGTCGACCGGAACCGGATTGCGGTCGAGGTCAAGCAGATGCTGCCGCGGACGCCGGGCACACGGTAGCGGCCTGGCCGTGCGGTAGGGCCCGACCCCAACCGATAGGGCCGATTCGGGCGGGGACGAGCGATTTTCCTGCCAAGCTTGTGGAATTCAGGCCCTTTGCAGGCTTGTATCCCCCTGATGGATTTGTTAGATCGGCGGCCGCTGATCCGGCCAGCCAACGACCTCAGGCCGGCATCTTCTTGCGCTCGTGGCGGAACTGGTAGACGCGCTGCCTTGAGGTGGCAGTGGGTAACACCGTGGGGGTTCGAGTCCCTCCGAGCGCACCACAAACCCCTTTCTGGAATTGGATCGCACCTGCTGTCGTGGGCTTTCGCTCGCCACGACCAAGCTTGCCAGATCCAATGTGTCCCAATGTGTCCAAAGGCAAGCGATGCGACACATTCGACATCCAGCTGTAACAAAGCACCGGCATATCACTCTTTCCAAATGGTAAATTTAGGGGTGGGGCTATGCGTCGCGTTGTTTCTTCAGGTGTTTTGCTTGTGTCGATGTTTGCGGTCCCTGCGGCCAAAGCCGAGGTCGCGCTATTGGCCATCGGCTCACTGACCGGGAGCAGTGCCGGCCCAAATGCCGATCTTTCCGGTCTCACCGGGACGCTGGAAAACGGACTCCCTGGGAACATTCTGGGTGGAATGGGCTCTGGCATCGCCTATGCGGGCGGCAACACATTCTACGCCTTGCCGGACCGCGGCCCGAACGCAACGCCTTACAATTCCAAGGTTGACGACACCGTTTCCTATATCAGCCGCTATCAGACGGTGAACATGAATCTGACGGCGACGCCGGGCGGGGCTTTGCCGTTCTCGCTGACGCCGACCCTCACCAAAACGACGCTGCTTTCCAGCTCAACGCCGCTCACCTACGGGACAGGTGCCGGTCTTGGCAACAAGGCGGATGGCACGCCGCTTGGTTCGGGCGCTCCTGCGCAGAACACGAGCAATACTTATTACTTCACCGGCCGTTCGGACAATTACGGCCCGGGCAACTCGGGAAATCCGACCAATGCCCGGCTCGATCCGGAGTCGATCCGCGTGGCACCGGATGGAAAGAGCGTCTACGTCTCGGACGAATACGGTCCCTATGTTCGCCAGTTCGACAACAGCACCGGCAAGTTAATTCAGACGTTTACGCTGCCGAGCAACCTCAACGTGGCAAATCTCTCTCCCGTCGGAGCGACCGAGATCAGCGGCAACACGTCCGGACGCACGGCGAACAAGGGGATGGAAGGCCTCGCGCTCACGCCGGATGGAAAGACCCTTGTCGGCATCATGCAGGCGCCTTTGATCCAGGATGCCGCCAATGCTTCGAAGACCCTTCGTATTGTAACGATCGACGTGGCCACCAAGGCGACGCATGAGTACGCCTACAATCTGACCACCGGAAGCGGGGTCAGCGAGATCGTCGCTCTCAACGATCATCAGTTCTTGGTCGACGAACGGGACGGCAAAGGCCTCGGAGACGGCAGCGCGGCCAAGGTGAAGCAGCTCTTCGTTATCGACATCAAGGGTGCCACCGAGGTCTCGAAACTCAGCGGCGCGGCCTTGGCCGGTGCTGCTGTCAGCAAATCCGGTCCGTTCCTCGACATCGTGACCGCGCTCGGCGCTCACGGCATTTCCAACACGCAGGTCCCTTCCAAGATTGAAGGTCTCGCATTTGGCAAGGACGTCACTGTGGACGGCAAAGTGGAGCACACGCTTTGGGTTGCCAACGACAATGATTTCGTTCCGGGAACCTCCGGGCCGAACAACTTCTATGTCTTCGGTTTCACCGATGCAGATCTCGCCAAATACGGCGCGACATTGGTTCCGGAACAGATCGCAGCGGTGCCCGAACCGTCCACCTGGGCGATGATGATTCTGGGCTTCTGTGGGCTCGGCTTCCTTGCCTCACGGCGCCGCGCCAAAGCGGCTTTGGTCTAAAGATTCATTGGAAGATGCGAAGAGACCGCCTTTGGGCGGTCTCTGCTTTTCTGCAGCGTGACCTGTCGTGCCTGCCCATCTCGACGTTGAGGGGGAGGGTCTGGTGCTTGTTCGTCACGACCGCGAGACCACCAGCAGCCAAGCGCCCGCGGCCACACAGGCAATGCCGGCGGCGCGCGCGATCCATCGTCCCACCGGCGTAACCTTTTCCAAAAGGACGAGCAGCGCCAAAAGCGCAATCCAAAGCACGTTCATCACCCCGCCCACGAACAAAAGCGCCATCAAGACCCAGCAGCAGCCCACACAATAACTTCCGTGGCGAAGCCCCAGCAGCAGGCAGCCTCCGATGTCGTTGCGAAAGCCGCCGTGGCGCATCAGGAATAGAAACGGCGATTGGCATTGGGCGAGACAGACGTGCTTCAGTGGGGTCCATTGGTAGATTCCGGCCGAGATCAGCACGATTGCGCCGAGAGAGTTGCTGGCGATCGCCATCCGGGAATCCAGCAAGCTTGCCCGCTCGACGATCCATTGGAGAAAGGTGGCTGCCAGCGAAAAGCCACTCCAGGCCAGGAGATAACCGGCCGCAAACCAGCCGGTCGCAGCGAACGGCTTGCCTTGCGCCGTCCCCTGTCGACCCACGCGGGCGTACATGAGGATCATGGGCGCTGCCGAGGGGGCCATCATTCCCACCATCATCACCGCCCACATCAGGAACACATAAGCGAACTCGATCACTCGCCATGGCTCGTTGGCCGGCAACATGATTCCGATCCCGGCCGGGATCATGCGGAATCCGGTCATGTCCATGCCGCCCATGTCCATGTCGTTGGCGAGCCAGAGCACATAGCCCCATGCCAACGCGGCAATGATGACGATCGCGCCGCCGGCGATCCAGCGATCTCGCCGCAGCACGGATTCCAGAGTGCTGTCGATCGTTTGCTGACGACGTTGCCGGCCTTGTCGCAAGGCCGTATCGGGAGCCTGCATCAAGCTTGGTTCGACCAGCGGATCGGCGCATAGAGGCCGTTCTTGCCGGAATTGTCCCAGCGCATGCCGTGATCGCTGAACGTATTGCCGGCGGCGCCGACCGCCATGACCATGTTGTCGGGGCTGACCGGATGGCCGATGTTCACCCACATCTCGCCGCTCGGATGCATGGTCGGCAATGGATCAACGGACATGTGCAGAATATCAGGGATTTCCGCGGACCGCGTCTTGCCGTTGATCCCGAAGGTGATCGGGACCTTGCGAACTCCCAGATTCTTGCTGATCAGCGGCGTGAACGCTGCCATCGGACCGCCGGCGGCGCCGGTGAAAATCGCAGCTAGAGCGTCGGTCTGCTCACCGGTGGCACGCTGATCGATATAGGCAGCGATTGACCAATCTCCGTCAGCCATGACCCCGGGGGCGTGGAGGATGACCAGGACATTGAGTCCGTCGAGCGCGGTGTCGCCATAGTGGCCGCTTTCGACGTGGAAGATCAGCGGCACGTTGCAGAAGCCCTCGGTCGGTCGTGCGGTCAACGGGGGAGCCGCCGACACGAGGCAGGGACACACGATGCTGCAGCTGCAATTCTCGAAATAGTCACCGGAAAGGTGCCATGGGACATCCGCCATTGCTCTCTCCCGCCAGGCCGAACCCGATAGATTGCTTTCGAATGAACTACGTGCAGTTGAAAATTACGCCGCGCAGGGGAAGTCCCGCAAGCCGGCTCGACGATCAAATTACGCCGAGGAAGGCCGGTGACGTTGATGCCCAGAACTCTGGAAAGAGTTCCCGAGCGCGCCATGAATCACGTTTTGTCTTGAAATGATTGGCTTTCCCTCTGGGGAGTCCGGGATACCGTCCGGCGCAGCCTTCGCATGCCGTTCGCGCGCGGCACGGCCAACCGCCTTCGCTTCAAAACAAAAAACATCCCCGCGGGCAGCGGGGATGTTGCAGTCCTATGGCCGCGCGCTTGCGCAGCCATGCTTCTTATTGGCCTCAAGCCGCGGCGACGAGGCCGCGACGACGATAGGCGAAGAAGCCGAGCGCGCCGAAGCCGAGGATCATCATCGCCCAGGTCGAGGGCTCCGGAACGGCGGTGACGACGCCGGCGCCGTTGATGTCAGCACCGTGGGAGTCGGTGCTCAGGAGGTCGACCGCCCACTGGCCGGTCGCCAGGTGGCCGCTCGATCCGATGTCAATGGCGGGGGTGCCGAGCTTGTTGAAGAAGCTGATCACGTCGCCCGACGACAGCGTCAGATTGAACATGCCGCCCTGGGCCGCCGAGAAGTACTGGATCGAGCTAGCGCTCAGGCTCGTCAGGCTGCCATTTAGAGAATAATGGAAGTCGACGATCGCGCTCGAGGGGTTGCTGGTCGGATTGTCGATCTCGAACGAGAACGACCAGCTCTTGTTGGCGCCGCTGAAAGCGGTGTTCGACGCAAAGGAATCCCATGTGCCGGAACCGGTGTAGAGAACGCCCGCGCTCGCGTTGCTGATGGCGCCCACGAGCATCGCGGCCGCAACCAAGATCGAAGAGAAGAACTTATTTCGCATTTACTGCCCCTGTAGTGTCAAAGGTTAACCTTTGCTCAACAGCTATTGCATTGCTTCATGATAATGACGTGACGTCTGCAAGTCGCCGTTATGTTAATTTATGATATAAATGATCGAGCTCTGGAAAGTGCCGGCGCCGGATACGATCTCCGTGCCTTAGGTTGCGCCTGGTCCGGCCAGCGTAAAGCCGACCATCATGAGGCCGATTGCGGCGATCCAGCCGCCGAGCGCGCGAAGTGCGATGCCGCGCCATGCCGACGCCGCGCCGGCTTCGGAACGACGAAACGCGACCACGATCGCCATGGTCAGGGTCATCGTCGCGTATCCCGCGCAAGCCAGTCCGGCGCCGAACAGCACAAGGTTGGTCGCAGGCTCGACCGCGGCCGCATTCGCAATGCCGCGCGTGACCGCCAGGGCGAAAGCAACAATGCCGAGCAGCGGGGCGGGAAGGCGCAGGCCCGCGGCCAGGACCAGGCCAAGCAAGGCGATCAGCGTTGCATTGGCGACGTCGCCCGAAAAGTTCGTGCCGTCCGCTATGGCGAGAGCGAAGCCGGCGACGAGACCAATCGGAAAGAGCACGACGAGCCAGCGGCTGCGCGGAGCTCCGAGCGAGCCGGCCAGCAGACCGAGCGCAATCCAAAGCACGACGTCATTGAGGTCTGTCAGGGGATGGAATGCGCCCGCGTAGAAGTCGCCGAAGCGCGTCCCGATCAGATGGGCATGCGCCGAGCCGGCCGGAACGATCAGAGCCGCGAGACTTGCGATCAGGATCCTGATCAGATGTGTCACGGACCTCATCACGCCATTCCTCCAAGGCTACGTGCCAGAAAATAGCAGCCGAGCAGGGCGATGGCCGCGCCCATGCCGCGGATCAGGCGATCTCCGATCGGCCAGCGCAGCAGCAGTCCAATGGAGATGCCGCACAGATGCAGCAGGCCCGTCGCGACGACGAACCCGATTCCATAGGCGAACGGATTGGCCGCGTGGGGTAGCTCGGCGCCATGCGCGTAGCCGTGGAAGATCGCGAACACCGCGACGATGACCGCCGCGATGGCAAACGGCGTTTTGAGGCGGATCGCCACGGCGATCCCGAGAACGAGAGCCGAAAGCGCGATGACCGGCTCCTGGAACGGTAGCGGCAGTTTGAGGATGCCAAGCACGCCGCCCATCGCCATGACGATGGGAAATGTGATCGGAAGCACCCAAATCGCGGGCATGCCGAGCTGTGCGCCCCAGATGCCGACGGCCACCATTGCGATCATGTGGTCGAGGCCGGTCAATGGATGCAGGAAGCCGCTGGCAAAGCCCCCGGCGATTCCGGCCTGCTCATGCGCGAACGCCGGTTGGCTGATCGACACGAGGGCGGCGAGCACCAATCCGGCGCGCGGTGCGGTACGAAGCAGGAAGTCGAATGGTCGCATGGGTCAGCTCAGGGTTGACGTCATGAAGATGCGTGCGGCACGGCCGATGAACCAGAACATGGCGACCGAGCCGATCGCATAGGCGGGGATCGCGTCCCCCCAGCGCGGCAGCTCCGCCTGCAGGCGGCGATGGGCCCAGATCAGCGCAAGCACCAGCAGCACAAAGGCGAGTTGGCCGATCTCGACGCCGACATTGAAGAACAGGAGCGCCGCCGGCAGCAGCCGCACTTCGATGCCGAGGCCGGCCAGCGCACCCGCAAAGCCGATTCCATGGACGAGTCCGAACACGAAGGCGACGGTCCAGGGGCGGCGTGCGGTGAATGTGGATTCGCCACGCTGCAATCGCACGATCTCGACGGCAACGAATACGATGCTGAGTGCGATGGTTGCATTCAGCGGCCTCTCCGGGATGCCGAACAATCCGAAGGCGGCAGCAGCCAGCGACAGGCTGTGGCCGATCGTGAACGCGGTGATGGTCTTGACGAGCTTCCAGCCGCCTTGGACGATCCAGATCAGGCCGAGCACGAAGAGCAGGTGATCGGCTCCAAGCAGAATGTGATCGATGCCGTAATTCACATAGGTGCGGGCAAGCTCGATCCACGTCTCGGTGGTCGGCGCACCGGCACCCAGGACGGTGACGGTGGGATTTCCGGACGACAGGGTGTAGCTGTGATATGCGCCGTCGAGCGAAAACACCTTGACCAGCAAAGCCGACAGGCCGTCGCCCATATTCGCAACGCTGATCGGTCCGACCAGGCCGCGGCTGCCGCAGGAAAGTTCCGGCATTTGCAGAAAGCAATGTTGCGGCATCCGCAGCTGCACCTTCGCAGCACCGATATTCGGCTCACTGGTCCATTTGCCGATGAAGGTCCCGGCGCGCATCTCGCGGAACTCGATCACGCCCATGGTCGCTTCGTGGGCCTGCGACCTGGTCAGGCCGGGCGCCAGGGTCAGCAAGACGAGGACAAGGCGGAACAACAGGTTTCGCATGTTACTGCTCGATCTTCACCGTGTAGCCGGCCTTGAGCTTGGTCACGGCGTCCCAGGCGCGCTTCCTGGTTTCGTCGGTCTTCCAATTCAGCCTGAGCTCGTCGCGAAGCGACTCGAAGCTTGCCGGCTGGGCCGCCTTGCGCGCATCCAGGCGGGCAATGCGCCAGCCGTCGCTGGCCTGGACGATGCGCCATTCGCCGATCGGCAGGCCGAGCAGGGTGGTGCTGAAATTCTCGCCGAACGAAGCGGCAAGGGTGTTGACGGGGCGATTGGGAAACGCGCGGGTTCGGTCCCGGAGATCGGGGTCTTCACGTTCGGCCCTCATGTCGTCGAACTGACGGTGCACCGTGGCTTCGTCGGTCGCAGGCGTCAGCAGGAAGCTGACCTGTTCCGGCTGGTCGTAGCGGCTGCGGTTCTTTTCAAAATAGGCTCGCAGCTGCTCCTCGGATGGTTTTTCCAGCTGGACCTGGTCGAACACCAGCACCTGCAATTTGAAGGCGATGCGATCGCGAATCGTTTCGTCGCCCTTGTCGACGCCAAGTGCCTTGCCCTCGCGATAAAGAATTTCGCTCGCGACCCAGCTGTCGATCATGTTCTTGAGCTGTTCGTCGGTCGGGGCCTGGTCGCCATCTTCCGAGAAGTTTTTGATGAAGGACTCACGCATGGCTTTGGTCACGACGATCGTCTTGTCGTCCTGAACCGGCGGATGCACGACGTGATCGATCGCGAAGATCAGGCCACCCAAGAGGCAGAAGTGAACCAGGGGTTCGCGCCACAACGCAGAAAGAAAAGTGCCGATCGTGCCGTCGCTGCCGCGGCTTGCGCCTTGCGGAGGTGACTGATCGTGAGCTTGCGATGCAGGCATGTATCTTCCCGATGTTCCGACTTGCTCCCGGCGGGAGATGCCGGGCGGCCGGCGTTATGCAACGCGGAAAATCGTCTGTCACGTGACAATCTGACTACAAGTCGTTCTCGCCCCTCTTCGAATGTTATCTTTGGCGATAAGTGTTATATTGCACAAAAGCTTCATGTTAATGTCGCCGACGCCTGATCTGGATGAATTAACGCTTCGGCGTTCCTCGCGCTTTCGCTTGGCACAGTGTTCTCAAACAAAAGCTACTCTAGGGGCCTCATCCTCATGTTTCCAAAATCCAAGATCATCATGCTGACGGCGGCTTCGGCGTCGTTGGCGATGGCAGGTGCGTCGGTCGCGGGCGCCGGCACCGTCAACAATGGCAATCCGTATGTCGCCGGCGACATGCACAATCACAACACCTGCACCGACGGTAGCGTGGCGGCTGGCTATGCTCTTGACCGCGTTCTCGCGACGGGCACCGCGGCGGCCGGTGGTCAGAACTTCAACATCGACTGGTTCACCCTCGGCAACCACGGTGGTTCAGGCACGGGGGACTGCCGATTCTCGACCGCGGGTGCCGGCATTCCCGGTGATAACCCCAAAGTCTGGAACGACACGCTCGGGCAAACCATTGACGGCATCACGATCACCAGTCTGAAGGGTACGCCGAACGGCACCGGCGCCGGCCGGCAGATGTGGCGCTGGCAGAGCATCCAGGAAATCGAGTGGCCCTTGGTGACCCGCCGGTCGCAGCAGTACAACAAGGTCGTGATCGAAGGCCTCGAGTGGATCGTTCCGGGCCACGAGCACACCGACGTCGCCGTCATCACCGGCCAGACCCCGCTCAACGCCGCCGCGCCCGGCGTCGCCGATAACATGGCGCAGTTCGAATATCTGTTCGACCGCGCGGACAACGACCTCATCGGTCCGGTCGATGGGAGCAACAACCAGATCTGGCCCGGCAAGATCTCCAATGCTGGTCTGGTCGGCAATGCCGCTCACCAGAAGTCGGTGACCGGAACCGCATGGTTGCAGTCCAAGTTCCCGCTGACCTCCTATGTCGTTCCGACGCATACGGAGCGCGCAGGTCCGTTCAACACCAGCGACAACAAAGGCTACAACATCGAGCACTTCCGCGACCTGAACAACGCGGGTCCGACGGTCGCGTTCGGCATCGAATCTCCCGGCCATATGGCCCAGGGCACCGATGCCGGCGGTTCCGGATCGTACACCACCAGCGCCGTCGGTGGCGGCACCTATGGCATGCAGGGCATCTACACCGCCAAGGTCGGCGGTCTCTGGGACGGCATGCTCGGTGAGGGGCGCAACTTCTTCATTTATGTGAGCTCGGACTGGCACACCCGCGGCTCGTTCGGTGCGCGTGACGCGGCCTCGACCAGCGACTTCTGGCCGGGTGAGTACACCAAGCTCTACGTCCCCAACACGTCGAACTTCACCTCGCAGAACGTGATCGACGGCATGCGTTCGGGCAATTCCTACTCGACCAATGCCGACATCATCGGCCCCGACCTGGTGTTCCGCGCGCATGGTGCCGACGGCGTCTGGAAGACCATGGGCGAGACGATCGTGGCGAACCCGGGTGAGACCATCACCCTGGAAATGGCCATGACCGTGCCGACCACCAACCATAGCCCGTACAGCTTCAACAATCCGCTGCTGACGCCGATCAACAAGCTGCAGCCACTCAACAAGCCGTCGGTTGACCACGTCGACTTGATCACCGGCGATATCACGGGCGTGATCGCGCCGGGCGCGCCGGGCTATGCCGTGCCGAACGCGGGCGGTGTTGCGGGTGCCAACATCGTCTACAATCCCTCGGCGAAGATCGCAAAGCAGATCGCCGCTTCGTCGATGACGACGACGACGAACCCGGACGGTTCGACCCGTCTGTCCTTCACGACGACGTTCACGGCGGGTTCGACCCCGTTCTACATCCGTAGCCGCGGTACCAACATCCCGCCGGCGACGCCGAACGTCACCGACAACGATGGCAATCCGCTGCTCGACAGCAACAATGCCAAGGTCCAGTGCCTCGATGCGGCCTGCCCGAGCCATCTGGTGAAGGTGAACGGCAAGCCCGTCGTGACCTATGACGTTCAGGCCTGGTCCAACACCTGGTTCTACGCCAACCCGATCTTCGTCCGCCCGGCGAGCTATCCGCAGCTCCTCGTCGAGACGAATGCCGCTCTGGCGAAGACCCTCGCAGCACGCGCCTCGCGTCGCTGACGGCACCAGAGCGTCACTCCACGCGAACCAGCGAGGCGGCCTCAGGGCCGCCTCGTTCTTGCTTCGAGAGAAGCATCTTGCACGACGGAGACAGGATCGTGAGCATTTTGGTAGCAGGGCGGGCTTTCGCGTTCGGGGCGATTGTCGTCCTGGCGCTTGCTGGCGGAACGCGTGCCGAGGAAGCGGCGGAAGAGCCGACCTCGGAGGATTGCGCGAAGGTGCTCGCACAGGCGCGGGAGATGACAAATGCCCTGTCCCCCAAGAGCCTTTCGCGTCATTTTGCAAACAGCCTTCTGTCGGACGCGCAAACCGAGGCGAACAATGGCGAGTTCGACGGATGCGTCGAATATGCCGAAAAGGCCATCGACGAGGTCGTCCACCGCAAGCATTGGCTTGCCCCCGGAGAAGTCTTCCGCGCCAGCACGGCCGAGGGCTACGTCGAATTGCGTGGAGACGACCAGTAGGATCGATTCTGTGGCGCTTCGTCATTGTAGCTTCATGATACTGCAAGAGTGTCGCCGCCGGCGCCTGCCGCTCCGGTGCAGCGCGAGAGTTGAGTGGACACGATGGACCAAGCGCTAGAACCTGCGGCCGAAGATCAGATCGAGCTGCTGTTTCCGATCCCGTTGATGCGGTCGCCCAACCTGCTGAGCCAGGAGCTGAGGGAAGCAGCCATTGGGGCGATCCGTGCGGACAAGGTCGAGACCAATTTGCGGTCCGAACAGCTTTTTCACACGACGATTGCCAACCCGCTCGACAGCAATCTCTTCCGGGAGATTGCGATGCTCGCCACGCCGAAATTGGTCGATTTCGGCTATATGCTGTTCGGCGAGCGCTTGAACTGGACGGTCAAGGAGATGTGGACCAACATGCTCGAGCCGGGCGGAAGCCAGGCCATGCATAGCCACGCGAACAGCTTCATATCGGGCGTATTCTATCTGACGCCCTCGCACCCCGGCTCGCGAACCGTCTTCATCCGTCCGCCCGGCGGCTTCGAATACAGCTTCCGGCATCATACCAGAAGCGCGGCAATGGGACCTTTCAACGCCGGCAAATACATGTTGCCCGAGGCGGATCCTGGCGACCTCGTGCTATTTCCAAGTTACCTGTATCACGAGGTGCCGCGAAACCAGGGCGATCAGCGCATTACCATCGCCTTCAATGCGATACCCGACCGGCTGGATTGTTGGGGCTACGAGATCAAGTTCTCGACCTGACCATCAGCAGCATCAGGGCGCCGGGGCGATCTGCCTGAGCATCTGCGCGGCTTCTTCGCGAGCGGGAGCGGCGGACACGATCGCTTCCAGCAAGCGGCGGGCTGCCGGCCGATCGGAAGCAGCCAGCGCCCGGGCCATGCTGAGGAGGGGTTGATAGGCTGGATCGAATTCCGGGCTCAATCTCAACGTCTCGATCAATCCGGGGGCGGCGGCTTCGATCAGGGCGCGGCCACGAGGCTCGCCGCGCAACGCAGCACCGGCCTCGATGAACCGGTTGCGTGCCTCCCAGTAGGATGCGAGCCGTCGCTGAAAGTCGCCCGAGCTTCTCGTGTCCAGCAACTCTTCGGGCTCCGTTCGGATCGATCGAATCGTTTCGAGGAGGAGCGACCAAGGGGGCGCGCTCAGGGCGCGTACGTTCCGCTCAGCGTCGAACGTCACGAAGGGAAAGTCGTCGGTGTTCATTGGCCCGGTGCCGGAAAAGCGCGACAGCGCACGCGGTCCGGCGAGATACTGGCCCAGCAGATCCAGTGGGCTCTGGAAGCCGAGCGGCCGTATGGCTGCAGCCACATCCGGCGTATCGAGGCGCGTCCTGAGTGCAGCGAGGTCGAGCGGTGCTGCATCACGCGGGCCGATCAGGGCCAGCATGGGCGTGCGGACGCTGTAATGGTTGAGCCACGCCGAGCCCTCCGGATAGACCGACAGGAAGCTCCTGATGATGGCACGAAGCGAGGGGGCATCGAGTTGATAGAGCGGCAGCCACTGGCAAAATATGCCTTGTGGGGCGAGCCGTTTCCTGATCGCTTCGAAATGCTCGCGCGTGTAGAGAGCGCCACTGCCATCGAGTGCCGGGTGAAAAAGATCGGCGATGATGACGTCATGGAGGGCGGTATCGGCGACGACATAACGTCGGGCATCCGCGACTGATATTCGCGCGCGTTGGAGGTCCTGCGGATCGACGAACCGGGGCATGAGATCGACCACTTCCTGCGACAGCTCGACGCCGTGAACCGATACAGACGGCAATTTCGTTCCGCCGATCAGCGTGGCACCCGTGCCCAGCCCCAGGAACAAGGCCTCTCTTGGGGCCGGATGCAGCAGCAGCGGCAACATCGCCTGGCGGTAATCCGAACGCATCGAACTGGTGCCACCCATGCGGAAGCGACCGTTGACTTCGAGGTATTTCGCGCCGGAGGCATCGTCCACGACGCTTGCGGTGGCCATCGGTCCTTCGCGCACGGCGAGAAGAGAGCCGCCAGCGGGGACCCGGATCATCGACGGCGCGGGTTTGGCAAGGAGCACACCTGCTGCCAGTGCGGGGGCTGCCCCCCACACGATTGCCGCGCGGCGCAGCGGCAGCAGCACGAGATAGGCAAGAGCGACGACGACAATCGCCAGCCAGGTCCCCAGTGAGGGTATCAGGATCTGTGCGGCAAGCAGCGGGGCAACGCACGCCCCCGCCGCGTTAATGCCGACGGCGTAGCCCAGCGTTCCGCGGTGATCGTGCGCGCGCTGAAGTAGCAGGCCGAAGGTCGCTCCCATCAAGGCGGAGGGAACGAGGAACAAAGCGAGCGCCACGGCGATCTCGCTTGCAAGTCCCTGGTCGGCCGCTGCTTCGGCAATGCCTGCGATCGCCGGGGCGAGCGCGGCGGTCGCAAGGATCGACAATGCCGTACCGGCGAGGAGCCAGCCCAAACTCGTATCCGAGGTCTTGCTTCCCGCGCGCTGCCAGGCGAGGCCACCGAGCGCAACGCCGAGCAGGTAGGCAGCGAGCAGTCCAGCGAATGTATAGATCGTGTCTTGCAGCACCTGTGCGGCGAGGCGCACCACCAACATTTCGAAGGCGATGCCGAGCAGGCCGGTCGCGAACAATGTCACGGTCAATCGGATCGGCACGGCGCCGCCGCGTGCGCGCTCTCCGTCAACGGTCGGGCCGGGGTCCAGTCGATATGCAGCGAAGGCGCAGGCTGCATTCACTGCCGCCAGTAAGATCTGCGTGCCGGCCAAGCCGACCGCCGGCAGGATCACGAAGGCCGAGACAAGTGCTCCCGCTACGGCCCCGGCCGTATTGGCACCATATACGCCCGCACTGATCCGCTGGTTGCTCCAGGCATTGCTGACGATCCGTTCGATTGCCGTGAGTGTGCCGCCCATCGCAATAGTCGCGGGGGCAAGGATCAGCATCGGCAAGGCAAAGCTCGCGCCCCAGAGCACCGGAAGCGCCGGCTCCGTTCCGATCAACGGCGCCAACAAGCGGCCCGCGCCGGGCAACAGCCAAATGCAAAGAATGCCCCAGATGCCGATGACCGCCTCGAGCACGGCATAGATGCGCCAGGGAGATCTCGCCCGGCGGATCGGCCCATCAAGCAGGAATGCGCCAAGCGCAAGGCCGGCAAAGAAACCGGACACGGCGCCCAGCACGGCCATCATTTCCGTTCCAAGGACCAGAGCGAGCTGACGTGTCCAGACGATTTCGTAGCCGAGGCCGGCAAAGCCCGATGCCGTCACGATCGGAATGAGGATTAGGCGCTGTCGACGGGAGATCGGGCGCGGCGCGATCACGGCGCCCGCCAGCGAGATCGTGGCGTGATCGAGGTCCGCCGCAGTCGTGGAAGCCCGGTCCGCATTCATGTGAAGTCCTCGTGCAACCGGTCGACAGACCACGCTTTTGAATGAAGCCACCATCCATCGGTGCATCCCGATGAATTGGGATCGAGGTCTCGGCCAACGTTCCCGCGAAAGCAACGTCATATTTGACGAACTGTGACGCTGGTTTGACACGGCATAACAACAGAGGGGGCGGCGATATCATAACTGTTGTGACGTGTGAGATGTTGTCACAATTCGTTCTTCGTGTCGCTCTATGCAGTAAGAGCATTTTCGATAGTCGTCATACTCGAAAGCGCATGGATATCGAGGAAAAAGTGCTGATCGCCGACACCGGATACGTCAAGTCTCGTCATTCAGGTCGCTATCATCTCGCGGCAATGATGCTGCTGCTCACCACCGTAATGACTGTGGCAAGTGGGGCCGGGGCACATTCCGCCGGGAGCGATGGGGGCGATCGGCTTGCGGTCAGCGACTCGATGTCCCCTGACACCCCCGCGTCGCCAAAAGTTGCCGACGAATGGCCCACCAAAACGAATTCGTCATCCCCATCGCCGACGAGTGAGCTCTCGATCTCCGCCCTGTTGGGGCGAGCCGATTTTGTCGTCCAGCTCGTGATGGGGCTGCTCGTCCTGGCCTCTGTCGCCTGCTGGACCATTTTCCTGACCAAGCTCTTCGAGCTGTCGCGCGCGAGGCGGCGTTTGGCGGCCGCACTCGAGGCTCTGATGCGGCTTCGTTTGCTTGGAGACTGCCGTGCGCCCCAGATCGCCCAAGGCGCGGTCGGCAGGTCACGCGTTATTGCCCGCCTGATCGACGCCGCCAACAGTGAGCGAGAGCTGTCCGAGGGGCTGATCATGGACGGGAGCATCGTCGATCGCTACGCGCTCCGAGCAGCCGAAATTATACGCGACGATGCACGGCGGATTGCAGCCGGCGCAGCTCTTCTCGCGACGATCGGCGCCACGGCGCCCTTCATCGGCCTGTTCGGAACCGTATGGGGCATCATGAACAGCTTCGTCGGCATCGCGCGAGCCCAGACAACCAATCTTGCGGTCGTTGCGCCTGGTATCGCCGAGGCCCTGCTGGCGACGGCCATGGGGTTGGTCGCGGCCATCCCCGCAGTCATTTTCTACAACCTCGTCGCGCGATCGACCAAGGCCTATGGCGAGGAGGCGAGCGAGGGATCGGGCGCGGTCGTACGCTTGCTCTCGCGCGAGCTGTCGCAGCCCGCGCAGTGCTTTCCCGCCCGCGCAGCCGAGTAAGCGCCATGGCCATCCAGATGGGGCAGAGCGGGCCGGGCGATCTGCCGGAGATCAGCGAGATCAATGTCACGCCATTCATCGACGTGATGCTGGTTCTGCTCATCATCTTCATGGTCGCTGCCCCGCTCTCGACGATTGATCTCCCCGTCGATCTGCCGACATTGTCGGGGGCCGCGCAGCACAAGCCGGACAAGCCGACTTACGTATCGATCAACGCCGGGGCTGGGATTGCCGTCGGGGAACAGATCGTCCCGCGTGATCAGCTTCTCCAGAAGCTCAATGTTGCCGACGCCAACAAGGAGCGGCCGATTTTCGTGCGGGCCGATCGCACGGTCCACTACGGCGATCTCATGCAGGTGCTCGAAGTGCTGCGCAGCGGCGGCTACACGAAGGTGAAGCTGGTCGCGCTCGAGGGCGAGGCCAAGCCATGAGTTCGCTGATGCCGCAAGATCCTGCGCTTGGCCGACGCGACGCCGCATGGGCCCAATGGCTCGTTGCTTGCGGTGTAGCGCTTGCGCTGCACGCTGGTGTTGCCGCGATGCTGCTGCGACATGGCGACAGTCCTGCCGGCGAGGAGAGCCGCGGCGCCATGGCGCTGGAGGTCGGTATCGAGAGCGCCGCGCCGAGCTTCGACGGCGCCGCCGCCGCTGAGGCGTCCGGCGCTTCGGCCGCGACTGCTTCCGAAGAGGCTGTTCCGGCAAACGAAGAGGCGCCTCCGCCTCCCGTGACTACGACAAGGCAAGTCGCGGATGCCGACCAGCAGGCTGATATGCTGCCAGTCCCGGTTGAACAGCCGCACGAAAAGCAGGAGATCGTCACGCCTGCGAGCGCCGCTGCTTTGCAGAGTGTCGCGGCCCCGAGCCGCGAGGCGGAGCGCGAGAGCACCCAGTCGATCGCGACGTCGATCGGCAGCAGTGCGAGTGCGCAGCGCGCGCAATTGGCCTGGCGCCGCGGGCTGGTGGCGCATATCGAGCGTCAGAAGCGCGCGATGGCCAACGCAACACGTGCTGCCGATGTCGTCGTCAGATTCACGATCGACCACCGGGGACGTCTGCTGGCGCTCGATATTGCCAAGGGCTCGGGCGATGCCCGCTACGATCAGGCTGCGCTGGACATCGTTCGGCGAGCGGATCCGATGCCGCCACCGCCGCCTGATTTGCCCGAGCAAAATCTCAATTTTCGAATTCCGATCAGCTTCCGCGCCGGCGGCTGACGGGATCCAGCATCAAGAGTGACGACGGTGGCCCGATCGCCATCATCGAGTAGCATCGTGCGTTGGAGAGCCGAATGACATGGGGTTACGTGAGACTTGCGGCGGGGGCGGTCTTCGCGTCCTGCACGGTTTGGACCGCCGGTGCCCTGGCCGCTTCGGACGCGGACGACCTACCGACAATTACTGTCGTCTCCAAGAAGAAAAAGCCGGCGCAGGCACATCAGGTCCGTCGGCCAGTGCAGGCAGCACCGGCGGCTGCCGCCCAACCGTCCACGGGCGTCGCTTCATCGAGCGCAGCCGTCGCTGATGGCAGCGGCGCCGCCGAAGTGGGATCAGGTGGAAAGCCACCATCCGGAATGGCCAGCGAGATGCATGTCAGCGGAGAGAAGCTCAATCAGCGCCCGGCGACCCGCCCCGGCGAAGTGCTCGAAGCCGTGCCCGGCCTTATCGTCACGCAGCACAGCGGCGAGGGCAAAGCCAACCAGTATTTTCTGAGGGGCTATAATCTCGACCACGGCACTGACATGGCGATCTACGTCGATGACGTGCCCGTCAACATGCGGACCCATGGGCATGGACAGGGCTATTCCGATCTCAACTGGCTGATGCCGGAAACGATCAACTCGCTCGATATCCGCAAGGGACCGTACTTCGCCGACGAGGGCGACTTCGCCTCGGTCGGCAATCTGCATATCGGCTTGGTCGACCGCACCGAGCGCAGCACGGCATCCGTCACGGTCGGCAGTTTCGGCTATCGTCGCCTGTTCGGCATGGGATCGAGCAAAGTCGGCGACGGCACGCTCCTGGTGGCGGGCGAGGGCGGCACCTATAACGGCCCCTGGGACAATCCGGACGACGTGCGCAAGCTGAACACCTTGGTGCGCTACACCCAGGGCACTGCGACCGACGGCTTCTCCGTGACCGGCATGGCTTACGCCAACAAATGGAATTCAACCGACCAGGTTCCTGCACGCGCCTTTGACACTGGCGTCCTCTCGCGCTGGGGTGCGATCGACCCAACCGACGGCGGAAACACCAATCGTTTCGCGCTTTCGAGCCGTATCGCCGGGACCGACGAGCTCGGGGCTTGGAAGGCCAATGCCTATTTGGTCAAGAGCTCGCTCGATCTCTACAACGATTTCACCTACTATCTGAGCGATCCGGTTCTCGGCGACCAGTTCCATCAACATGACGGGCGCTTGGTGTTGGGCGGAGCCGCCTCTCGCAGCTTTCTCGGCAGCATCGGCGGCCTTCCGACCGAAACCGTGGTCGGGGTTCAAGCGCGCTACGACGATATCGATGTGACTCTGACCAACACCTACCGCCGAAGCTTCGTCTCGAACGTCCGCAGCGACAAGGTCGGTGAATCGAGTGTCAGCATCTATGCCGAAAATACGGTGCATTGGGCTAGCTGGCTGCGAACGACGCTGGGATGGCGCGGCGACTATTACGACGCCTCGGTCAATTCGTTGTTCAATGCCAATAATTCCGGGCGCGCCAATGAGGCGATCGGTAGCCCGAAATTTCGCGCAGTGTTCGGACCGTTTCATCAGACCGAGTTCTTCGTCGGCCTTGGCATGGGGATGCATAGCAACGATGCCCGTGGCGCAACGACCACGGAATCGCCGACGGATCCGTCGACCCGCCTCGATCCATCGCCATTCCTGGTGCGCACCAAGGGCGCGGAGGTCGGCGTGCGCACCAAGATCGTGCCGGGCCTCACGTCGACCGTCAGCCTGTTCATGCTCGACCAGGCCTCGGAGATTCTCTTCAGTGGTGATGCCGGCGATACGGCGGCGAGCCGGGCCAGCCGGCGCTATGGCGTCGAGTTCACCAACGATTATCGCCCGTTCAGCTGGCTGGCCTTCGATGCCGACCTGGCCGTCACGCATGCTCGTTTCGTCGGCTACGACGGCGACCAGGCCGCCCTCTATGCATCGCTTGCCGGATATCCGGAAGCGCAACTGGGCAATGCGCCGGGCAATTTCATCCCCAATGCGCCGGCGGTCGTTGCATCGGTCGGTGTGGATCTTGGCGAAAAGACCGGATGGTTCGGTGGGCTGCGCTGGCGCTATCTTGGTTCGGTGCCGCTGACGGAGGACGATGCATGGCGCTCGTTGCCGGTTAGCATTGTCAACGGGCGTATTGGCTATCGCACAGCGGAAGGCTGGCGCATTCAGCTCGACGCGCTGAATTTGTTCAACGCCAAGACCAATCAGATCTCCTACGGTTACGGGTCGCTCCTGAAGACTGACGCGCTTTACGCTCTCTGCCAATCCGGAAGCCCGCCGCCGGCGGCGGTATGCCAAAACGGGGTCATGGATGCCGTCGTGCATCCCGTGGAGCCGCTCGCGGTCCGGCTCACGATCGCTGGCAGCTTCTGAGACCATACCGTTTCGCACGGATGTCATGATTTCGGTCAATATAGTACTAAATGGTAGCCCCCAGCGGATTTGGAGCTCGGCGGTCGGCGGACCATCCGCGCGAACCTGCAATCGGCACCGGCAGCGCCTTTCGGAGATATGCAGTGCTGCGGATCTACCAGCGCACGACGTTACGGCGCGGCGCCGGCTTCATTCTCATCGAGCAATTGGTCGCCATCACCATCATTGCCGTTACACTCGCAGCTATCGGAGCTCTCGTCAGCGCCACGACACGGGGTGCAGGTCGGATCGAGCGACAGGTTGCACTGCTTCAGGCGTCAAATAGCCTGTTGTCGACTGTGATGCCGCCGCGTGACGGCTCGGTCGCTCCGAGCCTCAGCGGCGTGTCCTGGGGGCATCGGTGGCGCATGATTCTGGGCGCGGCGCAGGCAGACCCTGCTTTGGTATTGCGCCAGAATGGCCGCTGGGTACCTATGCGGGTCGAGCTTTTGGTTCAGGCCCCTTCGGGTCCCCTGTTACGCCTTCAGACGATGCGGCTGCAACGGATCCGCAGTCAATGAAGGCGGGCAATGCAGCTGCACGTGGCGGGAATGCCGGATTTGCGCTCATCGAGGCAATCGCCGCAATCGTCTTGCTGGGGGTGATCCTGTCATCACTGGCGATCATTACCTCGCAATGGTTGCCCGCCTGGAGAAAGACCTACGATCGGACCCAGCATAGCGAAGCTCTTGCAATTGCCCTCGATCGCGTTGCCGATGACATTGCTGCCGCTCAATTCATTCGCGTTGGTGGGGATTTGCGATCCGTGATGTTCGAGGGTTCTGAGCGCTCAGTCGTTCTCGTTCGAAGTGCGATCGGCCCAAACTCGGAACGCGGCCTCGAAACGGTGCGTATCGGCGAGGCGACCGATCGACGGGGCGCGATGGTCGCGAGGTCCCGCGTAGCATTCGTTCCCGGCGTCATGGAGGTGGATCCGGACGCAGGCCGTGTCGCGTTGCTGCGCCATCCGTATTGGCTGAGTTTCAGCTTTGCCGGCGAGGATCTCATCTGGCGGCCGGCGTGGCAGAACGAAGAGAGTTTGCCGGCTATGGTACAGGTCGTGGTGCGGGACGCGAGCGGTCGTCAAGGCTTGGCCCGCGTCGTCTCTGTCCGTGCGCAAAGGCCGGCCCCTGAGAATTGCGCTGAAAATGGATGCCGACCCGATCAGACGTCGGACTCCAGTCAAGCGGATGGCGAGCCGCTGACGCGTGAGCAAATCACCGCGGGGCTGTCACGATGATGTGCCGGGGTCCCGGATCGCATTGTCGTGACAGGTCCAACCGGGGTTTTGCAACGGTGCCGGCATTGGTGCTCCTGAGCATCCTGGCAGCGCTCGCAGGTGTCGCAGCTGCCTATGTGTCATCCTCGGCCGCATCGGTCGGATTCGATAACGAGCGCATTCACGCGCGCGCGCTGATCCTTGCGGGGGTCGAGCTTGCAGCTTACGATTTGCTGTCGAGCGCGAGGGGGGAGCGGGCGCCGAGAAGCTCGATTTCGTTCAGGCTGGACAATGCCTCCGTGACGATCACTTCTGCGGCGGAGGCGACGCGGATCGACCTCAACTTCGCGCCGCCCGCGGTGTTTGCAAATCTGTTCCAAGAGCTCGGCTCGAATTCTGAAGACGCCACCGCCTATGCCGACCGATTGGTGGGATGGCGATCCTCGCTCAAGGAGCGCGTGCCGGATCGCGAAATGGCGATCTACCGTGATGCCGGCTTGTCCTACGGACCCAAGGGAAGTTCATTTTCGAGCGAAGATGAACTCTGGTCGATTCCCGGGCTTCCGGCCGCGCTGATCGAAAAAGCGCTTCAGTTCGTAACGGTGTACAGCGGTCGGCGCCAAGTGGATGTTTTCGGCGCGGCACCCGAGGTCATCGCCGCGTTGCCGGGCGTGGAGCCGGTGCAGGCGGCCGCATTCGTGGCCCGCCGAGAAAGTCTGCCGCATGTTCCGTCTGCCGTCATCGATCTCCTGGGATCTGCAAGCGGCATGATCTCGATCTACTCGGACGACAATTTTCGGCTCAATTGTCAGGTGTTACTGGACAATGGCTGGCGGACCTCCGCCGAGGTCGTGATCCAGCTCGAGGATGGCGACGAACCCTACAGGGTGCTGAGCTGGCGCGAGATCGAACCGAACGCCGCGCCCGCCGAGAGATGATAAGATCACAGTTTCTGACTAGGCAAAGCCGGGGACTTGCAAGATCGTCCCCGGACTTTAATTCTACAGGCCGATTGCAGTCAGGCGGCGATCCGGGAGCCCTGCCTGGCAATGCGCCTGCCGCCGAAAACGGCCAGTCCCGCAAATCCGACGATCATCATCGCCCAAGTTGAAATCTCGGGTACGGCCGTGATGGTCCCACTCAGGATCGGATCACCGGGAGCGAACAGGGGAGCAGAGGTCGGATCCGAATAGTAGTTACCGAGGAACTGGCTGTTCGCAATATAATAGGTGTAACCGCCGCCGTTCGCGACGGAGTAGATGTTGATCGAATACCCTCCCGCGCCGAACAGGATTCCGTCGTTCGATACGAACGGGCCGGCCGGGCTGAACAGGTTGTCGCTGGTGAAATAGGCGTTGGGCTGATTGAGCAGACCTGTGATCGTCGCGTTCAGGAGGCCGGACAATTGGCCTGTGATCGAGGTGACTTGGTTGCCGCTCGTGGTAATTTCACCCGCGATATCATAATTCTGACTATGAATGGTGAAGTCGTAGATTGATGCATCCGCTGGTGCGGTCGAAGCAAATGCCAGAGCGATGCCGGCTGCAATTATGTAGAAAGATTTCATGGGATTGGCCTTCCGAGTGCAATCCGTTATCCGGTCACGAGAATCCGGTGGTTCACCACATGGTAGCATATCGACGTTATATGTTAAATGATATCTTTCTGAAGATTGTATAAGCGGCTCGCCGTTGCAACGAGGCGGGGCGTTGCCTGGCAGCGGGGACTCTGATCTCACGGACGTCGCTCTCGATCGTCGGGCTTGTGCGATTTGCGACAGGATGTCGTAACGGCGCGCAACAGGATGGCCCGGCGCAGGGGCCAGCGCGAGCCGCTTAGGGTTGGACGTCGTGCTAGCGGACGGTGATGGGACGATTGGGGCTGAACGTCACCCACACATTCGGGTCGTACGTGCTTTGACGGATCAGGTAATGGTAGTTCGTCTCGTCAGCGAACAGAATTTCCGGGGTCTGGTTGTCGAGAATGAACTCGCCATGGTCGGTCCGGACAGTCAGGACGGCGTGGTGGCCCTTCGCGGCCGTCTTTTCCTCGACAGTCGTGACCAGCAGGGCGCTCAGCGGCCAGCCCGCCTCAGCCAACATTCGCCGCTTCAACAGGACGATATCTTCGCAATCACCGCGGTCGAGCGGGTAGGTCCAGCGCTCGGGCTTTCCGTAGAGCTCTTCGTCGCTGGTCCATTTGACCCGAATATTGACCAAGCCGTTGATCGCGTAGAGCTGCTGGAGCAATTCCGGGGTCAGCGTGACGTCCCGGGGAGGGGCGCCGTCGGAGCGGCACTCCCCGGGATTTTCGGTGCAGAATTGCTGCCACCCGTTTGGGGCCTTGGCGACAGCGCCGAGGGCGGCAAAGACGGCGGGACGGGCCAGGAATGCGTGGGCCGGCCAGGAAATCAGTAACAGGAGCCCGCACGCGAAATAACGCAAGACGCGGCCGATCCCGGCATTCCGGTAAGGTTTGCGATCTCTGACGTCGGCGGCCACGGCACTCGCTCCCCAGCTTTATTGCAGCTGGGGAGTGTTGGCACCGAAAATTCGAGATTCCGCTAAGCCATCGGCTCAATTTGATGGAATTGCGTTTACGTCTGGAGCCCGGCGTCATGGTGGCGCGGGGCGCCTAAAGCGCGATGAGATGAGGATGAATCGTCACCGTGCTTCAGGTTACTGTTTGAGCATGGTCTTTTCGGCAAAGCGCTTCGCACTTTGCCGGATCTTGCTCTAGGAGGGTTGGCGCATCAGCCGCTCGCGAATAACATCGAGCTTCTGAGGTCCAAACAGCGGGGCCACAACCCGGCGGGATCGCGACCACAGCACTCCGCCGAGGCTCTTGCAGACGACCGGAGCGCAGTAGGGTTCAGTCTGGATCCGGCGGCCCTCGATATCCGTGGCGACGGCAGGATGGCGGAGCAGCGTTTCGACGGGGGCGCCGGCGGCGAGAACGACATCATGACTCGCCAGCTTGACGTGGAAATATTCCAGCCTATCGGTCTGCTCCGCAGTCTCCAGCAGGATGGTGGTGCCGTTCACGAGTTCGCCAGCCGGAACGAGGAGGCCGTCGATGAAGATCGCATGTCCCTGCGAGACCAGGAGGTCTTCGTAAGGCACGTTCGGAGCCAGCGCCGATTGCTTGATGCGCACCGGCCGCATCTGCTTGCTCCAGGCTTCGCCGGCGCGCTTCTGGCCCAACCAGCTGCCGACCCAGGCGACGGGGCGGAAAGCTCCGCTCGCCGTCAGGAGCTGATCGCCGACCGCGATGGTCTCGACGCTGAGCTCGCCGCGAGCCGAGCTGAGCTTCGTTCCCCGCAGGAAGCACGGCGGACGGGGGGCGGCTTTCGCCGCGGTTGCCGTCAGAACTGTTGCGCCGATTGCGATAAGCGCCTTCGCCTGTCCGGCCAGCATCTGCCGCCGGGTGGTCGTCGATTTCCGTTCAGTGGGCGTGACTTGTCGTCCGGACTCGTCAATCATCTTCATGTCCTCGCTAGAAACGAGCGGCCAATATCAATCTCAACCTGGTACCATTGTGTCGGTCGAGCGTGGCGTTATCATGAAGTTACTATATCTATAACATTAAGAGTTGGCAATTTTAGTTGGGCGCGTGCCGCCAGGTGCACTACGTCCGCAGTTTCCGCTCAAAATGCTGCTAAAGCCGCGGAGATCCCGACCCCGCACCGGTTCAGAACGGAGAATCGGACGGCCAGCGTAACGCATGCCACTGACCCGCCTCGATCTGACCGCGGCTCATCTTCGAGGCGACCGCATTCCGCAGTCTGGCGTAGTTCTCGCGCAGCGGTTTCGGTGCGCGCGCGGCCGCAAGGTTGAGCCATTTATAGGCGGCGACGTCATCGGCCGGGACGCCCTGACCCTTGTCGTAGGCAAGCCCGAGGAGATATTGCGCCGTTGTGTTGCCCTGTTCGGCCGAGAGCCGGTACCAGTAGGCCGCGGCATCATAGGACTGTGGAAGGCCCTGGCCGGTCGCATACATGAAGCCCACCAAGCCTTGCGCCCGCGCATTGCCGCGCTCGGCCGCCGGCAGCAGGAGCTGTGCGGCCCGATTGTAGTCGCCACGGTTGAACGCCGCGTTGCCCGCCCCAAGCGGCTCCGCTTTTGCTGCGGGCGCCGCATCCGAGAGCAGCGTTATGGCGAGAAGGGCGCAGCTGACGAGCTTGTTCATGCGATCAACACGCGCCTTTCTTCCCTGATCAGCGGATGCTGGGGGCCGGGCCCCGGGGCGATCCGGACGCCTCGATCGTGCCGCGAAGCTTTGTCCGCAGCTCCTCGGCCACGAAATGCGCGTCGACACCGTCCCGAATGATCTGCGGGCGAATGAAGATGATCAATTCAGTGCGTTTGACGGTCTTTTCGGTTTGCGACAAGACGTCGCCAAGTCCCGGAATCTGGTCAAGGCCCGGAATGCCGGATCGTGTCCGGTTCTGGGTGTCGCTGATCAGGCCGGCCAGCAGGACGGTTTGTCCGCTTGCAACCGCGATCGAGCTTCGAACTTTGCGCGTCGATACGGTCGGCGTCAGCGAGTTCGTCGACGTCGAGGAGGATGTCCCCGACGTCGAGTTGTTGACGGGATTGCTGATCTCCTGCTCGACGTCCAGGCGGACATTGCCGTTGGCATTCACGCGCGGGACCACGCGCAGAATGATGCCGGTGCTGCGGTAATCGGTCGTGTTGGCAATCGTGTTGCTGCCGGTCAGCACCGTGGCACTGCCGGTCTGGATCGGAATCTCGTCACCGACCTGCAGTGTCGCGACCTGGTTGTCGATCACGACGAGCGAAGGATTCGAGAGGACCTTGACGTCGGTGATGGCATGCAGCGCATTGAGGATTCCCCTCGGGGTGGTGGCCGAGCCGACGAGGAAGTTGAAGCCGGGAATGGCGCGGTTGAGCAAGACGTTGCCGGCGGCGTTCACGGCGGCCGTCGCGCCGGCATAGCCGAACGAGCCGACGTCCGGCTTCAGCCCGACGTCCTTGCTCATGATGTAGGATTGGACACCGTATTGCAGATCGTCTGTCAGCGTGACCTCGGCGATCGTCGCGTCGATCGCCACTTGCAGCTGCGGCTGGTCGACCTGGCGGACGGTTTGTTCGATGATCGCGTATTGTTCCTGGCTGGCATAGATCAGCAGCGAGTTGTTGACGGAGTCAGCCGTGATCCGCACGCCGTCGAGAACGCCGGCCGGCCCGCCGCCAGATCCTGACTTGCCCCCGCTCGAACTCGCGCCGGCATTGTCGAACAGTCCGCCGCCCTGGCCACCATAATTTCCCGCGCTGGCTGACTGCGCCGTGCCGCCGGCCAAGGAGCTGCCCGCGGATTGAGAGCCGGCGCCCCCGGAGCCGAGCGAAGACTGGCCGGTTGGCGAGGCGGACAGGCGGCTGAGGGCCGAGCCGCCGCTCGAACTGGCCGAAGAACCGGAGCCTGGGGCGATCTGGCCCGCTGAACTGTCGAGCCCGGACGCCGTCGAACCGCCGCCGCTGCCGCCGCTAAAGATATCGTTCAACACGCGAGCGATCTGTCGTGCCTCGCCGAACTTGACGCGATAGACGTGGACTGCCGAGCGCCCCGTATTGGTGGTGTCGAGGCGGCGGATCCATGTCTCGACGCGCCGAAGCACCTCTGGTTTGCGTGTGACGGCGAGAACGGCGTTCATCCGTGCGATCGCCTGAAATTTGATGACGTTTTGCGATACCCCGCCGTCGCCGCTATCGACGATCTTCTCCAATTCGGCAATGATCGGGCCGGGATTGCTGTTCTGCACCGGGAATATCCCGACCGACTGCCCTTTCATCCAGTCCGCGTCGAAACTGAGCACGAGGTCGACCGCGTTGCGGCGCTCGCTCCCAGTGCCCTGGACGACGACCAAATTGCGTCCGGTGTCGGCCCGCACCATTCCGGGTTTGGTGCCGAAGCCGTCCACCAGCTTGATGACCGTTTGCGCCGACACATATTGAAGCGGAACGACGGAAATCCCGTAGCCTGCTGCCATGCGGTCCGGGTCATCCGCTGCTCCGGCGCCGACGGCGTCGGCCTGTGGTACTAGTCGATAACCCGTATCATCACGTATCAGCGCGATACCGCCCACGCGCAGCGCGTTCTCCAGCGCAAAGACGACGTCAGTCTTCGGGATTGGCCGTCCCGACGACAGGCTGATCGTGCCCTGCACGCGCGGATCGATCACGTAGCCAACGCCCAGGATGTCGCCGAGGACGACCTTTGCAATGGAGGTGACAGGCGAATTCTCGAAGTTGAGCTCGAAGGTCTCGGCGCTCGATTGCCCTGTCGATCGCTCCGATTGCGAAGTTCGGCGCTCTGCGTCGTTTTCGAGCGACTCTGCAGGATAGATGGTCGACTTGGCTTTCGGACCTGTCTGCAGCGTGGTCTGCTGAATTTGACTTGGTGTGCGCGGCAGCAGGTCGATCGACCGAACCTTCTCGAAAGCGTCAGGATCCTTGTGGTCGCCTTCGAGGACCGTTGCAACGGTGTTGCATGACGCCAGCAAGGCGCATTGCATCAACAAGCCGATCCACCGTACTGCTCGGCCCACTGTCCGCCTCACTCATTTACCGCCTGTCATCCACCCTCGCGAGAGGGCGGAGAGGCCAATTGGCCGCCCTGTTTAGCGGCCCTGTATGACAGCAATGTGTGATGGCTCCGTCCGATATCTCACCCAATCATCGGACGGCGATGCCCGGCCATGCAATGTGTGATGGTCGCGCAGCTATTACCTTGCGAGCTGCCTTTATAATCGCGCATATCATCCCCCGGCTTGATATGTCACATTCATGATATGGAAGTTGCGATAGACGATCGGTCCGCGGCTTCCAGAGCCACTTTTGGTACACGTCAATGGTAGCTCCGACTGCGTCCGATTTCGTCGCTCACTTCCGCGCCAAGCTGGCGCTGAAGGCCGAGCCTGTCCCGTCGGGCGGCGCCGGCAACGAGAACGGTTTGCGCAAATTGTGGGAGGCCAGTGATCTCTCGGCTACGGAATTTGCCGACGAGCTAGCCCGTTTCTTCAGGCTGCCGCGACTTGCGTTCAAGGATATGATCGCGGCCGAACCCAAAGTTCAGCAGTTCTCGCGACGCTTTCTGCGCGAGATGGCGATCTTTCCTTGCCAGATCAATGGCGGCCCCGCCGTTGCCGTTGCCGATCCGAGCGACCGCGCCACGGTTCAGGCCGCGACGATCGTGCTCGGTGCGCCACCAGCGATCTACGTCGCCTCGTTCGAAGACGTCGCTGCCGCGCTCGATCAGCGGCTTGGCGAGGAGCAGGTGGCAGACGCCGCCGTCATCGCCGAGAGCTCCGGCGGGCGCCAGGACGACGATATCGACAATCTCCGTGACCTCGCGAGCGGTGCTCCGGTGGTTCGGGCTGTCAATGATGTCTTCGAGACCGCGGTGGAACTGCGGGCAAGCGACATCCACATCGAGCCGACCCGCTCGGGGTGGGCGGTGCGAATGCGGATCGATGGTCTCCTGCGCAACATTCCGACGCCCGGCGGCGTTCCGCCGCAGGCCGTGATCTCGCGGATCAAGATCCTGGCGGGCCTCAACATTGCGGAGCGGCGGCTGCCTCAGGACGGCGCCGCGCGCGTACGGGCCGCGCGTTCGGAAATCGACATGCGCATTGCGATCATGCCGACCCAGCACGGAGAGTCCGCCGTCATTCGCCTGCTTCCGAAGGATCGCGGTCTCCTGTCGATCGAGAAGCTCGGTTTCCTCAGCAAGGACGAAGGTCGGCTCCGCCGAATGCTGGCTCTCCCGCACGGCATGATCATCGTGACCGGTCCGACCGGCAGCGGCAAGACGACGACCCTGGCGACGGTGTTGTCGCTTCTCAACGAACCGACGCGCAAGATATTGACCATCGAAGATCCCGTCGAATACGAGATTGCCGGGATCAGCCAATCCCAGGCCAAGCCATCGATTGGCTTGACCTTCGCCACGGCACTTCGTGCGTTCGTTCGGCAAGACCCTGATGTGATCATGGTCGGCGAGGTGCGTGACGCCGAGACGGCGCATGTGGCAATCCATGCCGCGCTGACTGGCCATCTCGTTCTCACGACCCTCCATACCGAGACTGCGGCGGCAGCGGTGCCGCGGCTGCTGGATCTCGGCGTCGAGGCGTTCCTGCTTCGCTCCACGCTGCGGGCCGTCATCGCGCAGCGACTGGTCCGTCAACTATGCGACCGCTGCAAGACGAGCCGGCCTCTGACGGCGGATGATCTCGAGGCTGACCCCAGATATGCGGCCGTGGGCTTGGCGCTCGGCGACACGGTTTTTTCTCCCGGAGGATGCGAACGCTGCGGCGGCACCGGCTATCGCGGACGCTGCGGCGTGTTCGAGGTGCTCGAGATCAACGACGAGGTGCGGCGTCTGATCGATTCCGATTCCGACTGGTCGTCGATCGATGAAGCGGCGGTTCGCAACGGCATGACGACCATGATCCAGGATGGTCTTGCGAAGTGTCTCTCCGGCATGACCTCGGCGGCCGAGATCCTGCGCGTGACAAGCGTCAGGTGACACCATGCCCAATTTCCGCTATCGCGCGTTGACTCAGAACGGAGAGATCGTCTCGGGATCTATATCCGCGACCGATATCGCGGAAGTCACCCAGCGTATCGAATATCTCGGGCTGGTCGCGATCGATACGGAAGTCGATAGCGGTTCGACCGGCTGGTCGTTCTCGCTCCCGTCATTGTCGAGTCCCCGCCCCGAAGACGTGACGGTGTTCACGCGCGATCTGGCGCTGCTGCTCAGGGCCGGCGCCCGTCTCAACGATGCGCTCGAATTGCTTTCCAACGACATGGATGTCGGGCGATTGCGTCCGGTGATACTCAAGATCAAGACGGCAATCCTGTCGGGGGAAAGCTTTGCGGAAGCGCTCGAGCGGACCCCGGCGCTGTTTTCCTCGATGTATGTGGCCCTTGTCCGGGTCGGGGAGATGTCGGGCACGCTGGACCATATTCTCGAGACGCTCGGCAGCGAGCGGACCCGCGCCGAGGCATTGCGGCGAAAAGTGACCGACGCACTCCAATACCCGGCCTTCGTGCTGGTCGCCGCCGGGGGCGTGTTGATCTTTTTCGTGACGTTCGTTTTGCCGCAGTTTTCGGCGGTTCTGCGCGACTTCAACGCCAAGACCGATCCTGTCATCGAGATATTCCTGGCACTGTCGGATTTGCTTCGTGGTCACGGGGCGGAGATCAGTTTGCTCGCGTCTGCACTCGCCATTGGTGGGTACATGGCATGGCGGCGACCGGCGTTCCGCGCTGAGGTGATCACGCAGCTCGGCCGCCTGCCGATCGTCTCGGCGGTCATCGAGTTCCACCGCACGACGCTGTTCTGCCGCAACCTCGGCATTCTGCTCGGCAGCGGCGTGACCTTGACGTCAACATTGCGGATATTGACCGATATCATGTCCGTCACAGGACGCACCGACGTCTGGACGACGATGGCCGACCGCGTCCGGCACGGGGGCAAGCTCTCCGAAGCCCTGAACGCCTCCGCCGTACTCCCTGCCGTCGCGGTTCGCATGCTCCGTCTTGGCGAGGAGACGGGACAGTTGCCGACCTTGGCAGCACGCGTCGCGGAATTCTACGAGGCCAAGTTGCAGCGGCAGCTCGATCGAATAGTGGGGATCATCGGGCCTGCCGCGATCGTCACGATCAGCATCGTCGTCGGCGGCTTGATCGTCTCGGTCATGACCGCGCTGCTCTCGGTAACGCAAGTCGTGGGTTGAAGGGAGACACATCATGGTTTTGAGAACGATCGAGCGGAAGCGCAGGCTTCCTCATGGTGTAAGCAGAGGACAGGATGGCTTTACGCTCGTTGAGATGCTGGTCGTCATCACGATCATCGGGATGATCATGGCGCTGGTCGGGCCCCGTGTGCTCAACTACCTCGGTGAGTCCCGCGTGAAGGCGGCGAAGATCCAGCTGCAGAGCTTCTCCAGCGCGCTCGATCTGTTTTATCTCGACGCAGGTCGATTTCCCACCGCCTCTGAGGGGCTTGCCGCGCTGGTTCGTCCCGTGAGCGGTGTGGCTGCCTGGAACGGTCCCTATCTGAAGGGAGGCCAGGTCCCGAACGACCCATGGGGGAATTCCTATGCCTACAAACAACCAGGTGAGAAGGCGCCCTATGAAATTCGTTCGTTGGGTTCGGACGGACAAGAGGGGGGCACGGGTACGGCAGCCGATCTGGTCTCCGGGCAGAATTAAGGACGCCGAGGCAGGGTTTACCCTGCTGGAGATGACCTGTGTGCTGGCGATCATCGCGCTGCTGGCAGCGGTATCGTTGCCGCGCCTTCCGACTGCAACATCGCGTCCGCGGCTCGAGGCGTACGCGATCGAGGTCGCAACGCTGCTCAAGGCGGATCGCAATGCGGCGTATGGTCGGCACGGCCCCGTTGAGACCATCATCGACGCGCCCGCCCGAACCGTTATGTCCGGTGCGAGCGGGCGGGTGGTCAGGGTGCCCGATGACGTCGTGTTCGATGCACTCTTGCCGCAGCGCTGCAATGGACGGCAGGCGCTTGGTAACATCATGTTTCTACCCAGCGGCATGTCGTGTGGCGGCGTGATCAGGCTGACACGATTTGGCAGCGGGTTCGACGTGCGCGTGAACTGGTTGACGGGGGGCGTGGAGATTGTTGTTCGGGATGGCGCGCAAGCAGAACAGTGAGAGCGGGTTCACGATGATCGAGGCCGTGATCGCGCTGGCGGTGGTAGCCATCGTGCTAGCTGCGATCGGGTCCCTGGTCGCCAGCAATGCGCGCGGCGTTCAGTTCGTCGACGATCATGTTGCGCTGATGCAGACGGCGCGCTTGATCGCGTCCGGCATTCCGCGCAATGGCGAGCGTTTTCCCAAAGACACGACCGGCGAAGTGGACGGTTATCGCTGGCAGATGCGGATCTCGCCGTTCCTGATCGGCAATGGAGCTGCGGGCGCGCAGTTCAGCCCGGAACGTATCGAGCTGCGGGTCCGGTCACCTGCCGGAACGACCGTCTTGCTCGAAACGGTGCGCCTGCAAAACCGGAGTGAGCCGTGAAGAGATGTATCGAGCCACGACGGTGGGGCGAGGCCGGGTTCACCGTGTTTGAGGCGCTGCTCGCAATCGCGCTGATGGCTCTGATCCTGGGAGCGCTGGCGAGCGTGACGGCGCAATGGCTGCCGGCCTGGAATCGCGGCCTGGCCCGCAGTCAAGGCAGCGAGCAACTCGCAATCGCGCTCGATCGCTTGATCTCCGACCTCGCCGCGGCGGAGTTCGTGACGCCAAACCAATCAGACCCCTTACCGTTGTTCCTCGGGGACGAGCAGTCGGTGATCTTCGTGCGCTCGGCGCTCGGTCCGAACAATCGAGCGGGGATGGAGATCGTCAAGATCGCCGTGACGACGGATAGCCGCGGCCGAGCCCTCGTTAGGACCCGGGGGCCTTTTGTGCCGTTTCCGGCCGGAGAGCAAGGCCTTGGCTCGATCCGATTGGCAGATCCGGTTGTACTGCTTCGCGAGCCCTTCCGCGTCGACTTCGCTTATGCCGATCCTCGCGGGGGCTGGCAACGGAATTGGCTTGGATCGGTCGTGTTGCCGACGTCGGTTCGGATCAACGTGCGACAAGCCGAGCGCGGAATCGTGCTTTCGACCGCAACGCGTGTTCACGCCGAATTGGCCGCACCGCGACCGGAGGCCGTCAGGGACACGCTGCCCGGAGAAGCCCAGGCGCAATCCGCCAGAGGAGGGTAACCAGATGGCCGGCACCTCGGCGGCACGTTTGCACTCGCAGCGCGATCGGCGCGGCTTCATCATGGTCGCTGCGCTGTGGCTGCTTGCAGGGCTTGCGGCGCTCGCTGCCGTTGCCTCGCTCTACATTGCGCAGTCTGCCGCTGCAGTGACGTCCGTTGCTGGGGCGGTCGAGCTCGAGATGCTCTCAACGGCCGGTGTGGAACTCGCGGCCTACGAATTGTCCAGCAACAAGCTGGCCAGACGTCCAACACATGGTGGCTTCAGCTTCAGGTTGGCGAACTCGAATATTGCCGTCGAGTACATGTCCGAAGCCGCTCGCATCAATCTCAATATGGCTCCGCGATCTATGATCGCTGGCCTGTTTGCCGCCCTCGGTGCGTCGTCTGAGGACGCCGTCGTGTTCGCCAACCGGGTGGCGAGCTGGCGCAGCCCCTCCGCGGAAAGCCCGAGCTCCGAGGACGGCGCTTATCGCTCCGCAGGATTGACCTACGTGCCGCGGCATGGACCATTCAATAATGTCGACGAGCTCCTGCTTGTCGCGGGATTGCCGATCGAACTGGTCGAGCGCGCCTTGCCGTTCTTCACGGTATACAGCGGTATGGCGGACATCAACGTGATCGACGCCGCGCCAGAGGTCGTCGCGGCGCTGCCGGGCATGTCAGCGTTGCGGCTCACTTCCTTCCTAGATCAGCGGGCATCGCTGCCGCCGGATGATCCGGTCGCGGTGCTGGCCGCTCTTGGCGGAAGCCAGCCGGGCGCCACTGTGGCGGGAAGCACGGCCTACCGGGTGCGCATGCGGATCACGCTTCCAGACGGACGGCAGAGCCGCCCCGAGGGCGTTTTCCAGCTGCTCGGAACCGGTGATTCAGCGGCGTATCGGGTTTTTACTTGGCGGGATGATATCGATCCGATCTCGGGGATTGCGCGGCGATGAGCATGATCAGTCGGTTCACCGCGGCACTTTCGTTCTGGATGGACATTGTCGCCGAGGCCCTGAGCGCGCCGTTCGCAAATCTGAGTTCGAGCAAGCGACGCATCACCGTGATCGAGGATGTGGATGGCATTTTCACCATGCGGGTTGCCTCTACCTCGCGAGACGGGGAGGGGGCTCTTGCCGCGCGACTCGTCGCCTTTGTCGACGGAGCACTGGAGGGGACGCTGACGCCCGACTGGGCGGCCGCAGTGCGGGGCAGTTCGGTCGAACTGGAGCTGCAACCTGATCGCTTCGTGTTCCGGCCGCTCGAATTACCGGGCAAGGCGGCCGAGTTTCTGGACGGCATCATTCGCTCGCAGATTGATCGCCTGACGCCGTGGAACGCTACGGATGCACTCTTTCACTGGACTGAACCGAAGAACGTCGATGGCGAGCGCATCGGGACAACAGTCGTCGCCACAGGGCGGGCAGCAACGGCGTCTTTCGTGCGGGCGTTTTCGGAGCTGGGAGCGGCGGCCGTCAATGTCTCGACCATGACGCCCGAGCAAGGCCGAGCCACCGTGTTTCGGTACCGGAGCAGGGAGCGGACGACGTCGAGCCGGCTGCGTCCGGCGTTGGCCGGAGGCCTTATTGCAACAGCGTTCTTGGCGATGCTGTCAATCGGCGTCGGCGGCTACGTCGCGGAGCATTATGAGACCATGCAACAGCAGATCCAGCGGCGGATCGGGGAGAGGCGGGCCATTCTACGGGGGAGTCAGGCGGGGCTGGGCAGCTCTCCCCTGGACTTGCTTATCCGACGCAAGCAGACCACGCCGTCGAGCGTGATGGTGATCGAGGCCTTGTCCGCGACACTGCCTCAGCACACCTACGCCACCGAAATCAGGATCGAAGGCGACAAACTGCAAATCGTCGGGCTGACGCGAGATGCGCCTTCGCTTATCCAGATATTGGAGCAATCGCCTTATTTTTCAGGAGCCGGCTTCTTCGCACCGACAACTCACGCCGCCAGCGAGACTGGCGAACGCTTCCATATCGAAGTGAAACTGAAGCCGTATTTTGGGTTGGGCACATGATCAGCTTGCAACGTTTCCAGGCGTTTCTTACGCGCGCGCCGCTGATCGCGGTCGCAGCCTATTTCGGGCTCATTGTCGTTTTCCTGGCGATGACGATCGGCCAAATCGTCGAAATCACGAGGCAGCGCGACGAATTGGCTGCGGCTTCGGAAATACTGGAACGCATGGAAGTCCGCGATCCCGTCAGAACATCGACCGTCCGCCCCGCTGCGACGGCGCCTGCCGGGTCGCCATTTCTTGAAGGAGCCAGCGCGTCGGTAGCCAGTGCATCTCTGTTGCAGCGGCTGGCGGTTGCCACGAAGCGTGTGAACGGCAATACCAATTCCTCCCAGGTCGATCTCCAGGGACCGCTGTCGAAAGCTGGATTCATCTCGGCGACCTCGAGTTTGGAAATCGAGCCGAACCAGCTTCAGGCGCTCCTCTACGATCTTGAAGCAGGAATGCCGTTCTTGTTCATCGACCAATTGGTAGTGCAGGCCCCGTCCACGTCGAGCCCCGGAGGAAAGCTGCGTGTTCTGCTAGGTGTGTCCGGGCAAAGGCAGCCTCCGAAATGATGTGCTCGGCTTGTTCACGTGAGCTGGTTTCCGCTTCGCTCCCAAGCGCTCTGGTGATATCTCGATCCTTCAAGAGAGGGTGGCGGTTGGTCATGTCGGTGCGCATGCAGATGTTGGTTGTCGTGGTCCTGGTTTCTGGCGACATCCAGGCTCAGGCTGCGAACGCACCGATCGCGGCGCCAACACAAAACGAAACTGCGCGAGACGATCTCTTCGAGACCAGGCAGGTCAATCCTCCCGTCGCCAAGCCGAATTCGGTCCCGCCCATAGCGGCCACGGGCGGTGAACTTGTGCCCGGTGCCAATCCATTGTGGGCGATACCGATCGCACGGCTTACTGCGACCAGGGAGCAGCCCCTCTTCGCACCAACGCGGCGTCCTGCTCCGGTCGTGCAGGTTGCAGCGCCCCCGCCACCGCCGCCGGCTCCGCTGAAGCCGCCTGAACCAGAAACGCCGCAGCTCACCCTGCTCGGCACCGTCGCCGGATCGGGCGGACGGATCGGATTGTTCATCGATTCCGTGAGTAAGGCCGTTGTGCGCTTGAAATACGGTGAGAACCACAACGGCTGGACCCTGCGCGATGTCCGCCCGCGTCAGGTCGAGTTGGCCAAGAACCTCGACAGTGCCGTACTGGATCTGGCTACGCCCGAGGCGACTGCAGCGCCGGCCCGCGTTCCCCGGACAACGACCTTCGCCGCGGCGCCGCCAAGCAGCGCACCGACGACGACAGGGGGATTGCCGACGCCAACACCGATCGGCGCCCCCGGCATGCCGCCGCTGACTTACAAGCCGCCGCCGGCGTTGGTCAATCCGTTTCCGCAGCCCGTCCTGCGACGGCAGGACGAGCGCCCTTAGACCACAGGTGACGGGATATCGTCCTCAACCCCAGGCTGAAATCACACGGGCGGTGTATCAATCCGTGGAGAGTTCCGTGTGTCTGGACGAATGGGGACTGCCCCGTGCCGCTTGCATGATGAAAAACGACGCACCTGGTTGTAATAAGCGAATTAAATCGGACACGACGTATAGACTTTGATCGACAGATGAAAATCGCAGCGATTGTTTCAGTGCGGTCACAGCAACGATAAGAAATAAACTTAAAAGCACCGACACTCGCCAATTGTGGCCAAGCTGTGGGGCTGACGGCATCACGATCTGAGGGCGAGCCTTCTGGGGGCTTGAATGCGTACGAGTGATTTGCTCGGTCCGATATGTGTGAAATCCGACCGGTCGCGGACGAGCGCGACGGTGTATGATCTTAGCGAACGCCAGGACCTGAATGGTCATATTCGCAGGATTAAAACCCTCAAGCACGAGAATGCGCTTCTGTCCCGCATGATCGCCGAAACGCGGCTCGAGATCGTACGCTTGCAGAAGGAACTCGAGAGCCAGTCGTCGCTGCCGGACGATCTTGCCTAGGTTCGAACGTGATGCCCTTCGTGAGCGAAGCGCTGTCGTGGCGCGACCGGCCTCGACCAGCGGTCGTTTGATTTCGCAACGATCCTGCCACTGACGTCTAGTGGTCAGGCAGGCCATCGATCTCGAATCCGGTCAGGGAAACATGGATTGCCGTGTCAAAACGTCGCAAGCCGGCGAGGCGTGCGCTAATTCTGGTGCGAACGAACGGTCATGCGATTGATGAGCCTGCTTGCCGTCGCGTGCTGCCTCGCCGGCACCACTGTACTTGGCGGCTGTGGTTTCATTCCGATGGCGGGCCCGGCCGGCCTCGACATCAAGAACGAGAACACCACGGCGCTGCCATTTGCAGTGGTGAAGCTGACGCCGAGCGTTCTTCAGGTGCTGGAAAAATACGAGCCGGATGGTTTGCCCGGCGCTCTGCGGGACGCCCGACCGCCGTCTAGTATCCGCTTCGGTATCGGCGACATCGTCAGTGTCACGATTTTCGAGGCCGCGGCAGGCGGCTTGTTCGTGCCGCTCGAGGCCGGCGTAAGGCCGGGAAATTTCGTCAATCTGCCAGATCAGGCCGTGGATAATGACGGAAATATCACAATTCCCTATGCGGGTGCGGTACGGGCAGCAGGGCGCACCAATGTGCAGATCCAGGACGACATTCTCCAGCGCATCAAGAAGCGGGCGATCGATCCCCAGGTCGTCGTCACTTCGAGCCAGCAACGTTCGTCTCTCGTCAGCGTGTTTGGAGAGGTGAAGTCGCCGGTCCGTTTTCCGATGCCGGCGTCCGGCGCGCAGGACCGGATCACGGACGCGATCACGAGGGCTGGCGGCATCAGCGGGGCCGGCTGGGAGACGTGGGTCGTGCTCGAGCGCGGCGGCAAACGCGTGACCTTGCCGTTCGCCAACCTAGTCTATTGGCCCTCCACCAATATCTTCGTCCAGCCGGGAGACCGTCTCTATCTCTACCGCGAGCCGATGAAGTTCTTGGCATTCGGCGCCACAGGTCAACAAGGCGAGTTCAATTTCGACGCCTGGAGGATCAATCTGACCCAGGCGGTGGCAAAGGCCGGTGGCCTTCTCGATCTTCAGGCAGATCCTGCCTCAGTCTTCGTCTATCGGCGCGAGCCTGTCGAAGTGGCCCGGCAGCTGGGGATTGACCCTTCGAAGTTCGACGGGACGGGCGGCGTGCCGATCGTCTTCAATGTCAGCTTCCAGGATCCGGCGGGTTATTTCCTCTCGACCAAGATGCAGATGCGCCCGTTCGACGTCATCTATGCGGCAAATGCACCGCAGGTCGACGTCACCAAGGTCCTGAACTTCATCAATACCGCCATCGTAACCGCCGACAACGGCGTCAACCTGACCAATGATGTATTTGTCGCCCGGATTAACAGCAAGGTGCGTTAGGCTCAATCTCGGATCAGCAGTAGCGAGATTGCGTGTTAGTCGATATGATAAGCCAGTTCGATGCACCGGATGCGGCGGCAACGTCGCGCGACCCGGACCGCAAGCTGGGGGCAGGATCATGCTTCGCGATATCGGCATATTCAGGCGGCATGCTTCGAGATTTGTTTCGTTGGCGCTTGTGAGCGGGATGATCGGCGTCGCAGGGCAGGGACATGCTCAGGGCCCGTCTCCCGGTTTGCCGGCTGCGACGTCCTCGCCGGCTGGAGGCACCATGATCGGCGGCCAGCCGCCAGTGTCGACCCTCGAGCGGTGCGTCGACGTGAGGATTGGCAACGAGAGTTCGTTCGGCTGCATCAATCAGCAGCTCCGGCGCGAGGTCGACCGCGCCAATCCTTCACTCAATCTGCCCCCTATCGATGCCCGTTCGCCCGACGTGCGGGTCGGCAACGTAAACGAGGCCGCGGTCCGGCAGCAATACGGATCGAACTATGGCCGCTCGGCCATCCCATACCGGCCGGCGGCGCCAAACTATTCGTTCACGCGCCGGTGATGCACGGCTCGCCAAAGAATGGCGCTCCGTGCGCCGGCAACGCACGATGGCGATACGCTGCTGCCGCGATCCTGCTGTCGGTTACATTTGGACGTGCCGCTGTCGCGCAAACCGACGTCGCCGAGGACTCCGGTAGCGCGGCCGTGATGCGTCCGGCCGAGCAGCCCGATCCGGGGGATCCCGCGCCATTAATTCTGGAGCCATTCGTCGCGCGATCACTGACCGCGGCCGACATGCCGCCCAGCACGCCGTTCGCGAGCTACAACATCCCTCGGTTGAGCGCCACTTTTGGTCGCGATTGGCAGGCAGGGCGCAATGAATATCGCGCGATCGTGGAGCGCGCATCGCTCGATTTTGGTCTGCCCGCAGCTCTGCTCGATGCCATCATGGCGGTCGAGAGCCGCTATAACCCTGCCGTGGTGGGGAGGGATGGAGAGGTCGGTTTGATGCAAGTCATGCTGCCGACGGCTCGCATGCTTGGCTTCACCGGCAGTGTCACCGAACTTGCCTCTCCCGAAGTCAACGTCCACTACGGCGCGAAATATCTGGCGGGAGCCTGGCGTCGGGCCGGAGGAGACATCTGCACGACTGCCATGAAGTATCGCGCAGGCCACGCCGAGACGCGCTTCTCATTCCTGTCTGTGGACTATTGTCAGCGCGTCCGTCATCACCTGGCGGCCAATGGTGTTGTAGTGACGGGCTCGGTTCCGCAACCGACCTTTGGTGCCCCACGTGGTGCGGCCACGCCGCGGAGCCGATCCATTGCGAGCGGAGCAACTGTGAACTTCGCCGCGCTGAATGCACGGCTGCGAGACATGACGAGCCGAGGCCCATCCCACGGCTCTGCCCAATGAGGAGGCGCTGACGGACGCGACGGCCAGCGGCAAATCGCCCGGCGGACGTTGCAGAGAGCGTCGAAGGCGCGCGGCGGCCCGAGACGATCACGGAGGCGTCTTACGTCGCGGTCGGTCTTGCCGCCGCAGCGATCCACCGTGACCAAGTTCGTCGAGTGCGGAGCCGATCGCCCGCCAGGATTTCACGGCTTCACGAAAAGCGCTTTCATGAGCGGAGCTCCTGGCACGCCATTTCAGGAGGCGCTCGGCGTCGGCAATTGTTGCGTCGCCCGAGTTCAGGCGTACGACCCATGCTATGGCATCACGAGCCAAGGAACCCGATCGTTTGGAATGATCGCTTCTTTTGGGCACGGTCACGATCCAGCGCTTCCCCGCAGACGCCGGTCGCAAGCGATTGGCCCCGAACGACATGTCTTCGAACATGAGACGGTCTGGGGAACAGAAAACCGAATTTGTCGCGCGAGGGGCGCTTCATCCGCTCCGCACAATGCTCGATGGCTTGCTTGAGGTCCATTTCGATGGTGCGCACGGTAACCCCAAGCAGCTCGGCAATCTCCCGATTTGGCATCGCCTCGACGCGCGAAAGGAGCAGGACTCGGCGGCGGCGATCCGGCAATTCGGCGATGGCGCGCTTGAGCAGCTCGATCTCCGAGCGGTCTTCCACGATGCGCGCGGCATTGGGCCGATCGTCGGGAATGTCGAGCAGACTGTCGATCTCGGCGGACGTCAGGCGGCGGCTCTCCGCACGTCGTCGGTCGTTGGCGACGTTGAGCGCGATACGAAATAGATAGGCCCTGGGATTGCGAACCTCCGCAATCTCGCCGATCGCTTCGAGCCGAAGGTATGTCTCGTGAAGCACTTCCGAGGCGAGTTCCGCCGAACCAAGCCGGCGTGCCAGCCGCCGGTCCAAAGTTGCGTATTCGGCGAGCAACAGCTCGCGCAGAATCCTGATGTTGCTGTCGGTCATAGTACGCGCCCCACTCAGCTCAGTCCCCAACGGGGCGCGACCGTAGTGATGTGGCGCAACGGCAATGTGACATTTGTATCATGATACTCATGTCGATCGCGTATCTATGTTATGTCTCGACGGACCTGGTGATAACGCGACAGATGGCGAAGATTTTTTTCGCGGAGCACTGGAGCGCGGCGTCCACGGGGTAAGGACGCCTGTCGGCCGACCGCTATCGGATCGAGTGATCCGAGAGTCGACGTCGTGACGCAATCGTCCGATCGCCGAGAACGAGATCGAGGATTGTGTGGATACGTGGATCGTCAGGGCGTGGGCCATGCGCCATCCGCGACGCGCAAGCCGGCGGCGGGGCCTGTTTGATCTGTTCAAGCCGGCCGCATCACGACCGGGACTTTACGCCGCGACATGTTGCCTTGTCTTGATATCGAGCGGCGTCACGCCCGCCGCGGCCAAGCAAACCGATGCGGACAACGCCAGGCGCAAGCCCCAAGCGGCGGCACCCGACGCCACCAAGCCGTCGCAGGGCGGTTCGGGGGCCGCCAAGCCCGCGGCGGAGAAGCCGGCCGCTCCGGCGCGGTTTGATATTGACGAATTTCGTGTGGAGGGTGCCGACAGTCTCCCACAGATCGAGGTCGAAGCTGCGGTCTATCCATATCTCGGCCCCCAGCGAACGGCGGATGACGTCGAGAAGGCCCGCGCTGCGGTGGAAAAGGCCTATCACGACAAAGGTCTGCAAACTGTCAGCGTCGCCGTGCCGCAACAGGATGCGCAGCGCGGATTCATCGTTTTGCGTGTCGGTGAGAGTCGCGTCGGACGATTGCGCGTGAAAGGTTCGCGTTATTTCGATACGGCAGTCATCAAGAAAGAGGCACCTTCGCTCGGCGAAGGGTCACTTCCCAATTTCAAGGAAGTCACCAAGGATATCGTATCGCTCAACAGATGGCCCGATCGCCGCGTCACGCCGGCCTTGCGGGCCGGCGTAGCCCCCGGCACCGTCGATGTCGATCTCAACGTCGAGGATACGTTCCCGCTCCATGGCAGCCTGGAGCTCAACAACCGGCAGAGCCCGAGCACCACGCCATTGCGAGCCAGCATATCGGCGCACTACGACAACCTTTGGCAGCTCGGTCATTCCGCGACGGTGACCTTCCAGGAGGCCCCGCTGAATCCAAAGGACGCCATGGTCCTGTCCGGCTCCTACCTGGCGCGAACGGATCTGGATTGGCTGAGCGTTCTCGTTTACGGCCTCAAATCCGACAGTTCGGTCGCAACGGTCGGAGGATCCAATGTCGTCGGACCCGGCCAGGTCATCGGCGGGCGCGCGGTCATCACGCTGCCGACCAAGGGAGAGCTCTTTCACACGTTGTCACTCGGCGTCGACTGGAAGGATTTCCAGCAGACGCTGTCGCTTGGGCGGGATTCGTTCAGTTCGCCGGTCAGTTATGTGCCTCTGGTCGCGAGCTACGGTGCGACCTGGCAAGGAGAGGGAAGGCTGACGCAGCTGAACGCCGCGATCACCGCCGGACTACGCGGCATCGGTAGCAATGCCGACGAGTTCGACGCCAAGCGCTTCAAGGCCACGGCCAATTTCATCCATCTGCACGCGGATTTGTCGCATACCCATGATCTGCCGCAGGGGTTCCAGCTCTATGGAAAAATACAGGGGCAGATCACGGATCAGCCACTGGTGTCGAGCGAGCAAATCAGCCTTGGCGGCCAGGATACGATCCGCGGCTATCTCGAATCCGAGGTGCTGGGCGACTATGGCGTTGCGGGCACGGCCGAACTGCGCACGCCGAATCTTGCGCCCTATCTAGAACAGAAGCTGGCAAATCCGGGTGGCACGCCGATCAAGTACAACGCCTTCGACGAGATGCGCTTCTTCACTTTTGCCGACGCCGGCATGGTTAGGCTTCGCGAGCCGCTGACCGATCAGCAGAACCAATTTGATCTCGCCAGCTATGGCGTCGGCGTGCGGGTCAAGACGCTGCGCTATCTCAACGGCGTTTTCTTCGTCGGTGTTCCGCTGACGAGCCAACAGGTCACCGTGGCCAATCATCCAAGAGTCAGTTTTCGGGTCTGGGGAGAATTCTAGATGTTGCTCCGTCGCTTCGGATCCCGCTCCGGTCGCTTCGGCGGACCCGCGATGTTCATGCTTCTGCTGCTGGCGGTGCTGTGGCCCGGCCAGGCCGCGGCATGGTGGAATGATCAGTGGAGCCTGCGAAAGAAGATCACCATCGACACCGCGCAATCCGGCGCCGTCGTCAGCGACCCCATCGGCACGACACCGATCCTGGTGCGGCTGCATATCGGGAACTTCAAGTTCAGCGCTGCCAAGGATGACGGCGGCGACCTCCGTTTCATCGCGGCAGACGACAAGACACCGCTCAAGCATCACGTTGAGAAATTCGACTCGCTCCTCGGCGAAGCGCTCGTATGGGTCAGCGTTCCCGATCTCAAGCCGGGTACCAAGAACGACATCTGGCTCTACTTCGGCAATGCCAAGGCTCCGGCTGCGGTGGACGCCAAGGGGACCTATGATCCGGACACGCTGCTCGTCTATCACTTCAACGATCGAGGGACGCCAGCGCAGGACGTAACGGCTTGGGCCAACAGCGCGCAGAACGTCGGCACGGCGGCGGATGGCTCGATCATCGGGCAGGGTGCCCGCCTCGATGGTCAGAGCGCTCTGATGCTGCCGGGGTCGCCGTCGCTGGTCGTGGCGGAAGCCGGAGAGCTGACATGGTCGGTCTGGCTGAAGATGACGGCGCCGCAGCCGCGCGCGGTGCTGTACTCCCGCGTCGAGGGGAGCAATGGGCTGACCATTGGTCTCGACAATGGCGTGCCGTTTGCGGAAGTCGCAAATAGTGGGACCACGCAGCGCAGCGGAGAAGGTGCCGCGATCGCGCCTGGCACGTGGCATCATCTGGCCCTCGTCGCCAAAGCTGGCCAGATCACGCTCTACCTGGACGGCAATCCATTCTCCACGCTGGCTGCGGCGCTTCCGACGATGACGGGCGTGGCACAGCTCGGACAAGCTAGCGCTGCCGCCGCGGCGGGCGCCGTGGACTCCTCGTCGGGCACGCCGGCTGCGGACGCGACTGGGGCCGGTGCCGCGACGTCAGGTGCAACCGGCTTTGCCGGCGATATCGATGAGTTTGAGATCGCCAAGGTGGCCCGGCCGGCGGGCTTCATCAAGGTCGCTGCGATTGGGCAAGGACCGGATCATGCCAAGTTGATCTCGTTCAGCATGGACGAGGAAACCTCCGGCTGGTTCAGCGGCGGTTATTTCGGCGTGATTCTCAGGTCGGTCACGCTGGACGGATGGGTCGTCATCGGCTTGCTGGCCATCATGGCGGTGATCAGTTGGTACGTGATGGTCGACCGCATCTCCTACCTGAACCGCGCCGGCAGGGGCAATCTGCTCTTCCTGAAACACTTCCGCGAGCAGGCGACGGATCTCGATGGTCTGCTGCAGCTCGATCGCGAGGAGGCCGGCGAGGGCGACAGCATCGGTCCGAAGTTCTCGGCCAAGGAACGCAAGACCGTCCATGCCGCACCACTCTATCGGCTGTTCGGCGCAGGGGCCGCCGAGATCCGACGACGCTTCGCCGGCGGTGGCCGACGGATGCTGTCCTCACACGCGATCGAGTCGGTCCGGGCGATGCTCGATAGCGCCTATGTGCAGGAGACGCAGCGTCTCAACAGACTGATGGTGATGCTGACGATCGCCATTTCGGGCGGGCCGTTCCTCGGCCTGCTCGGAACGGTGGTCGGCGTCATGATCACCTTCGCCGCGATTGCGGCGAGCGGCGACGTGAATGTCAACGCCATCGCGCCTGGTATCGCGGCTGCGCTGGTTGCAACGGTGGCCGGGCTCGGCGTCGCGATCCCGTCGCTGTTTGCCTACAACTACCTCACGATCCGCATCAAGGACATGACGAGCGAGATGCAGGTTTTCGTCGATGAGCTGATCACGCGGATTGCTGAATCCTACGATAGCCGGCCCGACGAGCCGATGAAGCAGGCTGCGGAGTAGTGCGATGCAGGTCCAGTCCGACAGCAAGCCATACGACGACATCAACATCACGCCGATGCTCGATCTCGCCTATGTGCTGCTCGTGATCTTCATCATCATGACCACGGCGACCGTTCAGGGCATGAAGGTGAATTTGCCGAAGGCGAGTGCGGCGCCCTCGCTGGCGCAGCAGACGACGAAGGCGATCACGGTCACCAGCGACGGCAAGATCTTCCTCGACACCATTCCAGTGAGCCTCGCCGAGCTCGAGCAGCGGCTGGTCCAGCAGCGTGCGTTGACGCCTGAGTTTCCGATCGTGGTGCGCGGAGACAGCCAGACACAATATCAGAACGTGGTCGATGTGCTGGATCTGCTCGGCCGGCTCAACTTCACGCAGGTCGGCATGGCGACCAAGCCCGTGGCGAGATGAGCTGTTGAGCCTGGCAAATGGCGCAGCGCCTCACAGCAGCGGAAGACGACGACAGGCCGGCCTGGTGGCGACGTGCGTTGCTGGCAGGCGGAGGCGTGTTCCTGCTTGCCCTGCTCGTGGTCGGCATCGTGATGGTACTGAAAGGCGACAACGAGCCACCACCGCGCAAGGTGAACGAGCTCCAGGTCACGATGGTGCTTCCGCCGCCGCCACCGCCGCCACCACCCCCGCCGCCGGAGCAGCAGCCCGAGCAGAAGGTGGTCGAGCAGACGCCGGTCAAGCAGGAGATGATCGAAGAAAAGCCGGTCGACATCCCAAAGGAGGCGCCGCCGGACGTGAGCAACGATCCCCTCGAGGCGCCGCCCTCGATCGAGAGCAACACGGCCGGCCCGGGCGACTTGAAGGGTGGCAAGGGTGGCCTGATCGGAGGCAACGGCGGCGGTGGCGGCGGCGGCAGCAGTCGTTTCGGCTGGTATGCGAGCCTGGTTCAGACCCAGGTCGAGGCCGCGTTACGCGCCAACGACAGGACGCGGCACTCGGTGATGCGGATTCAGCTCCAGCTCTGGTCGGACACGACAGGACGCGTCAAGCGCGTGCAGCTGGTGTCGTCGACCGGCAACAGCGAACTCGATGCGGTGATCCGCGACCAGATTCTCGGCGGCATGACACTGCGCGAGCCGCCCCCGAAGGACATGCCGATGCCGATTGTGATGCGGGTCACCGCACGCAGTCCGAGCTGACGAAAAGCGCGGGGCCGGACCACCGGCCCAGCGTCGTGAGAGTGGGACAGAGTTGGACGAGAGGTTGAAGTCATGTGGCGTAGTGAGATGACCGGACGCGGATTGGTAGCGACGACCATTCTGCTTGCGCTGGCGATCCCCGCCATGGCCCAGGATGAGGCCGGTCCGCAAGCAAAGCGCCCGACTGTCGCGCGCAACGCGCCGCCGTCGGCGAATGCGACCGTCAATCTGATCAATCTGCTGGTGAAGCAGGGCGTGCTGGGCGAGGAGCAGGCGCAAGCCCTGATCAAGCAGGCCGATGACGAAGCCTATGTGGCGCGTCAGGCGGTCCGGGATGCGGCGTCAAAAGCCGACGGGGCCGAGAAGAAGGCGAGCACGGCTGCGGACGCCGTGTCGCCGCCGGGCACCAAGCGCGTCACCTATGTTCCGGAGATCGTCAAGAAGCAGCTGCGCGACGAGATCCGCGCGGAGGTGATGGATAAGGCCGAGAAGGAGAACTGGGCGTCTCCAGGCAAGTACCCGGAATGGGCGCAGCGGCTGCGCTTCTACGGCGATGTCCGCACGCGCTACGAGGGTGATTTCTTCCCGAGGGGGAACGCCGGTCAATTTGCGGTAAACTACAATGCCATCAATACCGGAAGCCCGTATAACGTTCTGGCCAACGGGCCCAATGCCAACCCTTATTTCTGGCCCACATATGACACGGACCAGGACCGTAACCGGGCACGGCTGCGTGCGCGTCTCGGTCTCGATGCCAACCTGTTCGAGGGATTCGCGGCTGGATTCCGAATTGCGACCGGCGACACGAGTTCGCCTGTGTCCTTCAACCAGTCACTTGGTGGATCGGGTGGGAATTTCAGCAAATATGCGATCTGGCTGGACCGAGCCTACATCAAGTACAGTCCCTGGAATGACCTGACCTTCCAGGCGGGGCGTTTCGACAATCCGTTCTTCTCTCCGACCGACCTCGTCTGGTACCGCGACCTCGGTTTTGACGGTGCGGCCATTCAGGCCAGGTTTCAAGTGCAGCCTGGCATCACGCCCTTCGTGGCCGCCGGCGCGTTTCCGATTTTCAATACTGACCTGAATGCTGGCTCGTCGCTCAATTTTAATGACATCAACGTTCTTCCAGGCAAGGCGCCAAGCCACGACAAATGGTTGTTGGGCGCGCAGGCCGGAGGCAGTTTTCAACCGGCGCCCGACGTCGACCTGACGGTGGGGGCTGCGTATTTCCACTATCTGAACGTGCAGGGACGGGTGTCTGATTCATGCATCGCCGTCACGGCTGCCGACTTCTGCAGTACAGATCTGACGCGACCGTCGTTTGCGCAGAAGGGCAATACCTACATGGCGCTTAGGAATATCCGTCCAACGTTCGACGCAGCAGGCAATGCCAATCCGCAATTCCAGTACTTCGGCCTTGCCTCGGACTTCCGCGATCTGGTTCTGAGCGGCCGGCTCGACCTCGGCTATTTCCATCCCGTCCACGTGATCCTGGATGGTGAATATGTCCGTAATCTCGCCTGGAATCGCGACGACATCGCGGCCAAAGTCCTCGCAAACCCGCTGCCCGTGAATGCGACCGCTGGATGCGCGACCGCTCCTTGCCCACAGACCTATATCGGCGGCAACCAGGGCTGGATGGCGCGAATGACCGTCGGCCATCGCGAAATGAAGGAGCTCTGGGACTGGAACGCCTTCGTCGGCTACAAATGGCTGGAATCGGACGCCGTCGTCGATGCCTTCACCGACTCTGACTTCGGTCTCGGCGGAACCAACCTCAAGGGCTATTTCATCGGCGGCAATGTCGCGCTTGGACCGAACGTGTGGGCCACGCTGCGTTGGATGAGCGCGAGCCAAGTCGCGGGCGCGCCTTACGCCGTCGACGTCGTGCAGTTCGATCTCAACGCGAAGTTCTGACCATGCGCTTTCTTGCTGTCCTTGTCTTCGTTCTGATCCTCGGCCTGCCGAGGATCTCCCATGCACAATCCGAGCCTGATCGTCTGCGCGAGGCGTTGCGGACGGCGACCGCGCAGTCCCGCGCGCTCGAAGACCAGCGCGCGGCACTTCAGGCCAAGCTGACCGCGGCCGAGCAGGAGCGCGATCGTCTGAAGAAGCAGAACGACACCTTTCGGGCGCAGGTCAAGGAGGCGGAGCAGGCCTATCGGCAAGCGGTCAAGGACTTCAACGAACGGATCGCGGAGCGCGACGACGCCCTCGAGAAGTGGAAGTTAGCCTATGGCGAGGCGGCGTCGGTCGCCCGCACCAAGGACACCGAGCGCACCAAGTTCGAGGGCGAAGCGACGGCGCTGAAAGCGAGCGTGAAGGCATGCGAGGCCAAGAACGTCAATCTGGCCAAGACCGCCAATGAGATCGTGACCAAATACGAAGAGATGAATCCGCTCGAGAAGGTGCTGGATCATGATCCGCTTTTCGGGCTGAAGCGCGTCGAGCATCAGAATGCGGCGCAGGATTTTCGCGACAAGATCATCGAGCAGAAAGTCAAGCCATGAACAAGACCGCTTTCCATAGCGCGATCCTCGCCGTGACGATGGGCGCCGCGATTGCCACCGCTGCGCAAGCGCAGACGCGGCCCGCCGGTCAGCAGCCGGCCGGCCGCGCAGCGCCGGCTGCGGCTCCCGCTCCGGCGCCCACGCCGCCGCGTCCGGCAGCCGAGGACGGTCCCGCGATCAAGAACACGGAAGTGGTCGCGCGCGTCGGTGACGGCGACATTACCGCAGAAGAGATTCGTGCAGCGATTGGTCAGCTTGATGCCCGGCAGCAGGCTGCGGTTGCACGCGACCCTGCGCTTCTGAGCCAGACTGTCCGCGCGATCCTGGCCACGCGTCTGGTGCTCAAGGAGGCCATTGGCAAGAAGTGGGATCAGCAGCCGGCCGTGGCCGCCCAGCTCGTGCGTGTGCGGGACAATCTGATTGCCGAAACCTACCTCCAGTCGGTCACGACCCCGCCGGACAGCTTCCCGAGCGAAGCCGAGATCAAGAGTGTCTATGAGGCCAATGCGAGCGCGCTGCTCGTGCCGCGTCGCTTCAAACTGGCGCAGATCGTCGTCAACCTCGCCAAGGACGCCGACAAGGGGGCGGAGGACGCTGCACGCAGGAAGCTGGATGAGATTGTCCGGAAGGTGAAGGCGACCGGCCAGGATTTCGGCAGTCTGGCGCGCAGTGCGTCCGAGGATACGGCGAGCGCCGAGCGTGACGGTGAAATCGGCTGGATCAACGAGCCGGATCTTCGGCCGGAGATCCGCAGCCAGGTCATCGGATTGCAAAAATCCGGCGTGACCGAGCCGGTCCGTCTCGATGACGGCTGGCACGTGCTGAAGCTGCTCGATACCGAGGCGGCCCGCACCCGCGCGCTCGCCGAGGTCAGGGATGCCTTGGTGCAGCGTATCCGCGCCGAGCGGGCCGAGACCAATCGTCGCGCCTACATGGCCGAACTGCTCAAGCAGACGCCGCCTGTGGTGAACGAGCTCGCATTGTCCAAGCTGTTCGATAACAAGCCCGAGCCCGTGCCGTCGCGTTGATCTGCACCGGGGCGCCGTTGGCCGGCCGAAGGCTTAGGGGTTCCATTGTGCGTCGAACGCCATGATAAGGCTCATGTGACAATATACAATATAATGATACTTATTTGTTAATTTGACATATCCCCGTCAGTAAACAACCGGTAAATCGTCCTCCAAAGCCGGTATGCCCTTCGAGGCGCGGCCTGGATTCGAAAGCTGTCGCGGCGGGCGTGCTCGTCCGCGGAGGAAATTCCGGATGATTTGCGTTCGAATGAGTAGCTCCGCCATGCGACGGTATGTCGTGCGTTCGGCGTGGCTTGGCGGAGTGAGCTTGCTGGCGCTGCTTGCCAGCGGCAAGGGGCAGGCGCGGGATCTCAATTCCATCGGAGGCGCGGTTCCGGCGACAGCTGCCGCCATTCAGGCGGCAGTGGCGGCCGCGCAACAGAGCGCTGCGGCCGGTGCGCAGGCCCAGGCGTCCTTGGCGCGCGCCACGGCAGCGCTTGCTGCCGCGCGTCAAGCCCAGCAAAGCGCCGCGGCACTCGGCTGGCAGGCCAGATTGGCTACGGGCCAGGCCATTCCACAGGGCGTCAGTGCCGGCGGATTGATGCCGAGCGGAGGCGTCACGGACACGTCCTGCGGCCAATCCTGCACGACCTTCGCGCTCAACACGCCCGGCGCCTTCAACGGTGCCGATTCGAAGTTGCAGCAGACGGTCGACGGGAGCGGACGGGCCACTGTCACCGTGACACAGACCCAGCATCAGGCCATCTACAACTGGGACAGCTTCAACATCAGCAGCAGCACCACGCTCCAGTTCGACCAGAAGGCGTCGGATTGGGTGGCTCTCAATCGCGTCAACCCGGATACGTCGCCGAACCTGTTGCTTCAGAGCGCGGCGTCGAACAACGGACACGCCAATCCGTCTTATATCGGCGGACAGATCAAGGCGCCGGGCGCGGTCTACGTCATCAACCGGAACGGCATCATCTTCGGTGCAGGCTCACAGATCAATGTGGCGACGTTCATCGGCTCGGTGCTCGATGTCGGCAAGCTGACCAAGTTGGATGCCGACAAGAACACCGTGTTCAACGACCTGGACTCGCGCGACAAGTTTTTCCTCGATACCGGTATTGCAAATCCAAACCCGACCTCTTTTTCGCTCTACGACAAGGACGGCGGCGCAAACAGCACCCTCATTCCCGGCAATATCGTGGTCGAGCAGGGCGCATCGATCACCGCGACGACCGCGACCGACGTCGTTCCACTGGGGTCGCCGGGCAACCTCTATCTGTTCGGCGCCAACGTCTACAACTATGGAACATTGACGGCCCAGCAGGAGGTCGGCATGGCCGCGTCGCGGGCCGTGTCGCTCACGGTCGGGAAATACGACGCAGCGCTATTTCCGAGCAACGTGCTGCCGAACGGCGTCACGTTCCGGGGAACTGGGCTGCAACTGCAGAACTACGGCAGGACGTTCGCGGCGGATGGCACGGGCAATCTGACGGACGCAAAATACTATCGCGATGAAGCCAACCATATCATCACGGGTGAAGTGACCAATGGCGGCGTGATCGACGTTCGCCAGGGCATCGCCATGCTGGGCGGCGACCGCGTCGCGGTAACGAACTTGCAGGACTTCGCGGGCAACGAGGTCCGGGATGCGGCCGGGAAGGCGATAGCAGGCGTGATCTCGGCCGACACCAGCATAAGCCGCAACAGCATGGTGCTCATGCACGCTGCGACCAGCGTGACGATGGATGGCGTCATCAGCGTTCGCGGATATGACGACAATGGCAGTACGCTCCCGATGTCTACCGGCGGCGACACGTCCAGCAACGTCCAGAGCTACATGCCGGCCTACATCGAAATGACGGCGCAGCGCAGCGTCACGATGGGATCCAACAGCCTTGTGTCGGCCCCGTCTGCCTCGGTGTCCCTCAACGCCGTCGCGATCAGTGGCTCTGCTGCGAAACGCCAGCTTTTCAATGGCAATACGAGTGGTGTCGGCACGAACACTGCCACACCGACGCTCGATGGCGCGCAGCAGGTGCTAATGTCGGGCAGCGATGCCGCCGGTCCGGGCGCGGTCATCGACGTGGCCGGCCTCCAGGACGTCGTTCTTCCCGCGTCCTACAACTTCATACCGTTCCAGCCGCGCGCCCAATTCGCGGACATGCCGCTGCAGCGCAACGGTCCGCTGTATGGCCAGACTCTCTACATCGACATTCGTGCGTCCGGCACGCGCAGCGACGGTACCAGCTGGGTCGGCACGCCGCTTGGAGATGCCAGCGGTGAGGTCAATGCGGTCGGGCGCAGCATCCAGCAGCTCATGACCTCAGGAGGCGCGGTCAGCCTTACCACTGACGTCGGGAGTTCCGGCATCGTTTCGTCCGGCCAGGGTGTCACGACGAGCAGCGGTTCGGTCATCAACGTCGCCGGCGGCCAGATCACGTTCCAGCCCGGATGGGTTCCGACGACCAGGCTGATCGGAATGGATGGCCGCCTCTACAGCATGGAGAACGCCAATCCCAACATGGCCTATGCCGGAATCGCGGGCCAGTTCACGGTCGACCATTCGCGCTGGGGCGTGAAAGAAGTGTGGTCGATGCAGACCTATTCGCCGGGCTATACCGAAGGACATGATGCCGGCGGCGTCAGCATCGCCACAGTGACGCAGCAGCTCGGAGGCACGATGTATTTCGGCTCCGTTGCCGGCCAACGCCAGCTCGCCCAAGGGGTCCCTCCGAGCGATACGACCGATCTAACGAGCGGCCAAGCGGTTGCGCGGCAGGCCGCATTGCAGGCCAAGGGCGATCAATTGCCCTCGCAGGGCTATCTGTCGATCACGACGCCATCTTATGTGCAGATTGGCAGCTCGGCTTCGACCAATTTCAACGTGAACGATCCGGTCAACCAGCTCTCCGCAGACACGTTGTCGAGCTATGGGCTGAGTGCCCTCTCGATCAAGGCCTACGACCTCGTGCTGTCATCGGGGAGCACGGTGAGGCTGGCGGCCGGCGGGCAGTTTACGGCGAGCATCGCCGGGGCGATCGATATTGCCGGCTCGATTTCAGCCCAGGGCGGCGCGATCAATCTGTCGACCCGGACCTATTCATACAAGGGCGACTTTGGATCGAACGCTCCGGACCGCAAGGCTCCCGCCGATCCACTGTCCGGCAATATCCTCGCCGGCAACGTCTATGTCGAAGGCACGCTCGACGTCAGCGGCCGCTTCACCAACGACGTCAAGCGCTTCGGTCTGGATGCGCAGGGACCTGCATTTATCAATGGCGGCTCGATCTCGATCGCGACGAGCAGGGACAGCGTCAGCGTCGACGGTAGTAGCTTTCGCGACAACACGGGCAGCATCCTGCTTGCGGACAAGAGCGTGCTCGACGTATCGAGCGGCGGCTATATCGGCGCGAATGGGCAGGCTAAGCTCGCCTCGTCCGGTACGATGGCCGGCAGGGGCGGAAGCATCTCGCTCACTTTGTACGGCACCTACGACTTTTGGGAGGCCGATGCTGGGGGTACGGGGGCGAACCCGCGGCTTCCGACCGCCGACAGCAAGCAGGCGGTTCTTCAACTCGGCGGAGCCATGCTCGCCTACGGCTTCGAGAGCAACGGCAGCCTGAAGCTCGGTGCGGCCGACGTCGTTCGCATCGGCGGCGCGCTGCAGGCCGGCGAGAAATCGACCATCAAGGTCGGGCAGGGCGCCACGATTCCGGCCGAGCTGCTCAACAGCGGCGGCTTCGGCTCCTACACGTTCGAGTCGGTTTCGGACCGTTATTCCGGGGCTGCTGCAAGCATCACCGTATCGGCCGGCGTCGCCTTGAACCTGACGCAGACCAATCTCGCCAGTTCGCCGGATTATCTTGCGACGGGCACCGGCACCAAGCTCGGGTTTGAAGCCCGCCAGACGCCGTCGAAACTCGCAGTCCTGCCGGACGACCAGCGCAAGGCGGTCAATCTGACCCTCAAGGCCGACAATGTCGTCCTCGACGCCGGCTCCGCGATCAGGACGGATCCGAAGGCGACGATCACGATCGGCGGCAGCCGTACGGCCGCAGACAAAGATCCTTTCTTGCACGATCATCCCGCTCAGAGCGTCCAGCTGCGCGGCAGCATTGTCGACCATGGCGGCGTGCTGGCGATCAATGCGCTCAACACCTGGCTCGACGCCTGGACTCAGTCGCAGGCGCGTATCGATCTGTCCGGAACGTTCATCGCCAATTCGCGGTTTGGCGAGGTTGGAGGTCCGGCCCTCAGCGGCACCGTGGTGTCCGGCGGGACTTTCCAGGTCGAAGCCGCGTCGATCCAGTCCCTCAGCGTCGGCGGCACCATCATCTATGCCTACGGGATACCAGCCGGATCGGTCGTGGCCGAGAGCGGATTGCAGATCGACGTGTCCGGTTATGCCGGCCAGGTCCAGGTCGCCGGCGCGCGCGGACAGACGTCGTCGACGTGGCTCTGGAGCGATGCCGGCAGCGTCCAGATCGACGCGACGGGCCTTGCTTGGGGCGGCAGCTTCGCTGCGGCCGGCGGACGATTGTCGGACGGCACCGTCATGCGCGCGGCGGATGGCAAGACCGCGATCGCCAACAACGGCACCGTCGTTCTAGGCGGCGGCCCGATGGCACTGCAACAGGACGATGCTGCCATCAAGGTCGCGCTCGAAGCTTTCCATCAGTCGAGCAACAAGGCCGGGCCCGGCTCGCTCTACGTCTCCGCCGATCAACTAGCCCCTTTCGACAACATCTATCTGTACAGCGGTGGTGCGATCGGCGGAGCCGGGCGTATCTTCACCGATCTGCCGATGAACACGGCCGGTCTCGGCGCGACGGCGCTGAATCCTCTCACCATCTCGAATTCGTTGAGCTGGCACGTCGCCAACAGGCTGCACATCGCTGCGTCCTCGATCGCGACGCTCCAGGACGGCAGCAGCGTGACGCTCGATGCACCCTATGTCTCGCTCACGGGCGGCACCGACGCGGTCAAATCAGGCACGAGTTTGTTCGCCGTCACGGCTGAAGCGATCGACATCGAGGGCGCCGCGCTGTCCGGGTTCGGCCAGGTTCGTCTGCAGAGCTCCGGCGACATTCGCCTCAGCACCCCGAAGGTTGCCAACAGCTTCGACGCCAGCGGGAACGTCCAGGGACCGTCGAGCTTCACGGGGACGCTTGCTGCCTACGGCGATATTCTGCTGTCGGCCCAGCGGGTCTATCCCGTTTCGGCAGTGGACTTCACAATCGCGAGCACGGCCGGCAACGTCGCGTTCCGAGCGCCGGAGGGAAGCACCTCGGATTTGCCGCTGTCGGCGGGTGGCTCTCTCACGGTCAAAGCATCCAACATTGATCAAGGCGGAAACATCTTCGCCCCGCTTGGCAAGATCAAGCTTGTCGGCGGCACCGGCACCAATCCCGACGGCACAAGGCAGGGGGTCGTGCTGCGGCCCGGCAGCCTGACGTCGGTCACGCTGCTCGATACCGTCGTGCCTTACGGTGCGACATCGGAAGGCACCGGCTGGTACTACAACGCAAAACTCAAGCCGCTGTCCGAACCCCCGTCCAAAGGGCTCGAACTCGACGGGGCGATCGTCTCGGTCCAGGCGGGATCCGTCATCGATGAACGTGGCGGCGGCGATCTGCAAGCCATGGAATGGGTCCAGGGCAAAGGCGGTTCCCACGATACGCTGACCGGCATCAATGGCGGGCTCGCGAACGCGTCCGGCGCGGGACAGACCGTCTACGCCCTCGTGCCCTCGAGCACGAGCGCGGTCGCGGCATTCGACATCCATATAACCGCAGCGAGTTCCCCGAACGCCGCCGGCCAGTCTGGTAAGAAGTTCACGCTGCCAGGCGGACAAGTGCTGTACTTGCAGTCCGGCGACGTTTATCCGCTGGCCGGCACCCAGATCAGCGTGAACGGGGGTAACGGCATTCCGGCCGGCACCTACACGCTCTTTCCGGCGCACTACGCCACGCTCCCCGGCGCGATGCGTGTCGTTTATTACGGCGACAACACGTCGGGAACGGTGACGTCGGGCACGACGCTGCAGGATGGCACGGTTCTCGTCACCGGAAACTACACACAGTCGACCGTGGCCGGAAAGCAATCGTCCGGCCAGAGCATCTTCGCGGTGCAGAGCAACGCCGTCTGGCAGCAATACAGCGAATACAGCTTCAATCGCGCCAACGTCTATTTCGCCCAAAAGGCCGTGCACGACGGTGCGAACGTGCCGCGGCTGCCCATGGACGGTGGCCGGCTCGCCGTGAACGCGCTCCAGGACATCCTGCTGGAGGGCGTGGCCAAGTCTCGTCCCGCGCCGGGTGGGCGCGGCGGCGAACTCGACATCGCCGGCACCAAGCTCGCCATCGTTGGTCGCCAGCAATATCTCGATCGTTCGAACCCGGACAATGTCGCGGCCGGATATATCGCGATCGATGCCGACCAGCTCAACAGCTTCGGTTTTGAGAGCGTCCTGATCGGCGGTACGCGCGGAGCAACCGATCCGACCAAGGGAACGCTGATCACGCCGGTTGCAACCGACGTCATGGTCGATACCCGAGGCGACAAGGTGGCCGTGCCGGAACTGATGCTGGTCACGCAGGCGGCCGGCCAATGGCACGTGCAGGACCAGTGGTACCAGGTCGGATCCACGCTGGTCTATGTCCCGGTCGCTCTCTACGGGCCGTCGTCCGACGTCTCCGTGGTGATCAAGTCCGGCAGCATCATTGAAACCACCGGCAACATTGATGCCGGATATGGTCGGCAGTACAGCATCGTCAACAGCAGTCCGCCGCAGACGGCGCTCTCGCGTGCGCAGGAAGTGGCGCAATCGCTGGGCGGCACGCTCCAGGCCGACGGAACGATTACCGGCGTTGACCTGAGCAAGCTGAAGGCATTCTGGTACTGGAACGATTTCAAGTCGTGGACCTCGACCCCCGGGGTCGATCCGACCAGCCTGGCATTCTACGCCTTCGGCGGCCCGACGTCGCAACAGCCGGGCCTCGGCGCTCTGTTCGTCGCATCCGGCGATGCCGGCCTGAAGGTGAATGGACCGACGGGCGTTCCGGTGCCGCCGCTGACGCTGAAATTCGCCGACTTGAAGTCCGTGCCCGGCGTTCCCGATACCGGGCCGGTCACCACGCTCGACGGCAAGCAGGCGAGCCTCACGCTGCCGGGCGGCGATGCCGGACGGATCACGATCGAAGCCGGCGCCACGGTGACGACCACCGCGCTGACGCTGCAGGCAACGGCTGCAACCAACGCCATTGCGCTCAACGGTGACGTTCACGCGACCAAGATGGATCTGCGGGCGCAATCCTTCGCGATCGGTTCGGGAAGCGGAGCCGCGCCGGCAAGCGTGCGCCTGTCCGCAGATCGCCTCGGCGGGGTGGAGGGGCTGACGCTCAGAACGCTGTCAGGCGCCGTTTCGGTGTATGGCAGCTTCGATCCCGCCGCGTCCATGACCAGTCTCACGCTGGACACGGCGGCGATCACGCGCGGTGCCGGCAGCCGCGACGGCAACCGCCCGATTCGCGGTCCCGCCCGCAACGTCAGGACCGCGGGCCGCCGCGTGACCCGTCCCAACCACACCCGCCTTTCGCGTC
>NZ_JAANIH010000250.1 GCF_014529705.1 Bradyrhizobium campsiandrae
CATCAGAGCCGTCTTGGAGGCATCACGGCCATACTCCAGGTCGTGAAACATAGACTCACCACTGAAAAATCCCCCAACATTGACGCCGTAGAGGCCTCCTACCAGACGGCCTTGCGCGTCCCACGTCTCAACTGAATGGGCCCACCCACGATCATGGAGATACCGGTAGACTTCCATAACCCGATCGTCAATCCAGGCATAGGGGCGCGTCGGGTCTGCACACCGCGTAATGACCTCATCAAAGGCACGGTCGACGGTCGTCGTGTGGTGTTTGGTCGTTTTGCGCAAGCTGCGGGCAACCTTAAGCCGGCCGGGCAGCAGGATGCCACGGCGCAGGGGAGACCACCACGCCGTCGCACCCCGGAGTTCCCGCGACACCTCATCGACGGCAATGGGCATAG
>NZ_JAANIH010000251.1 GCF_014529705.1 Bradyrhizobium campsiandrae
CCATATACCCAACGATGAGGTCACGGATGGTGGCATGTCGGGCGCGCAATTGGTCGACGGCGGAGAACTCGACCATATTCCCATAGTCGAGCATGGCGACGTGGGATGCGCAGCGGTCCAGCATGGCGAAATCGTGGCTGCAGATGATCTGGGTACCGCCTTGCCGGATGTGGTTGAAAAGGGCGTCCTCGATCGTCATCTGGGCCTCGATGTCGATGCCGTTGAGCGACTCGTCGATGATGATCACGGGGGAGTGGGCAAGGAGCGCAGCTGCGATTTGGGTTTTCTTGAGCATGCCGTGGGAATAGCTCTCCATAAGATCGTCATTGCGACCCGCCATTCCCAGACGTTCGAAGATGTCAGCGGTCGCCACACGCAGACGTGGTTTCCAGGGACCCGTT
>NZ_JAANIH010000252.1 GCF_014529705.1 Bradyrhizobium campsiandrae
CCTTAATTCCATGCTCTATTTTTGCTGGATCCCCACGGGAAGTAAAGGACCGTTCCCATGCCCCGGTAATCCATCCAAGAATAGGCAACATCCATGCGACAAGATCCATTTTCGCTCGCCTCGAAGGGTCATTCGCGAACAAACCAGGAATCAAAAGCACGCGGACCCAGGCAACCCCGATGATGGTACCGATGGCCAGGCCGTTGAGGGGTGCGTGGCGGTATTGCTGTTCGGGTGTGTTTTTGTGGGTGGTCATCGTGGTGTCTTTGTGGTGGTGTGGGGGTCGCAGGCGTCTCCGATGCCGTCGTGGTCGGTGTCGGTTTGGTCTTGGTTGGCTATGGTGGGGCAGTTGTCTTGTGTATCGGGTACGCCGTCGCCGTCTCGGGTGACCTGGATCGGGA
>NZ_JAANIH010000253.1 GCF_014529705.1 Bradyrhizobium campsiandrae
AGTTGGTCCTGCAGCAAGGTGAAAGACACAGCGTCAACAGCAACAACCGCCTCAGAGTCCTCGATGAAATTACCGAGTTGGGAATCGCCTTCATCGCCAATAGTTTGGTCAAGAGAGATAGGCTCACGCGCGTATTGTTGTATTTCCAATACTTTTTCAGGAGTAATATCCATCTCTTTAGCAAGTTCTTCTGGAGTAGGTTCCCTACCTAGATCCTGTAGAAGTTCTCGCTGAATACGACCGAGCTTATTAATAACCTCAACCATGTGCACAGGAATACGGATAGTACGCGCCTGATCTGCCATAGCACGGGTAATGGCTTGGCGAATCCACCAGGTGGCATATGTGGAGAATTTATAGCCCTTGGCATAGTCGAATTTTTCAACAGCGCGGATAAGAC
>NZ_JAANIH010000254.1 GCF_014529705.1 Bradyrhizobium campsiandrae
ATTAATTTGTATCCTTCAGGCAAAGTGAATCCTGTTTGGATAAGCGTATATATCTTTTCGACTCCCGCTAGGTACGTTTCATTTGTATAGTGATGGATTGCAAAACGGTATGTTTCTTTCCAGGCAGTTTGGCTTTCTTCTTCCTCTTGATCAATCATCTCGATCATCGTTGTAGGCATTTCAACTTGGTCACGCATTACAATAGAAACATCTAGTCCGCCTTTTTCCTGGAGCATTATTCTCACTGCTTCCAAAACTCTCATGAAGCTCAAACTCTTCACCAAGCGTTCACTCCTTTAAAACAGAAAGCAAAGTTCGGTCAAGACCACATTTAATAATTTATTCCTCCGAACTTTACTTTCCAAAATAGAAGATTTGTTTATCTCAACGGATTTAAATC
>NZ_JAANIH010000255.1 GCF_014529705.1 Bradyrhizobium campsiandrae
GGGATATGATGGCGTCATAACGCGACATCGGATGGATCGACTCCGCGAAGGTTTCTAACGCAGAACGCACGACTGCTTCGACTCGGGGGACGGCGTGGCCCGGATACGTTTGCGATCCCGGACGCAGTCTCTCTCCAATGGCAATAAGGCCCTTGGCTTCGTTATTGCGCACTGCGCTGACGCTCATGCCAAGGGTCTCAGCGATGTCGTCGTCGGAGAGGTCTGGCGTAGCCAACTTGAGAACGAGCACCTCGCGCTGACGGGCCAGCAGACCCCTCAGGCACCAATAAGCCAGGTCCTCAGGAGTTTCGGGTGGGGTGGCATCCCGCTCGGCCGGCTGACGGCTCCTAGCCTTGTTCACGACAGCAGTGCGCACATACGACACGGCATGCTCATACG
>NZ_JAANIH010000256.1 GCF_014529705.1 Bradyrhizobium campsiandrae
GGAAAAGCCCAGGCTGAAGCCCAGGGCGGTAAAAAGAATCAAGAAGCTGGCCCCGATAACAACGTCGAGCGACACGATCAAGATATTGTTAAAAGAGAGCAGGATCTTGCGGTAGCCCTCCTTACTGCGCTGGATGGCAATGGCCCCAAAAGTCCCCAGGACGGTTGCCGCCAGGCTGGACAAAAGAGCCAGCATGATCGTCTCCAGCAAGATAGCCAAAAGGCGCTTGTCAGCAAACAAGGTCTGGTAGTGCTCCCAGGTAAAATGGCGGAAGTGGTCCATGCTGGAGCCGCTGGAGAAAGAAAAGTAGATCAGGTAAAAAATCGGCAGGTAGAGGATCAGCAGCACCAGGCCAAAGTATACCCTGCCCCAAATGGTCTTTTTCATAATTCAATTTCC
>NZ_JAANIH010000257.1 GCF_014529705.1 Bradyrhizobium campsiandrae
GGTAACGAACTCATGCTCGTCCCAAGTCGCGAGGTCACCCGGGTAGAACCATCCGGCATGGAACTTCGGATCCTTCGAGCCAGTCTCGCCGGAGTAGGACATACCGCACTTGGGACTGCGCATCGCGACCTCACCGACCTCAACGCCGTCCTTGGCGGCCAGCTCGTCGGGCTCAGCGATACGGTCGTCAAAAACCTTGACCACCTCGACGTCGTCATCAGTGCTGGCCCGACCAGCTGTACCGGCCATTCCCGGCAGATCGAAGGGACGCAGGAAGGTGTTCCAGAAGGTCTCAGTGGTGCCGTACCCGTTCGAGATGTTGGGGGTGAGAACCTCCATATACCGGCGGGCCGAGCCGGCGTCAAGTGGGGATCCCATCGTAACGATGCCCTTCAATCC
>NZ_JAANIH010000258.1 GCF_014529705.1 Bradyrhizobium campsiandrae
GATCGTCATCCATGAGTTCAGATTTCGCGAGTGCATCTTGCACCTTGTTTTCGCCGAAAAGCCGGTAGCCAGCCCGATACGCCTCATCGACCATGCTGGGAGGCTTGGTTTTGGAGACTGGTAGCAACGACACCTCACCGGGATTTCGATCACAAGCTCGGCAGGCATCATCAATGCGGGTACGCACCGCCGCTAAGTTGTCAGCCACACTCATGGGAAACTCCTTACAAGACGCCAATGAATCTACTCTGGAGGCAAGGGATTAGGGCCAACGGGCGCATAAACTGATGACAGAGGCCACCGTCAGCACCACGAGAGCTAAGGCGACGCCAACGTACTTGTCAGTCACTTCCCCAAAAACCTTCTCATACCCCACCGATTGGGCGATGGACTTATAGA
>NZ_JAANIH010000026.1 GCF_014529705.1 Bradyrhizobium campsiandrae
GTGCCTATGGCACGTTCCATCAGCTGCTGGCCAAGAACGACAAGATCGACGCGAAGCTGATCGCGATGTGCACTGCTGCGGTCAGGACGATCCATGCCGCTCCGGATCCGCGCCTTCAGCCCTTTGCCGAGCATCTGACAATGATCGACCAGATCACGGAGGACATCGCAAGGCTGAAGAACCGGCTCGAGAGTTGCCGCGACAGGCGGATTCAAGGGGTTTGGAAGGCGCAGATCGCGCCCCTGGCCAAGTCCAAACGAGCCGAACTCAAGGCGCTGCTGGCGGCAATCCGCAAGCATCCTGATCTGGCCGCACGGCTCGATTTGATCAACAGCGTCGCCGGCTGCGGCCTGCCGACCGCGGTGGCCGTGCTGGTCAGGATGCCCGAGGTCGGCAACGTCACGCGCGAACAGGCCGCAGCGCTCAGCGGGCTTGCGCCCTACGACGATGACAGCGGCAATCGCGTCGGCGACCGTCACATCGAGGGTGGCCGTGAACGCCTGCGCCGGGCGCTCTACACCGCGGCTCTTCCGGCATCCTTCCGCTGGAATCCGCAACTCATGGCCCTGTACGGCCGGCTCATCGCCGCCGGCAAGTGCCACAAATCCGCGCTGATCGCCTGCGCCAGGAAGCTGGTCGTCATCATCAACGCCGTCGTCGCCCGCGGAACTCCCTGGCTGGCCGAGGTGCCTCAACTCGCCAAGCTGCCCGCCCTCTGACCCGCGTTTCTTTGTTCGATCAGGCGACCGTTTCTTCGTCCCGACCTGCCGCCTCAACGACGCCGCGCGCAGCGGCCGTCAAGGCTGGCCGTCGCTCATATCTCCTCACATCTGCTGTCCCCAGGCCACGCCTTGACGGCCGAAAGCGCGGCGTCATGCTCAACGGCAATCGGGGCGGCGCTTTAATGGTTGCTACGATAGCTTGCCCGGCCGATAGACTAGTGAGATCTCGTAGGGTGCGCAAAGGCGCTCCTCGCGCGCCGTGCTCCACCAGAATTCTCTACCCCGCCCTGCCGCCCGTCTTCGGCTTCCGCTTGCAGGTGCCCGGCAGCTTCGCGGCGAGGAAATCGCCGAGCGCCTCGACGCGCGCGGGGCGCGGGCCGCCGGGTGGAGTCACGAGATGCACCGCGCCTTCGGCCTGCTTCCAGTCTTTCAGAATGACTTCGACCTCACCGGAGGAAATGGCGTCCCCGACGATGAATTCAGGCAACTCGGCGATGCCGAGGCCCGCGATCAGCGAGGGCATCACGGCTTCGCCGTTGTTGACGCGAAGCTGGCCACCAGGACGAACGCTGGCCTGCTCGCCGGCGGAATTGGTGTAGTGCCAGACGTTGGGCGTCGAGAGATAGGCGTAAGCGAAGCATTTGTGCTCGGCCAGATGCATCGGATGCGTCGGCCGGCCATGCTTCTTCAGATAGGACGGCGCCGCCACGGTGAAGCGCGGCATGGTGAAGAGCCGCCGCGCGATCAGCGAGGAATCCGGCAGCCGTGCGATCCGCACCGCCATGTCGAAGCCTTCGCCGATCAGATCAACCGTCGCATCGCTCAAATGAAGGTCGACGGAGACCTCCGGATAGGCCTCGAAGAATTCCGGCAGCAGCGGCGCCACCGCCTTGTTGCCGAAGGTCATGGGCACCGCGAGCCGCACCAGGCCGCGTGGCGCGACCGATTGCGCCAGCGCCTCGTTCTCGGCCGCCTCGCCGTCGGCGAGCAGCCGTGTCGCCCGATCGGCGAGCTTGTGGCCGGCGTCGGTCAGCGCGAGGCGCCGCGAGGTGCGGTTGAACAGGCGGGCCCCTAACCGCTCCTCGAGCCGGGTGATGGCCTTCGACACCGTCGCCTTGGACATCGTGAGCTCGCTCGCAGCTCCCGCAAACGACCGCAACTCCACGACTTTCGCGAAAATCGCGAGCGCTTCGAAATCGGGCAGTTTTGCCATGGATCCATCCATACAGTCAATTCTGGGAAACAATGTGTTTCGACAGTTTCTATTTCTATACCACAGACGGGCGCTTATCCAAGCGTCATCAGAAATTCAGAACTGGAGAAATCCAAATGACCAGGAAGCTCTCAGGCAAGGTTGCCCTCGTGACCGGCGGCTCGCGCGGCATCGGCGCAGCCTCGGCCCGCGCACTCGCCGACCAAGGCGCCGACATCGCCATCAGCTACGTCGCTTCGCCGGAAAAGGCCGAAGCCGTCGTTGCCGAATTGAAGGCCCGCGGCGTCAAGGCCCGCGCCTACAAGGCCGACCAGGCTTCGGCCAAGGACGTGACGAAGCTCGTCAACGACGTCGCCAGGGAATTCGGCCATCTCGACATCCTCGTCAACAATGCCGGTGTCGCCAATGGCGGCGCGATCGACGACGCCAATGCCGACACGGCCGCGCTGGACCGGCAGGATCAGGTCAACGTGCATGGCGTGATCGCGGCGATCCGCGCCGCCTCGCAGTTGATGGGTGAAGGCGGCCGCATCGTCACCGTCGGCTCGATGCTGGCCAACCGCGCCTCGTTCCCGGGCCTTGCCGACTACGTCGCCACCAAGGCGGCGGTGGTGGGTTACACCAAGGGCGCGGCGCGCGACCTCGGCCCGCGCGGCATCACCGTGAATGTGGTGCAGCCCGGCTCGATCGACACCGACATGAACCCGAAGGATGGCGGCGAGTTTGCCGAGACCCAGCGCAAGCAGCACGCGCTGCAGCGGTTCGGTCGCCCTGAGGAAGTCGCCGCGGGCGTGGTCTTCCTTGCCAGCCCCGAAGCCTCCTTCGTCACCGGCACCGTGCTCAACGTCGACGGCGGGTTTGGCGCCTAACGCCAACCCCCTCCAGCAAAGGACACACTCCCATGATCGAACTCAGACCTTTCGACAAACTCGGCGGCGCCGATCACGGCTGGCTGAAGGCAAAACATCATTTCTCCTTCGCCAGTCACTATGACCCGAACAATATGGGCCACGGCGCCTTGCGGGTGTGGAACGACGACGAGATCGCACCGAACACCGGCTTTCCCGCCCATCCTCACGCCAACATGGAAATCATCACCTATGTGCGCGAAGGCGCGATCACGCACCAGGATAGCCTCGGTAACGAGGGCCGCACCGAAGCAGGCGACGTACAGGTGATGAGTGCCGGCAGCGGCATTCGCCACTCCGAGTACAATCTCGAGCCGACCAAGACGCGGATCTTCCAGATCTGGATCGAGCCGACGCTGCGCGGCGGCCAGCCGACCTGGGGCTCGAAGCCGTTCCCGAAAGCGGACCGCTCCGGCAAGCTCGTCACCATCGCGAGCGGCATCGCAGGCGACACCGACGCGCTGCCGATCCGCGCCGATGCGCGGGTGCTCGCCACCACGCTGAAGGCCGGCGAGAGCGCGGAGTACGAGCCGCAGCAGGCGCGGCATCTCTACCTCGTGCCGGCGGCCGGCGCGGTCGAGATCAACGGGGTGCGCGTCAACGCCCGCGACGGCGCCGCGATCCGTGACGAGGACAAACTGAAGATCACGGCGCTCGAAGATTCCGAGCTCGTGCTCGTCGACGCGGCGTGACCCAACGACCGCCAATCACATCAAATCTGAAACGGAGACCATCATGACCAAAGTTCTCGTCCTCTATTATTCCGCCTATGGCCATATCGAAGCGATGGCCAATGCCGTCGCTGAAGGTGCGCGCGAAGCCGGCGCCACCGTCGACATCAAGCGGGTGCCTGAGCTGGTGCCGGCCGAGATTGCCAAGGCCTCCTATTACAAGGTCGATCAGGCCGCACCCGTCGCCAAGATCGAGGACCTCGCCAATTACGACGCGATCATCGTCGGCACCGGCACGCGCTTCGGCCGCATGGCCTCGCAGATGGCGAACTTCCTCGACCAGGCCGGCGGGCTCTGGGCCAAGGGCGCGCTGCATGGCAAGGTCGGCGGCGCCTTCACCGCGACCGCGACCCAGCATGGCGGCCAGGAAACGACGCTGTTCTCCATCATCACCAACCTCCTGCATTTCGGCATGGTCGTGGTCGGCATGAACTATGGCTTCGCCGGCCAGATGAAGCTCGACGAGGTCACCGGCGGCGCGCCCTACGGCGCCACCACCATCACCGGCGGCGACGGCAGCCGCCAGCCCAGCGCCAACGAACTCGCCGGCGCGCGCTATCAGGGACGCCAGATCGCCGAGACCGCGAAAAAGCTGCACGGTTGAGCCCGGGCACAGCGACAAGCTGCATGGCTGATGCGACGCGGGCGGCATTCTCTCAAGAGAATGCCGCCCCATCTGTCTCGGCAGAAAGGACCGGACTTACGACACGCAGGACCTATTGGACGCAGGACTCATTGGACGCAGGACTCTTTGGACGCAGGACTCTTTGGACGTATGGCTTTCGAACTTCTCCTGATCGCGCAGATGATCCGCAGGCCAGCCCAGGCCCTTGCGCGACGCTGGTACTGCCGCAGCCTGTTTCGCGCTTCGCGCGGCCGGTTTCATTGCGCCGGCTGCACGGGATCGTGATCAGGCCTGCGTGATGTCGCCGTGGGGCGGGATATTGTCCGCCGGCACAGAGGCGGGCGCGGTTGAGAGCCACCAGCCGTCGCCGGCAAACCAGCAGGTCTCGTCGGGCGCGTCCCCTCGCCGCAATGACTGCACGCTCTCCCAGCCCGTTGCGAACGCCTCGGCGAGGCGCCGCGCGGTCTCCGAATCCTGGAGTCCCGCACAGCCGATGAACTGCGCCCGGCTCAGGAATTTGGCCGGCCAGGCCGTCCCCTGCTCCGGGCGCGTGATCATCAACATGCCGCCGAGCATGCCCTCGGGCGCCAGGGGAAATACCAGGCGGCCGCGGGGCCGCAAGGCCTCAAGCCATTCGCTAGCCGGCTGCGCCGCGCCGGCACAGACATAGATCACGTCGACAGCAGGCAGATCGGGCGCAATGCCGGAGCGCTCGCGCAGCTCGACCGTGGCGATGCCCTTCAAATTCTCGCGTGCAAGCCCGGCCAGGCGTTCGTCGATCTCATAGGCATAGACCCGGCCATTGAGCCCGGCGAGCTCGGCCAGAATGGCCGTGTAATAGCCGGTGCCCGCGCCGATCTGGAGTACGGTCTCGCCTTCCCTGATGCCGCAGCCGCTGAGCCAATAAGCGTGCGCGCCGGGCATGCCGATGTTGACGCCGCGCGCCGGATCCAGCGCCAGCAACGTGTTCTGATAGAGAAAGGCGGGATCGTCATCGGGCGTCGCGACGTAAGCGTGGCCGCCGAGCGTGATCGACCATGGTCCCGGCCCGGCAAACGGTTCGCGCCTGACGTTGCGAAACGCCTGCTCGATGCGCGGGTCGGTGGTCTTGGCCGCAGCGCAGATCAGCTGCGCAAAGAATGCGCGATATTTGGCTGAACGATCGTCCATGTCGTCTCCATCCGAGGCGACGATAGCACAATCATTGCGATATTCGAGTGACCCTGCAACCGCGGGCCGTCGGGAGGTTCTAGCGCGTGCCCTTGCCCAGCATTCGCGCGGCGAGCGCGGCCAGCCTTGGATGGCGGCGCAGGCCCTGCGCGGCATGGTCGCGCAGGACGTAAGGCAGCCCGCGCCAGGACAGCGCGACGCTGGCGTCGGTCAGCGGTACCGGTTCGGCGCCGAAGCGGCGCTTGTAATCGTGGTTGCCGATGCTGAGATCGAACCGCCGCACGCCCTGTTGGTGCAGCGCCGCCATGGTGCGCTCCGTCACCAGCAGCCCCGGCGAGCATTTCGCCCACGGCTTGCCGGCATGGCCGATCCGCAGCAGGAAATAGGTCGCGCCATATCTGACGCCGAGCGTGGTAGCGACGATGCCCTCGTCGCAGACCAGCGCCGAGATCACCGCATAGCCGTCCGCAACGCCCTGGCGGGCCACTTCGCGATAGAAGCGGGCATGGGCTTCGTCGTTGAGGACGAAGCGCGAGCCGAGCTGCTGCATGCGCTCCTGCTGCTGGACGTCCATGACGTCGAGCAGCTCGTGCGCATGAATCACCTCGGTGGCGATCTCGAATCGCGCGCCGGCATGGCGGCTGAACACACGCCAGCAGCGCGGCATCTGCATGCGCTTGATCGACGCCAGATAGTGCGCATAGTCGTCGCCGGTCAGCACGAGATTGCCGTTGAGCGAGGAGGAACCGGAGCGGCCGAGCGACACCAGCGGGTTCATCTTCGCGCCGACATGGGTCGGCATCTTCTTCAGACGAAGCAGGTCGAAGCGGTCTGGCGAGGCGCGCAGCGCATCGACCAGCGCTGTGCTGATCGCCTGTGCGCCGGCTGCATCGAAATTCGCGTCGCAGGCCAGGATCGGAGCGTTGTTGTCGGAGACGCCGAGATCGGCAAACTCGACGACACGGATGCCGCGCCTGACGTGGCTGAACATCGGCACCATGGCGATGTCCCTGCCGGTCGCCGCATCGGTGATGATGGCGATCAGCGGCGCGACGCCGCGAAAGGCCTCGTACCAGGCATCGAGCCAGTAACCATGCTGAAAGGCGGTGCGATGGCCCGCGTTCAGGCGCAAGGCCGCCTGTCGCCAGTCACGCAAGAAATCGACCGTGATTCCCAACGTGCTGGACACCCGACCATCTAGTTGCTCGACGCTAAGAAACGCCATTCGCTGGGCATACAGTTACTGAACGTGTCCAGATAGATTATGTTTTGTCGCAGACCACAAGTTACGTCGCTGCTTATCGTTAAGCCGATACCGCCGGGTTTACACGCAATGTCTGGTGTCCCGATCCGGAACGGGCCACTACGACAAGCTGTCAGCGGTCGGGTTCCATTTGCGCGACGCACTGGAACCTGGCCAGAAAGTGCAGGCCGGCCACGGCGAGCGCGAACATGAACCAGACCGGGTTCTGCCGCTCGAGCAGGAAGGTCTCGGTCGTCCCAAAATAGAGGCCGAACAGCCAGATGGTCAGGAACAGCTTGCCCAGCGCATTGCTGTGGTTGTGTGCCTGGGTTTCCTGGAAATTGCGCAGCGGCGCCCAAACGAAGATGAGAACGACCAGTAGCAGGCCCGGCAGGCCGATGGTGATGGCGAGATCGAGATAGCTGTTGTGGCTGTGGGCGGCCGTCACCGCCCATTCGGAGCCCTTCGCGGTCTGCCGCGCGGTGACATCGTCCCAGAACGCCGAATAGCCATGGCCGATGATCGGCTTTTCCGTGACCGCCGCGAGCGCGAAATCCCAAATGTCGGAGCGGCCGGTGAAGGTCGGATCGACCGGAAGCGCCCGCGTGATGTTGCCGAGCGCCGGGCTCATGACACTGCCGACCGTCAGCAGGTTCATCAAGATCAGCGGCGCGAAGCAGATGATCCGCTTCAGCCACAGGCTTCGCGTGACATAGATCAGCGAGGCCAGCGCATAGATGGCAAGACACAGCACCGACGACGTCTTGCCGCCGGTGAAGACCAGGAAGATGCCGGCCAGTATGGTAATCGCGGGCCCCATCACGAAGGAGCCGACGGCAGAGAGATAGATGCCGACATAGACCAGAAGGGTCATCACCGGCGAGGCCACGTTCTTGTGGCCGAAGCTGCCGCGCCAGTCGCCCGCGAGCAGCGGCTCGCTGATGTCGAGCGAGGTATGGGTCGCATATTGCGGGGCGAGGAAGACGCCGAGATAGCACAGCGCCAGCAGCATCAGCGCAGCGCCACCAAGGCACAGGTTGAAACTCCGCTGCGTCGGCGGCAGCAACGGCAGGATCACCGCCAGCGACGTCACGCTCGCCGCGAGCGCGAAGCGCTGGATCGAGACCTCACGGCTTTCGGACAGAACGACATTGACCAACATCCAGCCGACGAGGCAGAGATGTAGCGGCGTCACCAGCGTCTTCAGCGAGGTCGCATCGGAGGCGAGCACGAACAGCACGCCGAGCGCGGCGAGCAGGCCGAACGTGACGTAGTTCAGCGCCATGCGTCCGCCGACGACGTTGGCGACGTCCTCGCTACGCAGGTCGGGGAACGGATCGAGCGTGATCATGACCAGCAGTATGGCCGCCACCATGATCAGGCAACGCGCCACCTGCACGACGTTGAGCCTGGCAAGCTCGTCACGCAGCGCATGGCCGAGCGAGCGGGCCTCGACGTCGATCATGTCTGCGGCGGTGCGATCCATGCCTGAAGGCCTGACGGGACGGAGGGGACCCCTATAGGTCTACCCCGCCCGCGTTAACCATCCGTTAACCAGCATGCCGGCGGCGGCTCCCTGCTGCTGCCGCGCGACGCTGCGCGCGATCTCGTAATATTGCAGCGCCCGCTGCTCCAGCGTGAGATTGTCCAGGATGTAGCCGCGCGGATCGAATCGGGACGAAGCGCAGCCGGCCCAGAACTCGGTCCAGCGCTGCTCGAAGCCGGCGTGGTCGGTGAACTTGAGACCGCAGCGATCGTCCCAATAGGGCACCGACGACACCGGCTCGAACTGGACCCGGTGCGGATAGTAGTCGGGATCCGGCCAGGGGCCGCCGGGATCCCAGGCGAACACCGGCACGCCACAGGACAGCGCCTGCTGATAGGCGATGCCCTGGCTCTCGTTCTGGCACAGGAAGATCATCGCGCGCGAGCGCGCCAGCGCGGCCTGGTAGTCTTCCTCCTTGTAACTGCCGTAACGCAGCTCGGTGAACGAGCGGCCCTCCTTGATCAGTCGCGCGCGAATCGGCTCGAGCAGCTCGGAGACGTGGCGGTCGCGATCCCAGCTGACCTTGTCGTAGAGCAGGACATCGACTGTCTTGTCGCGCGGTCGCGACGGCGCCCACAGATCGGTGTCGATGCCCACGGGCCAGGCTTCCGTCTCAGGCCAATGCGGCCTGTACATCTCGGCATACCACGGACCGGGCACCAGGAATTTCTTCACCGGCAACCGCTTGAACAGGTCAGGATCGTCGAACGGATGGTTGTAGGCGGCAACGCCGAGCAGGATCGGGTTTTTCCATGCGAATTTGTTCAGCAGGAAGGCACGGCCGATGATGCACGCGACCTCTTCCGGATGCTGCGCGATATAGCGGTAATCGTTGACGCGGTAGCGAATGCCGAGTCGGTCGAGCCCCGCGCAGAGATTGAGGAACACGCGCAGCTGACCGCTCATGCGCGGCTCTCCGAACAACATCCTGCGCGCCATGCGCCGCAGATGGCGGTCGCCCGGGAACCAGCGATCGTCCTTGTCCTCGTAGAACAGGTTGAGGACCATGTCGTCGGGATCGTAGTCGAATGTCTTTGCGGGCACCTTCATCCATCCGCGGTATCGAGGCCTCCCATTCTCGCATGAGACCGGCGGCCGCACCTCTCGAAAGCTGCGACAGACTTAACGCCAGTCCGTTTAACGCTAATCTACGAAACCGCCGCTGCAGGCCGCCTTCGCAACAACGATCCGGTCGTTATGCTTGTATCATCCGCATCGACCTCGCGGTGCCGCCTGGTTAACGAAACCTTAAAGACGACGAGCCATCGCTTGCCCCTCGCCGACGCCACGCTCGATGCACCGACCGCCGCGCCTGCGCCGACGGAGACGCGCGCGGCGGCGTCCGGGGTGTCGGTCATCATTCCCGCGAAGAATGCGGCGGCCTATATCGGCGAGACCATCGCAAGCGCGCTGGCGCAAGATGACGTCACCGAGGTGATCGTCGTCGACGACGGATCGACCGATGACACCGTGGCCATCATAGGCTCCATCCGCGATCCCCGCCTGCGCCTTGCGACCAACGACGCCACCGGCGTGTCGGCCGCGCGAAACCTCGGCGCCCGAGGCGCGCGGGGCAACTGGCTGATGTTCCTCGACGCCGATGACCGCCTGCGGTCCGGCGCGGTGGCGACGCTGCTGGCGACGGCGAAGGCCGCGCCGCAGGCGGTGCTGGTCTATGGCGACTACAACACCATCGACAGCGCGGGCCGGCCGATCGGCCGCCGCGCTCTGCTGAAGGGACGCCTCAAGCCTTCCGGCCACGTGCTGGAACGCCTCGCCGGCGGCAATTTCATCGTCAATGGCGGCATCATGCTGGTTCGCCTCGATGCCTTCCGCGCGGCCGGGGGCTTCGACGTTTCGCTGCGCTATTGCGAGGACTGGCATTGCTGGTGCCGGCTCGCCGCGCTCGGCGAGTTTGCCTATGTGCCAAAGCTCCTGCTCGACTATCGCCTGCACACCGCCAACACGATGAACGCAGCGGTGCGGACGCCGCAGGATTTCCTTCCAGCGGTCGCCCGCGTGTTCGACGATGAGTTGATCCTCGGCAAGCTGCCGTCAGGCGCGGCGCCCCGGTTACGGCAGGCGGCCGAAATCCATCTCGTCACTTACGCGGCGATGCAGGCCGTCCGCTTCGGACGATATCGCGAGGCACTCGGCTATCTCGGCATGGTCGGACGGCGCTCGCTCAAGGCGATGCCACGGTCTGCGGTCAGGATCGCGCTATCCTGCTTCGGCATCTAGCTGCCCGTCAGGAGGCGATCTTCGAGGCCTCATAGGGCTTGGGATCGAAGCCGAATGCCGCAAGCGCGGAGCCGACGGCCACCAGCACGGGATGCATCGCCACGACGGCTTTCGAAGACGTCAGCAGGTGAACCGAACGAACCAGCGACAGCGGCAATCGCCCGAGCATCTGCGCAAACACCCGCGCCCGCGCCGCCCCGCCCGAAGCCGCCTTGATCTGCACACGATAGTTGATGGCGCCGATCCGCAGGCTCCGCTTGACGATCCAGCCAAGGCTGGTCCGGCTTTGCGGCACGGTCTCGGTGACGACGGCCTCCGCGGTCCAGTGGAATATCAGGCCGGCATTGCGGCCGCGATAGAAAAAGTCGCAATCACCGCCGCCGAGGAAATTGAAGCGCAGATCGAAGGCGGGGCTGCCGAGCCGGTCGAACGCAGCGCGCGTGATCAGGCAATTGCCGCAGCCATAGATCAGCGGGACGGCGCCGGTGTATTCGTAAGTGGGACAAAAGGCGGGGTGATGCGCGAGCCAGGGCTGGCTGTCGTCGTCGAAGACCGGGAACACCGGTCCGCCCACCACGTCGGCACCGGTCGCCTCCGCGGTGCGAACCATCAGCTCGAGCCAATCGGGCGAGGCAATTTCGTCGTCGTCGATCATCAGGAAGCGGGTGGCTGCGGGGAAGAGCGCCTGCGCCGTCTCGAACGCGGCGTTGATCGCCCGGCAATTGCCCTGCCGCTTCTCGACCAGGCAGATGCCCTGAAGCTTGCCGGCGGCGAGATATTCAGCAGCCACCGGCGCGCTCGCGCGGCCCGTCGCATCGTTCTCGACCATCACCACCGCGAAAGAACGCGGGGTGCGCTGGTTGACGAGCGAATCCAGCGTCAGCCGCAGGTGCTCGGGGCGGCGAAAGCAGGGAATACAGACGACGATGCCGACCGAGAGATCAATGACGCGCGAACTCGCGGCAATCTCCCTGAAGGGATCGCACACGGCATCCGAGAGCCGGCTGGCGGACAGGTCGGTCGGGATCAGCGTCATGCCGTCCTCAATGTCCGATATTCATTGAAAAAGCCCTTGCATCGAGAGAGCCTTGCATCGATTGCAGCTGTCCCGCGGCGACACGGCCGCGCGGGACAGTTGCGTCCCAAAATGGACGAGCCGCTCTGCCGCTCAACCTGCACCGCGCCGTCGATCTGCCGGCCATGAGGCATCCCATCATGCGCTTAACCGCGTTTGCCTGTTTTCCCTGCGGAGTCCTTCATCCGTGATACTGCAATTCGCAGTCCATCGCCCGTCAACAACGCAACATGGACAATGCCGTAGTTAACGCAGGATCAGATTAACCCGACCGTAAGCACCGCGACCGGTGGAGCGCCGCGGCATCGGATTTGCTCTTCGGGCACGAGAGATTTTTCCTGTAAATTTGAGTCGAACAAGCGCGGTCAGAGAACATGAACAAGTCAGCCACGATCGATTTTGCGACAGCGAGCAATGCTCCCGCGCAGACCCAGGCGCTGCTCGAACTCGTGGCCGGCGAAGCCCGCGACAGCCTGCTCGGGGTTCACGACGTGCTGCGCCGCGAGTTGCCGCAAGGCCGCGTTGCAATCTACGAGGCTGGCGGCGGCTCCTCGAGCTTCCTGCCGATGGACGTGCTCGCCCGCAGCCACGTTACCGTCGTCGACATCGACGAGGACCAGGTCCGCAACAACACCTACGCCGATAAGGCGATCCTCGGCGACGTGCAGACCTATCGCTTCGGCCCTGAGACCTTCGACGTCGTGATCTGCTACAACGTGATCGAGCACCTGCCCGACGTCGAGGCGGCGCTGCTGAACTTCCGCGATGCCCTCAAGCGTGGCGGAATGATCCTGATCGGCGCGCCGAATCCGCACTCGCTGTCCGGCGTCGTCACCAAATACTCGCCGCACTGGTTTCATGTCTGGTTCTACCGGAACATCCGCGGTATCAGGAACGCGGGCCTGCCGGGCGAGCCGCCGTTCCCGACCTTCTTCCATCCGCTGGTGACGCTGCCGAAGCTCGAGGCCTTCGCGGCCGCCCACGGCCTGGAGACGATCTACCGCCGAGAGGTCGAGAGCCCGCGCTATCCCGAGATGCGCCAGCGCAAGCCGCTGTTCGCCGCCCTCGTCGACGCCGGCGCGGCGCTGATGAACGCCGTGCTGCCTGGGGGCACCGACGTCCGCCGCGGCGACTATCACATCATCCTGCGAAAGCGCTGACGGCCATGCGCACGCCTGCCGGCCATTCCGCAGCAAAGCCACGCGCGCGCGCGCCAAAAGGCGCGCCCGGTAACGAACCGTTAATCAACGAGGGAGCGTTGCCGCCGAAGCGCCACATCGACGCTGGCGATCATCGCTCGCGCTTAAACGCTTTGTTTGCCATTTCGGTGAATAGTCCCTCAATGAGTATGGTTAATTTTCCCTGTTGCGTTGATTGCGCGCCTATCTCCCTGGTGCGGGGCGTAAAGCGAAGAGTAACCCCTCAGCCCGCGGCCGTTGGAATGAAAGCTGGGGACTATGCTTGACTATAGCCAGCCAATAGATCGGGCCAGGAATCCGACCGGCTCGGAGGCCCCGCAGCGGAGATCCGAGGCCGGCTTCAACGTGCTGGAGCTCGCCAATCTGCTCTGGCGCCGCAAGGTTGGAATCGCGGCCGCGGCCCTGATCGGCGCATGCCTCGCCGTCACCGTCGGCAAGAGTCTGACGCCCCGCTACACCGCCACCGCCCAGCTCTATGTCGACCCGCGCGAGCTTCAGCTCGTCGACCGCGAGCTCACGCCGCGCGCGCAGGACGTCTCCGGCATGTCCATGGTGGTGGAGAGCCAGGCACGCCTGATCACCTCCAACAGCGTGCTGTTGCAGGTGATCCAGCAGGCGGGTCTCGACAAGGATCCGGAATTCGGCGGCGGCGGTGACAGCAAGACGCTGACCTCGTCCCTGCTCGGCCTGATCGGCCTCCAGCCCCGCGCGACCTCCGCTGCGGAAACCAAGGAGGTTCAGCTCGCCGCCCTCGACGCGCTGAACAAGCACATCACGATCCGCAAGACCGAGAAGAGCTTCATCGTCGACATCGAGGTCTGGTCGACGGATCCGGCGAAGGCGGCGATGCTCGCCAACACGCTCACCAATGCCTACCTCACGGAGTCCCGCAACTCGCAGGCCCTGGCGGCACGGCGCGCGACCAGCGAGTTGTCCGGCCGGCTGAAGGAGCTGCGCGAGCGTCTGCGCAATGCCGAAACCACGCTTGCCACCTACAAGGCCCAGAACAATTTCGTCGGCACCCAGGACTCGCTGATCTCCGATCAGCAGCTCTCTTCCAGCAACCAGCGGCTGTCCGCGGCCCGCGCGGCGACGATGGACGCACAGGCCCGGCTGGACCAGATCGAGGCGAACAAGCGCACCGCGGCGGATGCAGGCGCGATCCCCGAAGCATTGCAATCGCCGACGATCGCGAACCTGCGCGCGCAATATGCCGATGCCCGCAAGAAATATGCGGAGCAGACCGCCGAGCTCGGCCCACGGCATCCGGCGTTGCGCCAGACCGAAAAGCAGGTCGAGGATCTCAAGCGTACCATCAACGAGGAGATCGAGCGCTTCGCGCTGTCCGCCAAGAACGATTTGACCCGCGCCCGCGACTACGAAGCCTCGCTCAACCGGGCGCTGGAAGTTCAGAAGCGACAGAGCGTGCAGCTCAGCCAGGCCGCCGTGCGCCTGCGCGAGCTCGAGCGCGAGGCCGACGCCAGCCGCGACGTCTACCAATCCTTCCTCAAGCGCTCGCGCGAGACCGAGGAGCAGGAGACCCTGAACACTTCGGCGGCCCGCGTCATCGGCGAGGCCACGGTGCCGCAGCGCCGCTCGTTCCCGCCGGGAATGAGCCTGTTCGCCATGATCGGCTTCGTCTTCGGCGCGCTGGCCGCCGCCTGCTGGTTCGTCGCGGCCGAGCACCTGTCCAATGGCGCGTCCGCCCCCGAACCGGGCCGCCGCGTGCGCACGCCCGCGCCCGACCTCTCGCGACCCCAGCCCGAATCCCCCACGCCCTCACCCGCGCTTGCGCTGGTCGAGAAGCCGTTGATCGCCCGTCTCCAGGAGGCCGACGTGATCCGCACGCTCGGCGCCATTCTCGCCACCGGCAGCGGCATCGACCTGACCCGGATCGGCTGGCCGACGCTGCGGCCGGGATTTCCGCTGACGACGCTGCTCAACGCCTTGCGCGACATGCGCGCGGCGATGACTCGCCGCGCCGGCGGCAAGACCATGCCGGTGATGGCGCTGGTCGGCACCGGCGACACCACCGGACGGAGCGTGACCGCGCTGAATTTCGCGCTCGCCGCCGCGCGCGACGGCGTTCGTGTGTTGATGATCGATGCCGACCATCAGGCGCACACGCTCTCGAGCAGGATCAATCGTCCCGGCAAGAACGCGCCGGGCAAGCCCGGCTGGCTTTCGATCGGCAACAGGACCGTGCGCGAGATCAAGACCGTCAACGGCATCTCGATTCTTCCGGCGACCGAGAGCGATGCCGGCAAGGCCGCCGATGCCATCCGCAAGGCGGTCGCGCAGGCGCGCTCGGCCGGCGGCTACGACCTCGTCATTCTCGACGGCCCGGCGATGCCGCTCTCGGCCGCCGGCCGCAGGCTGCTCGACAGCACTGATGCGCTGGTGGCGGTGCTGCCGACCAGCCTCGACATCAACGACAGCATGGAAGAAATTCTTGCCGCGCTCGGCGGCACAGAGCGCAAGCTCGTCGGCGTCGTGCTCGACGAGCTCACCCCTGCAACCCAAACGCGCCAGCGAGGCAAACAATATGCTTGAGCGCCGCGTCAATCTGGAAGGTCGGGCCGCGACCGCCGAAGTGCCACGGATCACCGTCGGCGGCCTTCGCATGGCCGCGCTCGACCTGGAAGAGACTGCCGATTTCATGATCGAGGCGACCGATCAGAGCCACCGCATCGGCCGTCCGCTGTACCTGACCTCAGCCAATGGCGAAGTGCTGGCGCGCTGCTCGACCGAGCCGCAAACCGAGCGCCTGTTCCGCGCCGCCGATCTGATCAATGCCGACGGCCAGCCGCTGGTGGCAGCGTCGAAGCTGCAATCCTGGTTTCCACTGCCGGAGCGGGTTGCGACCACCGATCTCTTCCATGTCGTCGCGCGCAAGGCGGAGGTGTCCGGCCGCACCTTCTACATGCTCGGCGCCAGCGCGGAAGAGAATACGGCGGCGGTCAGGCGTGTCCAGAACATGTATCCGAAGCTGAAGATCGTCGGGCATAGTCACGGCTATCTCCACGGCGATGCGCTGCGAACCAAGGTCGAGGAGATCAACGCGCTCGCACCGGACTTCCTGTGGGTTGCGCTCGGCGTGCCGGCCGAGCAGGCCTTTGTCGAGGAGTTCACGCCGCTATTGACCAATGTCGGGGTCATCAAGACCTCGGGCGGCCTGTTCAATTTCCTGTCGGGCAGCCGTTCGCGCGCGCCACGTTGGATGCAGAAGCTCGGACTTGAATGGGCCTGGCGCACCTGGCTCGAACCGCGCCGCCTGTTCTGGCGCTATTTGACCACCAACCCTCGCGCGATCTATCTTCTCTTCAGCCGCAACCGGCCCTTTAACCGCTAACAAGAGCAAAAGACGACATGACCGATCGACCGACAGTCCTCGTCACGGGAGGCGCGGGCTATATTGGCTCGCACGCCTGCCGCGCACTGGCGGCCGCCGGCTATCGGCCCGTCGTTTATGACAATCTTTCGACGGGTCACCGCGCGTTCGTGTCGGGCGAACTGGTTACGGGCGACCTGCTCGATGGCGCGTTGCTGGCGCGCACCTTCGCCGATCACGAGGTTGCGGCGGTGATGCATTTCGCGGCGGCGAGCCTTGTCGGCGAGTCCATGACCGACCCGCAGAAATACTACATCAACAACGTGCAGGGAACGCTGTCGCTGCTGCAGGCGATGCGCAACGCCGGGTGCCACCGCATCGTGTTCTCCTCGACGGGCGCCGTCTATGGCAACGCCGATTCCAAGGCGCTGCGCGAGGACTTCCCCTGCGCGCCGATCAACCCGTACGGCGCCTCGAAATGGATGATCGAGCGCATGCTCGCCGACTACCGGGCAGCTTACGGCTTCGGCGCGTTCTGCCTGCGCTATTTCAATGCCAGCGGTGCCGATCCGGCTGGCGGCATCGGCGAATTGCGTGACAACGAAACTCATCTCATCCCACGGGCGATGATGGCGCTGCAAGGCCATGTCGAGTTTGCCGTGTTCGGCGACGATTACGAGACGCCCGACGGCACCGCGATCCGCGACTACATCCATGTCACCGACCTCGCCGCCGCGCATGTCGCGGCGTTGAAGCTGCTGGAGACCGGACATGCCGGGGGCAGCTTCAATCTCGGCAGCGGTTCGGGCTTCTCGGTGCGCGAGATCCTCACCGCCATCAAGCAGGAGACCGGGCGCGAGGTACCGCACACCGTCAAGCCGCGCCGCGCCGGCGATCCGACCTACCTCGTCGCCGATCCCTCGGCTGCGCGAAAGGTGCTGGATTTCGTGCCGCGCCATTCCGACCTGCAGACCGTGATTCGGACTGCCTGGGCCTGGCACCAGACTGCGCATCCGCTCAAGGCGCGTTAAGCAACCGTAACACCCGCACCTTGCCGGCCCGGCCTCGCTCCGGTAAGAATGCCTATTCGCCGTTGGCGGCTTTGCCGACGGCCGCATTTTTAGGCATTGCCGACGATGATGTCGGAATGCATGGCTCGACCCGTCGCACGAGCCGATTTCTCCAAGCGTCAAGGCCAAGATCGGATCCGCGCGTCGGCCGGTGATCAGGCGCGGATTCAGGGAGTATTGAGGGATGCATCAGGCGGCACGCCTGGAGTTCGAGCGCGTGATGGATGAATTCGTCCGCTGGCATGTCGTGCCCGAGGACGAACGTTCGCCCGCGCCTGCCTGGTGGTGGGGTCCCGCCATGGCGGAGGTCGACGACCGCGAACCGTTGAGCGAGACATGGCGCTGCTCGCTGCACCTTCCCGATGGCGCAAGCTTCGCCGACGGCGCGTGCACCATTCTCGCGCTGTTCGTCGAGCAGACCTCGCTGACGGCACCTCAGGATTTTCCGAGCAAGGCGGAGGCCGCCGATCACGACATCCGCGAATTGCACCCGCTGCCGTCAGACGACAGCGCCTTTCCGCCGTAGCGGGACGGCTTCGTCCACGGCCGGATCCGGCTCCGGCTGGAGCGGCGGCGCGACGGGCAGAACCATCGGCCGCAGCAGCTCGGCCATCTGCGCCGCCGGCAGCGGCTTCGAGATCAGAAAGCCCTGCATCTCGTCGCAGCCATGGGTGCGCAGGAACGCTTCCTGCTCGGCGTTCTCGACGCCTTCGGCGACCACGGTCATGCCGAGCGCCTTGCCCATGCTGATGATCGCCTGCGCGATCGCCTGGTCTTCCGAATCCTCCGGCAGGTCGCGCACGAAGGAGCGGTCGATCTTGATGGTGTCGATCGGGAAATGCTTCATCAGCGACATCGACGAATAGCCGGTGCCGAAATCGTCGATGGCAAGACGGATGCCGCGGCTCTGGATGGCGTCGAGCACCTTCAGCGCACGACCGACATTGCGCATCATCATGCTCTCGGTGACCTCGAGCTGGAGCAGCACCGGCGACATGCCGGAGGCCGCCAGCGCCTCGTCGACGTCCTGCAACAGATGCTCGTCGGCGAATTGCCGCGGCGACAGGTTCACCGCCATCGACAGCGGCAGCAGGCCGCGGCGCTGCCAGGCCATCGCCTGCGCGCAGGCCTCCTTCAGCACCCAGCGGCCGATCGGCACGATCAGGCCGGTCTCCTCAGCCAGCGGAATGAACTGCGCCGGCGAGATGTTGCCGAGCTCGGGATGGCTCCAGCGCAGCAGCGCTTCCACGCCGGTGATCTGGCCGGTCTCCATGTCGACCTTGGGCTGGTAGTTGAGCGAGAACTGCTCGCGCTCCAGCGCCCGCCGCAGCGCGCTTTCGAGTGACAACCGCTCGATCGACTGCGTCTTCACCTCCTTGGAGAAGAAGCGATAGCCGTTCTTGCCGTCTTCCTTGGCGAGATACATCGCCATGTCGGCGTTCTTGGTCAGCGTCTGCGCGTCGGCACCGTTGGCCGGATACATGGCGATGCCGATCGAGGCCGTGGTATGGCACTCGTGGCCGGCGAGCTCCATGGGCTCGGCGAGCGCCGAGAGCAGTCCGGTGGCGATGCGCTGGACGTCGTCGATCTCGCCGCACTGATCGAGGATCACCACGAACTCGTCGCCGCCGAGGCGCGCCACCACGTCGCTTGCGCGCAGCGCCTTGCGCAATCGATCGGCAACCTCGAGCAGGAGCAGGTCGCCGGCCTCATGACCGAGCGAATCGTTGATGACCTTGAAGCGGTCGAGATCGATGAACAGCACCGCAAAGCGGTGGTCGTGGCGCTGCGCCGCCGCGATCGCCTCCCGCAGCAGGCCGTTGAAGGTCTCGCGATTCGGCAGGTTGGTCAGGCTGTCGTGGGATGCGAGATACTCGATCCGCTCGTCGGCCTTGTTCTTCTCGTCGGCGCGATCGAAATTCTCCATCGCGAAGGCGACGTTGTCGGCAAGGCGTTGCAACAGCTCGACGAATTCGGCCGTGAAGGTGGCCGGCTCGGTCGACATGTAGATCATCACGCCGACAGGTTGACCGTGCACGATCAGCGGGAACGCCGCACCGGAGCGTGCGCCGTCGCCACGGACGATGGCGTGGAAGGCGCTGACGCGCTGGTCGTTGAGATAGTCATTGCTGATGCAGGGCTGCCGGGTCCGGAACGCCGTGCCGGCCATCCCACGGCCTTCGGGGCGCTCGGGATCGACCGAGAGGCGGACATTTCGAGTGGTGTCGGACGACGGTCCGGCGCTCGCGACGATCTCGATCTGATCGCTGTCGGCCTTTGCCAGCGCGATGGTGGTCGAGGTGAACTTGGCGCCGTTCGAGGCTGCGAGGCAGACGAGGTCGAACAGCTCGGCGCGCGATTTTGCGCGCATGATCGCTTCATTGGTCGCGCTCAGCGCGGCGAACATGCGCGTCAGGCGCTCCTTTTGCGCCTCGGTGCGGGCCTTTTCATCGGCGCGATCGAAATTATCGAGCGCGAAGGAGACATTCTCGGCCAGCCGCTCGAGCAGCTGGACCAGATCGGGCGTGAAGGTGTTCTGCTCGGGCGCAAGAAAAAGCAGCATGCCGATTGGCTGCTGACCTGCTCTCAGGAGCGGAAAGCTGGCTGCGGCCCGCGTTCCGTCCTCGATCGCCTTCGTCCGCCAATGGGCGGAGCGCGGCTCGTTCAGATAGTCGTTCATGACACAGGGTCGGCAGCTCCGGAGCGAGGTACCGATGATGCCCTGGCCTTCGGGATGGTCGGCGGAAATGATACAGGTCCGTCCGACCATCTGGCTTTGCATGCGTCCCTTCACTGCGACGACGCGAACCAGCTCATTGTCCTTGTCGATGATGCCGATCGTCGCCGACGCGAAGACATCGCCGAGGACGGCGGCCTGGCACGCCGCTTCGAACAGCTCCTCCCGTGTCTTGGCGCGCATGATGGCTTCATTGGTTGCGCTCAGCGCCTCGAACATTCCGCCAAGGCGATTGCGCTGCCTGTCGGCCTGCGCCTTTTCCTCGGCGCGGTCGAAATTTTCGAGCGCGAAGGCGACATTGGCCTGGAGCTTGCGCAGCAGCTCGACCAATTCAGGCGTGAAAGTGCCGCGCTCCGGAGAGTTGAACAGGAACACGCCCTCGACGCGATCGCCATTGAGAAGCGGCAGCGCCGCGGAGGACGCGATGCCGTTGCGACGGGCGCTGGCGTGCCAAGGCGCGATGCGATCGTCAGCGAGCACGTCGTTGCTGACTGCGGGCTCGTGCGTGCGGAACGCGGTGCCGGTCAAGCCGCGCCCCTCCGGCACCTGGTCGGAGGTGGAGAACGTGAAGTTGCGCACCTGGACCGCATTGGGCCCGTAGCAGGAAACGACGCGCAGCAGTTCGGCATGATCGTCGACCAGCGCGATGGTGGCTGAGGTGAACTTGGCGCCCTGTGCCGTGGCCTCGCAGACGAGGTCGAACAATTCACTTCGCGAGCGCGCGCGCAGGATCGCTTCGTTGGTGGCGCTGAGCGCCGCGTACATGCGCGCCAGCCGTTCCTCCTCCGCCGCGATCATGGCCTTCTCGGCTTCGCGGTCGAAATTCTCGATGGCGAACGAGACGTTCTCTGCCATTCGCAGCAGCAGCGAGACGATCTCGTCGTCTTTGGCCCAGGACTTGCTGATGAAGAACAGGATGACGCCGACGCTCTCGCCATGCTTGATCAACGGAGCTGCGACACAAGCAGCAACCCCCGTATTGATATTGGCCTGCTCCCAGGGCGTTCCCTTGGTGCGGCTGACAAGATCGTCCTCGACACAAGGCTCCTGGGTGCGGAAGGTCTGCCCGGAAATGCCTTGACCGTACGGATTGTCGGGGTCGACGGAATAGCTGGTCTGGGTGACGAGGTCCAGATTTTGACCGGTGCCGGCGACCGGCTTGAGCCAGTGGGACTCCCGCTCCTTGAGCAGAACGAACGTTGCCAACGACTTGCCGCCATGGACAGAGGCGTCGCAGACGAGCTGGTAAAGCTCCTGCTCGGTTTTTGCGCGCAGGATGGCTTCGTTGGTGGCGCTGAGCGCGCCGAACATGCGGTTGAGCCGCCGCGTCACCCGCTCGCTGTTCTGCCGCGCGGTCTCGCGCGCGAAATTCTCCAATGCATAGGAAATGTTGGCCGACATGCGCTCGAACAGCGACACCATCTGCTCGCTCAGCGAGCCGGCCTCGCTGCGAGTCACGAACAGCACGCCGACGCTTTTACCGTTGCACAGGAGCGGCAGCGCCGCCGCGGCACCGACACCCGCTTTGGTCGCGCCTTCGCGCCATGCCAGCGAGCGTGAATCGTTCAGGTAGTCGTTGCAGATGCAGAGCTTCTGGCTACGAAATGCCTCGCCGCCGACGCCCGAGCCCTCGGGTACGCCGGCTTCGGTGGTGATCTTGAGCGCGCGCAGGCGCGCCACGTCGTCGCCCCGCCCGGCGGCAAAACGTAAATGCAGGCCGTCCGGATCCACCAGGAACACGGCAACAGCCATGAAGTCCCCGCTCGAAAACCCGGCGTCGCAGACCATCTGGTACAGCTCGTCCGGCGATTTCGCGTAGAGGATCGCTTCATTGATGGCGCTCAACGCCGCAAAGGTGCGCGCGAGGGTCGTCGACACGATCTCAACTCCCGGGCATTTCTGCCTATTTCTCCCGGGGGCTTTATGAACGGGCATCGCCTAAGTGGTCGTTATTGCGAGCTGCAAACCGTCAATCAGAGTGAACGAGCAACGAATGACGGCTGGAAAACTTCCGGGAATACCGCCGCGCGGCAGGAATCCTCGACCTAAGGCTCTCTTTACGAATTTGCAGCCCTGTATTGGTTTACGGGAGATTGATATCGCAGCTCCGCTTTGAGACGATGGCGTCCAACAAACAGGCCCGTGAAGGGCACGACAGCCGAGGAAACGCCATGCCCATCGTCAAGGCCGACCGCCTCACACGCGTGAGCGCAGCGCTGCTCCGCGCCGCCGGCGCCTCCGAGGAAGAAGCCGATGCCGTCGCCGCCGGCTGCGTCAACGCCAATCTCGCCGGCCATGACTCCCACGGAATCATCGCGGTTCCGACCTATATCGACCGCATAAAGGCCGGACACATCGTCCCCGGCGCGACGTGGACAATTGTGCAGGAATCACCGACCACGACCGTGATCGACGGTCACTGGGGTTTCGGCTTCCACGTCAACGCCAAGGCGATGGCGCTGACGATCGAGAAGGCGAGGACGGCGAATGTCGCCGCCTGCACCGTGTTCCGGCAGAGCCATGTCGGACGCCTCGCCGCCTATCCACTGATGGCGATGCGCGAGGGCATGATCGGGATTGCGACGGCGGATTCCGGTCGCTCGCCGAAGCACGTCGCGCCGTTCGGCGGCAAGGAGGCGCGGCTCGGCACCAACCCGATCTCGATCGCGGTGCCATCCGATCTCGAGGCGCCGTTCTATCTGGACATGGCGACCTCGGCGGTAGCCGCCGGCAAGATCCAGCTCGCCGTCGCCCGCGGCGAGGAAATCCCCACCGGCTGGATCATCGATGCCCAGGGACGGCACACCACCGATCCCGCGCAATATCGCAAGGGCGGCGCGCTGCTGCCGCTCGGCGGCACCGAGGGCTACAAGGGAAGCGGCCTCGCTGCCATGGTCGAGGTGCTCTGCGGTCTCCTCACCGGCCTCGGCTTCGGCGTCGAACCGACCGGGCGGCACAATGACGGATGCTTCATGGCGGTATTCAACGTCGCCGCCTTCCGCCCGCTGAAGGAGTTCAAGCGCGAGGTCGCGGAATTCGCGCGCTATCTGAAATCGACGCCGCCGTCCGAGGGCAGCCGAGGCGTCTACTATCCCGGCGAGATCGAGGGCCTGCGCGAGCAGCAGCGCCTGCGGGACGGCCTCGAGGTCGAGGACGCGACCTGGGAGAAGCTGCGGGCGCTCGCCCGTGACTACGGGCTCGACACCACCCTCGATCTGGCTTGAGGCAATCCGGAGAACAGCAGCATGTCCAGGCAGATGGTCCTCGTCGGCTTCCTTCAGGCGCAAAACTGCACGAATCTGCCGAGCTCGTGGCGGCATCCGGACTCGCGCAGCGACTCGATGTCGGCGGATTACTACCAGGAGATCGCCAGGATCCTCGAAGCCGGCAAGTTCCACATGGCGTTCTTCGACGATCGCCTCGCGATGCCGGATCGTTACGGCAACGACCACGCCCACACCGTCGAATACGGCATCCGCTGCGTCAAGATGGATCCCCTGATCGTGCTGACCACGATGGGCATGGTCACGGACAAGCTCGGGCTGGGCGCGACCTGCTCGACCACCTACTATGAACCGTTCGACGTCGCGCGCCGCTTTGCCACGCTCGATCTGATGTCGGGCGGTCGCGCGGGCTGGAATGTCGTGACCTCGCTCAACGACGGCGAAGCGCTCAACATGGGGCGCGACTCCCATCCCGAACATGATTCCCGCTACGACAAGGCCGACGAGTTCATGGAGGTCGTGCTCGGCCATTGGGACACCTGGGAGGACGGTGCGCTCATCATGGACAAGAAGAGCGGCCGCTTTGCCGATCCGAGCAAGGTGAAGCGGCTCGATCACAAAGGACCGTCCTTCAAATCGCGCGGGCCCTTCACCGTGCCGCGCTCGCAGCAGGGGCATCCTGTCATCATCCAGGCCGGCGCGTCCGGCCGCGGCCAGCGCTTTGCCGGACGATGGGGCGAGGTGATTTTTACGGCTGCGCGAAATCTCCAGGGCGCCAAGGACGGCTATGCGGCCGTGCGCAATGAAGCTGCCAAGGCCGGCCGTGATCCTGATGAGATGTTCCTCTGCAATCTGACGACGCCGGTCTGCGCCGCGACCAGGGCGGAGGCCGAGGACAGGATGGCGCTGATCAACAAGCTGCCGCTCGAAATCGACGCGCTGTCGCTGCTGTCAGAAGCACTCAACTACGACTTCGCCTCCAAAGGTCTCGACGAACCGCTGACGACGGACGAGTTGAAGAGCATGCAGGGCATTCTGGGCATCCGCGACGGCGTGCTGAAGACGTCAGGCAAGAGCAATCCGAGCGCGCGCGACTTCGTCACCTTCTCGGGCCGCGGTCAGGTGCATGACGCCATGGTTGGCGGCCCCAAGGAGATCGCGGACAGGCTGGAGGAGATGTTCGTCGAGCGCGGCTGCGACGGTTTTGTGATTGCCGCGACCTATGTACCCGGCTCCTACGCCGACTTCGTGCAACATGTCGTGCCGGAATTGCAGCGGCGCGGCCTGTTTCAGAAAGACTATCGCGGCAAGACGCTGCGGGAGAATCTCGGCTTGAGGCGACCGGCGGCCGGCGCGTGGAAAGTGCAGCCCCGCGATGCGGCGGAATAACAAAGAGAGCAGATCATGCGCTGGCTGAAATTCACCGCCTCCGGCAAAACCTCCTGGGGGATCATAGAAGGCGATCAGGTGATCGCGGTCGAGGGCGATCCCTTCAGTGAGTGGCGGCGGACGTCGCGCACGCATCCGCTTGACGAGGTCAAGATCGAGCTGCCGCTGATCCCGCGCACCTTCTATTGCGTCGGCTTGAACTATCTGAAGCATCTGAAGGAAGCCGCCGACAAGGCCGGCACGGTACCGGCCGTGCCCGATCGCCCCGAGATCGGCTACCGCGCCCAGAACGCGCTGATCGCGCATGACGAGGACGTCGTGATCCCCGCGATCGCGACCGAGAAGATCCATTATGAAGGCGAGCTCGTCGTCGTGATCGGCAAGAAGGTGAAGCATCTCACCGAAGCGAACGCAATGGCATGCGTGTTCGGCTACACCATCGGCAACGACGTCAGCGAGCGCTCCTGGCAGAAGGCCGACCGCAGCCTGTGGCGCTCGAAGAACGCCGACACGTTCAAGCCGATGGGGCCGTGGATCGAGACCGACGCCGATCTTGCCAGGATGGAGACCATCGTCCGCGTCAACGGCAGGGAGACCAACCGCTTCCGTACCAACGACATGATCTTCGGCGTGGTGCCGTTCCTGGTCGAACTGACCAAGTACTTTACGCTGTGGCCCGGCGACGTGATCTGGATGGGCACGGACGGCGCCTCGCCCGACATCAAGCACGACGACGTCGTGGAGATCGAGATCAGCGGTGTCGGCACGTTGCGGAACAGGTTTGTGCGCGAGGGGCGGTAGCTTAGCTCGCGGCCCTCGATCGCCCCTTCACATGGTCGATGAAGGCTCGGAGCTTCGGCATGATTTGTCGATGGCTGGGATAATAAAGGAACACTCCCGGCGCCATCGGCACGAATTTCTCCAGCACGGCTACAAGGCGTCCCGCCCTGATAGCGTCAGCGGCCAGCGGCGACGGCACCTGTGCAAGACCCAGGCCTTCAACGGCGGCACCGAGCATGGTCGGGAAGTCATTGGCAATGAACGGTCCGGCAACGGCGATCTCGATCGAATGACCTTTGTCGTTGAGCGACCAGGGGGCGAGCGCACCGTTTGATCGCCGTAATCTCAGGCACGCGTGTTCTCGCAGCTCGTCCGGACGAGCGGGCCGACCGCGGCTTGCGAGGTAAGCCGGGCTGCCGACGATGACCAGAGGAAACGGCTTTGTCAGACGCACCGCGACCATGTCCGGCGAGATGAACTGCCCCATTCTGATTCCGGCATCAAAGCCGCCGGCCGCCAGATCGACCAGTTCCTCGCTTGCGGCGAGCTCGACCTCGATCTCCGGATAGGCCTGGCAGAACGAGGCGATCAGTGGCTCGAGCAGGATCGGGACGACCGAACGCGGCACGGTCAGGCGCAGCAGTCCGGCCGGGCGCTGGCCGAGCTCACGCGCGGCCCCGCTGGCTGCGACGAGCTCCTCGAAGGCCGGTCTTGCGCGCGCAAGAAATATCTCGCCGGCTTCGGTCAAGCCAACGCTGCGGGTCGTACGGATGAAGAGTGCAGCCCCGACGCGCGCTTCGAGTGCGCGCACCGCCTGGCTGATCGCCGACGGCGTCACCCCGAGTTCGGTAGCCGCCCGCCGGAAATTGCGGTGCTGCGCGACACTGAGGAAAGCCTCGACACCGTCGAGCGCCCCCTGCCTGACTGTGAAGTTCTGCTTCATAGCCCGTCAACATTATCGCGAATAGTCCCACACGGCCAGACGCCCTAAATCCCGTCTGCAAATGAGCCGCACCGGAGACATGAAGCCGATGAAGGCAATCCGCAACGCCGTCCTGACATTCGCCCTCACATTGACAGGTGTTACCGCCATGACCGAACCATCCGCCGCCCAAGCACAAGCGCCCTCATCCCTGACCACCGGGGTCATGGTCATCCTGACCGCCAAGGCAGGCGTCGCACGCGAGCAAATCATGGCCGTCATGCCTGATGAAATCAGACAGACCGTCCAGCTCTATCTCACCGGCAAGGTTCGCGAATGGTATTCGCGGTCAGATGGGCGAGGCGCCGTTTTCCTGCTGAATGCCAAGGACGATGCCGAAGCGCACGCAATCATGGATGCGCTGCCGCTCGCCAGGCAGGATCTCATCGATCACGAATACATCGCGGTCGGCCCACTCATGCCACTGCGCCTGTTGATGGCAAAACCCTGACCGGCCGCAGACCTGCCCCATCCGACCGGACGAAGCAAGACAAGGACATCCGAACGTGCCACCGGGATTCAATCTTCCGTTCGTCCTCAGTGTCGCTGGCGCCCTGCTGACGAGCGCAGTGGTGGCTTCCACCTATGTGTGGCCCTTTGTCCGTGCAATGCCGCGCCATGACGCCCTCAGGCTTCTCGCAGCCTTCCACGCGTTTCGCTTCCTGGGCATGAACTTCATGGTCACCGGGTTCGTCTCCTCGGAGTTGAGCCCGGATTTCGCCGGCGAAGTCGGTTGGGGAGATTTCATCGCCGCCACCCTTGCGCTCATCTCGATGGCGGCACTCTCCCGGCGATGGCCGATCGCCATTCCGATGGTCTGGATCTTCAACATCTGGGGTACGCTCGATCTTCTCAATGCGTATTACGTGGGCGCGACGAAGATTCAGAATCCCGGGCTGTTCAGCGCCGGCATCTATATCCCGGCGCTTTACGTGCCGTTATTGCTGGTCGGGCACGCTCTCATCTTCATGCTTCTGCTGAGGCCCGGCTCGGAAGAACACAGATCTTGACTGCCACAGTTGCATCGCAATCTGCGCAAGCCCTGCCGGAGCGATGTGAACGACGGCCGCGCGAACGAGCCATACTCAGAACGGCAGCGCGACGCTGGTCTTGATCTCCTTCAGCACCACGTTGCTGCGGACGGTGCGGATGCCGGGGATGCGGAACATGAACTCGTCGAGGAAGCGGTTGTAGGCCGCCATGTCCTGCACGACGACGCGCAAATGATAATCGGCATCGCCTGTGGTCGCGAAGCATTCCAGCACCTCGCGACGCGTGGTGACGCGAGAGACGAATTCGTCGACGAACTTCGTATCGTGGCGTTCCAGGGAGACGTGGAGAATGGCCGACATCGCAAAGCCCGCCTGCTCCCGCGCGACCAGGGCCGCATAGCCGCGGATGACGCCGCTCTCCTCCAGCGCGCGCACCCGGCGCCAGCAGGCGGAGGTGGACATGCCGACCTCATCGGCAAGTTGCTGATTGGTGGCGCGTCCATCCTTCTGAAGATGGGCAAGGATTCGCGTGTCCTGGTCTTCGATCATGGAAGCCCCTCAATTCGGGAACCTCTACCAGATTTGATGGCTTGATGCAAAATTCTACCGAATTTTTGATCAGGATAGGATGAAAAGGTAAGACCTACCAGCCTCCCAGGCATAACCTTCCATGATCGGGCAGGATGCCGCGCGAGGTCCACCATGGACGCCATTCCGTCACTCGACGCCTACGAGCTTTCCGACCGCTATGAGCGCGAGGAAGGCCGCGTCTTCCTCACAGGCACCCAAGCCATCGTCCGCATCGCGCTCGACCAGATCAGGCGCGACCGCGCCAACGGCCTCAACACCGCGGGCTTCATCTCCGGTTATCGCGGCTCCCCGCTCGGCGGCGTCGATCTCGAACTGTGGCGCATCCAGCAACGCCTCAAGAAGGATCGCATCGAATTCCTCCCCGCGGTGAACGAGGACCTCGCCGCGACCGCGGTGCTCGGATCGCAGCAGGTCGAGACGCAGGCCGAGCGCGAGGTCGATGGTGTGTTCGGGCTATGGTACGGCAAGGGCCCCGGCGTCGATCGCTCCGGCGACGCGCTCAAGCACGGCAATGCCTATGGATCCTCGCCGCATGGCGGCGTGCTGGTGGTCGCCGGCGACGACCATGGCTGCGTCTCGTCCTCGATGCCGCACCAGTCCGACGTCGCCTTCATGAGCTGGTTCATGCCGACGCTGCATCCGGCAAGCGTCGACGAATATCTTGATTTCGGCGAATATGGCTACGCGCTGAGCCGCTTCTCCGGCATGTGGGTCGGCTTCAAGGCGATCTCGGAGATCGTGGAATCAGGCGCTTCCGTCGCGCTGCGGCCGCCGCGCATTTTCCGCGCCCCCGACTTCGTGCCGCCACCAGGCGGCCTGCACTATCGCTGGCCCGATCTGCCGGGCCCTCAGATCGAAGAGCGGCTGGAAGCCAAGAAGCACGCGGTCTACGCCTTTGCCAAAGCCAATCCGATCGACCGTCACATCTACGACATTGCCAATGCCACCTACGGCATCGTCACGACAGGCAAGGCACATCTGGACCTGATGGAAGCGCTGCGGCTGATGGGGCTTGATGAAACGGCCTGTCGCCGCATCGGCATCGACATCTACAAGGTCGGCATGGTCTGGCCGCTGGCGCTGCACGACGCGATGGACTTCGTGAAGGGCAAGCGCGAGATCCTCGTGGTCGAGGAGAAGCGCGGCATCATCGAGAGCCAGTTCAAGGAATATTTCTACGACTATCCCGGCGCAAAACCCGAGCGCATGGTCGGCAAGCACGATGAGCGGGGGGCGCGTCTGATCTCGTGGATCGGCGAATTGTCGCCGCGCGCGCTGGCGTCCGTGCTGGCGCGGCGTCTCGACCCGATGTTTCCCGGGCTCAATCTCGCCGCCCGTGCGGCCGCTTTGCTTCCGGAAGCTGCGCGCACGATCAACGTCGCGGGCGCGACGCGTACGCCCTATTTCTGCTCCGGCTGTCCCCACAACACTTCGACAAAGGTCCCTGAAGGATCGCAGGCGCTGGCCGGCATCGGTTGTCACTTCATGGCGAGCTGGATGGACCGCGAGACCACCTCGCTGATCCAGATGGGCGGCGAAGGCGTGAACTGGGCGGCCTCCTCGCGATTCACCGGCAACAAGCACATCTTCCAGAACCTCGGCGAGGGCACCTATTACCACTCCGGCTCGATGGCGATCCGTCAGGCAATCGCGGCCAAGGCCAACATCACCTACAAGATTCTGTTCAACGACGCGGTCGCCATGACCGGCGGCCAGCCGGTCGACGGCCCCATCAGCGTGCATGCCATCGCGCACAGCGTCCGGGCCGAAGGTGTGCGCCGCATCGCGCTGGTGTCGGACGATCCAGCGCAATTCTCGTCCGCGGACCTGCCCAGCAGCGTCACCATCCATCCGCGCGAGGAGATGGATGCCGTGCAACGCGAGCTGCGCGACGTCGCCGGCGTCTCGGTCCTCATCTATCAGCAGACCTGCGCCACGGAGAAGCGACGGCGGCGCAAGCGCGGGCAAATGGCCGATCCCAAACGCTTTGCCTATATCAACGATCTGGTCTGCGAAGGCTGCGGCGACTGCTCGGTCGAATCCAACTGCCTCAGCGTCGAGCCGAAGGAAACGCCGTTCGGCCGCAAGCGGCAGATCAATCTGTCGGCCTGCAACAAGGACTTTTCCTGTCTCAACGGTTTCTGCCCAAGCTTTGTCACGGTGGAAGGCGCGACGCGCCGGAACAAGGCCGCAAGCCAGATCGACGCGATCGGCCGCGCGGCGACGCTTCCCCTGCCCTCACCTGCAACGCTCGAGCGTCCTTACGACCTGCTGGTGACCGGCGTCGGCGGCACCGGCGTGATCACCGTCGGCGCGCTGATCGGCATGGCCGCGCATCTGGAGCGCCGCGGTGTCTCGGTGCTGGACTTCACCGGATTTGCGCAAAAATTCGGACCCGTGCTGAGCTACATCCGCCTCGCCGCGTCGCCCGACGTACTGCATCAGGTCCGTATCGACCAGGGCGCGGCGGACGCGCTGATCGGTTGCGACCTCGTCGTCAGCTCCTCGCCAAAGGCATCCGGCACCTATCGTCGCGGCACGCGGGCGGCGGTCAATACCGCGGAAATGCCGACCGGCGACATCGTCCGTTTCCGCGACGCCGATCTCGCCTCCCCTGCGCGCCTGCACGCGATCCGGCAGGTGATCGGCGATGGCAATCTGGGTACGATCGACGCCAACGCTCTCGCCGAGAAGCTGCTCGGCGATGCCGTTTATGCCAACATCATCATGCTCGGCTTTGCCTGGCAGCGTGGGCTGGTGCCCGTCTCACTGCAAGCACTGCTGCGCGCGATCGAGCTGAATGGCGTTGCGATCGAGCGCAACAAGCAGGCGTTTGCCTGGGGCCGGATCGCCGTTGCTGATCCGGACTTCCTGCCGAAGGCGAACGGGAAGCCGGCGGCCGAAACGCTCGATCAGCTCATCATCAGGCGCGCCGATTTCCTCACGGCCTACCAGGACGAAGCCTATGCGGCGCGCTATCGGGCGCTTGTCGCGAAAGTTCGCGCTGCCGAGGCCGCGCTCGATAGCGAGGCGCTGACCGAGACAGTTGCGCGCGCCTTGTTCAAGCTGATGGCCTACAAGGACGAATACGAGGTTGCGCGTCTGCACATGAGAAGCGGTTTCCTCGACGAGCTGAAGCGCGAATTCGAGGACGGTTTCAGCGTGCAGTATCACCTCGCGCCACCATTCCTGCCGTCTGGCCACGACGCACGCGGCCGGCCGCGCAAGCGCGCTTTCGGCCAGTGGATCCAGCTGCCGCTCGCACTGTTGGCGCGGCTGAAGTGGCTGCGCGGGACGCCGTTCGATCCGTTTGGCTATGCCGCGGAACGTCGCGCCGAGCGAGAGCTGATCGTCTGGTACGCGGGCTTGATCGAAATCATGCTCCGCCGGCTTGATGCCCGGAATCTGCCTGGTCTCATTGCGATCGCCGGAGCTCCCATGGAGATCCGCGGCTATGGCCCGGTGAAAGAAGCCGCGATCGCGAAGGTCAGGGCCGAGGTGGACTCAATGCTGGCCCGACCAGGAGCGGCCAAGGCAGCCTGAGCCGCACCCGCTTCACGAATACGGGTTGATCAGCTTCTGCTGTTCGGCGCTGTGCTGCGCGAGCAGATCGATGAAAGTTCTCACCTTTGCCGACACATGATGGCGGTGGGGATAGACCGCGTTCATCGACAGCTCGACCGTCCGGTATTCAGGCAGCAGACGAACCAGCCTGCCTGCTTCGAGATCGTCCTGGATGAGAAAGCCGGCCATCAGGCACACGGCCGCGCCCTCCAGCGCCACCTTCCGCAACGCTTCCCCGCTATTGGTGACGAAGCTGCCTGAAATGCGCACCGAGGCCGGCGCCCCCTTGCGATCGAGGAACCGCCACTCGTCCCCGAACGGATAGTTCAGGTGACGACCGCAATTATGCCCGGAGAGCTCGTCGAGCTTCTGCACGCGGCCATGCTTCTCGAGATAATCATGCGAGCAGCACAGCACGTGACGCCAAGTGGCGAGACTGCGGACGATGAGGCTCGAATCCGGCGGCGGGATCATGCGCAAGGCCACGTCGTAGCCTTCCTCGATGAGGTCGACATCGGCTTCGCCCATGCGCAAATCCACCTTGAGCTCGGGGTAGGTGGACAGGAGCTTTGCCACCACAGGCGCGACGAGCGGCACCATATGCGTGGCAACATGGACGCGCAGCGTCCCGCGCGGGACCGACTGCAATTCATTGGCGATGTCGTCGGCCTGTTCGAGGTCGGCCAGGATCTGCGTGGCACGGTCGTAATAGGATTGACCGATCTCCGTCAGACTCACCTTGCGCGTGGTGCGGTTCAGCAGCCGAACCCCCAACCGGTCCTCCAGCGCCTGGACGTGATTGCTCACCATGGTCGTCGACATATCGAGCCGGCGGGCGGCGGCCGAAAACCCTCCGTTTTCGACTACTCGGACAAAGGCGGTGAGGCTGGTGAAGCGGTCCATGGTTCAGGTTTCTGATTATCCACTCCGGATGGACAATCCTTCCTGCAATTCGCGGATTATCGCAAGGGTCGGAATAACCCATCTTACCGGGGTGAACAGCGCCTTGTTCGGATGAGGGCTGTCGGGAATTTGCGAGGATGCCATGTCGAACGCCGCTTATATAACTGAAACAAATGATAAAATCCGGCTTCGCCCATCCCGCCAGGCAATCAAGCGCGCGGCTCTTGGGTTGGCCTTGACCCTCGGCGTCGTTGCCGCCGGCGATTATGGCTACGACTACCTGACGACCGGCCGCTACCTGGAATCGACCGATGACGCCTATGTGAAGGCGGATTCCACCATCGTCGCACCGAAGGTCTCCGGCTACGTCGCTCAGGTGCTGGTCGGCGACAACGAGAAGGTCAGAGCGGGCCAGGTGCTGGCGCGGATCGACGACCGCGATTTCAAGGCGGCGCTGGGTCAGGCCCGCGCCGACGTCGCCGCGGCCGAAGCGTCGGTCCGCAACCTCGATGCCCAGCTCGCGCTGCAACAGCCTGTTATCGAGCAGAGCATTGCTGATGTCGCAGCGGCCGACGCCAATCTGAAATTCGCGCAGGAGGAGCGCGCCCGCTACGACGACCTGATGAAATCGGGCTCCGGCACGATCCAGCGCGCGCAACAGACCGACGCCGCGCTCCGCGCCAGCAACGCGCAATTGCAGCACGCGAGATCGGGCCTGGTCGCTGCCCAGCGCAAGGTCGACGTGCTGACCACGCAGCGCGCACAGGCCAGTGCGCAGCTCGATCGCGCTCGCGCTGTCGCGGACCAGGCGGAACTGAACCTGTCCTACACCGAAATCACCGCGCCGGTTGACGGCACGGTCGGTGCCCGATCCTTGCGCGTCGGTCAGTATGTGCAGGCCGGCACGCAATTGATGGCCGTGGTTCCGCTGGATGCGGTCTATGTGGTCGCGAACTTCAAGGAGACTCAGCTCACGCATGTGCGCGCAGGTCAGCCGGTCGAGCTCCAGGTCGACAGTTTTCGCAATCGCAGGCTGCATGGTCATGTCGACAGTCTTTCGCCGGCCAGCGGACTTGAATTCGCGCTACTGCCGCCCGACAATGCGACCGGCAACTTCACCAAGATCGTGCAGCGCGTGCCGGTGAAGATCGTGCTCGACGACCACAGCCTCACCGGCCTGCTGCGGCCCGGCATGTCGGCGGTGCCGACCGTCGATACCAAGGCGACCGTGATGGCCGAACGCGAGAGCACCAAGCGCGTCGCCGACAACGCGCCACGCGCGAACGGCGGCTGACGCGGACAGGCGCCGGCGGGATCGTCGAATCCTGCCGGATGATCCTTCCCGAGCTTCTCCGATGATCGAACGCATCCGCCCGACGCATCCTGTCTCAGTCACCGAGACGAGGCTTCCATGAGCACGCTTCAACCGACCCTCAACGCCGTTTCCGCCGCCAATGTCCCCGCTCCCGCTGCGGCTCCGGCGGCACCCGCCGTCTCCGCAAAAACCTGGATCGCCGTGATCGGCGCCACGCTCGGTGCGTTCATGGCGGTGCTGAACATCCAGATCGTCAATGCCTCGCTCGCCGACATCCAGGGCGCGATCGGCGCCGGCATCGACGACGGCGGCTGGATCTCGACCTCCTATCTGATCGCGGAGATCGTGGTGATCCCGCTCTCCGGCTGGCTCGCGCAGGTGTTCTCGATCCGGATCTACCTGCTCACCAACGCGGTCCTGTTCCTGATCCTGTCGGCGGCCTGCGCGCTGGCGCAGGACCTGCCGCAGATGATCGTGCTGCGCGCCGTGCAGGGCTTTACCGGCGGCGTGCTGATCCCGATGGCCTTCACGCTCATCATCACCCTGCTGCCGCGTGGAAAACAGCCGGTGGGCCTTGCGCTGTTCGCGCTGTCGGCGACGTTTGCGCCGGCGATCGGCCCGACCATCGGCGGCTACCTCACCGAGAATTTCGGCTGGCAGTACATCTTCTACGTCAACCTCGCGCCCGGCGCGATCATGGTCGGCATGCTCTGGTACGCGCTCGAGCCCAAGCCGATGAAGCTGTCGCTGCTCCGCGACGGCGACTGGGCCGGCATCATCACCATGGCGATCGGCCTCTCCGCACTTCAGACCGTGCTGGAAGAAGGCAACAAGGACGACTGGTTCGGCTCGCCCTTCATCGTCAAGCTCAGCGTGATCGCGGCCGTGGCGCTGACCGTCTTCCTGATCATCGAGTTCACGGTGAAGAAGCCACTCTTGAACCTGCGCCTGATGGTCCGTCGCAATTTCGGCTTCGGCATGCTCGCCAATTTCCTGCTCGGCGTCGCGCTGTACGGTTCGGTGTTCATCCTGCCGCAATATCTGTCGCGCATCCAGGGCTACAATGCCGAGCAGATCGGCACCGTGCTGGCCTGGACCGGATTACCTCAGCTGGTGCTGATCCCGCTGGTGCCGCGCCTGATGCAGAAGTTCGACGCGCGGATCATCATCGGCATCGGCTTCGTGCTGTTCGCCGGCTCGAACTTCATGAACATCTTCATGACCAACGACTATGCCGCCGACCAACTGCTCTGGCCCAATGTCGTTCGCGCCATCGGCCAGGCGCTGGTGATGGCACCGCTGTCGGCGGTCGCCACCGCAGGCATCGAAGCGGAGAATGCCGGCTCGGCCTCCGGCCTGTTCAACATGATGCGCAATCTCGGCGGCGCCGTCGGCATCGCGCTCTTGCAGACCGTGCTGACCAAACGCGAGCAATATCACTCCAACGTACTGATGCAGTCGGTCTCGGTGTTCGAACAGGCCACCCGCACGCGGCTGGAACAGCTCACGCAGTATTTCGTCAATCACGGCGTGCTCGACCGTGCGGATGCATCGCATCGTGCCTATGTCGCCATCGGCCATGTCGTGCAGAAGCAGGCCTATATCCTCGCCTTCAGCGACACCTTCTATCTGCTCGGCATGGCCCTGATCGTCGCCCTGATCGCCGTCCTCTTCCTCAAGAAGCCCGGCCATGCCTCGGCCGGTGGTGCCCACTGACCTCACCTTGAAGCAAGGAGAACGACCATGAAGCCCCGCATGAATTTCTACCAGGCCGCCCCCGACACGATGAAGGCGCTGATGGCGCTGGAAGAGCACATCCAGTCCACCGGACTGGAGAAGTCGCTGATCGAGCTCGTCAAGATCCGGGCCTCACAGATCAACGGCTGCGCCTTCTGCATCAACATGCACACCGAGGATGCGCGCAAGCGCGGCGAGACCGAGCAGCGCATCTATCTGCTCGATGCCTGGCACGAATCCCCTGTTTATACCGATCGCGAGCGCGCCGCGCTTGATTGGACCGAGTCGTTGACGCTGATCTCGCGAACGCGCGCGCCCGACGACGTCTACGAGCAGGTCCGCGCGCAGTTCTCCGATGCCGAGATGGTAAACCTGACCGCGTTGATCGGCGCCATCAATGCCTGGAACAGGCTGGCGATCGCGTTCCGCGCCGTGCATCCGGTGAAGGTGAAGGCGTCGGTGGCGTAGGGCCACAAGGACAGGTCTCGTAGGGTGGGCAGAGCGCAAGCGTGCCCACCTTCAGCCAACGAGAGACAAGGACGTGGGCACGGCGCAAGTGCGCCTTTGCCCACCCTACGATAGCTACGATAGCGGAGCGTGCGGCCTAGACCGCCGTCGACTTCGCGAACTCGACGTAGATCTCACGCAGGCGCGTCGCCATCGGGCCGGGCTTGCCGTCGCCGATCGTCTTGCCGTCGATGGCGACCACCGGCTGCACGAACGACGAGGCCGAGGTGATGAAGGCCTCCTTGGCGGCAAGCGCTTCGGCGACCGTGAAGGAACGCTCTTCGACGCGGAGCTGACGTTCCTCCGCGAGCGCGATGACCGCCTTGCGGGTGCAACCGGGCAGGATCGCGTTGGAGTTCTGCCGGGTGACGATGACGTCGTCCTTGGTCAGGATGAACGCCGTCGACGACCCGCCCTCGGTGACGTAACCGTCTTCCAGCATCCAGGCTTCGCCTGCACCTGCTTCCGCCGCGGCCTGCTTCGCCAGCACCTGCGCCAGCAACGCGACGCTCTTGATGTCGCGACGCTCCCAGCGGATGTCGGGGACCGTGATCACGTTGATGCCTGATTTGGCCGAGGGCGCATTGATGATGTCCTTCTCGGATGTGAACATCACAAGGCTCGATTTGACGTCGGCCTTGGGGAACGGGAAATCGCGCCCCTTGTCCGCGCCGCGCGTCACCTGGAGATAGACGAGACCGCTTTCGAGCTTGTTGCGGGCGATCAGCTCCTTCTGGATCTCGGTGATGCGCTCGACGCTTTCAGGCAGCTTGAGCTTGATCTCGCCGACCGAACGCTCGAGCCGCGCCAGATGCGAGGCGTTGTCGACCAGCTTGCCGCCGAGCACGGCCGAGACCTCGTAGATGCCGTCGGCGAACAGGAAGCCGCGATCGAGCACCGAGATTTTCGCGTCCGAAAGCGGGACGAATGAGCCGTTGACATAGGCGATCGAGTCCAAGGCAGGTCTCCTGGCGGGATGGGGATTTTGGGGCGTTATACGCCAATTGAGGAGGGCAAGCACCCCACGTTTCGTCATTCCGGGGCATTGGCCTAGCGAATGAGCCCGGAATCCGTTTCACCTCATGGACTGCCGCCCGATGGATTCCGGACCCGGCCCTGCGGGCCATCCCGGAATGACGGCAGGGGGCTAGTGCGACAGAATCTTCGACAGGAACTTCTGCGCGCGGTCGCTTCTCGGCTTGCCGAAGAAGTCGTCCTTCGGCGCGTCCTCGACGATCTCGCCGCGGTCCATAAAGATGACACGGTTGGCGACCTTGCGGGCAAAGCCCATTTCGTGGGTCACGACCATCATGGTCATGCCTTCGCGGGCGAGGTCGACCATGACGTCGAGCACCTCGCTCACCATCTCCGGATCGAGCGCCGATGTCGGCTCGTCGAACAGCATCACGATCGGATCCATCGCGAGCGCGCGGGCAATGGCGACGCGCTGTTGCTGGCCGCCGGAGAGCTGCGCGGGAAATTTCTGCGCCTGCTCCTTCAGGCCGACGCGCTCCAAGAGCTGCATGCCTTTGGCGACCGACTTGTCATGCGCCCGGCCCAGCACCTTCTCCTGCGCAAGGCAGAGATTGTCGATGATCTTCAAATGCGGAAACAGCTCGAAGTGCTGGAACACCATGCCGACCCGCGAGCGCAGTTTCGGCAGATTGGTCTTGGGATCATTGACCTTGGTGCCGTCGACGGAGATGTCGCCGCTCTGGAACGGCTCCAGCGCGTTGACGCATTTGATCAGCGTCGATTTGCCCGAGCCGGAGGGGCCGCAGACCACCACCACCTCGCCCTTGGTGACGCTGGTGGTGCAGTCGGTCAGCACCTGGAAGGTCGGGCTGTACCATTTGTTGACGTGGCTGATTTCGATCATGACCGATACGCTCTACCGTATGATGGCGATGCGCGACTGCAGGCGGCGAACGCCGAAAGACGCGATACAGGAAATGGTGAAGTAGACGACCGCTGCGAACAAATACATCTCGACCAGACGTCCGTCGCGCTGTGCGACCTTGCTGGCGGCACCGAGGAAATCGGTGATCGACAGCACGTAGACCAGCGAGGTGTCCTGGAACAGCACGATGGTCTGCGTGATCAGCACCGGCAGCATGTTTCGGAAGGCCTGCGGCAGCACGACGTAGCGCATGGTCTGCGCGTAGGTCAGACCGAGCGCGCTGGCGGCAGCCGGCTGCCCACGCGAGATCGACTGGATGCCGGCGCGCATGATCTCGGAGAAGTAGGCCGCCTCGAACATGATGAAGGTGATGAGCGAGGAGGCGAACGCGCCGACGCTGATCGGGCGCGAGGCCCCGGTCAGCCACTGCCCGATATAGGGCACCAGGAAGTAGAACCAGAAGATCACCAGCACCAGCGGCAGCGAGCGCATGAAGTCGACATAGATGCCGGCGATGCGCCCGAGCGTCTTGAGACCGGAGAGCCGCATCAGGGCGAGCGCGGTGCCGAACACCAGGCCGCCGAGCGCTGCGAGCGCCGTCAGCGTCAGCGTGAACGTCATGCCCTCGTAGAACAGGTAGGGCAGTGCGCGGCGGATGACATCGAAATCGAAATTGGCGAGCATCGCTTACTTCCCCGTGATGTAGCCGGGGATCGCGACCCAGCGCTCGAGGAAGCGCATTCCGGTCACGACGACGGCGTTGACGAGGAGGTAGAGAAGGGTCGCGGCGGTGAAGGCCTCGAACACCTGGAACGAGAATTCCTGCATCGAGCGCGCCTGCCCGGTCAATTCGAGCAGGCCGATGGTGATGGCGACCGCGGTATTCTTGATGGTATTGAGGAATTCGGACGTCAGCGGCGGCAGGATGATGCGAAACGCCATCGGCAGCAGCACGTAGCGGTAACCCTGCACGGTGGTGAGACCGAGCGCGGTCGCCGCCATCTTCTGGCCGCGCGGCAGCGACGAGATGCCGGCCTGCAGCTGCACGGCGACGCGCGCCGACATGAACAGGCCGATGCCGATCGCGGCCGTCCAGAACGGCGCATTCGGCAATTGCTTCAGCCACAATCCGGCGGCCCGGGGCAGGATCTCCGGCAACACGAAGAACCACAGGAACAGCTGCACCAGCAGCGGCATGTTCCGGAAGAATTCGACGTAGCAGAAGCCGAACCAGGAAGCGCCTTTCGATGGTAACGTGCGCATGACGCCGACGATCGAGCCGGTGATCAGTGCGATGATCCAGGCCAACACCGCGGTTTTGAGGGTCAGCGCCAGTCCCGACAGCAGCATGTCGAGATAGCTGCCGGTCCCCATCGGGTTCGGCTGGAAAAAGATTCCCCAGTTCCAGTTGTAGTTCACGTGCCCCCCGCGCGAACGCGCCAGTGATGGATGTCCCGACGCCTATGCAAATGTCCGGCCACCCTGGTGTCAAGAGTGGCCGGACATGATCCCGATCGAAAGATCGAGGTTATATCTTACTTGTAGTCGTCCGGATTCGGCGAGTCCGACGGCTTGGCGAATTCATGCTTCAGCTCATCCGAAATCGGCGTGTTGAGATTCAGGCCCTTCGGCGGGATCTTCTGGGTGAACCATTTGTCGTAGATCTTCTGGCCTTCGCCGGAGGTGTAGAGCGCGGCGGTTGCCGCATCGACCACCTTCTTGAACGCCGCATCGTCCTTGCGCAGCATGATGCCGTAAGGCTCGGGCTTCGAGAACGCGTCCTTCGAGATCACGTAGTCGTCCGGCGACTTCGAGCCGGCAACGAGGCTCGCGAGCAGGATGTCGTCCATGACGAACGCGACCGCACGGTCGGTCTCGACCATCAAGAAGGCTTCGGCGTGGTCCTTGGCCGGAATGATGTTGGCGCCGAGGCCCTTCGCGACATTGGCTTCGGTGAGCTGCTTGATGTTGGTGGTGCCGGCGGTGGAGACCACCGTCTTGCCCTTGAGATCGTCGATCGACTTCAGGCCGCTCGACTTCTTGAACACGTAACGGCTCGCGGTCAGGAAGTGCGTGTTGGTGAACGACACCTGCTTCTGGCGCTCGGCATTGTTGGTGGTCGAGCCGCATTCGAGGTCGATGGTGCCGTTGGCCATCAGCGGAATACGCGTCGCCGAGGTGACGGGATTGAGCTTGACCTCGAGCTTGTCGAGCTTGAGCTCCTTCTTCACGGCGTCGACGATCTTGTAGCAGATGTCCATCGCGAACCCGACGGGCTTCTGGTTGTCGTCGAGATAGGAGAACGGGATCGAGGAGTCGCGGAAGCCCAGCGTGATGGCGCCGGTGTCCTTGATGTTCTTCAGCGTGCCGGTCAGCTCCTGGGCCCCGGCCTGGCTGACGACGAAGGTCGCGGCGAGCGCGAGCCCGATGTGACGGAAATGCTTCACTTTTTTGTCCCCTTTCAGGATGATGCGGCCGGATGCAAGCACAAATCGGCCCGGATTAGAATGTGACTTTTGGCGGGATCGCGGCTCAGGTTAACTGGCTCAGGTCCGCGGCTTTGTCAGCGGCCCCGGCAATTCCCCGAGATCCCAGAACAGCCCTGCCATGACCGTCAAGGCCTCTTCGGTCAATGGCAGCAGAATGTGCTCGTTCGGCGCGTGCTGGGAGCAGCCGGGATAGGAGTGCGGGACCCAGATCGTCGGCAGGCCAAGTATTTCGGAAAACACGTCATTCGGCAGCGAGCCGCCGAAATTTGGCAGCACCGCCGGCGCCTTGCCGGTGGTGTTCTGGACGGAATCGGCCGCCCATTTGATCCAGGGGCTGTCGAAATCGGTGCGCGATGCGGCAAAGCTCTGGGCCGCGCGTACCTCGACCATGGGAAAGCCGCGTTCGACCAGATGGGCCCTGATAGCATCGATCAGGCCGTCGACCTTGGTGCCGACCACGAAACGCAGCTGCAGCACGGCATTGGCGTGACCGGGAATCGCATTGGCCGGCTTTTCGATATTGCCCGACGACATCGCCAATACCTCCAGCGTGTTCCAGGCATAGAGCCGCTCCGCCGCGGACAGGCCCTCCTCGCCCCAATTGTCCGCCAGCGCAGGCTCGTCCTCGGTCGGCACCACCTGCACATCGGCCAGATAGCTGCGGATCTGGTTGGTCAGCCGCGGCGGCTTCAGCGCCTCGAGCTGAATCCGGCCATGGCCGTCGACCAGCGTCGAGATCGCATTGACCAGGATGGTCGCGGGATTGGCGAGCACGCCGCCCCAATTGCCGGAATGGTGGCCGCCGTCGCGCAAGGCGACGTCGAGATGAATGCGGATGCCGCCGCGGCAGCCCAGGAACAGTGTCGGCCGGTCCGCCGACAGCCGCGGCCCGTCGGAAGCCATGAACAGATCGGCCTTGAGCGCGTCGCGGTTGAGGTCGCAGACCTTGCCGAGATCTGGCGAGCCGATCTCCTCGCCCATCTCGACGATGAATTTGGCATTGAAGCCGAGCTTGCCGCCGCGGGCCTCGCGCACCGCGCGGAGCGCGGCCATGTTGATGCTGTGCTGGCCCTTGTTATCGGCGGTGCCGCGGCCATAGAGGCGAATGCCCGAGGCGGTCGTGCGCCAGGGATCGCGACCCTCGCGCCACTCGCCCTCCATGCCGTCGACGACGTCGCCATGGCCGTAGATCAGGACGGTCGGAGCCGAGGCGCTCTCGTGATGCTCGGCAAACAGGAACGGCGACTTGCCGCTCGGCGATTCCACGATGCGGCTGTCGAAATCGAGGGCGGCAAAGGACGGCACCATCTCCTGCTCCAGATAGGCGCGCAGCTCGGGGCCGCGCGAGCCATTCTGGCTCTCGGTCTTGAAGGCGACGCGGCGGTCGAGTTCAGCAAGGAACGCACCGGATTTGAAGTCGTCCCGGGCGCGGGCGATGGCGTCGGCTCTGGTCATTGGTATCGTCTTCAACTTGATGAAACGAGGCAGCGTAGCGGGCTATGCCGGCGCTCGAAAAGTGGCGGGACTTGCGATTTCGTTCTTGCTCTCTTGAGATTGGCTTGCCAAGGGGCTGCAGCCCGCTGATTTTGGCCTTGCCGATGCCAAGCCATCTATCCTTGGCCCTTGCCAAGGGCCAAGGATATGCAAGAACTTCGCCAGATTGGGGCGCACGTCTATCATTCGAAGAGCGCTCGGTACAGGGCGCCAAAGGGACCAGCAAGGGACCAGCATGGCCAAAGAGATCAGGCTCAACGCATTTGCGATGAATTGCGTCGCGCATCAATCACCGGGGCTGTGGACCCATCCGCGCGACCGCACGGCCGAATATAACCGCCTGCCCTATTGGATCGATCTCGCCAAGACGCTGGAGCGTGGCCGCTTCGACGGGCTGTTCCTGGCCGACGTGCTCGGCGTCTACGACGTCTATGGCAACAGCCCTGACGCGGCCTTGCGCAATGCAGCACAGACTCCGTCCAACGAACCGCTGCTGCTGCTGTCGGCGATGGCCGCCGTGACGAAAAATCTGGGCTTCGGCGTCACCAGTAACCTGTCCTTCGAGCCGCCCTACCCGTTCGCGCGGCGAATGTCGACGCTCGACCATCTCACCGAGGGGCGGGTCGGCTGGAACGTCGTCACCGGCTATCTCGACAGCGCCGCGCGTGGCGCCGGCAAGGACAAGCAGACCGGGCACGACGACCGCTACGACATCGCCGACGAATATATGGAGGTGGTCTACAAGCTCTGGGAAGGCAGCTGGGAGGACGATGCGGTGCTGCGCGATCGCAAGCGCGGCATCTTCACCGATCCCTCAAAGGTTCATCGCATCACTCACGAGAGTGCGAATTACCGCATCAACAACACCATCCATTTGAGCGAGCCGTCGCCGCAGCGCACGCCGGTGCTGTACCAGGCCGGCACCTCGCCGCGCGGCCGGCAATTCGCCGCCAAGCACGCCGAATGCGTGTTCATGTCGGGGCCATCGGCCAAGATCATTGCGCCGCGGGTCGCCGCGATCCGCGAGGAAGCGGCCAAGCTCGGCCGCAACCCGGCCGAGATCCTGATGTTCAACATGATGACGATCATCCTCGGCAACACCGAGGCTGAAGCTGCGGCGAAATATGCCGACTACCGCTCGCACATCAACCCGGAAGGCGCGCTCGCCCTGATGTCGGGCTGGACCGGCATCGACTTCTCCGGCTATGAGCTCGACCAGCAGGTGCGTCACGTCCAGAATGATGCCGGCCGCAGCGCACTCGACAACGTCACCCGCGGCGATCCCGATCGGGTCTGGACCGTGCGCGACGTCATCGAGCATGTCGGCATCGGCGGCGCCGGCCCGGTTGTAACAGGCACGCCCGAAAGCGTCGCCGACAAGATCGAGGACTGGTTCGAGAAAACCGACGTCGACGGCCTCAACGTCGCGTTTGCGATCTCGCCCGGCGATTTCGAGGATATCGCCGACATGCTGGTGCCGGAACTTACCAAGCGCGGGCGGTACAAGCCGGAATACGCGAAAGGTACACTGCGGGAAAAGCTATTCGGCGCGGGTCGCGCCAGGCTCGACGGACCGCATCCGGCGGCGGGGTATCGGGTGGGGAGGACGGGGTAGAGCCCACCTCGCGCACCAATCTATCGTGTCTCCGCTGCGACCCGGCGACAGTCGAGCCATTTGATGAAGTCGACCGCTGGTCGCTTGATGAGATCGACCATGACCACGCGCGCTTTCGCGTCGGTATCATGGAAGAGAATGACCCCGCGGCGCCAGAGCAGCATAAGCGCAAAGACGCGGCGTTCGATCTCAGCCGGCGTCAGACCTGACTGCCAATCTTGAGAATCGATATTCCAAAGCACGACCTTCAAGTTCTGCGCGGCAAAAAAGACTCCGCTTCCCGGCAGTCGCTGCCCGTAGGGCGGCCGGAAGAGCGCGACCCGGGAATTCGGCACGGTCGCTCCGACCAAGGCCAGGCTTCGCACAACCGATTCCTGCCATTGTGGCCAAGTGGTGTGAGGATAATGGCTCCATCCGTGTGAACCGACGCACATCCCCGCATAGAGATCGTCGAGTGTACGGACGGATGTCGTTTGCGCGCGGGCCCGCATCCGCTCGCCCAGGACAAAGAAAATTCCGTTGATGCCGCTTCTGCGAAGCCATTCGATCAACTGAATCGTGGTGTCAGCGCCCGACCCCATAACTTCGCTTGGGCCATCATCGAACGTCAACACGAATTGCCGGTCCGCCAGCTCCCAGCCCTGTAACTCCCTGTCGTTGTAAACGTCGATCTCGCTGCTGACACGTGGAAACAGTGCGGCCAATCGAAGAAGTTCCCTGAGATAAATCTTGTGAAACTTGATCGCGTCATAGAGCCATGGCCGGTAGCGCTCGTCGACGCTGCTTTCAGACAGCGCGAGTGCGGCGTTTCGTAGATCTTGAGCCTCAGTGTTCACGGGACAGAAGACACCGGAAATGCCGCATCCCTCGATCGCGATCGCATAATTCGCTGCAAGAATACGCCAGAGCCTGCGGCGCACGCGCTCGACCGACGGCATGTCTACGACATCGACATCCAGCTGCGCTTTCAGTTCCGGCACCGTGAGGTTTTCGCTCTCGGCAAGGGCGCGAGCGAACACCAACTCCTCGGCTCGCGATCTCCGGTCAAACGCGCCCGAGGAATCGATCGCATCCGGCCAAGTCTCCCGGCGATGGACCGCGACCTGCGACGGACCCGCGGCATTCGCGCTTGCGAGCGGAGCGACGATGCCCATGGCAATCAGCAAAACCGCCGCTGGTCCAAATAAGTTCGGCCGGCTCTGGCTCATTGGAACAGTCCGCAACCTCAGGGATGGCGCAAGCGTTCCAGCAATGCACCCGAGGCAAATCCATCCGGAACGAGATTGGCCTTCTTCTCGAACGCCACGATTGCGGCACTGGTTCGCGGCCCCAGCATGCCATCGCTCGGGCCCGGATCAAAACCGTTTGATCGCAGCAGCGATTGAAGCTCCGTCCGCTCGGCACTCGACAAGACTCGCTCATCGCGCGGCCAGGGTTTGGAAATCCCGGCGTCACCGCGAAGACGCCCCGCCAGCTGACAGACGGCCAAGGCGTAAGCGTAGGCCGGGTTGTATTGCTTGACGACGCCGAAATTCGGCAACAGCAAAAACGCGGGCCCGCGATAGCCGGCTGGCAAGGACAGGTGTGCCAATTGCCGCTGATCGATGCTCGCATCGGCCGCCAACGGCCTCACCCCCGATTGTATCCATTCCGTGATCGGTCTGCGGTCGAGCACCAAAGCGTAGTCGAAATCGGCCTGCAGCGCGACTTCGATGGCGCAGGGCGCATTGGCGCTCCAGCCATTGGCACGCAGAACGTTTGCGATCGAAGCGAGCACATCCGATACATCGTCGAGGATATCGGGCCTGCCATGCCCGTCGAAATCGACCGCATAGTTCAGAAAGGTCGTGGGCATGAATTGCCCGCCGCCAAAAGCGCCCGACCACGATCCCCGGAAGCGATCGGCGGCGACATAGCCCCGCTCCAATATTTCGAGCGCGGCGAGGAATTGATCGCGAAAGTAGGCCTGCCGCCGTCCGCTACAGGCAAGCGTTGCAGTCGAGCGGATGACAGAAAATGGCCCGGGTTCTGTGCCGTAATTGGTCTCCACACCCCAGATGGCGGCGATCACGTAGCGATCGACGCCAAACGCTTCCTCGACGGCATCGAATTGCGCACGAAGGCGCTCCAGTGCGGCTCGGCCAGCCGCGATCTTGCCATCGTTCACGATGACGTCGAGGTACTGCCAGAGCGCCAGCTCGAACTCTGGTTGGGACTGCAAACGTTCGAGAACCACCGGATCCGGTTCAAGCATCGCCGTCGCACCGACGAATGTCTGCCGCGAGACGCGACGCAACGCCTCCGGGGCGATCTGGTCCATGCACGCCTTGAACGCGCGCACGACATCCGGCGGCCCATCGGGCGCGATCGTCGCACTACTGGTGGCCGGTCGATCGTCCGCAGCGTTGGCATGGCCGCAGAGACCCGCCACGAGCAACGTCGCCGCGACAAGCCCGCGACGCATTGACGCGACGGAGGCAGGATTGACGTTTTGGCCTCGTTTCGGAAGCATCACGCATCGTCACCACAGCGCCGGCACGCCTCGACTCGGACGGAAGATCAAACGTGATCTCCCGGCGAGCCTGACAAATGGACCTGCTCTCGACTACGGAGGAGGCGGCGCCATGCCCGGATGATAGTTGAAACCAAACGCTATCCGCATCTGGTTGCTGCGGACATTGTAGTCGAATCCCGGAGAGAAGACTGGCGTGCGAATGGTGTCACCGCAGAACCATGAATATGTGGCCTGGCCAAAGGCGGTCCACTGTCCATTGCCCATATGCCAGTCCGGCCGTGTCAATTCTGCGCCAATCCCGACCAAGGCGCCAGTTGTCGTGCGATTCTCTCTCAGGACCGGGCCGGTGAAATTGCTCTGAAGGTCGTAGTTCAGGAACTCGACGCCGCCGAGCGCGTAGAGCTGCGCGCGTGGCGTGATCCAATATCCGGCCTTGACGCCCAGATCCGCGGTCCAGTTGTAGCGGGTGCCGATGAAGAAACCGCCCGGAAAGCCGTGATCCACGGACTGGCCGAGATAGTTGAACGACGCAAACGGGCCGAGCGTTGCACCCGGTATTCCAAATCCACCGAAATCATATCCTCCCTGAACTCCGATCCCACCTAGGACATCCGAATCGTTGAGCCGGTTGGTCGTGGTCATGGTCCCCGCGATGCGCTCACGGATCATCGGATTGGAGAAGGCGCCGGATCCGTTCATGCCGACGTAGAATCCGGTCCAGGTGTAGGGGACGGGGCTGATGGGCATCATCCCTCCCGCAGTGCTGCCGCCGGTCGGCTGGAATTGCAGCGTCGTGCCGTCGGGGAGATTGATGGTTCCACCGTTCTGAACCACCTCACTCGGGACCTGGGTTGTGTATGGCTGCTTGCCAACGGTCTCGACGAGAACGTCGAAGTAGGCAGTCGTCTTGCGTTCGTCAGTCTTGTTGTCGGCAGGAATGTGCTTCCTGGCGATCGAGTGGTGTTTGTCGAGATGAAGCTTGTAGGAATGATGCGTCGGCTGGCCGCTCGAGGTCTTTCCGGTCAAGGTGATTGTCGTACTGCTTTGCTCGGTGTCAGGCTTTTTCGCCGTCACATCCGTGTCGCTGACGACGGCATAAGCGGCGCTCGAGAGTGCGAGCGTCGCAAAGCACGCAAGTAGCATTGTCCTGAACCTAACCATGACCCCCTCCAGAGAAGAACTAACCAACATTAAGCTTGTATCGCACTTCGCGCTGCGCCCCATTGCCGTGCTGCACGATCAACCTGACATTCCAGACCTTGGCTCCCGCGAGAGCGGAAGCCGCAATATCGCCGAGCGGACCGTCTGACGAAACCGGCTTCGCGATCGTGCCCACCGGCTTCCACGCTTGCGGATTGTCGCCCTGCCCGATTTCGATGCGCGCCGACTTGAACGCGTTGGCATCTGCCGTTCCAAACACGCGCACGACAGTCGCGTTGCCCTTCTGGACCGGCGCGAGCCTGCTGATGCCGGCGAGGAGAAAATAGTCCTTGGGTGCCGCGAGCGCCGCACCGGCATCGACAATTCCATAGCCGGTATATTGGTCGACGCCCGGGATTCCGACGTCTCGCGCCGTGCTCTTGATGATCTGCATCACCTGGACGTTGGTCAGGCTCGGATCCTTCGCGATCATGAGAGACGCCAGGCCCGTCACCAGAGGCGCCGCGAAAGACGTGCCGCTTGCACGGTAGTAGCGCCTGTCAGGACCGACGAAATGCGATCCGGCGATGTATTTGCCGCCTGGGACCGACACCATCGTGTCGGTCCGGCGGGCGCGAAGGCTCATCACGTCGACGCCCGGAGCGGCAACGGAGATGTTCTTGCCCCAGTTCGAGAACGGCGCATGCTGGTCGTTGAAATCCGTTGCACCGACGACGAGCACCTTGTCGGAGGCGGCTATTCCGTAGTTGCTGACGTCGACGCCCTCATTCCCGGCCGCAGCAACGATGACCGCTCCCTTGGAAAAGGCGTGCTCGACTGCCGCGCGCTCGACCTCCGTGATCTTGTTGCCGCCAATGCTGAGGTTGATGACGCGCGCGCCGTGATCCGAGGCAAAAATGATAGCCTCGGCGATCTTGCTCGCCCGCGCGCGACCGAAATCGTCGATCCCCTTGAGGATCATCAGTCGCGCCAACGGATTGACCCCGGCCATTCCGTCCTTGTCGCTCCAGGCCGCGGCGATGATACCTGCGACCAGTGTCCCGTGTCCGTCGTGATCCCAGGGACGGTTGTTGTTCTGGATGAAATTCCAGCCAATGACATCATCGACAAAGCCGTCCTTGTCGTCGTCGATGCCGTTTCCTTGCGTTTCCGCAGGGTTGCGCCAGAGACTGTCCCAGCTGAAGTTTCGGTGATCCCAATCCAGTCCGGTATCGATCACCGCGACGATGACGGGCTGCGCGTCGCGCCGCACCAGACGCCACGCGGATTGCGGCGAACTGTCGAAGCCGATGCGCTGGAGCGCCCATTGATCGGCAAACTCCTGCTTCCATGAACCCTTGCTCGAGAAATAGCGCACCTCAGGCGGCGACAGCATCGCGTCGTCTGCACTGGCCGGCCCGCCGCCCAGCAGCAGGAACGCGAGAAGCCATGAAAAGCGCCGGATCATCGCGCGCCCCCGAGATCGATCCGGACAGACGGGAGTTCGCCTTCGTGATCCCTCATGCCTTCAACCGCAATCCTTGCCTGGCGAACGGGCGGCACCTGCTTGCTCCTGCAAGCGTCGTCACCGAGCGGCGGAGCGGCCGGATATTTGAAGGCTTTGAAATTCAGCGTCGTGTAAGCGTTGGAGAGACCGAGCTTGCCGAAGCCGTAGCTCGCCAGTTCACTCCGGTGCAGGCTTGCCGTGCAGGTGTTGTCGAGACCCGTCGTGCAGCCGGCGAATCCGAGATCGTATCCACCATCGAGCTTCACCGGGGAGGACCAAGGCAACATGTGCTCCGGCGACATCAGAGCAAGGGTCTGTCCGGGCTCGGATCCCGTATAGCGCAATCCGATCGTATCGTCCGGGGATGGCGTCTTCTTCTGAGAGTCATTCGGCGGCCCGCCAAGATCGCCGACAACCGGCACGACGTCGGTGCCATTGTCCGGAGGTTTCGGAGGATTGTTGCCAGAAGGATCATCCGTGTTCAGCGTCATCGTCGGCGGCGTGTTTTGCGCCGGATCGTCCGTATTCAACGTCATCGTCGGCGGCGTACCGCTGCCGGGCTGAAGGCCGATAAAGGGGCCGCCATAGAGCGTCGTCGGTGTTGGCGATGGATCCGGCAACGGATCGAAGCGGAAACCACCGAACGGGATCCAGATATGGATGTACGACGTTGGATTGTTGAAGCTGATGGGCCCCCGGTAACTGACCCACAGCGTGTATCCGCATCCCCAGGAACTATAGATTTCTGGCGCAGGCGCGCCCACGGGTTCTGCCGCCGTCGCAAACTGACTCTGCGCGGCAAGCAATGCGGAGAAAATTGGCCAAGCGAACTTGCGCATCAATCACAACCGCAAAAACTTCAATCAAAAAGCGAAAATCTACCCGGCAACCTTAGTACGGTTCCTTGTGACAAAAGCGGCACACCTTGAAATATTCGGACTGCATATTCCGGCAGACGACGGCACCAATTACGCGCAATTTGGCGCTTTTAGCTAAATCCGGCCAACGACTTGCGTCAGCCGCGACACCTTGCTGCGAGCATCGAGCGCAGCTTCAACTTTCGCGTCCAGGCCGTAGATGTCAGGCAGCAGAACGAGGGAGCCGTCGGAGTCCACATAGGCCGTTTGATAGGTCAGATGAACGGGAATCGGTTTGGGAAACCTGAACTCGATCTCGTTCGGGCCAAACAGGGAAAACAGGCGTTCAGGCGGATACTGCTCGCCGGGATATGCGCTCGCGAGCAGGAAGCCCGCATAATAGATCGCATTCTCGACGCGGACACAGCCGTGGCTGTAGGCGCGTGCGTCCTGATCAAAAAGGCGCCGGTCGGGCGTGTCGTGCTGATAGACGAGAAACTTGTTTGGAAAATTGAAACGCACGCGGCCTTCGGCGTTCCCGTCACCGGGGGCTTGATAAAGGCGCAACGTTCCGTCCACTCGCCGCTCTGTCTTCAGTCCCAGCCGGTCCAGCAGATCCGGATCCTGCTTCAATCTCGGCAGGATCTCACGTTCCACCATCTGGTCCGGCATATTCCAGATCGGATTGAGTGTGAGCGACGTCATCGAAGCGCTGAGCAGCGGCGTCGGAAGCGCGCGCTCACCGACGACTGTTCGTCCGATGAATTTCACCACGCCCTCTTGGGTGAACGTCAACCGGTATCGAGGAATATTGACGACGACGTTGGTTGCGCCGAGGTCGCGAGGGTACCAGCGCCATCGCTCCATGTTGTCGATGACGGTTCGCATCTTGCCCGAGCGTGAGGCGAGATCGTTCGCGCCAGCCGGGCTCGCACGCAGCTCAGCCAGCTTTGCCCTCAGAGCGCGGTATTCGACGGAGGGCGGCGCCAGCAAATTCAGCGCGCTGTCGACGTCGGTCATGCCGGCGAGTTCATCGAGCAATTTGCGCGCGTCGAAGCGCGGGCGCTCGAATTGGATCATGCGCTCGAAATCGCCGCCGGATATTCTCCCGAATTGCACATCTCGCGCATAGCGCAAGATCGCGGCGGTCAATTCGAGCTCCGAACGTGCCAGCGCGCCGTCGGAGATAAACGACAAGGGCGCGGTCTGGTAATCACCGGGATCAAGCCCTTCCAAACCCACTTGCGCCAGGAACTGGATGGCCGACGAACCGCGCGCGTGCAGCTTTCCATCGTCGATCCAGACAGGCGTGTAGTGCCGCGACCGATAGAAACCGAGAACCGCGGCGCGCTCAGACCATCTGGGAAGGAGCCGATCGGCTATTCGAGCATTCAGGAGAAGCTTCAGTTTGAGAGGAACGCTCCGACTCTGTTCAGGCAGGGGCGTCGGCAAATAGACTCGCCAACCCGCCAGCGCCGCCATCAAGAGAGCGACGACTCCCAGAGAGACGCTTGCGCGGCGACCGAGCATCTTGGCAATTTACTCCAGCAATCGTGTCCGTTCCGATGTTGGCCTGCGCTGAAATCCGATTGAAGCTGGCCACCGGACATCCAGACGGCCAAGGCTCGATCATGGCCTGCAGATTATTCCACCCTACACCCTCCCGTCCACCATCACTTCGATCAGCTTGGTGCCCGGCCTATTGAACGCTGACGTCAGCGTCGCCTTCAGCTCCCTGGGATCGCTGACCTTGATCGCCTCGCAGCCCAGCGCCTTTGCAAACCCGGCGAAATCCACGGGGGGATCGACAAAATCCATGCCGACGTAATTGTCATCGCCATGGAAGGCGAGCAGGCGCTGCTTGATGATGCGGTAGCCACCGTTGTTGGCGATGACGACGTTGAGCGGCAGCTTGTGGTGGGCCGCAGTCCACAGCGACTGGATCGAATACATCGCGCTGCCGTCGCCGGAGAAGCACACGACGGGGCGATCCGGATTGGCGAGGCTGACGCCGACCGACGCCGGCAGGCCCCAACCGATGCCGCCCGAAGCAAGGCCGTGATAGCCGTAGCGGTCGCGGTGCGGACGCAGGTTCGTGATCTGACGGCTGGAGGTGAGGCCTTCATCGACGAGAATGGCGTTGTCCGGCATCGCCTCGACCATTTGCAAGACGAGATAGTCGGGATCGATTGGCGCACGTTCAGCGCTCTTGCCGATCTGCTCGACCAGAGCTGCGCGTCGCGCGGTCCAGTTCTTCGGTGCGAGTTCGGCGAGACGCTGTTTTGCACGCTGCGCCAAAGCTGCGCCGCCCATGTCCTTCAGTACCGGTATCAACGCGCGCAGCGTTTCCCTGACGTCCGCCTTGAGCGCGATCTCCACGCCAGAATTCTTGGCGATCTCCCAATCGACCAGGCCGACCTGCAGAACAGGCAATCCATCCGGCAGCGGGTCGATCTCGCTATAGACCGACATCCGCACGGGATCGCCGCCGAGCGCGATGAGAAGATCGTAGGGCGCCAGCGTATCGCGGGCAAGCTTCTGCACGCGGGCCAGCGTGCCGACGAAGCTCGGGCTCTCGGACAGGAAGTGCGAGCCATAGGCCGTCGAGGATTGATAGGCAGCAGCGCCGAGCAATTCGGCCAATTCGGCGGCTTCCTTCAGCGCGTCGCTCTTGACCACCTCGTCCATGGTCACGATCACGGGGCGTTCGGCCTTGAGCAGGCGCGCGGCGAACGCCTTCAGCGCCTCGTCCGATGGTCTTGCGCGCGCGTCGATGCGGGTAGAGCGGCCAAGATCGATGCCGGCCTCGCTGTTGAGGATGTCGCCCGGCAGCGAGATGAACACCGGCCCGGTCGGCGGCGTCGTCGCGACCTTGGCGGCGCGACGCACGATGCGCGGCAAATCCTCCAGCCGTGTCACCTCGACCGCCCATTTCACCAGCGGTTCGGCCATGCGCACCAGCGGGCCATACAGCACCGGCTCCATCAGGCCGTGGCCCTGCTCCTGCTGGCCCGCAGTCAAGATCATCGGCGTGCCCGTGAATTGGGCGTTGTAGAGCGAGCCCATGGCGTTGCCGAGGCCTGGCGCGACATGGACGTTGCAGGCCACGAGCTTGCCGGAGGCGCGGCTGTAGCCGTCGGCAATCGCGACCACCAGGCTCTCCTGCATCGCCATCACATAGGTGAGGTCGGGATGGTCCTTCAGCGCATGCATGATCGGCAGCTCGGTGGTCCCGGGGTTGCCGAACAGATGCGTGATGCCCTCGTCCTTGAGCAACGCGAGAAAGGCGGAACGGCCAGTGATCTTGTTCTTCATGCTTCCTCCGGGAGCGGACGTTGCCGCATGGCTGAAAGCATGATGGCCGAAATCTTAGGGCATGCGCAAGGAAGCGCGGTCATGGCTGCCTTGCGTGCGCGAGACGCGCTACATCTCCTCGCGCCCCAGCTCGAACGGATCCTCGCCGCCGGCCCGCTTCTTCTTTTTCGAGCGCTGCCAGACCACGCCGGGAAAACCCTTCAGCGGCACCAGCGGCTCACCGGTATAGGCCCATTCCTGCAGCTCCTCGATGGCGATGTGGTAGAGCGGCTGGCGGCCGGTGCGCTCCCTGAACAGCGCGCGGGGAATGTTGACCATGTGCGGCCCGCGCGGGCGCTCATAGGCGATCGGGGTGCCACAATGCGAGCAGAAGCTGCGCGCGGTCCTGGTCGCCTTGTCCTCGTAGCGGGTCAGCGCGGTCTTGCCCGACGTGATACGAAAACGCTTCTTCCAGCTGCCGACATAGGTGGCGTAGGCCGCACCATGGGCGCGGCGGCTGGCGGCGGAATGGTCGTGCCAGGCCCAGCGCGCGGGAACGTCGATCTCGAAGGTGACCTTGCCGCAGAGGCACTGGCCGGTGGCTATACCTGCGGCGACTGCGGCTTTGGCCATCGTTTCTCTCCGTCGTCATTGCGAGGAGCTCGCGACAAAATTGCGGAGCAATTTTGCGCTGATGCGACGAAGCAATCCAGGCTGCCTCTGCGGAAAGATCCTGGATTGCTTCGCTGCGCTCGCAATGACGGAATTTGTGGTGCAGTCGGAGCAACACAATAGCTCCGGATGACTACGACGAACGCCTACGCCGGCGTCAGCTCGTCATAGACAGGATAGTCCGTATACCCCTTTTCCTCGCCGCCATAGAACGTGGCGCGGTTGTAGGGGGTGACCGGGTAGTCGTGTTCCAGGCGCCGCGGCAGATCGGGATTGGAGATGAAGATGCGGCCGAAGGCGATGATGTCGGCGTGTCCCTCGGCGATTGCGGCATTCGCCGTCTCGCCGGTGAAGCCACCGGCGGTCATCAGCACGCCGCTGTAGTGCGGGCGGAACAGCACCATGGCCGAGGGCACGTTGTCCCAATGAACATCGGCACGGCCGGCGCCGCTGGAGCGCGGCTCGATGAGATGCAGATAGGCAAGTCCGAGCTTGTCGAGCGCCTTCACCACGTGGGTGTAGAGCGGCATCGGATCGGGCTCGGCGGAATCATTGGCGATGCCGTGCGGCGACAGCCGCACGCCGACGCGGCTCGCGCCCCAGACGTCGATCGCAGCCTGGGTCACTTCGAGCAGCAGCCGCGTACGGTTCTCGATCGAGCCGCCATATTGATCGGTGCGCCGGTTGCTGCGCGACTGCAGGAATTGCTCGAGCAGATAGCCGTTGGCGCCGTGAATCTCGACGCCGTCGAAACCGGCCACGAGCGCGTTCTTCGCTCCTTGCCGGAACGCCTCGACGATCCCCTTGACCTCGTCGGTCTCCAGCGCGCGCGGCGTCTCGTAATCAGCGATCTTGCCGTCGGCCGTCATCGCCTTCATGCCTTCGGCCCGGATCGGGATTGCCGACGCCGAGACCGGCAGCTCACCGCCATGGAAGGAGGAATGCGAGACCCGGCCGACATGCCAGAGCTGGAGGAAGATGATGCCGCCCTTGGCGTGCACGGCATCCGTCACCTTGCGCCAGCCCGCGACCTGCGCATCCGTATAGATGCCCGGCGTTGCCGGATTGCCGCGCCCCTGCGAGAGCACGGGCGATGCTTCTGCGATGATCAAGCCGCCCTTCGTCGCGCGCTGGCCGTAATATTCGGCATTGAGCGGCCGCGGTGCAAAGCTCTCGCGCTCGGCCCGCATCCGTGTCAATGGCGCCATCGCCACGCGATGTGCGAGCTTGTACGGACCGACCTGCAACGGTTGAAACAACGCCGGAAATTTCATGACTGCCCCGGAATGAACGATAAGAGGATGAAGACCATAAGATAGCTGGCGGCGCCCGTGAAGCTCCAGCTGTTGCCTGGCGTCCGAGCGGAAAGGGGGGATGCGGTGGTTCCTCTGCGGTCGGATCACACCGGCGCCGGGTTCAAGCGGGCAAAACCCTGCTGAATGCGATAGGGGTAATAGGGATAGCTCGGCATCACGGCACTGGCCTCGTCCAGACGCTTGATTTGGGCAGGGCTGAGCGACCAGCCGACGGCCCCGAGATTGTCGCGCAACTGCGCTTCGTCACGCGCGCCGATGATCACCGACGACACACTGGGGCGGGCGAGCAGCCAGGCAATCGCGATCTGCGGCACGGTGCGGCCGGTCTCCTCGGCGATCGCGTCGAGCACATCGACGATTGCGTAGAGACGCTGCTCGTCCACCGGCGGTCCGAACTGCGCGGTCTCGTGCAGGCGGCTGGTCGCCGGCAATGGTTGGTCGCGCCGGATCCTTCCGGTGAGACGGCCCCAGCCGAGCGGACTCCAGACCAGCGCACCGACACCCTGGTCGAGCCCGAGCGGCATCAGCTCCCACTCATAGTCGCGGCCGACCAGGGAATAGTAGACCTGGTGCGCGGCGTAGCGCGGCCAGCCGTGCCGGTCGGCCACCGCGAGCGACTTCATCAATTGCCAGCCCGAGAAATTGGAGACGCCGACATAGCGGAGCTTGCCCGCGCGCACGAGCGTATCAAGCGTCGACAGCACCTCCTCGATCGGCGTGAAGGCGTCAAAGGCATGAAGCTGAAGCAGATCGATGCAATCGGTCCCGAGCCGGACCAAGGCGGCATCCACCGCACTCAGCAGGCGGTGGCGGGACGAGCCGGCATCGAGCGGACCGTCGCCCATCGGCAGACTCATCTTGGTCGAGATCAGCACCTTGTCGCGGCGGCCTTTGATGGCCGCCCCCAGAATCTGCTCCGAGGCGCCATTCGAATAGACGTCGGCGCTGTCGAACAGGTTGACGCCGGCATCGAGGCAGATGTCGACGAGCCTTCGCGCGTCCTCGATTCCGCTGCGGCCCCAGGCCGAGAACAACGGCCCCTGGCCGCCGAACGTTCCGGTGCCGAAGCTGAGGACGGGGACCTTCAGACCCGAAGCGCCGAGCTTGCGATATTCCATGGTCGAATTCCTTTCCTGATGCGTCTCATTCCGCAGGGCAGGCTGCGTCCTCAACCGGCGCGCCATCCAGACGAACACTCCACAGCGCCAGCACGAGGCCAAGCGCGGTGATGCCCGCGGCGACCAGCGGCAGCATGGACAGGCCGAGCCCGCGGTCGATGGTCATGCCCCCGGCCCAGGCGCCGAGCGCGTTACCGAGATTGAACGCCGCAATGTTGAGGCTCGAAGCGAGGGTGCGGCCCGCAGAGCCGGCGGCTTCGAGCACGCGAAGCTGCAGCGGCGCCACGGTCGCAAAGGCTGCGATACCGAGCAGGAAGATCAGCGCGATCGCAAGGCCCTTGACGGACAGCACAGTCGCCAACCCGACCAGAACGAGGGCGAGTGCGCCGAGCGTGCCGACCAAGGCGCGCGCGAGCCCGCGATCGGCAAGCCGACCGCCCGCGATGTTGCCGATCGACAGGCCGACGCCGAACACCAGGAGGATGGGCGAGACCGCGGCGTCGGAGAAGCCGGTGAGGCGCGTCAGGATCGGCTGGATATAGGTGAAGACGACGAACAGTCCGGCAAAGCCGAACACGGTCATCGCGAGGCCGAGGATGACCTGCGGGCGAGCGAGCACCGCGAGCTCGTCGTTGAGCGAGGCCGGTTTGTCGTCGGCGCCGACGTGCCCCGGGACCAGCACGGCCACCACCGCGAAGGCGACGAAGCCGATTGCGGTCACGGCCCAGAACGCCGCGCGCCAGCCAAGCATCAGGCCGAACCAGGCACCGAAAGGCACGCCGAGCAGCGTTGCGACCGTCAAGCCGATGAACATCGTGGCGATCGCGGAGGCGCGCTTGTCCTCGGCCACGAGGCTCGTTGCCACCACCGATCCCACACCGAAGAACGTGCCGTGGGCGAGCGAGGTGAGGACGCGCGCGGCCATCAGCAGCGCGTAGTTCGGGGCCAGCGCGCAGGCCGCGTTGCCAAGCGTGAAGATCGCCATCAGCGCGAGCAGCACCGCCTTGCGCGGCATCCGCCGCGTCGCCAGCGTCAGGATCGGCGCGCCCACGAACACGCCGAGCGCATAGCCGGAAATCAACAGTCCCGCGGCCGGAACGGAGACGTGCATGTCGGCCGCCACCTGCAGCAGCAGGCCCATGATGATGAATTCGGTGGTGCCGATGCCGAAGGCACCAGCGGCGAGAGCGAGAACGGCGGGAGGCATGCAAGGCTCCGGTCAAGACGAACATGATCGAGAACGGGGACATAGCCGCGTCGGCGCGAAACGATTAGAATGTCCTCAATCCAATCATTTGTGACCCGAATTCAACATGGCCCGCATCGACACCAACCGCTCCGCCGAGATGGAGGTCTTCATCCGCGTCGTCGACCTCGGCGGCTTCACCCCGGCGGCGAGGCGGCTCCGTCTGACACCCTCGGGCGTGAGCAAGCTGATCTCGCGTCTGGAAGCCCGGCTCGGCACGCGGCTCGTCAACCGCACCACGCGCAAGCTCCAGCTCACCGAGGAAGGCCAGGCCTTCTATCAGCGCGCGGTGCGCATCCTTGCCGAGATCGAGGAGGCCGAGCGCGAGGCGGCGTCCGGCACGGCGCCGCGCGGCCGCCTGACCGTCAACAGCAACATTCCCTTCGGCATGCTTCATGTCATGCCGCTGATTCCACGCTTCCTCGCCGCGCATCCCGAAGTCACGCTCGACCTCGTGCTCACCGACACCGTGATCGACCTGATGGAAGAGCGCGCCGACGTCGCCATTCGCGTCGGCCCGCTACGGGCCTCGCGCCTCATCGCGCGCAAGCTCGGCACGAGCCGGATGGTGGTGGTGGCGGCACCGGACTATCTCGATCGCTTCGGCGTACCGAAGACACCGGCCGATCTCGCCGACCATCGCGGCATCGGCTGGACCTTTCCGCGCAGCATCCGTGGCTGGCCTTTCCGCCGCGGCGATCGCAGCGAAGAGGCGCTACCACCGCCAGCGGCGCGCGCCAGCGACGGCGAAGCGGCCCGCAATCTCGCGCTCGGCGGGGTCGGGCTCGCGCGGCTGGCGCTCTTTCATATCGGTCCGGATATCGAGGCCGGGCGCCTGATCCCGGTGCTGCAGGGCTACAATCCGGGCGACCGCGAGGATATCCACGCAGTCTATGTCGGCCACAGTGGACCGCTGCCGGCGCGCGTCCGCACCTTCATCGATTTTCTGGCCCAGCATGTCAGCGTCGGAGACCCCGCGCTCAAGCGCACAGCCGACGGGAAATGGAAGGTGCAGAGAGGTAGCTGACCGCGGGACTGCCGCTTCGCACTCTTTCGGATCATTCTTTAACCCGTCTTGATCCAGACGGCCTTCACGTTGAGATATTCCTCGACGTGCTGCTTGCCGGATTCGCGGCCGTAGCCGCTCATCTTGTAGCCGCCGAACGGCACGGCCGGGTCCATCGCCTGATAGCAATTCACCCACACCGAGCCGGCCCGCAGGCGCTTTGCGACCGCATGCGCCTTGGTGACGTCGCGCGTCCACAGGCCGGAGCCGAGGCCGAATGTGGTGTTGTTGGCGCGCTTGACCAGTTCGTCCATGTCCTTGAAGGCGATCGCGGAGATGACGGGACCAAAGATCTCCTCCTGCGCGATGCGCATGTTGTCCTGGACGCCCGCGAACACCGTCGGCGAGACGAAGAAGCCTTTTGACAATGCGCCCTCGGTGACCCGGCCGCCGCCGGCGAGAGCCTTTGCCCCTTCCTTCTGGCCGATGTCGAGATAGCCGGTGACGCGCTCGAGCTGCTGCTCGGAGACTAGCGGGCCGATCTGCACGTTGGGATCGAGCCCGTTGCCGACCTGCAGCTTCTTGCCGAACTCGGCGACGCGGCCGACGAACTCCTCGTAGATCGCCTGCTCGACGAACAGGCGCGTGCCGGCGCTGCAGATCTGGCCGGAATTGGCGAACACCGCCATCGCCGCACCCGGCACGGCAGCGTCGAGATCGGCATCGGCGAACACGATGTCCGGCGACTTGCCGCCGAGTTCGAGCGAGACGCGCTTGAGGTTGCCGGCCGAGGCACGGATGATCGACTGGCCCGTGATATGCGAGCCGGTGAAGGCGACCTTGTCGACGTCATGGTGCGCGGCGAGTGCCGCGCCCGCGGTCTCGCCATAGCCGGGCACGACATTGACGACGCCGGGCGGAATGCCGGCTTCCATCGCGAGCTCCGCGATCCGCAGCGAGGTGAGCGGCGCTTCTTCCGCCGGCTTGAGCACCACGGTGCAGCCGGTGGCGATCGCAGGTCCAATCTTCCAGATCGTCGCGGTCAGCGGGCCGTTCCAGGGAATGATGGCGCCGACGACGCCGATCGGCTCCTTCAGCGTGTAGGAGAAGATTTCGCCGGGCAGCGAGTTCTCGATCGTCTCGCCGTGGATCGCCGTGGTCTGCCCGGCGTAATAGCGCAGCATGCCGACGGCGCGCAGCCGATAGGCGCGGGTGCGGCTGAGCGGCGCGCCCATGTCGAGCGTGTCGAGCTGCGACAATTCATCGAAATTCTTCTCGACGAGGTCGGCGAGCCTGAGCAGCAGGTTCTGGCGCTCGAACGGCTTGACCTTGCTCCACGGACCTTCAAAGGCGCGGCGGGCCGCGGCGACCGCGCGATCGATGTCTTCCTTGTCGCCCTCGGCAACGGTCGCGAGCAGCTCGCCGGTCGCGGGATTGTGAGACTCGAAGCGCTTGCCGGAAGCGGCATCAACCCACTTCCCGTCGATCAGCATCTGCTTGTAGGACCCGTTGGCAAACGGATGGCGCGTGATCGGAATCGCCTGCGACACAGCCATGGCTGTACTCCCTAGGTAGCTGATTGATTGGGCTCGATCTTGCAGCGATCGTTAGGTCGAACAGAATACAGCGATGCCGGAATGGCGTAAAGTCGGCGCGGAACGAAGCGCTGCCATGCCGACTTGTGCAGTCGCACAACTGCCATGTTATAGCTCGACCAAGAACAAGTTCCGGAGAACTGCCATATGTCGCATCCTGTCATCGCTAAGGGCAATGTCGCCGTGATCACCGGCGGTGCATCGGGCATCGGTCTTGCTGCCGCAACGGCCTTTGCACGGGCGGGAATGAAGGTGTGCATCGTCGACGTCGACGAGAGCAGGCTGGCGGAAGCTGCAACAAAACTGTCATCCCTTGCGGGTGCGGCGAATGTGATGATTTCCGCGGCCGATGTCAGCCGGGCCGAGAGCGTCATGGAACTGGAACGCGCGGTCGGCGCGCGTTTCGGCGGCACCGACCTGCTGATGAACAATGCCGGCATCCAGCCGGGCAGTACGCTGTTCGGCGAGCCGGACAATTGGCAGCGCATCATCGGCGTCAACATGTGGGGCATCATCAACGGCACGCGCATCTTCGCGCCGAACATGATCGCGCGCGGCAAGGCCGGGTTGATCATCAACACCGGCTCCAAGCAGGGCATCACCACGCCGCCCGGCGATCCCGCCTACAATGTCTCCAAGGCCGGCGTGAAAGCCTTTACGGAAGCGCTCCAGCACGAGTTGCGCAATATTAGGGATTGCCACATCACCGCGCATCTCTTGATCCCCGGTTTCGTCTTCACCGGGCTCACCGCCAAGGGCCGCACGGAGAAGCCGGCCGCCGCGTGGTCGCCGGAGCAGACCGTCGACTTCATGCTGACGCGGCTCAAGGCCGGCGATTTCTACATCCTCTGCCCTGACAACGACGTGCCGCGCGCGCTCGACGAGAAGCGCATGCTGTGGGCCGCCGGCGACATCGTCGAGAACCGCCCGCCGCTGTCGCGCTGGCACCCGGACTACGCGGATGCGTTCGCGAGGTTCGTAAAGGGCTAGGCGGGACGCCTACAGCGTCTCCTGCTTGTGCCCGCAATTCTTGCAGGCGAATTTGACGCGGCTCTGGCCTTTTTCCGCCTGGACCCGGTTTGGCGCGCCGCATTTGCCGCAGACGGCCTCGATGCGGGTGGTGCCCTGCTTCACGACGATGGCTTTCTTTTCCATCGATTCGCGGATCAGGCGCTCGGCCTCTTCACGCAGGGATTGTTTCGACAAAGCTCGTCTCCGCCTTTGAAAGCGCGTGAGCCATATCGCACTTGCGTTGGAATCACAATCGGCAATGCCCGATCAGACCTCGACAATCACATAAGAGTCTTCGACGTGGACCGGAAACGTCTCGGCCAAATACGGCCCCTTCTGTAATTCGTCGCCGCGCTCGACCGCGACCGGATAGGACCGGATCTTGACCCGTTTCGGGTCGAACCAGGACTGGCCGCTCCGCATGTCGAACTCCCAACCATGCCAGGGACAGCGCAGCATCTCGCCGACGCGCGATCGCTGGTAGACGCCAGGCTCGGGCGAGGTCAGCCGCGCCACGCAGGCCGCTTTCTCTAGCGGCGCGCCTTCATGCGGGCAGCGGTTCAGCAGCGCGAAGTACTCGCCATTGACATGGAATACGACGATGTCGCGGCCGGCCACATCGACGACCTTGTTGCCGCCGGGCGGGATCTCCGAGGTCGATGCGACGATGTGACGGGCCATAGGGTACAGAACTCGGGATACAGAACTTGCGACCTAGAACTTGTAGACCGCGCGGGCATTGGTGCTGAAGATCTTCTTCCGCTCGGCTTCGGTGAGCGGGGTCTTGAAAGCGAAGCGCGGATCGTCGAAATCCCAGTGCGGATAGTCCGACGAGAACAAGAGACGGTCGATTCCGACCCATTCCATCAACGCGCGCAAATGCCGCGCCTCGTCGGGCTCGTCGATCGGCTGGGTGGTGAACCAGAAGCTTTCACGCACATATTCCGATGGCTTGCGCTTGAGATGCGGCACCTCGCTGCGGAAGCGCTCGAAGTGCTGGTCCATCCGCCACACCGCCGAGGGGATCCAGCCGAAGCCGCCTTCGATGAAGACGATCTTCAATTTCGGGAAACGCTCCGGCACGCCCTCGATGACGAGGCTCGCAAGCTGCGCCGCGATGGTGTGGGCGTTGGACTGGTGCTCCTCGACATAATAGGACGGCCAGCCGCCGCCTGATGGCGCGTGGCCGCCATAGCCGCCGACATGGATGCCGAGCGGCAGGTCGAGCGCCTGCGCGCGCTCGTAGATCGGCCAGTAGCGGCGGCGGCCGAGCGGCTCGTTGGCGCGCGGCGAGACGTTGATCTGGATGTATTCGCCTGTTTTGGCGCAGCGCTCGATCTCGGCGATGGCAAGGTCCACGCCATCCTGCCCGACCAGGATCGAGGCCTTCAGACGCGGATCCCGGTGCGACCAGAATGCCAGCTGCCAGTCGTTGATGGCACGCTGGATCGCGGCGCCGAATTCGAGGTTCTGCTGCGAGAAGATGAAGAGGTCGAGCACCTGCAAGATCCCGAACTCGACATCGAGCGGATCGAGGTGCTGCTTCTGCATGAAGGCGAGATCGGAGCCGGGCGGCCCGCCGGTCGGCGGCCAGGCGTCGCGCCGCGCGATCAGCGGCGAGGAGCGCGGATAGGGCGTGGTGAAGAGATAGGGCGTGCGCAGATGGCTGCCATATTCCTTCAGGTGCTGCTGCCAGCGCTTCGGCAGAAACTCGCTGAGATCGTCGGTCGAGCGCAGGCTCGGATGCACGTCGCAATCGACGATGCGCAAGCGTGTTGCGGCAGGCTTCTCGTCGCAGCGCAGCGGACGGTCGATGACGTCGCTCATGCGAACCTCCTAGAATTTAGTTGACCAGCGACAGCCGCGGAAACGTCTCCAGCGGATTGTCGACGCACATCTTCGCGATAATGCTCTTCGGCAGATGCGGCGGGATCGGATCATCGCCGTCGAACTGCCAATGCGGATAGTCGGACGCGAACAGGAACATCTTTTCCGAACCGATCTGATCGATGATCTCCGCGACGCTTTCGGCATCGCCCGGCGCATCGAACGGCTGCATGGTGACGCGGAAATTGTCGCGGATGATCGAAGCGGGCTCGCGCTCGACCCAGGGCACCTCGACGCGAACGCCGCGCCAGGTCTTGTTGGCGCGCCACATGAAGGCCGGCAGCCAGCTCACGCCCGACTCCATCAGCACGACCTTCAGGTTCGGAAACTTGCCGAACACGCCCTCGTAGATCAGGCTCAGGATCTGCGCCTGAAACGCCTGGGCCTCGACGAAGTAATATTCGTAGCGGTACGACGGCCAGCCCGCCGAGCTCGGCGCCTGGCGATATTGCGTGCCGGCATGAATCGCGAGCGGCAGCTTGTATTTCTCCGCGAGCTGATAGACCGGCCAGAAATGCCGGCGGCCCAGCAGCGTCTCGCCCTGCGCCAGCACCAGGATGGAGACGAATCTGTTGTCACCCGCGCGGCGCTCGATCTCCTCGACGGCGAGGTCAGGCGCCTGCATCGGCACCACGATGGACGCGCGCAGGCGCGGGTCGCGCGACAGCCATTCGGCGGCGATCCAGTCGTTGATCGCCTTGCAGAAGTCCGCCGCCATGTAGGGATCAAACACGGCCTGGGCGCCATAGAGCACGTTGAGGATCGCGTGGCTCGCGCCGAGCTGGTCGAAGGCACCCTGCTGCACCATCGCCAGATCCGAGCCCGGCTTGGCACCATTGGCCGGCCGCCAATCGGCCCGGCCCGACAGCGGCATATTGGGCGGATAGGAGGTGAGATCGAGGCCGTCGATGGCGCGGCTCACCACCTGCTCTTTCCAGTGATCGCTGAGATAGGGCAGCAGCGTGGTGCGCGTGCCACCAACCGCCGGGTGGATGTCGCAGTCGATCCGCGTCACCGCCATGGATGCTTCCTCGGGCCATCTTTATTGGCGGCATTCTCCGCACCGCCTGGGCAGAGTGCGCCGGCCCGTGTCCCGGCGCAAGAGAGCACGCATGCGCGATCCGTCATGGCTCGGTTGCATTTCGCAGGCGCGATATGCTGTCAGGTCGCCATGATCAAAATGCGCTGCACCAACGCGATCGCAGTCTCGGTGGCAGGATCGGCCGACGTCACGGGAACCGCGAGCGCGAGAATATCGACCGGATCGGACGAGAGCACGACGAGATGCGTCGCGTTGCTGGCAGCCATCAGCGAGGCCAGCCGCTCCACCGCGGGATCGATCGGCTGATGTCCCCATGGCGCATCCGCGCGCCGCAGCACACGATGGCTCGCCAGACGATGGCGCAGCAACAGCGGATCATAGGCCGCAAGCTCATCCTCGCGGTAACGTCTGGCGCTCTCGAACAAGGGATGACGCAGCAGCTCGGCGATGAGCTGGTCGCGCGTTGTCGCCGGCGAGCTCGCGACCGAGCTCAGCACGCCCGAGGCGCGGGATTCGAGCAAGGACCGCAAAGTATCGGTCATGAGGCCGATCGCCAGCACGCCTGACACGGCGATGGCGCAGAAGCGCACAACCTGTGCAGCGTCGACGTCGGGGGCGACGAAGGCGGCAACGAGCCCGAGCAGTGCCGAGCTGACCAGCCGGAGCACGGTGAGCAGCACCGCGTGCCAGCGCGCTTCGCCGCTGCTGCCGGCGATCAGCATGGCGGTGACCACGAGCAGCGCGCCGAGCGCGCCCAGCTTGACCGGCATGTTCGGCATCAACGCACCGAAATCGGTGACGATGAAAGGCAGCACGATGACGGCGCCAAGGGTCATGCGATCGATTGCGCGGTTCTCCGAGGCCATCAGCGACTGACGGTCGCGGGCTGCGAGCAGAACCGCGCAGGCCGCAAACCCGAAGAGCTGGAACAGTGCCAGCGCGACGGCGTAAGGCGTGTCGAAACGTTCGAGCCCCAACCCACCGCCAAGGCCGAGCACCACGGCGCCGATGATCACCGCAAGCTTGACGGCACGGGGCGCGTGCCGCCGCAGCATTCCCTCGGTCACGATCAGCGCGCCGAAGGGAATGGCGGCGGCGGGAATCACCGAGAGGTCGTCGAGCAGGCTGCTTGCGGTCAACCACGCGATGCTTCGCACCAGAAACAGCAGCGCAACGATGCCGAGCGCGATCAGGAAGCGGCCGGTCAGGGGACTCTGCGCGTCGCGGCGGTGAAGCGCCAGCATGGCGACGACGAGCCCGATCACGCCGCAGACATTGACGATCGCATTTGCAATCACTGATGATGTCATCGGCCACGCTCCTGCCGGGGCCGCAACGTGCCGAACGTCCTGTCGTCGTCGAGCCAGTGCAGGACCGGCAGCACCAGCCGCTGCAGTCCCAGGAACAGGGAAGCAACCAGCAGGCCGGGCAACGAGCCATGCGGCACCTGTTCGAACAGGTAGGCGCGCGCGGCGGCCAGATCGATGCGGCCGATCTGGAGCACGTCGTCGCCGCGCTCATAGTCCAGCTCCCGGGCGCAGAACTCGGAATATTGCGGATCGCGATGTTTCGGCGCCTCGTCGAACGTCTTCTTCAGCGCGTCGGAACCGCCGGTATAGGCGTTCGTAATGACGAAGCGGCTCTCGTCGAAGCCGGCCTCCTCGCCGACCCCGAACACGGCGCGATGCTGCCGCATGATGCCGCGGGCGAGCTGAAGATGGGCAAAGCTCTGGCGCGCCTCGGGCCGCGGCGACGGATAGACGTCGGAGAAGGTCGCGGTGACCATGCCGACCACGGACGGCACCTGGGTCACATTGGAGATCCAGCGCGGGCGCAGGCCGTCGCGCAGGAACAAGACGAGCGTGGTCAGGCCGTAGAGCACCCATGACAGCCCCTGCCCGCGCGCATCAGGATCGACCATCACGAGCCCGAGGTGGGTGACGTCGACGGGCGCACCGTCGAGCTCGACCTGCATCACCGACAGCGCGTTGAAGGCGATCGGGCGCCCGCTGTCCTCCTCGGAAATCAGTGTGACGATGGCGCGTGAAAGGCGCTCGCGCTCGCCCGGGAAGATACCGTAGGTCAGCTCATTGGCAGGCAATGTCTTCGCGGCCACGATGCGCAGCTGCGCGACCAGTTTTTCGAGTTCGTCCTGCGACAACCACCGACCGGGGCTCTCGACGATGCGGGTCAACTGGCCAGGGTGGGTCCGCAAGGAAAGGTCGATGGCCGGCTGGGCAAAGGCTTTGAACCAAAACGCGGCATGGTCGCTCAGCCGCCGGATAACGTTCCCGACTCGTCCCGCAGTTTGGTCGCTGCCAGATGCCACCATATCGCTTGCCCGTCATCCGAGCCGTTCTTCGCGCGAGGCCATTAAGGAGCGATAAGTACAACCTGCTGCGGTGCAGGCAGGGTAAAGGAATTGTTGCGGGCCCACCGCAAAACGGCGCGATGAAGCGGCGGATGCCTCGGCGTCCGCCGCTCAGATCGCAAGCGCGATCGCGTGGCGTTACGCCGCACGCGAGCCGCGCTCGACCTCCATCAGCAAACGCTCGGCCTTGGCATCTTCGATACGATTCACCAACCGGCCGCTCTCGTGATTGTCGCGCATCGTCTTTGTCATGGTGATGCAGGACTGCGTCAGCATCAGGAAGCCCATGGCAAGGTAGCCCTTGACCGAGAGATCGAGCGGCAGAAAGAAAATGCCCATGCCGACCATAAAGGCCGAGGCGGCGAACGAGACGTAGGTGAAAGTAACCCAGGCGTGGCTGTGGGACGGGGTGGTCGGGTTCATATTGGTCTCCTGTTGCTTGACGTCGAGGTGAATGATCATCGTTGAGTTAGGCAGTCGGTGCGCGCTTGGACTTCAACCGCGCCAGCACGTCGTCCGCGGTTGTCTTGAGGCGGGGGCCAAAGCCCTGTTCGGCGAGTTTCTCGGCGGTGGCCAGCGGGCCGGTGGCCGCATCCAGCTCGACCAGCGCGTCATCGGCGGCCTGGGCTTCGATCTGGCGCTCGCGCAAGCGGCGCAGGGTGCTCTCCGCCTCCGGCAGCGTGGATTCGTAAGGACGCGCCGCCTCGATGCCGCTGCGACGAAGCGAGCGCACGGCCTCCGAGGCGCGAGCGACGCGGCGGCCGCGATCGAGCTCGGTAATGCGCGCCTGCGCGTTCGCGACGTGACGCTTCAGCCTGACGATCTCGGTCGCGAACAGCGCCCGCGCCGTCAGCGCCGCATCGCGGTCGGCTTCGAGACCTGCGATGGATTCGGCGGCTTCCTTGGCGAGATCCTCGCGGCCGCCATCGAGCGCCGCGACCGCGCGGGTCTCGAGATCGGCGATGCGAGCGACGGTCGCCTCGAGCTTGCGGCCTTCCTGCTGGTCCTGCGCAATCGCCAGGGCCAGCGTCCGCTTGCTGCGCTCGACCGCTGCAGCCGCATCGCGCATCTGCTGGTCGAGGATCAGCAGGGCCGTACGATCCTCCAGCTCCTCACCGGCGGCGGCCACGCTGCCGCGGAAAAGTGTGACGACGGTCTTGAACATTGCTTGCTCCCTGTTATGAGCATTGCTCACAGACGCCTTCTAGCATATCTTGAGCGACGCTCAAGAGAAATTTTGAGCAATGCTCACGAATTTTGGTTAACAGATGACTAAAGCCTTGGAACGTCGAGAGAAACTTCGGATCGACCTGATCCGGTCGGCCGAGCGGATGATCGCCGAGAGGGGGCTGGCGGGCCTGAAGACGCGCGACCTCGCCCGTGAAATCGGCTGCGCCAATGGAGCGGTCTACAATCTCGTCGCTGACGTGGACGAGCTGATCCTCCGCGTCGGCTCGCGAACGCTGCATCGACTGGACGATGCGCTCAGCGCCGCGGAAGGCGCGGGCGACCCTCCCCCCCAGGAAACGCTGGTCCGCATCGCCATCGCCTATTGCGATTTCGCCGCGGAGAATCTCCAGCTCTGGCGCGCGCTGTTCGAGCATCGCATGGAAGCCGACAAGATCGTCCCCGACTGGTCGATCGACGATCAGATGCAATTGTTCAGGCACATCTACGTGCCGCTGGCCGCGCTGTTTCCCAAACGCAGTCCGGAGGAGCTCGGCATCACGGCGCGCAGCCTGTTCTCGGCGGTGCACGGCATGGTGGCGCTTGGACTGGAGCAGAAGCTGGTCGCCGTGCCGCTGCCGGCGTTGCGCAGGGAGATCGCGGGCCTCGTGCACGCGATGATCGACGGATTGATCGCGCGGGCGGCGTAGCGGCCGCGAGGGCGTCAGGGGGCCGAAAGCGAGCGCTGACTAAAATTTCGCCTGTCGCATCGCGACTGGCGCGCTTAGCCTTTGCCACGTCCCTCCCCCACTCTCCCTTCGGAGTTCCCATGTCCCTCCTCATCCGCGGCGGCACCGTCGTCAATCATGATCACTCGCGCCGCGCGGACGTGCTGATCGAGGGTGACAGCATCGTCGCGATCGGCGCATCGATCGCGGCGCCGACAGGTTGCGAGATCATCGACGCCGGCGGCGCCTACATCATTCCGGGCGGCATCGACCCCCACACTCATCTCGAAATGCCGTTCATGGGCACCGTCACCGCCGATGATTTCGAATCCGGAACGAAAGCCGCGCTCGTGGGTGGCACCACCATGGTGGTGGATTTCTGCCTGCCCGATCCTGGCCAGTCGATGCTGGCGGCCTATCAGGAGTGGCGGCACAAATCCGAGAAGGCCGCGACCGACTACGGCTTCCACATGGCGGTGACGTCGTGGTCGAAGCAAATCCATGACGAGATGGAGATCGTGGTCAAAACCTACGGCATCAACACCTTCAAGCACTTCATGGCCTACAAGGGCGCCCTGATGGTGAATGATGACGAGCTCTATAATTCGTTCGCGCGCTGCGCCCATCTCGGTGCGATGCCTGTCGTGCACGCGGAGAACGGCGATGTCGTCGCCCTGATGCAGGAGGCGCTGATCGCGCGCGGCGTCACCGGCCCAGAAGGCCATGCCTATTCGCGGCCGCCGGAGGTCGAGGGCGAAGCTACCAACCGCGCCATCATGATCGCCGATATGACCGGCACGCCCGTTTATATCGTGCACACCAGCTGCCGCGAGGCGCACGAGGCGATCGCGCGGGCGCGGGCCGCAGGCAAGCGCGTCTATGGCGAGCCGCTGATCCAGCATCTCTTGCTCGATGAGCGCGAATACCAGAACAAGGACTGGGATCATTCCGCCCAGCGCGTGATGTCGCCGCCGTTCCGCGACAAATCGCACCAGGACAGTCTGTGGGCCGGCCTGCAGTCAGGCTCGCTGCAAGTGGTCGCGACCGACCATTGTGCCTTCACGACCGAGCAGAAGCGCTTCGGCCTCGGCGATTTCAGGAGAATCCCGAACGGCACCGGCGGTCTTGAGGATCGCCTGGCGCTGCTCTGGACCGCCGGCGTCACGACAGGGCGTCTGACCAAGGAAGAATTCGTCGCGGTGACCTCGGCGAACATCGCCCGCATCCTCAATATCTATCCGCGCAAGGGCGCGATCGCCGTCGGCTCGGATGCCGATCTCGTGGTGTGGGACCCGAAGGCGACGAAGACCATCAGCGCGACGCGGCAGATGAGCCGGATCGATTACAACGTGTTCGAGGGCTTTGCCTGCACCGGCGGGCCTGCCGCGACGCTCTCGCGCGGTCGCATCGTGTGGAAGGATGGCGATCTGCGGGCCGAGGCGGGCGATGGGCACTATGTCGAGCGCCCGGCCTTCTCGCCGGTGCATGTCGCCAATTCCACCTGGAAAGAGCTGACCGCCCCGCGCGCGGTGACACGCGGAGCGGTCACCCCGTAGCGGCGTTTGATGTCGGCTGCGACGCCATGAAGCGCGGCCGATGGCACGCGCCTTGCCTCTTTGGATAGCGATCGCTCTCAAGGAGGCACCTTTGAGCCCATCGTCGTTCGATTTGACCCGCCGCAGCATCGTATTTGGCGGTCTCGGCGTCGCCGGAATGACGATCGTCCCGTCGCTCGTCCAAGCACAAGCGCGGGCCGAGACCTTGCTGGTGGTGCAGGAGCTCGGACCGAACTCGCTGGACATGCAGGGCGTCGGCTCCAACCAGACGGTGAACGGCCTGTCCTGGAACTGCTACGACCGCCTGCTGACCTATGCTTCGAAGACGCTGCCCGATGGCACGCTGTCTTACGACCGCGAGAAGCTTGCCCCCGAGCTTGCCGCGAGCTGGGAGGTTGCCGCCGACGGCATGTCCTGCACCTTCAAGCTGCGCAAGGACGCGAAATTCCACGACGGCACGCCTGTGACTGCCAAGGATGTCAAATGGTCGTTCGATCGCGCGGTGAAGGTCGGCGGCTTTCCGACCTTCCAGATGTCGGCGGGATCTCTGGAAAAGCCCGAGCAATTCGTTGTGGTCGACGACCACACGTTCCGGATCGACTATGTCCGGAAAGACAAGATGCTGCTGTTCAACGTCGCGGTCGTCGTGCCCTTCATCATCAATTCCGAGCTCGCCAAGAAGAACGCGACGGCGGAAGACCCGTGGGCACTGGCCTGGCTCAAGACCAACGAAGCCGGAGGCGGTGCCTACCGGATCGAAAGCTGGAAGCCTGGCAGCGAGACGGTGCTGACGCGGTTCGATGACTGGAAGAGCGGGCCGCTGCCGAAAGTGAAGCGCGTGATTGCGCGCGACGTTCCTTCCGCCGGCACCCGCCGCGCCATGCTGGAGCGGGGGGACGCGGACATCTCCAGCGGATTCGCCCCGCGCGATTTCGAGCAGATCATCCGAGAGGGCAAGGTCAAAGTTTCAGGCGTGCCGATCCCCAACGCGCTCTGGTATGTCGCGCTGAACACCGCGAAGCCGCCCTTTGACAACATCAAGCTGCGCCAGGCCATCGCCTGGGCGATGCCGTATGAGCAGATCCAGGGCAGCGCCTTCTTCGGTCGCGCTGTTCCGATGTATGGCGGCGCGGCGGACGTCTCTAAGCCGGTTTGGCCGCAGCCATTCCCCTATGTCACGGATCTCGACAAGGCCAAGGCGCTCATGAAGGAGGCCGGCTTCGAATCCGGCCTCGACACGACGCTGTCGCTCGACACCGGCACCGCCACCGTCGGGGAGCCGACCGCAATCCTGATCCAGGAGAGCCTCGCCAAGATCGGCATCAAGGCGGGGATCGAGAAGATCCCCGGCGCGAACTGGCGCACCACGCTGAACAAGAAGGAGTTGCCACTCGCGCTCAACCGCTTCAGCGGCTGGCTCGACTATCCCGAATATTACTTCTACTGGAATTTCCACGGCAACAATTCGATCTTCAACATCTCGTCCTATCAGAACAAGACGATGGACGCCCTGATCGACAAGGCGCGCTTCACCACGGATGACGCCGAGTACGACAAGGCCGTCAAGGATTTCATCGCGCTATGCATGCGCGACGTTCCTGTTGTCCCGCTCAATCAGCCGATCCATGATGTCGCTATGCAGAAGGGTATCTCAGGCTACGAATTCTGGTTTCACCGCGAGCCGGACTATCGCCAGTTCGTTAAGGGCTGATTCTTTTCGACGATGCGAATGGCGCCCAAGGCCGCCCGCGCCTGCTCGATCGCAAAGCCTTTCTCCAGCCGCGCCGCGCTCGCGCGCAACATGGCCCCATCCAGCTTGCCGTGCCGGGATCCGTCGAGGGCGCATCCAAAGATCCGATAGAATTGCGCGCCGTCATAGGCGACCAGCAGCAGGTCGACGCCGGCATTGATGGCTTCGACCACGGCCTTGCAGACGTCGTGCTGATAGATCGCGCCCATCACGAGATCGTCGGTCATCACGATACCCTGATACTTCCAGGTGTCGCGAATGATGCCGTCGACGACGCGTTTCGAATGCGAGGCCGCGCGATCAGGATCGACGGCCGTGAGGGTTACATGGCCCACCATGAGCGCGCTGCGCGACTGTGACAGCACCTCGCGGAACGGCAGCCAATCGGTCGCTTCCAATTCCCTGACCGAAGTGTTGAGATTGGCGCTGAAATGGTGGGTGTCGGTACGCACGCGGCCGATACCCGGGAAATGCTTGAGCGTGGCGCCGACGCCGGACTTCTCCAGTCCCCGCACATAGGCCGTCGCGATCGTGCTGACGACGGCCGGATCGGTGGCAATCGCGCGCTGGCCGATCAGCGTGTGGAAGTCGAGGCGGTTGCGCGGCTGCGGCGGCTTGAGATCGAGCACCGGCGCGAGGTTGAGATTGACGCCAAGGCCGGCAAGCTCGCGGCCGTGGATGCGACCGAACTCTTCCGCTTTGACCTGCTGATCGTCGGGTGCGAGCGCCGCCAGCGTCGCCAACGCCGGCACCTTCGTCAGCGGCGGTGCGAGATGTCCGACGATGCCACCTTCCTGGTCCGCCGCGACGATGAGTGGCGGCAGGCCGGCCGCACGCCTGATGTCCTGAAGCGCCGCGATCTCGGCGTGTAGCGCATCGACCGTCCGGCCGCGGATGTTATGCCGGGTGACGTAGACGCCGCCGATCAGCCCCTGCCCGGCAAGGCGCGCCACCTCGGGGAAGGACGAATAGCCGACCACGAAGTGCGGCCCGAGCTGACGCGCCTCGGCCACATCGGCGCTGAGCACGTCATGCTTGCGCAGCTCAAAGCTGACATGCGCGACCGCCATCAGGATCGGCGGCAGGCACCAGAGCACGACGAGCAGCTTGCCGGGCAGGCTGTGCCAACACCCGCGCCGGAGCAGCAGGGCGGCAATTACGACGCTTGCGACGACGAGCGCGACGTTTCCAACGCCACGCAACGCGAGCAGATAGGGGTCGTTCTTGTTTGCGGCTACGAATGCGAGGAGCGGCGCGGCAGACCAGAGCAGGACGAGGCCGATACGACGGAGGAATTGCATGATGCATCGCGTCCGAGCAGTGGCGGATGTCTCGCACCTATCAAGGCGATTGACGCGGCGCGAGAGCCAAAAGCGGGCCTGCACGAAATCTGCAAAAGACTCCTGAAACCATGCAGAGCTTGATCCCTCCTTCTGCATAAGCGCCGGTCAGACTTCGTGGTGCACATATCACGAAAGGTCTTTCGGACATGACGAGCCTGGCATCGATGATCGCAGCGGACCTGCAGCCGAACAGGGCATCCCCAATTCCAGCCAAGATCGGGCTTGCGCTGGCGCTGGCCGCGCTCGCGGACTGGTTGTTCTATGGCGAGCGGATCGGGCTGTCGCTCCCGCTCTTTGCGATCGCAATGGTCTGCGCGTCCATGCTGTTCAATCATGCGGCCCTCGATCGGCGGCGTGCCGTGACCGGCGCGGTCATTCTCGTCGCCGGTCTCGTGCCGGCCGTCGAGGAGCTCAACAGTTTGTCGTTCCTGATCCTCCTCGCCGCGCTGCTCATCGCCCTGCTGCTCGCAACCAATCCGGAGACGACTGGTCTGGCGGACCGCCTTCGCGCGCTCCGCAATTTTATCCTGCTCGGGCCCTTCAGGTTCTTCCTCGAAGCGCTCCAGGTCTTCAACATGTCGGCCTTCACCCGCGGCATTGCACTCTGGCTGCTGCCGGCCGCGCTCGGCACCGTTTTCGTCGCGCTGTTCGCGGCGGCCAATCCGGTGATCGAACAGTGGGTGCTCCTGCTCAATCCGAAGCTCATTCTCGACTATGTCAGCCTTCCGCGCCTGCTGTTCTGGACCATGATGCTGGCGCTGGTCTGGCCGTTCATCGATGTGCGCTGGCGGCGCAGGACGATTGCCACCACTGATATCGCCGAGCCTGACGAGCCGCCGGCACTCGCGCCGGTCATCTCGGCCCAATTCTTGGGACCATCGACGATCCTGCGCTCGCTGATCCTGTTCAATCTGCTGTTCGCGGCACAGTCCATTCTCGACGGGCTCTATCTCTGGGGGCACGTGGCGCTGCCGGCCAACATGACCTACGCGGCCTACGCCCATCGCGGGGCCTATCCGCTGATTGCGACCGCGCTGCTCGCCGCTGCCTTCGTGCTGGTCGCGATGCGACCCGACGGGCCTGCCGAGAAATCGAACGTGATCCGTCCGCTGGTCTATCTCTGGGTCGGACAGAATGTGCTGCTGGTCGCCTCGTCCATCTTCCGCCTCGATCTCTACGTGGACATCTACATGCTGACCTACTGGCGAATCGCGGCCTTCATCTGGATGGGGCTGGTGGCGCTGGGGCTGATCCTGATCACGGCGCGCATCGTGCTCGTCAGGTCCAACCGCTGGCTCGTCGCCGCCAATCTGATCGCGTTAACGATCGTGCTGTATGGCTGCTCCCTGATGAACTTCGACGCGTTCATTGCAGACTACAATGCGGCACACAGCCGGGAAGTCTCGGGCAAGGGCATGTCGATCGATACAGGCTATCTCGCGCGGCTCGGACCACAGGCTTTGCCCGCCATCGAGAGGATCATGCGGATTCGTGCCGACGGCACCCTTGTTGGGTGCCACGATCGCCTTGTAGATACTCAGCGCTTGGACATGGCCTGGCGGGCCTGGGGCTTCCGCAGCTGGCGGCTGCAACGCCGGCTGGAGGCGGAGGCCAGAGGCGCGTCCGGCGGCCAGCCGGCAGGGTAAGCGGAGAGTTTCCTTGGCGCATCGCATTCTCATCGTCGACGACGAGGGCCACATCCGCGAGGTCATCCGCGTCGCCTTGAAGAGAGCCGGCATGGACGTGATCGAGGCGCGCGACGGCAAGGAGGCGCTCGCCCGCTTTGCCGCCGACAGGCCCGATTTGATCGTGCTCGACATCGGCATGCCCGAGTTCGACGGCCTCGACGTCTGCCGCGAGATCCGCAAGGTCTCCGATGTGCCGATCCTGTTCCTGTCGGCCCGCGACGAGGAGATCGATCGCATCCTGGGCCTCGAGATCGGCGGCGACGACTATGTGACGAAGCCGTTCAGCCCGCGCGAGCTGGTGGCGCGGGTCAACGTGATCCTGCGCCGCCTGGCGCCCCGCAATGGCGAGGCCAAGGCCAGCCCCGCGGCGCTGTCGCAGGGCGGCCTCCTGATCGACGCCGAGCAGCATGTCGCGACTTTTGCCGGCACGCCGCTCAAGCTGACCGCGATCGAGTTCGGCATCCTGCGCGCGTTCCTGACCCGGCCGACCTCGGTGTTCAACCGTGAGCAACTGATGCGGGCCGCCTATCAGCTCAACATCCAGGTCTCCGACCGCACCATCGACAGCCACATCCGCAACATCCGCGCCAAGCTGGCGGCGCTGAATTGCGAGAACGTGATCGAAACCATCCACGGCGTCGGCTTCAAGCTCGGCCGCTGCGAGAAAGAGGCATGAGCGCGGCGCCGGACAAATGGCGGCCATCGCTTGGGCTCGTCATCTTCGCGGTGCTCGCAACCGTCGCCGTGCTGCCGCTGGTCGGCCTGTTCTTCTTTCGCCTCTATGACAACCAGCTGATCCGCCAGACCCAGGCCGAGCTGATCGCGCAGAGCCGCGTGCTGGCGACGATCTATGCGCAGGAGGTCACGGCGAGGCTCGACAGCGGCCTGACGCTCGGCGCCGAGGTGCCGGCGAACGTGCTGCCTGACCCCGGCGACCAGGTCACGCCAATCCGGCCCGCACTCGACCTCACAGCGAATGATCTGCTGCGGCGGCGGCCGGATGCGCTGCCTGCGCCCCATCCGGCACAAGCCGGCTATGTCGAGATCGGCGCCAGGCTGACGCCGATCATCCGCGAGACGCAGAAGGTGACGTTGGCCGGCTTTCGGATCCTCGACCCGCAGGGCGTGGTGATCGCCGGGCGGCAGGAGGTCGGGCAGTCGCTCGCCCATATCGAGGAGGTCGCCGACGCGCTGCATGGGCAGTACCGCGCGACCTTGCGCAACCGCGTGCCGGACAAACCGCCGCCGCCGATCTATTCCTTCAGTCGCGGCCTTGGCGTGCATGTGTTCTCGGCGATGCCCGTCATCGTCAACAACCGCGTTGCCGGCGTGATCTACACCACGCGGACGCCGAGCAACATTTTCGATCATCTCTACCAGGAGCGGGCCAAGTTCGTGCTGGCGGGGCTTGCGGTGATCCTCGGCACGATTGCGATCGGCCTCGTCTTCTCACGCACCATCACGCGGCCGATGCGCGAGCTGATCGATCGCGCAGCGCGGATCAGGAGTGGCGACCGCGAGGCCTTCCAGCCGCTGCAGCACTACGGCACGCGGGAGTTCGCCCAGCTCTCGCACAGCTTCCTCGGCATGGCCGAGCAGCTCGCGAGGCGGTCCGACTATATCGCGACATTCTCCGCCCATCTCACCCACGAGCTGAAATCGCCGCTGACTTCGATCAAGGGCGCGGCCGAGCTGTTGCAGGATTCATTTCAAGGCAAGTCCGACAGCCTGACCCCCGCGGAGGAGCGGAGCTTCATCGCCAACATCCTGTCGGACACAAGGCGGCTGGAGGCGATGGCGCAGCGGCTGCGCGAGCTCGCCCGCGCCGAGACCCTGCCGCAGAACGAGCGCACGGAGCTTGCGCCCGTCATCGCCGACCTCCGCAGCCGGTTTCCCGCAAGCCGCATCGAGGCGACCGGCAGCCTCGACCGGGTGATCGGCATGTCCGGCGAGAAGGCGCTGATCGTGCTGTCGCATCTCGCTGATAACGCGGTGCGGCACAAGGCCGGGACCATAAGGCTGGAGGCGGTAGACGAGCGGACGACGCTGAAGCTTGTGGTGAGCAATGACGGCGAGCCAATCTCGGCGCCGAACCGCGACAGGATCTTTGACGCTTTCTTCACGACCCGGCGCGACCACGGTGGTACCGGGATGGGCCTTGCGATCGCGCGCGCGGTGATGGCGAGCCATGGCGGCTCGATCAGGCTCGTGCCGACCTATGACGGCGTCGCCTTCGAGCTGCAATTCCCTGTGGCCTAGATTGCAAACACCCAGGCGGCGACGATGGTGCCGATGGTGACGAGACCAGCGATGGTCCAGCCAGCGGCGTATTCGAGCTCAGGATGACCGGTTGCCCGCATGATCTCTACCGGATCGGCACTATGCTTCTCTGCCATGACAGCCTCGCATGTTTCTTCCCGCGTCAATAGATAAGTCGCATCAGCCGCCATTAGGTTCCATCACGGAAATGCGAGGAATGACGCAGCTTGGTCTATTCGCCCAGGGAGAAGCGGGGCCCGCCGGCCTTCGGCACATCGACAATTTTATCGACACCATGACCGAGCAGGAGCTGATCGGCCACGTCGCAGCATTGCCGCTGCAGCGCTTCCAGTTCGGCGCCTTCGAGGGCAACCGGCGCGTGGCGTGGTTCGGCTATCAATACGACTATTCGCAGCAGCGGCTGACCGAGGCCGCGCCGATCCCAGACTGGGCCGCGCCGATCGCGCGGCAGGCGGAGGCATGGGCCGGCCTGGCTGAAGGCAGCGTGCGACAGGTGCTCTGCACCTGGTATGATCAAGGGGTCGGCATCGGCTGGCATCGCGACAAGCCGCATTTCGACAAGGTGCTTGGACTGTCGCTCGGCACGTCCTGCAAATTCCGCTTCCGGCGCCGCCGTGGCGAGCAATGGCAGCGCTACACGCTTGAGGCGCTGCCGCGCTCGCTCTATCTGATGGACGGCGAGGCGCGCTCGCAATGGGAGCACAGCATCCCGCCGGTCGAGGCACCCCGCTGTTCGATCACCTTCCGGACGATGAAGCAGACCTGACCAATCCAAAACTCGAAAACAACCCCATGCACAGTAGAACGCTGTGCCTGTGATGATCTGACGCGATTGTGAGACACGCGCGGCGCGATCGGCTTTGCCGCATCGACATCCCGCTGTTAGGATGCATCGCCTACGTTTGCTATTTTAGGTTTGGTCTACTGACCTGCCGGCTTTTTCTGCCGGCCGCACATCGATCCGTTTTCGAACACCTGAACGCTTTCGATCCAACAGGACGTGCGTCCGCAATCCAGGTTTTCAAGTCCAGGTTTTCCAGCGCGCCAACCCGTACAAGGAGGAAATACTATGTCCCCTAGTGCAACTCCCCACATGGTCGAACTTCCCAACTCAGTCCATCAACTGCCGACAGGCTCGAAAGCGATGCGCCGAACCAACGGCCAGCGCTGGATCGAGCTGACGCTCGGCGTCAAGCGATCCGCCGATCTGCCTGATCTGTCCGATCTCGACAAGAAGCTTCCGAGAGAGCGCAAATACATGACGCGCGACCAGCTCGCGAGCAATTACGGCTCCGATCCCAAGGCCATCAAGTCGATCGAGGACTTTGCCAAGGCGCACAAGCTCGTCGTCACCCGCAACGAGCCCGCCGCCGCGCGGCTCGGCATCGCAGGCACGGTCGACGACGTCAGCGACGCCTTCGGCGTCACGCTGTTCGACTATTCCCATCCGAAGCTCGGCGACTTCCACGCCCGCACCGGCCCGGTGCACGTTCCGGCGGAAGTCGGCGATGCCATCACCGGCGTATTCGGCCTCAACAACCATCGTGTGCTGCACCGCTCGCGTCATTCGGCGACGAGCGCAAAGCCGGATTTCGCCAGCTCGGTGCGGCACTGGTTCATCCCGACCGAGCTCGCGGGCATCTACGATTTCCCCAAGATCGACGCCAGCAAGCAATGCATCGGCCTGCTCGAATTCGGCGGCGGCGTGGAGACGCCCGACGTCGCGGCCTATTTCGCCAAGATCGGCGTTCCCGCGCCGGAGGTTGCGGTCATCGCGGTCGACGGCGTCTCGACCGATCCGGCCGGCGATCCGGATTCGACCGGCGAGGTGATGCTGGATGTCGATGTCGCCGGCGCGCTCGGCGGCGGCGCCAAGATCGCGACCTACTTCTCGACCTTCGACGAGAAGGGTCTGGTCGATTGTCTCGCCAAGGTCGTCAGCGATTCCGTCAACGATCCCTCCGTCGTCTCGATCAGCTGGGGCTGGGACGAGAATCAGGCCTTCAACAACAGCGGCGTGATCTGGTCGCCGGCGGCGATCGACCATTGCAACCACAGCTTCCTCGCGGCGGCCCATCTCGGCATCACGTTCTGTGTGTCGACCGGCGACGACGGCTCGGAAGCCCAGATGCAGGACGGCAGGGCGCATGTGAACTTCCCCGCAACCAGCCCCTATGTGCTGGCGGTGGGCGGAACCACCTTGCATGCGCGCGCGAACGCCAAGAAGCAGGTGCAGATCACCGAAACCGTCTGGAACGACGGCCCGGGCAGCGGCACCGGCGGCGGCGTCAGCGACATCACGCCTGTGCCGAGCTGGCAGAACGGCATCGTGCCGAACTCGATCAATCCCAGGCATTTTGCCGGACGCGCGATCCCCGACGTCGCGGCCAATGCCGATCCGGCCACGGGCTATCTGACGATGTCGGGCGGCAAGCTCGAGATTGCCGGCGGCACCAGCGCCTCCGCACCGCTGTGGGCGAGCCTGATCGCCCGGATCAATGCTGCGCTCGGCGCACGCTCCGGCAATTTCAACGCCCTGCTCTATTCCAAGTTCGGCCCATCAGGCGTGCTGCGCGACATCACCGTCGGCAACAACGACACCGACGGCCTGCTCAGTGGACAATACAAGGCAGGTCCCGGATGGGACGCCTGCACCGGCTGGGGCGTGCCTGGCGGCAACAAGCTGCTCAACGCGCTTCAGGGCGGGCCGAGCAGCTAGACGAGCGGATGAGGCGCAGGCGGGCAGGTCGCCTGCCTGCGCGCCATATCGATGTCGGCCGCGTGCCCCGCGCGGTCGATTTCATCTTGATCTCCCCTGCATCGGGTAGGACAACAACGATCGGGATGTTCGCGAACGCACCACGATGTAGCTTCCCCGGGACGAGACATCTATCATAGGCTCAGCCAGCGCCGCGGCCGAGACGCCGCGACCGGAGAGGCGATCATGAAGCTAGCGATCTCAGCCTGCCTTGCCGGTGCCGTGCTCGTCGCCGGCGCCACGCATGCCGCAGGCGCTTCCGGCGCCACATCGACGAAAATCTCCGGCTCCACCGCGCTGGCGCTGGCGGGCGTGATCGCGCCGCTGTCGCCGCTGCTCTCGGGCGCCGAGAAGAAGGCGGTGGCGATGCTGTTCGCCGCCAATGCCGACATTCCCTACAAGAAGCCGATCGTGGTGACCGCAGACAGGATCGTCTGCCGCACCAGCAATGTCGACATCACCTTGCGCAACTGCGAGGTCTCCTTCGGCAAGAAGGTCAAAACCGTGAACGGGTCCACGGCCAACGAGATCTTCGCGACCGAGGCGCTGGCAGGCATTCCCTCCGACGGCGCGGCGGGTTCGAATTTCGAAAGCCTGACCAAGCTGAGCTGCACGATCGACCCCAACGCGATCAGGCAGAAGGACGGCAGCGGGGCGGACTGCACGTTCCAGCCGGGCAACTGATCCAGACGCGAAGAGCGCAGCGAGAGTGCCGTGAAATCGCCGCAAGATGATCTGACAAGATGACGTAATAAGGCGATTTGAAAAGACAGGCCAAACCCGCCTTCCAATATGGAGCGCGCAAGGCCGGCACCCCCATGATGAAGAATTGTCTCGTCCTCCTTCTTGCTCTGACCGTGACAGCCGCCTCCGCGCATGGCCCGTCGCCGGCGCGGCCGAGCGTGCCGTCCGACCTCGTGCTGACAGGCCTCACCGACAACGACACCACCGCCGGCGGCGCCGCACGGCTGTGCGAGCAGGTCACCTTTTCGCGCGGCCTGCGCTATGGCGACAGCGAGGCCAATGTGCTCGACGTCGCCACCAGCGAGGCCACCAAGGCGGATACGCCGCGGCCGGTGCTGCTGTTCGTGGCGGGCGATACCTTCACCGGCGACCGCGGGGCGCCGGACCTGTCCCGCGAGATCCAGGACGAGGCGATGTGCTTTGCCGCACGCAACGGCATGATCGGCGTGCGCGTGAACTATCGTCTGGCTCCAACGGCGACCTGGCCGATGGGCGCGACCGACGTCGGGGCGGCGCTGTCCTGGATCCACGGCAATATCGACCTGTTCAACGGCGATGCCCGCGAGATCGTCGCGGTCGGTTACGGCGCCGGCGCCTTCCATGTCGCGAGCCTGCTGGCCCATCCCGAGCTCCAGGCCGATCGCGCCGATGTCGCTGCCGTCGTGCTTGTGTCCGGCATCTATCGCGCCGGCAAGGATGCCAGCGACAGCGAAAAGGCCTATTTCGGCGCTGATGCCTCGCAATATGACAAGCGCTCGGTGTTTCCCGGCATCCTCAATGTCGAGGAGCCGATCGTGCTGGCGTGGTCCGCCAACGATCCGGCGGGCCTGGTCGCGCAGGGAGAGACCCTGAAGAAGACGCTGTGTGGCGCCGGCCACTGCCCGCGCACCACGATCCTGCGCAGCCGCGACGGCATCGCGGCCGCGTTTGGGCTGGACGGTTCCGGCGACAGCCTCGCCGAGCCGACGCTGCTGCTGGTGCATCAGTTGGAGGCCCGCGGGCTGCCGTAGGGTTGCTCGACTAGCCATTCGCGCCGTTTGCTGGGCCACCCTCTCCCCGCCCTCCCCCACAAGGGGGGAGGGAGCGGAGCGGAGTGCGAGACGACGCTTTGCGCTCATCTCTCTGGTGCGACCAAGACATTCACCACAACAAAAGTGCGTTCCCTCCCCCCTTGTGGGGGAGGGCTAGGTGTTTAGTCCCGGGCTTTGATGGTGCATCCTTATCGCACGATTCGAAGGAAGCGCTATGGGACAAGTTTTACACGGCTGCGCCACCACGACGGAGGCGGTCCGTCGAGCAATACAAAATAGTCAAGAGAGCTTAAGAGCGCTGGCTAAGCGCTACGGAATCAATCCCAAGACTGCCGCCAAGTGGAAGAGGCGAGGTTCCGTCAGTGATCTGAAGACAGGACCCAAGGAGCCAAAATCCACCTCTCTATCGGTGGAGGACGAGGCCATCATCGTGGCCTTTCGCAAGCATACACTGTTGCCACTCGACGACTGTCTCTACGCTCTTCAGGCCACGATCCCGCACCTGACCCGCTCATCGCTTCATCGATGTCTTCAGCGTCACAGCATTTCACGGCTGCCGGACGTGGAAGATGGCAAAGGCATCAAACGCAAGTTCAAGAGCTATCCAATCGGCTACTTCCACATCGATATAGCTGAGGTCCGCACCGCCGAAGGCCGACTCTATCTCCTCGTCGCAATCGATCGCACCTCGAAGTTCGCCTACACAGAGCTGCACGAGAAAGCCACCAGGCGCGAGCGGAACGGCTGTTCGATGCCGGACGCCCGCCATTTCGCGTTGAGCTCGGCAAGACGCTGCTGCATGCGCCAGGCCATCTGCAGACAGGCCTGCGCGTCCGCGCGGTCGCCCTTGGTCTCGGGATCGCCGAAGAAGATCAGCATGGCGTCGCCGATGAACTTGTCGACGGTGCCGCCATGCTCGTGCGCGATCGCGGACATCTCGGTGAAATATTCATTGAGGAGCTGGGTCAGCAGTTCGGGCTGCAGCCGCTCGGTGGTCGCGGTGAAATTCTGGATGTCGGAGAAGAAGATGGTGAGCTTCTTGCGCTCGGTGTGGATGGTGACGTCCTTCTGGCCGGAGAAGATGCTCTTGTAGACCTGCGGGGGGATGTAGCGCGAGATCTTCATCGACAGCGAGGCCAGGAAGTCGTTGGCGGATTCGAGCTCCTTGTTCATGCCCATGATGCGGCTGGCCTGGCGGCGCTGCAGCGACAGGAACGACAGGCCGCAACCGGCGGCGATCAGGAAATAGGCCAGCAGGAACTTGAACGAGAAGATGTTGGCGGCGATCGGCTGGGCGATGATGACTTCCTGGATGCCGCGGACGTCTCCCACCTTCCAGTCCTTCTTCGGGCTCTCGGGGTGGCTGTTGTGGCAGCTGACGCAGGCCGGCCCCATCGTGACGGGGGCGACCAGGCGGACCTTGTCGGAGAACAGCGAGGTCTCGGTATCGACGATCTTGCGCTCGGGATCGGCGCGCAGCGCGGCCAGCGCATCCTTCTCGAACGTATCGAGCTGGTGCGGGGCGCGGTTCTGGAACGGGAAGTCCGAGACGAAACGGTAGGTGATGTTCTCCTGCTGCGCGCCGATCACCCGGCCGAGTTCCAGCGACAACGTCGCCGGGATCGGGATCGCGCCGGGAACGGCTTCGTAATTGTGCACGACCTTGGTCGTGCCATTGGGATTGGCGAGGATGCGTCCGACCACGTTGGACGCATAGTAGCTGCGCACGCTCGATATGACGGAATTGAGATCGGCCGCCTGCCGGCGCAGCGCCCTCTTGCTCAGTTCGGTGAGGTCCAGCCAGACCGCGAGCGGCAGAGCCAGCAGGAGGAAGGCGATCACGGCGCCGGTCAGGATGCCGCTCTTGCGCTGCTCTTCGGCGATCTCTCGTTTCACGTTTCGGCTCCGTTGTGCGCTATTGTCGCAAATTCGGGGGATTTGCGGCGCGGCATGCGCCCTGCACAGAGCCAATAAACGCGCGCCCGCGCAACCCCATTTTATGGTGGGTCGGGCGAGGTCACCTTTTCGTTTCATGACGAATGTTTAAGATCGATATCAACCTGCATTGACAATCCGGACCGATACCATGACCGACACCATCCGCATCGTCAGGTTCACCGCGCGCGCCGTGATCGTGCCGATGAACCTGCCGCTTCTGACCTCGACCGGTGCGGTGGCAAAGGCGCCGCTGGTGCTGATCGACTGCGAGACCGACCAGGGCGCGGTGGGACACGCCTATCTGTTTGCGATCACCCCCTCGGCCCTGAAGCCGCTGACCGCGATGGTGGCGGACATGGCGGACCTGCTCAAAGGCGACGAGCTGCTGCCGTTCGAGATCGAGCGCAAGCTGACCCAGCGCTTCACCCTGCTCGGCCTCGCCGGCCTGCAACGGCTGGCGCAATCGGGGATCGACATGGCGGCCTGGGATGCCCTGGCCCGCGCCCGCGGCCTGCCGCTCGCCCGGCTGCTCGGCGGCGCGCCGAAGCCGGTGAGAGCGTACAATTCGAAAGGGCTCGGCATCATGCCGGCGGGCGCTGCCGTGGACGAGGCCCACAGGCTGCTGGCCGAAGGTTTTCACGCCGCAAAAATCCGCGTCGGCCGGCCCGATGCGCGGGAGGATCTCGCCGTGGTGCGCGCCGTGCGCAAGGCCGTCGGCGATGAGGTGACGCTGATGTGCGACTACAATCAGGCGCTGACGGTGACTGAAGCCATCCGCCGCGGCGAGATGCTCGACGACGAGGGCCTCTGCTGGATCGAGGAGCCGATCCGCCATGACGACTACGAAGGCTGTGCCCGCATTGCCGATGCGCTGCGCACCCCGGTCCAGATCGGCGAGAATTTCGACAGCGCCTTTTCGATGCAGGCGGCGCTGGCGGCGGAGGCCTGCGACTACGTGATGCCCGACGTGCAGCGCATCGGCGGCGTCACCGGCTGGCTGCGCGCCGCCGCGCTCGCCCATGCCGCCGGCATCGAGATGTCGACGCATCTGTTCTCGGAGGTGAGCGCGCATCTGCTCTGCGTGACCCCATCAGCGCACTGGCTGGAATATGTCGACTGGGCCGACGCGGTGCTGGCGAGGCGGCTGACGATCAAGGATGGCTTTGCGCTGCCTGGCGAGGAGCCTGGCAACGGCATCGAATGGGACGAGGCCGCCGTGAAGACATATCTGGTCGGCTGATCCGCCCCATGACCACATGGCGCCCGCATCCGCATATCCGCGTCGTCGCGATCGGCCTGCACTGGCGGGCTGGGCGGCTGCTTGCGGCCGAGGTGCGGGACGACGCCGGGCGGATCAAGGGGGTGCGGCCGCTCGGCGGCGAGATCGAGTTCGGCGAGAGCTGGCGAACGGCGCTCCTGCGCGAGTTCAATGAAGAGCTGGGCATCGAGGTGACCATCACGGCCGAGCCGCTGATGATGGAGAACATCTTTACGCACGAAGGCGCCATTGGTCACGAGGTGATGTTCATCGCCGAGGTCGCGTTTCCACACCGCGCGTTCGATGGCCAGGACCGCATCGATTTCCGCGAAGACAACGGCGAGGCGATCGTGGCCCGCTGGTTCGACCTCGCCGATCTCGACGTGCCGGGAGGACCGAGTCTCTATCCGACCGGGTTGAAGGGCCTGCTGCTCGGACACAAGGACGGGCACGACTGACAATCGCTGGCCTGCAGCGCCTTGACCGGCGGCACCAGGACCTGCGCCTGGATCTTTGCCTGTTCGATGACGGATATGCTCATCGTCGGCGCACATTGTGAAATGGAACACATTTGAAGCCCCGCCAAGGTTGTATCATATTCAAGATGTAACCAAGGCGAACGGGCGAACGAACCCGTATCCGTTTCTCGATTACTTCATTTGCGAACACCGAGTTGGAGTCCTGCGCAGGAGACGTTGAACACGCCCTGCGACGGAAGCGCCTCAACAGATCGCGGTCAGTTTCGAAAAATTCCGGGCATCGCCGTCCCCGGCGATGCGACGACGCTTCATGCCCCGCACACACGATTGACCCGGATCGCCGGCCCGGGAGAGCGCCGGCATCGACGCTCGCGCTTGCAGCCATCGAGAGGAACGCCCCATGGACGAACCCAAGCCGCTCATCAGCGCCTTCAGCAAGACCGCCAACTTCTCCATCCACCAGGTCGACAATGTGTTCAGGGCCGCCGCGCAAGCCGCCGCCGTTCCCGCTGCCGTGCCTGTGACGCTGCCGCCCACGCTCGGGCCGCTGGCGGCCTTCACCGGCACCTTTACGGGACAGGGGTTCAACACGATCTTCCGGCCGGACAGCGCGACGACGCCGACGCAAATGCCGGGGCCGATCAACACCACCGATCCGCCCGACAATGTGCTGGAGCTGAACCTCACCGACGAGACGCTCTCGTTCTCGAACAATCTCGGCGCGATCCCCAATCGCGGCTCGGGACCGCAGGCCGATGCCTTCCTCAACGGCGTGCCCTATCTGCAGACCATCAACGACGTGACCACGGGAACGCCCGTCGGCATCCACTTCGAGCCCGGCATCTGGCTTGCGGTGCCTGCGACCACCAATCCGCACGAACCGTTCACCCTCGCGCGCATGGCCTCGATCCCGCACGGCACGACGATCACCGCGCAAGGCGCCGCGCTACCGCCCGTCGCCGGCAAGCCTGTGATTGCGGCGATCGACATCACGCCGTTCTTCGGCGGCAATCCGGCCAACAAGTTCACCTTCCAGAATCAGACCGCGGCCAACAAGACGACACGCAGGCTGCCGCAGGATCTCACCACGCTGATGGCCGCCGGCAGGCTGACGCAGGCCATGATCACCGATCCGAACACGGTGCTGCGCAACCAGATCGCGCATCAGACCATCAGCCAGACCATCATCATCGAGACCTCGACCAAGCCCGGCTCGCCGCTGTCGGGCGGCCCGTTGCCGGCGGTCGCTTCGCCGGGACCGCATCCGCCGGCGCCGAATTTCGCCGGCGGCACGGCGAACATCGCGTTTCTGCAAGGCGTGCCCGCACCGCCGCCGGGCGGCAATGGCGCCAATGCCAATGCGTTCCAGATGGATGCGGTGTTCTGGATCGAGACCGTCATCTACGACATCGACGTGCCGCACATCGCGAGCGGAGAGCCGCCGATCATCCTCCAGCCGTTGCAGAAGGGCACCGTGCCGCTGGTGCCGAGCTTCGTCGCCACGCTTCCCTTCGTGCCGGGCAAGGCGTTTGCCGGCGGCCGCGTGCGGGTGGCGACGACGCAGATTCAGTATTCGCAGAAAGTCATGCTTGATTTCAACGGCCTGACCTGGCCGCACGTCTCCGTCGCCTCGCTGGTGCCGGCCGCCCCGGTGCCGATCCCGGAGCATCTGCTGCCGCTGACATGAGGGCGGCACGCCCCGCGTCGCCAATTCAGCCGATGGCCTGAAGCTGCAGGGCGGGATAGTCGATATAGCCCTCGGCGCCGGACGCGTAGAAGGTCGCCGGCCGCGGCTCGTTCAACGGCGCGCCGGCGCGCAATCGCGCCGGCAGATCGGGATTTGCGATGAACGCCTTGCCGAATGCGACGGCATCGGCCCATCCAGCATCCAGCGCATCCTGCGCGGTTGTTGCGGTAAAGCCTTCGTTGGCGATGTAGACGCCGCCAAACGCCGCCTTCAGTTGCGGACCCAAGCTGTCGGCCGCGGCATGCTCGCGGACACAGAGGAAGGCGATTCTGCGGCGGCCGAGCTCGCGCGCGACATAGCCGAACGTTGCGGCGCGATCGGAATCGCCCATCGAGTGCACGTCGCCCCGCGGCGCCAGATGCATGGCGACGCGACCTGACCCCCAGACCTCGATGGCCGCATCGACCGCCTCGAGCATGAGACGCGCCCTGTTCTCGATCGATCCGCCATATTGATCGCTGCGCTGGTTCGATCCATCCTGAAGAAACTGATCGAGCAAATATCCATTGGCGCCATGCAGCTCGACGCCATCGAAACCGGCCGCCTCGGCAAACTGCGCGGCCCTGCGGAAATCGGCAACGACGGCGGCGACCTCAGCGGCCGGCAGTGGCCGCGGCACGACAAAGGGACGTTCGGGACGCAGCAGGCTGACATGGCCCTTGGCCGCGAGCGGACTCGGTGCCACCGGCGCCTGTCCATTGTGAAACTCCGGGTCGGAAATCCGGCCGACATGCCAGATCTGCATGAAGATGCGGCCGCCCGCCGCCTTCACCGCCCTGGTCACGTTTCGCCAGCCGTTGACATGCTCGTCCGCCCAGATGCCGGCGACGCCGCGATAGCCGACACCCTGCTGCGAGACTGGGACACCTTCGGAGATGATCAAGCCGGCGGACGCGCGCTGCGCGTAATAATCGGCCATGATCGGGGTCGGAACCTTGTTCTGATCGGCGCGCAGGCGCGTCAGCGGCGCCATGATGACGCGGTTTGGCAGCGTCAGCTCGCCGATGGAAAGCGGATCGAACAAGGACGGCATGGGATTCTTCTCCGGTGCTCGGGATGACAACGGCTCTGGTCAAGTTTCTATACCAATAAGTATAGAAAGTGATTTCAAAGGGCAGACCGCGTGAGGATTTTCGATCTCCAATCAGGCGCGGTTCGGCGTGAAGATGACCTTGCCCTTGAAGTTGGCGGCGACGGCGAGCGCCTCGGAAAACCGCTCGAGGCCATAGGTCGCGGCGACCGGCGCCGTGAGCGCTCCCGACGTCACCAGCGTCGTCAGATGATCATACATCTTGCCCATGGTCTCGTCCGAGGCGGTCTTGAGCCAATGCACCAGCCAGAAGCCGCGCAGCGACACGTCGGCAAAAATCGCCCGCTGGCTCGAGCCGGAAAAGGGCTGCCCGCTCATGGCGCTATAGACCACCACCACGCCCTTCGGCGCGAGGCAGTTCATCAGATTCAGGGTCGATGCGCCGCCCACCATGTCGAGCGCCAGAGGGATCGCGGCTCCCCCTGTCTCGCCGGCGACGCGCTTGGCGAGGTCCGGACCGTCGACGAGCACCACATCCGCTCCCAGTGCGCGCAGCTCCGGCACCAATTCCTCGCGCCTGACCACGTTGACCAGCTTCAATCCCAGCGATTTCGCCACCGCGATGACCGCGCGCCCCGTTGCCGAATTGGCGCCATTCTGAATCACCCAACCACCGTTCGGGACCTTCACCATATCTGTCAGCATCAGATACGCCGTCGCGGGATTGACGCCGACCATCGCGAGTTGCTGAACATCGGCCTGCAACGACAAGGGCCGCTGCCATGTCGCGGTGAACTTCACCCGCTCGGTCCAGGTCGGTACCATCAGCGGTATCAAGGTTCGGTCGCCTTCCTTCAGGTTCTTGACGTTCGCACCGGCCGCAACGACGCGGCCGACGCCCTCGATCCCCAGGGTGGCCGGCAATGGCGGCAGGAATCCGTAGCGTCCGGCCGTGATCATGAGGTCGGTGGCGTTGACGGGAGCGGCCTCGACGGCGACCACGACTTCATCAGGGCCGGGAGAGCCCACATCGGCGATTTCATTGAGCTTCACCGCGTCCACCGGCTTTCCAAACGCCACGACCTGAACCGCCTTCATCGGCCGTCCTCCTTTGCTCCGTTATGTACTCTGTAGTACACAATTGGACGAAGGTCAACGAAGGCGCCGATCGGGCCGGTCACGTCTCCTTGAGGACTTAACATCGGCCGCTGGAATGCATAAAAAGGCTGGATGGCAAGACCACGCAGTTTCGATCCCGACGACGTGCTCGAAGTCGCGCGCGAGGTTTTCTTGCGCAAGGGCTATCAGGCGGCGTCGCTCGACGAGATCACCGCGGCGAGCGGCATCGCCAAGCCGAGCCTCTATGCCGCGTTCGGTGACAAGCACGCGTTGTTCCTGCGCGTGCTCGATCGCTATCACGACGGTATCCTCGGCTGGGCGGAGCGCGTCCTGGCCCAGCCCGGCCCGGCCCGCGACGCGATCAGGCAGTGGCTCACCGGGTTCGTGCCGTATTGCTCGGGCGCAAAGGGCGCGCGGGGCTGCCTGTCGATCAATGCGGCAACCGACGGCTCGCTCGATCAAGCCGAGATCCGCAAGAGCATCGAGCGCTATAATCGACGGCTCGAGCAGTTGCTGCGCGCGCGCCTCAACGCCGACCGGGCCCAATTCAAGAAGGGCTTCGATCCCGATCTCACCGCGCACACGGTCATGGTGGTGCACACGGGATTGATGACGCTCGCGCATCAGGGGTCCGATGCGAAGCAGGTGCAGGCGGTGATCGACCAGGTGATGACGCTGCTGGCCTGAAGCGGAATGGCTTGCAAGGCCGTAGCTCGCCTGCACGACTCAATGCTTGAGCCGGCGCAACGCCCTGCCCCTGTGGAGCGCGACGTGATCGGTCTTGTCGCTCTTGATCTCGTATTGCGGATCGTCCGCGGTCGCGTGATGCGTGTAGCCCTTGTAGTCGACGTCCTTGGTGTGGACACGCAGGATATGGCCGCGGACGCGGCCGGCCTCGGAATTCCAGCTGACGTGATCGCCGCGGTGGAAGGGTTTTGCGCAGGCTTTGGGCATCGCGGAACAATGCCGGAATGTGCGGGCGTGTTCCAGAACAGCGGAGAATGACGCGCCAGTCCGTCTACGCTCTGCGAGCTACGCTGGACACGCTTCGCCTTTATTGGGCGTGGCTGCGCCACGCGAAGCCTTTTGGCGAAGCGTGGTGGGCACGACAGGGATCGAACCTGTGACCCCTACCATGTCAAGGTAGTGCTCTCCCGCTGAGCTACGTGCCCTAAAGTCCACTTCCGTCGGGTGGGGTCCCTATAACGGCTCAGCGGACCGTGCGCAAGGACGGAACAAGGCCGATTTAGGCCGCCAGCATCTTGTTCACTTCGCTCACCAATTCACGCAGGTGAACGGGCTTCGACAGCACCTTGGCATTCTTGGGGGCGTCCGAATCCGAGTTCAGAGCGACTGCGGCAAAGCCGGTGATGAACATGATCTTGATGTCGGGGTCGAGTTCCGAAGCCCGCCGCGCGAGCTCGATGCCGTCCATCTCCGGCATCACGATGTCGGTCAGGAGCATCTCGAACGGCTCTTCCCGCAGGCGCTGATAGGCGGCCATGCCATTGTCGTGGGACGAGACCTGAAAACCGGCGTTTTCCAGCGCCTTGACCAGGAAACGGCGCATGTCGTTGTCGTCTTCGGCGAGCAGGATCTTTGGCATGGCAGGAACGTCGAATCCCCAGAGGACAGGCAGAGGTCACTTAGCCCGACAGAGGGTAAATTTGGGGTGAAAATCTTAACCCTGGGCCGGTCGCGCAGCCGTGGTGTTGTGAACCCGAACGGCTGGCGAATCAATCGGGCCGCAGCCGGGCATCCCCGCCTGCCTGCCCACACGGTTAAGACATGTTCCAGCGCCGATCACGCTTTTTCGCTTGGCAGAATGGTTGTGATTCCGGACAATGACGACGACATAAGAGCCGCTCGACCGGCCGAATCATTCGATCCGGACTCCGTGCCGGGTGACGCGGCGTGAAGGGACGAAGCCTGAGAAGATGACCCGGATTGACGGCGAGGTGTCGCCAGCCTTCGAGATCGTGGAGCCCGCCGAGTGGCGGGCGCCTGTTATCTTCAACTCGCCCCATTCCGGCTCGACCTATCCGGAGGAATTCCTGAGCGCATCGCGGATCGACCTGCCGCAATTGCGCCGGTCCGAAGATTCCTTCATGGACGAGCTGATCGGCCATCTCAGCGCGCGCGGCTTTCCGACCGTACGGGTCAACTTTCCGCGCTCCTTCGTCGACGTCAACAGAGAGCCCTATGAGCTCGACCCCCGCATGTTCACCGGCCGCCTGCCCAGCTTTGCCAACACGCGCTCGATGCGGGTCGCGGGCGGCCTCGGCACCATTCCCCGCGTGGTCGGCGACGGCCAGGAGATCTATCGCGACCGCATCGCGGTCGACGAGGCGCTGACGCGGATCGAGACGCTGTACAAGCCCTATCATCGCGCGCTGCGCCGGCTGATCAACAAGGTGCACCAGATGTTCGGCACCGTGGTGCTGGTCGACTGCCATTCGATGCCGTCGGTCGGGATCTCCAGGGACGAGCCGCGCCGGCCCGACGTCGTGATCGGCGACCGCTACGGCACCAGCTGCACGCCGCTGCTGCCCGACCGGGTCGAGGAAACCATGACCGGCCTCGGCTATTCGACCGGCCGCAACAAGCCCTATGCCGGCGGCTTCATTACCGAGCATTACGGCAACCCGGCGAGCGGCCTGCATGCCGTGCAGCTCGAGCTCAACCGCGCGATCTACATGGACGAACGGCGTCGGGAGCGCGGCCCTCGTTTTGCGCAAGTGGCGAGCGACTTCGGTATCCTCGCGGACGTGCTGGCGACGACGATCCCGTTCGGCGATCTCGGCCCGTTCCAGGCCGCGGCGGAATAGACGACAGCTTTTCTTCGAACGGCCTGGTTGCGCCCGGCTGGCGCGGACGCGTTTTCGAATCCCGCCAACACGCGCGTGAAACTGAAACAGAGGCCCAAAGAAAAAAGGGCCGCTTCTGATGAAGAAGCGGCCCAAGTCTAGGGAGGAAACGCCCAAGGAGGGCAGCGGTAACGCGAGAAGCGCTACCGCACCGCAACAATATGCGGCCGCGCCGCACAAAGCGCAAGGGCTTTTGAGCCATTTCCCATGCAAAAATACATGGCTCATTTGCTTCCAGCGAAATCCAGATTCAGTTTCTTTGATAAGGAATTTCAATGGGTTGATAGTCATTTGCATACGAACAAGGCATACAAGGAACTAAGTTCTCAACACGGTGATCGATATTTGACCAGCGGATGGCTCGGACACTCGAGTGCTTGGGCGGATCCAAAATACCAGGGTGCAAATCAACACAGCGCTGCACGCGAGAGCCGATTTGAGCTAGGCAGATGCGAGCTTCACCCCACTTTCGTTTTGAGGATGCACCGTGACGGTGATCGACTTCTCAGCCTTCATCGGACGGCTCGCCACCGCCTCCGGCGAGACCATCCTGCCGTTCTTCCGCACCTCGCTGTCGATCGACGACAAAAGCAAGACCAAGGATTTCGACCCCGTCACGGAAGCCGACCGCGCCGCGGAGGCCGTGATGCGGCGGCTGATCAAGGCGAGCTTCCCCCAGCACGGCATCGTCGGTGAGGAATTCGGCAATGAGCGCGAGGACGCCGACTACGTCTGGGTGCTCGACCCCATCGACGGGACGAAATCCTTCATCGGCGGCTTTCCGATCTGGGGCACGCTGATCGCGCTGCTGCACAAGGGCACGCCGGTCTACGGCATGATGCACCAGCCCTTCATCGGCGAGCGCTTCTCCGGCGACAACGGTTCGGCCACCTATAAAGGCCCCACCAGTGAGCGCCGGCTCCAGGTCCGCCGCTGCGCCTCGCTGTCGGAGGCGACGACCTACACCACCTCACCGCTGCTGATGAACGAGCGCGACCGCGCCATTTTCGGCCGGATCGAGCAGGGCGCGCGGCTGTCGCGCTATGGCGGCGATTGCTATTCCTATTGCATGCTCGCGGCCGGCCATGTCGATCTCGTGGTCGAGACCGAACTGAAGCCCTACGACATCGCCGCGCTGATCCCGATCGTGACCGGCGCCGGCGGCGTCGTCACCACCTGGGAAGGCAAGCCGGCCCAGGGCGGCGGCCGCATCGTTGCGGCGGGCGATGCCAGGGTTCATGAAGAGGCGCTGAAACTGCTGAACCAATAACAAACGCGAGCGGGAGGCTTGCATGACGATCTCACGCAGGCTTCTCGCTGATTTGTTCTCGAGAGTGCTTCTGGGATCGTTCCTGCTGCTGCCGTCAGCAGCCTCCGCCCAGAACTTTCCGGCAAAACCGATCAAGCTGATCGTGCCGTTCCCGGCCGGCGGCCCCAACGACATCATCGCCCGCGTCGTCGGCCAGCGCATGTCGGAACTATCAGGGCAGCCGGTGCTGATCGACAATCGCGGCGGCCAGGGCGGCGTGCTCGGCACCGACGCCGTCGCCAAGAGTGCGCCCGACGGCTACACCATCGCGATCTCGTCGGCCGGCGCGCTCGCGATCAGCCCGAGCATGGAGAAGGTCGCCTACGACGCGCTCAATGACCTTGCCCCGGTGACGCTGGTCGCGACCGTGCCGGAAATGCTCGTCGTCGCCACCAACGTGCCCGCCAAGGACATCGGCGAATTGATTACGCTTGCGAAAGCGCAGCCGGGCAAGCTCAATTTCGCCTCCTCCGGCCCCGGCAGCCTGCCGCATCTGGCCGGCGAATTGTTCAAGCTGACGGCGAAAATCGACATCGTGCATGTGCCCTATCGCGGCGCCGCCCCGGCCGTGAACGATCTGCTGGGCCAGCAGGTGCAGATGACGTTCCTCGATCTTCCGGTGCTGCTGCCGCAGGTCAAGGCCGGCGCCTTGAGACCGATCGCAGTCGGCTCGGTGGAGCGCGCCCCGACCGCCCCCGACGTGCCGACCACGAAGGAAGCGGGCTTTCCTGAGCTGCGCATCGAGAACTGGTACGGCATGGTCGCGCCCAAGGGCACGCCGAAGGAGATCGTCACTGCGCTGCATGATCTCGCGACCAGGGCGATGGCGGATCCCGCCGTGAAGGAGAAGCTCGCCGCCCAAGGCGCAACACTTGTCGGCGACGAGCCGGAGCATTTTCGCAGCTTCATTGCGGACGAGACCGCCAAATGGGCGAAGGTGATCAAGGACGCCGGCGTGGAAACGGGGAAGTAGCTGGTTCTACACCTCTCCCGCTTGCGGGAGAGGTCGGCGCGAAGCGCCGGGTGAGGGTTCTCTCCTCTTGGGGAATCTCCCTAGCGGAGACACCCTCTCCCCAACCCTCCCCCGCAAGCGGGGGAGGGAGCCGACCACCCCTGTTGAAGCACATCGCATCCATCCCCCTCACACCGCCTCCGCCCTTAAATGCTCCACCAGCATCTTCGCCGGCCGCGGCAGCGCCTTGAAGCTGCGGGCGCAGATCACGAGCCTGCGATTGGCGAAGGCGTCGCGCAGGCGCACCATGGCGAGCGGCATCAGCTTGGCGCAGCGGCGGGCGGCGGCCTCGGGCACGAGTGCGACGCCGACGTCCGCCGACACCAGTTGGCAGATCGCGTCGAAGTCGCGCAGTCGCGCGCGGAAATGCGGGCGCATGCCGAGCCGGGCGGCGTGCTTTGAAATGTGCATCTGAAGCGCGGTCGCGCTGGTGAGGCCGACGAACTCGCAAGCGCCCGCCTCCTGGAAATCGATCTGGCGGCGGCCGGCGAACGGGCCGCGCCTGGACGTCACCAGCGTCAGGCGGTCCTCGCTGAACACGAAGCGCTCGATATGATCGGGCAGCGCGTGCTCGGCGGCGAAGCCGAGATCGGCCGCGCCGGCCGTGATCGCCGCCGCGATGTCGGTGCTCTCGCGCTCCTCGATGTCGATGGCGATGTCGCGATGCTCGCGCAGGAAGCCGGCAAGCGCCTTCGGCAGATGCTCGGACAGGCCCGATGTGTTGGCGAGGAAGTGCACGCTCGCACGCAATCCGCTGGCAAAACCGGCGAGATCGCCGCGCATGGCGTCGACCTGGTGGATCACGAGCCGCGCATGATCGAGCAGGCTCTCGCCAGCCACCGTCAACTCGACGCCGCGGCGGCCGCGCTTGAGCAGCGCGACGCCGAGCGCATCCTCGAGCCCCTTGATACGGGCACTGGCCGAGGCCAGCGCCAAATGCGACCGCTCCGCGCCACGGGTGATGCTGCGCTGATCGGCGACCGCGATGAAGAGCTGGAGATCGACCAGATCGAAGCGCATGGCAGCTTCCTCCAAATTCAGCCTTCGTCTGTGTCGAAGGCTAGCTCCGTAACCTCCAGATTGTGCTCCAGCGCAGCTTCGGTCAATGTGGCCGGCATGCTCGACCCTCTCCTCATTCTCATCGCCGCCGTCTTCCTGATCGCCGGCTTCGTCAAGGGCGTCGTTGGACTGGGACTGCCGACCGTGTCGATGGGTCTGCTCGCGGTGAACATGGCCCCCAGCCGCGCCATCGCCATCGTGATCGTGCCCGCCATCGTCACCAACATCTGGCAGACGTTTGTCGGCCCATACTTGCGCGACATCCTGAGGCGGCTGTGGCCGCTGATGATCGGCACCGTCATCGGATGCTGGCTCAACGCCGGCGCGCTGACCGGCCCGTATGCGCGCTACGGCACCGTGGTGCTCGGCGTGCTTCTGGTGATCTACGCCATCATCGGGCTCGGCAAGTTCAAGTTCCACATCCCACCTCGGAACGAGAAATGGGTCGGCGGGGTGGTCGGTGTGATCACCGGAATGATCTCGGCCTCGACCGGTGTGCAGGTCATCCCCTCGATGCCGTTCATGCAGGCGATCGGCATGGAGAAGGACGAGCTGGTGCAGGCGCTCGGCGTGTTCTTCACCACCGCGACGCTGGCGCTCGCCTTCAACCTCACCGCCGGCGGGCTGCTGACCCCGGCCAATGCCGTGCCGGGCGCTGTCGCCATGGCGATGGCCTTTGCCGGCATGTTCGTGGGACAGGCGGTGCGGGCGAAAATGCCGGCGGAGGCGTTTCGCCGCTGGTTTCTTGTGGCGATGATCCTGCTCGGCATCTATCTCGCCGGCAGCGCGCTGCTGAAGGAATTCTCCTGAGAGACGATCGTAGCGTGGGTCAGCCCGCCTCATTCGTTCGAATGAATTATCGCGCCTCCAGCATGGCGACGCGGATGCCGAGATAGATGAAGAGGCCACCAAGGGCACGGTTGACCCAGGCGATCACGCCCTCGGACTGCCGCAGCCGGTGAGCGGCCCTGGCCGCGAACCCCGCCAGCACCAGGCACCACAGCGTGCCCGTGCAGATGAAGATCAGGCCGAGCGTCAGGAAGGCCAGCGGCTTGTGCGGCGCATCGGCTGCGACGAATTGAGGCAGGAACGCCAGGAAGAACAGTGCGACCTTGGGATTGAGCGCGTTGGTGAAGACGCCCTGGAGGAACACAAGCCGCAGCGAACTCCGCTCCGCCTCGTCCTTGATCGCCACCAGCGCGGGGCGCGACCACAGCATCTGAAGCCCGGTCAGGACCAGATAGGCCGCGCCGACCAGCTTCAGGATCGAGAATGCGGTGGATGAGGCCATCAACAGCGCCGAAAGGCCGATCGCGGCGCCCGCGACATGGAAGAAACAGCCGCAACTGATGCCGAAAGCCGCCGCCGCTCCGCCGCGCCAGCCCATCTGCATGCTGCGGCCGATCACATAGACCGTATCCGGCCCCGGCGTGATGTTGAGCAGCACACCGGACAGGACGAAGAGCCAGATTTCGTGAATGCCCAGCATGACAAAGGCTCCTGCCGCCGGCCCGGCGGCCTTGAGCATTGGGCTTAATCGGTTCGCTTCCCGCCGTCCACCACCGGAACTGCCTGAGATTTGCATCAAATTTGCAATGCGGATCATACTTTCGCTCGGCCGCATCTGCTCTATAAAGGCCCGGTTCTTGAAATGCGGGATTCGCGGGCCCGCCACGCAAGTGGCCGGGCTGTTTCCCTTGGAGCTCCGAGGATATGGAAAGACGTCTGGCTGCCATCGTCTGCGCCGATGTCGCCGGCTATTCGCGCATGATGGGCACTGACGAGGCCGGCACCCACGCCGCCTTCAAGGCCCATCGCAGCGCGATCCACCCGATCATCCTCAATCACGGCGGCCGTGTCGTCAAAAACACCGGCGACGGCTTCCTGCTGGAATTCCCCTCCATCGTCGGTGCCGCTGAAGCGGCGATCGCGATGCAGGTGCTGATGGCCGAGCGCAATCACCATTTGCCCGCCGACCGCGCCATGCAGTTCCGGCTCGGCATCCACATGGGTGACGTCATCGCCGACGAGGACGAGGTGTTCGGCGACGACGTCAACATTGCCGTCCGGCTGGAATCGGTGGCGAGCCCCGGCGGATTCGCGATCTCGGCCAAGGCGTACAAGGAAGCCAGCAAGCATCTTGCGGTGCCGCTGGTCGACGGCGGCAACCACCGCTTCAAGAACATCAAGGATCCGGTCGGGGTCTGGACCTGGACGCCCGACGGCGCCCCCGCACGCGCGCCCGAGCTGAAGGAAGGCGCGGCGCTGTCGCAGGCCTACCGCACGGCGATCGTCGGCGTTCTGCCGTTCGCCAATCTCAGCGACGCGCAGGACGAGTATTTCTCCGACGGCCTGACCGAGGATCTGATCCACGCGCTGTCGCTGCAATCCTTCTATCGCGTGCTGAGCCGCAACTCGACCTTTGCCTTCAAGGGCAAGAATGCGAGCACCCGCGTGATCGCGCGCGAGATCGACGCCACCTATCTGATCCAGGGCTCGGTGCGGCGCGCCGGCGCCAAGATCCGCGTCACGGCCGAGCTGATCGCGCCGGAGACCGGCGAGCAGCTCTGGACCGGCCGTTACGACCGTGACATCGGCGACCTCTTTGCGATGCAGGACGAGATCACCACCAATCTGTCCGCGGCCATCGCCACCGAGATCGTCCGCGCCGAGGCCTCCGCGCCCGCGCGCCCGACCAACGACGTCACCGCCTGGGACCGCTTCCTGAAGGGCCTGTCGCATTACTACAGGCAGACCAAGGAAGACCTGAGCACCGCGGTCGCGCTGTTCCGGGAGGCGATCGCGCTCGATCCAAAACTGTCGATCGCGCATGCCTATCTCGCCACGATCCAGATCCAGAGCATCCAGTTCGGCTGGGTCAAGGGTACGCGCGAGATGTGGGCGGAAGCGATGAGCCTCGCCGAAACCAGCGTGCGGCTCGACCCGCGCTCCTCCTTCGCCTTCTCGATCCTGTCCTGGGCGCATGCGATGGAAGGCCACGACGAGGCTGCGATGGATGCCGCCAAGCGCGCGGTCGCGCTCAACCCTTACGACATGGGCGCGCGCGGCGTGCTCGGCATCTGCCACTTCGTCATCGGCGAGCAACGCCAGGCGATCGAGCTGTTCTCGATGGCGGCCCAGCGCGACAACAGCGATCCGCGCTATCAATGGGCGGCATTGAACGCCTTCAGCCACTATCTGCTGCGCCAGTATGACGCGACCCTGTCCTGGGCTCGCGAGCAGCTTTACGTCAACCCGAACCACATGCAGGCGCTGGCGATCCGCGCCGCCGCGCTCGCGCAGATGGGCCGGACCGGCGAAGCGACCGAGGCAACGGCCGTGCTGATGCGCAACTACCCGACCCTGAATGTCGACCGCCATTTGCGCAATTTTCACTGGAAACGGCCCGAGGACATCGCGCATTACCGCGATGGACTGCTGAAGGCCGGTGTCCCGGCCAGCAAGCTCACCCTGGTCCAGAGCGACGTCAGACGCGCCGCCGAATCCTGAGGGCACGCTGCGATCTCGCCTTTAGGCTTTATTGACACGACAGTGAATTGGGCCACACTTCTTTGCACGTTGAAGTAGTATAGGGTCGCTGTCGGTTTGTTAGGACTTTCCGCGCTGTATCGGCGCGTCCGTATTCATGATTCGCTGTCGTCAGGATTTTGTCGCTGTCTGCAGGATTTTGGGCCATGCACGACCCCGTCTCGAAGCCCCCCTTCGACCCTTCGATCCAGGTTTCGCCGAACAATCCCTGCCCGTTCCTGCGCGGCCTCGTCGGCGAAGGCTTTGTCGACGGCGGGACGGTGCCGCTCCGGACGCTGTCGCAGACCATCGCAAATGCGAGCGGCGAGACCGGGCTGAAGAAGATCTCGGCCCGCATCCAGGTCCGCGGCGTCGCGCTGATCGCCAATGGTGCCTGTCACATCCTGCAGAGCATCTTCTGGGGCGCGCAGCTCAACCGCTTGCGCGGTGGCCCGCTCGACAAGCTCGGAGCCGGCTCGCGCATCCTCGGCGTCGACGGCAAGGTCAACGAGGACGAGATGGCGCGGCTCGCCGGTTTCGGCGCCACCTATGCTGATCCTGACGGCGGCGCCGAGACCGGGCTCAACGCCTCGCAGATCCAGACCTTCATGAACGACAATCTCAAGCGCGCCGGCAATCAGGCGCGCTGGTACTACCCGATCCTGATGAAGTTCGAATGGCCGATCCTGCTCAAGATCATGGGCAAGGGTCAGGGTGACGACCGCTATCTCAGCGTGGCCGAGGTGAGGACATTGTTCAACGAGCGCAAATTCCCTGACAGGATCACCCAGCGAGTGGTCGCCCAGCCGGTCACCCCGCCCTCGCTGATCTTGCGCGCGATCGGCGGTCTCGCCGCCGCAGCTCTGGTCCTTGGCATCGTGGCGCTGCGCTTTCCCGATCAATTCCAGCCGATGCTGCCGCACGTCATCGGCCAGTTCGTGGCCCCGCCCTTGCCGAAGCTTGTCGAGCCGCGGGCCGCATACTGGCTCGAGCAGAACTGGGCGCTGGAGGACCGGCACTGGTTTCATCACGCCAGCCAGGGCACCGCGACCTTCCCGGTGCCGTATAGCTGGTTCATGGCGCTCGAGCAGCCGCGGCTGCATTTCTTCGCAAAGCCCGGGATGCTTCATGACAGCGACCATCTCCAGCGTTTCGGCTTCATCCCCAGCCCGCAGACGATCAACACCGACGACGCCACGCTGCGCCGGTTCGGCTATGCCAATGTCTACGACAAGACCAGGCCGGTGCCGGCGCGTCTGTGGGATCCGCCGGTCAATTGGGGCAGGCAGGCCGAGAATGTCGACGGCCTGCCCGTCGGCTTTGCGCGCATGAGCGGCGTGCCCGATCCTGCGACCGGCAAGCTCGGCGAGGACCGGATCGGCCTGACCTGCGCCGCCTGCCATACCGGCCAGATCCACTATAAAGGCATCGACATCCGCTTCGATGGCGGCCCGGCGATGACCGACCTCAGGAAGCTCGAGATCACCACCGGCCTGTCGATCGCCTACACGCTGCTCGTGCCGGGTCGCTTCACGCGCTTCGCCGACCGCGTGCTCGGCGCCTCCGCCAGCGACGCCGATCGCGATGCGCTGAAGCAGAAGTTGCAAGCAATCGGCACGTTCCTGAAAGACTGGGAAACGACCTACGACAAGACCATCGCGGGCAAGACGAGGTTCAACCAGAAGACCAAGCGGGACGAGCAGCAGCAGGACACCGAGGAAGGCTACGGCCGCCTCGACGCGCTCAACCGCATCGGCAACCAGGTGTTCGCCCAGGATATGACGATCAGCGGCCTCAGCGGCTTCGAGAAGAATCTGCATGCCAAGGACGCGCCGGTCAGCTTCCCGCCGATCTGGACCGTGCCCTGGCTCAAATATGCGCAATATGACGCGTCCATCGAACAGCCGCTGATCCGCAACGCCGGCGAAGCGCTCGGCGTCACCGCGCTGCTCAATTTGTCCGACGCCACCCCTAAGGACGCGCTGTTCCGCTCGTCGATGGACATCAAGAATTTGAACTGGATCGAGGACCTGCTGAAGGGGTCGGCGCCCTATCCGAAGAAGCAGCTCTCCGGACTGACATCGCCCAAATGGCCATCGGACATTTTCGGCGACGCGGCGTGGAAGATCGATGGCGAGCGCGTCACGCGCGGCCGCAAGCTCTACGCGGAGATCTGCGTCGAATGCCATCTCGGCCCGGTCAACGATGCCGTGTTCGACACAGAGTTTCCCGACAAGAGCATCTGGTCCTCGTCACGGTGGGAGACCATCGGCGAAGCCAAATTCCTGAACGAGGTGCAGATGAGCGCCAAGGGGATGGGGACGGACCCCGCCCAGGCCAGCGTGCTGGCGACGCGGACGGTTCAGGTGCCGGGCTTCCTCAAGCTCGATCCCACGCAGAACCTCAATACCTGGTGGGACTGCAAGCTGCCCGAGGTGTCGTCGACCGACATGCCCTATTCGCTCGGCCTGATGGTACTGGTCGACATCGTCAGCCGCAAGGCGATGGACGATGCCGGGATTCCTCCAAAGGCCCAGGATCTCTGGTGGGGCAAGCGCAAGAACTGCCCCAATCCCGGTCCGCAATCGACCGAGAAGAACGAGCCGCCGCCCTGGTATCGCGCGCGCCCGCTCAACGGCGTCTGGGCCACCGCGCCCTATCTGCACAACGGATCGGTGCCCTCGCTCTGGTGGATGCTGAGCCCTGCGGCCGAGCGTCCGAAATCGTTCTGCATGGGTGGCGGCCGCGATTACGATCCGAAGCAGGTCGGCTTTGCGGTCACCGACGGCGAGAGCTGCAAGACCGGGCAATCGCGCTTCTCGACACGAGACTCCGACGGCACCGAGATCTACGGCAACAGCAATGCCGGCCATTCGTTCGATGGCCCGCCAGGTCCCGGCAAGTACGGCACGATCGGCCGCCTGCTCAAAGAGCAGGAGCGCTACGATCTGATCGAGTATCTGAAGACGCTGTGAGGTGTTTCTCACACCGTCATCGCGAGCGAAGCGAAGCAATCCAGAATCGTTCCGCGGAGGGACTCTGGATTGCTTCGTCGCAAGGGCTCCTCGCAATGACGGAGAGCGGAGCCGCACCTCACTTGAACAGCGGCGTGCCCGGCACGAAGGCGTCGAACGCCGCCCAGAACTGGGATCGGTAGCGGTCCTGCTCCTGGAGGATCTCGTGCTTGGAGCCGGCGATCACCAGATGAGAGCCGGCGCGCAGATGATAGGCGAACTCCTCGATGGCCGCGGTCGAGACGACCGTGTCGTTGGAGGCCGCCAGCATCAGGATCGGCTGGCGGATCTCGGACGGGTAGTTCACGCCCTTGAAGGTGTGCATGGCGCGGAAGGCGGTATCGGCCCAGGCGACCGTCGGCGAGGCGAGACCCAGCGTCGGGTCCTCCTCCAGGATCGCGGCGTTGCGCGCATAGCGCACGGGATCACTGGTGAGGGGATTGTTGATGAAGGGCGACAGCCCGGTGATCTGATCGCCGCCGCCGGGAACGTAAGCACTGCCGCGCCCCAGCATGCGCATCGTCTTCAACAAGGCCCGCACCGGAAACGACGTGGCCCGGCCGGGCAAGTCGATCATCGGCGCGGTCAGCACCATGCGATCGAACCAGCGCTTCTGCGCATGCGCCAGCCGCAGCAGCACCGCGCCGCCCATGGAATGCGCCAGCGCGAAGAACGGCGGCGGACAGTCCGGCAGCACCACCTGCTGCACGAAGGTCTCGACGTCGATCTCGTAGTCGGCGAAGTTGCGCACATAGCCCTTGCGCGGATCGCGCAGGCGGCGCGAGGAATGCCCCTGCCCGCGCCAGTCGATCATCGCCACGGCAAAGCCGCGGTCACGCAAATCGCGCACGGTCTCGAAGTATTTCTCGATCTGCTCGCTGCGCCCGGTGAAGACGCAGACCGTGCCCTTGCGGTTCGCCGGCGGCGCCCAGCGCGCGAATCGCAGCTCGACGCCGTCGGGCGTCTTGATGGTGCCACTGACGACATTTTCGGGCACGGGGTTGGACGGAATCGAGACCAGCGTCATGAGAGTGCGTAGGCGCCAAGTGCTGCAAATCAAGGGGCGGGAGCGCCGAAAAGGCGCCGCTACCGCCCTCTTGAACGCCGTCTGGACCCACCCATATCATCTCAGTGCAGGCCGCTACCAGTGTTTCGGACCCGGAACATCAGGCTGCACACAGAGATGAGCCCGGCCCGATTGGCGGGCGGGTTTACCAACAGTCGCTCAATGGAGGACTTGACCATGCGCACCTACGATCTCACCCCGTTCTATCGTTCCACCGTCGGCTTTGACCGCCTCTTCAACCTGCTCGACCAGGCCGGTTCGGACGGCAGCAGCCCCGGTTATCCCCCCTACAATATCGAGCGCACCGGCGAGAATGCCTACCGCATCACCGTTGCGGTCTCCGGCTTTGCCAAGGATGAGCTCTCCATCGTCGCGAAGGAAAACACGCTGACGATCAAGGGCGAGAAAGTCGCCAATGAGAACAGCAAATCCGAGGTGCTCTACCGGGGCATCGCGGCCCGCGCCTTCGAACGCGCCTTCCAGCTCGCCGACTTCGTGCAGGTGAAGGACGCCTCGCTCGAGAACGGCCTGCTCCATGTCGACCTCGTACGCGAGATTCCCGAAGCCAAGAAGCCGCGCCAGATCGCGATCAACACCGGCGCCGCCAAGGCGCAGGTGATCGAGAGCTCGGTCGCCGCGTAAAGCCAATCGACAGCCAGCAAGTTGCGAAAACGCCCCGGTGCCCCGGGGCGTTTTTTTCGCGTTTTGCACCGCATCACAGAGCGGTGAAGCGCGTAACGCTGCGGCCGCACGCTCCGTCTTTTGGACATCGCGACCCAAAAACAAGACGGAGAACGAACATGACTTTCTGGCGCAGCCTTTTCGTCGCCGCGAGCCTGCTGGCGGCTCCCCTCAGCCTTGCCCATGCGCAGACAGCGCAGACGGTGAAGGCCAAGAACGTCGTGCTGGTGCACGGCGCCTGGGCCGACGGCTCGAGCTGGTCGGAGGTGATCCCGATCCTCCAGGCCGCCGGCCTCAACGTCACCGCGGTGCAGAATCCGCTGGGCTCGCTCGCCGAATCGGTCGAGGCGACCAAGCGTGTGCTGGCCGAGCAGGATGGCCCGACGGTGCTGGTCGCGCATTCCTGGGGCGGCACCGTGATCAGCCAGGTCGGCACCGATCCGAAGGTGACGGGCCTCGTCTACGTCGCCGCGCGCGCGCCCGACGCCAACGAGGACTTTGTCGCGCTGTCAAAGCAGTTTCCGACCGGCCCGGCACGCGCCGGCATCGTCGAGCGCGACGGCTACACCAAGCTCTCGGAAGACGCCTTCCTGAAATATTTCGCCAACGGCGTCGCGCCTGAGCGCGCCAGGGAACTCTACGCCGTGCAATGGCCGACCGCCGCCTCGATCTTCGCCGGCCGCACCACGGAAGCCGCCTGGCATACGAAGCCGAGCTGGTACGCGGTGTCGAAGAATGACGGCACCATCAATCCCGATTTCGAACGCTTCCTCGCCAAGCGCATGAACGCCACCACGATCGAACTCGATGCCGGCCACCTCTCGCTGGTGTCGCATCCGAAGGAGGTGGCGAATCTGATCCTGGAGGCGGCGGGATATCCGCGGAGCTGAGGTGATTGCGTACAATGCAAAGGCGCCTGAATCTCAGGCGCCTTTTGTTTTGCCCAACTCCCTCCACGATGTCGTCCCGGCCTAGTGCGCAATTGCGCATTAGGCCGGGACGACACCGTTGGTATGATGCGCAGGGGTGCCCTAATCCAGCCCCTGCACGGCCGGCATCTCCTGTGTCGGCAAGATGGTAAGGGCGGACTTGGCCTGACCGACGGTCGGGGGCGTGGCTGGCGCGACCTCGGCAGGTTTGGCTTGCACGGCGGCGGTCTGCTGCGCGGCCGGCTCGGCGGGCTTGGCAGCTGCCACCGGCGTCTCGGCGCGCTGCGGAGAAGCCTTCGGCAGCGGGACGTTCCGGCTGGCGACGTGCGGAATCGGTGCCGGCGGACGCGGCGGGCCGCCACGGACCATGGTCGGCGGCGGCAACGCACTTTGCGGCCGATAAGGTGCAACCGACGGCTCCTCATAGGGCGGCGCCATGCCATAGGCATCGGCAGCCGGCATGAAGCGCAAGATTCGTCCATCGCGGGCGTCGATCACGAGCCGGCCGTCGTCGCCGTGGCGATCGATCACCGCGATGGTGTAGACGGCGCCGCGCAGGCGCGGGATGCCGAGCGGCGAGAAACCGTTGTCGCGCAAGACCGCGTAGACCTCGGTTGCCGGCAGCAGCGCCGGCCCCTCGCCACGTTCCTCGTAGCCATAGCCGTAGCCGTAACGCGGCGGTGGCGCGGCTTCGGGTGAGCGATAGGGTCCGTCGAAATCCGAGACCGCGATCAAGGCCCCGCGCGCGGGTCCGTTCGTCGGCACCTGGGCTTCTGCGGCGTTTGCCACCAGCGCCAGCGCTGCGGCGGCCACACATCCTGTGAAAAACTTCATGGTCGACACGCTCCTGTCAGGCCCCTGACGACGCGCGCTGTTTCGCTTCCTGCGGCGTGGCGCGCCCTTCGAAGGGCTGATCCGAAGCTTCATTCGGGATTTCGGCGCGGCTTGGGCCGGATCAGGGCGCGTTTGCTTCAAAACCGGGGCCGCGCAACTTTCGGAAAGCGATTGATTGACTTATCGGGAATCGGGACTTCCGCGCGCTTGTGTGCTAGACAAAAATTTGGCAAGGTGATGGTTAGGACAGGAAAGCTGTCTCAATTTTGCTTGCGGTTCCGGCATAGGGATTGCAACGAAAGTCGGTGCTTCCGAGCACCATAAGGCTAGCAGGAAAAGCCGTTCTCGGGGACGAAGAACGCCTTGGCCTGAATTTAAGAAAATGCGGCTCGCAGCGGACGAGCGGTGACCCAGAGGCGGGTGCCGCGGAACGCCGAAGGTGCGCCGAAGATGGCGGTGAGACAGCTTGCCGCACGGAGAGGATTGGAACAATGAACGGGTCGCAATTCGAGCGCGGAAACATCGTGGCAGAACAGCTGTCGGCGACGGTCGCCTCGAAAACGACCGATCCGATTCAGGAACACAATTCGCGCCCCAAAGCCGAAGGCCTGTACGATCCCAGCCTGGAGAAGGACTCCTGCGGCGTCGGCTTCATCGCCAACATCAAGGGCAAGAAGTCGCACGAGATCGTCTCGGACGCGCTCAGCATCCTCTGCAACCTCGAGCATCGCGGCGCCGTCGGCGCCGACCCGCGCGCCGGTGACGGCGCCGGCATCCTGGTGCAGATCCCGCACGCCTTCTTCAGCCGCAAGGCCAAGGAGAACAAGTTCGAGCTGCCGGCGCCGGGCGAATACGCCATCGGCGCGCTGTTCATGCCGCGCGACACCGCCTGGCGCAACGTCATCAAGAGCATCATCGCCGACCAGATCAAGGCCGAAGGCCTGACCCTGCTCGGCTGGCGCGACGTGCCGACCGACAATTCCTCGCTCGGCGTCACCGTGAAGCCGACCGAGCCGGCCTGCATGCAGGTGTTCATCGGCCGCAACGGCACCGCCAAGACCGAGGACGAGTTCGAGCGCCGGCTCTACATCCTGCGCAAGTCGATCTCGCAGGCGATCTACCAGCGCCGCGACCGCGGCCTTGCGGGCTATTACCCCTGCTCGATGTCCTGCCGCACGGTGATCTACAAGGGCATGTTCCTCGCCGACCAGCTCGGCAAGTACTATCCTGATCTGCACGAGAAGGATTTCGAGAGCGCGCTCGCGCTGGTGCACCAGCGCTTCTCGACCAACACCTTCCCGGCCTGGTCGCTGGCGCATCCCTATCGCATGATCGCCCATAACGGCGAGATCAACACGCTGCGCGGCAACACCAACTGGATGGCGGCGCGCCAGGCCTCGGTGAGCTCCGAGCTCTACGGCAAGGACATCAGCCGGCTTTGGCCGATCTCCTACGAGGGTCAGTCGGACACCGCCTGCTTCGACAACGCGCTCGAATTCCTGGTCCAGGGCGGTTACTCGCTGCCGCACGCCGTCATGATGATGATTCCGGAGGCGTGGGCCGGCAATCCGCTGATGGATGAGAAGCGCCGCGCCTTCTACGAATATCACGCCGCGCTGATGGAGCCGTGGGACGGCCCCGCCGCGATCGCCTTCACCGATGGCCGGCAGATCGGCGCCACGCTCGACCGCAACGGCCTGCGGCCGGCGCGCTATCTCGTGACCAAGGACGACCGCATCGTGATGGCGTCCGAAATGGGCGTGCTGACGATCCCCGAGGACCAGATCATCACCAAGTGGCGGCTGCAGCCCGGCAAGATGCTGCTGGTCGACCTCGAGCAGGGCCGCCTGATCCCCGACGACGAGATCAAGGCCGAGCTCGCCAGCAGCCATCCCTACAAGGAGTGGCTGGAGCGGACCCAGATCGTGTTGGAGGACCTGCCGAAGGTGCCGACCACGGGCGTGCGCTCGAACTTGTCGCTTTTGGATCGCCAGCAGGCGTTCGGCTACAGCCAGGAAGACATCGCGATCCTGATGACGCCGATGGCGGCCACCGGCGAAGAAGCCGCGGGCTCGATGGGCAACGACACGCCGATCTCGGCGCTGTCGGACAAGGCCAAGCCGCTGTTCACCTACTTCAAGCAGAACTTCGCGCAGGTCACCAACCCGCCGATCGATCCGATCCGCGAGGAGCTGGTGATGAGCCTCGTCTCCATCATCGGACCACGGCCGAACCTGTTCGATCTGCAGGGCCTTGCCACCACCAAGCGCCTGGAAGCGCGCCAGCCGATCCTGACCGACGCGGATCTGGAAAAGATCCGCTCGATCTCGGATGTCGCGGAATCGCACTTCAAGTCGCGCACGCTGGACACCACCTTCCACGCCGGTCTCGGCGCGGCCGGCATGGACCAGGTGCTGGACGAGCTCTGCGCGCGCGCCGAAAGCGCCGTGCGCGAGGGCGTCAACATCATCATCCTGTCCGATCGCATGGTCGGCACCGACCGCGTGCCGATCCCCTCGCTGCTGGCCTGCGCCTCCGTGCATCATCATTTGATCCGCACCGGCCTGCGCACCTCGGTCGGCCTGGTCGTCGAATCCGGCGAACCGCGCGAAGTGCATCACTTCGCCTGCCTCGCCGGCTACGGCGCCGAAGCGATCAATCCCTATCTCGCGTTCGAAACCATCATCGCGATGAAGGACCGCCTGCCCGGCTCGCTCGACGATTACGAGATCGTCAAGCGCTACATCAAGTCGATCGGCAAGGGCCTTTTGAAGGTGATGTCCAAGATGGGCATCTCGACTTACCAGTCCTATTGCGGCGCTCAGATCTTCGACGCGGTCGGCCTCAAGGCGGATTTCGTCGCCAAGTTCTTCGCCGGCACGCATACCCGCGTCGAGGGCGTCGGCCTGGCCGAGATCGCCGAGGAAGCCGTGCGCCGTCATGCCGACGCGTTCGGCGAGGCGCTGGTCTACAAGACCGCGCTCGATGTCGGCGGCGAATACGCCTATCGCAGCCGCGGCGAGGACCATGCCTGGACCGCCGAATCGGTCGGCCTGCTTCAGCATGCCGCGCGCGGCAATTCGCTGGAGCGCTACCGTGCCTTCGCCAAGATCCTCAACGAGCAATCGGAGCGGCTGCTGACGCTGCGCGGCCTGTTCCGGATCAAGAACGCGGAGGAAGAGAAGCGTAAGCCGATCCCGATCGAGCAGGTCGAGCCGGCCAAGGACATCGTCAAGCGTTTCGCCACGGGTGCGATGAGCTTCGGCTCGATCTCGCGCGAGGCGCACACCACGCTCGCGATCGCCATGAACCGGATCGGCGGCAAGTCGAACACCGGCGAAGGCGGCGAGGAAGCCGACCGCTTCAAGCCGATGCCGAACGGCGATTCGATGCGCTCGGCGATCAAGCAGGTTGCCTCGGGCCGCTTCGGCGTCACCACGGAGTATCTCGTCAACTCCGACATGATGCAGATCAAGATGGCGCAAGGTGCCAAGCCCGGCGAAGGCGGCCAGCTGCCCGGCCACAAGGTCGACGCTGTTATTGCCAAGGTGCGTCACTCGACCCCGGGCGTCGGCCTGATCTCGCCGCCGCCGCACCACGACATCTACTCGATCGAGGATCTGGCGCAGCTGATCTACGACCTCAAGAACGTCAACCCGACGGGTGACGTCTCGGTCAAGCTCGTCTCCGAGATCGGCGTCGGCACGGTGGCCGCGGGCGTTGCCAAGGCGCGCGCCGACCACGTCACCATCGCCGGCTTCGAGGGCGGCACCGGTGCTTCGCCGCTGACCTCGATCAAGCATGCCGGCAGCCCCTGGGAGATCGGCCTTGCCGAGACCCATCAGACGCTGGTGCGCGAGCGGCTGCGCAGCCGCATCGTGGTCCAGGTCGACGGCGGCTTCCGCACCGGCCGTGACGTCGTGATCGGCGCGCTGTTAGGGGCCGACGAGTTCGGCTTCGCCACCGCGCCGCTGATCGCGGCCGGCTGCATCATGATGCGCAAGTGCCATCTCAACACCTGCCCGGTCGGCGTCGCGACGCAAGACCCCGTCCTGCGCAAGCGCTTCACCGGCCAGCCCGAGCATGTCATCAACTACTTCTTCTTCGTTGCCGAGGAGGTCCGCGAGATCATGGCCTCGCTCGGCTTCCGCACCTTCAACGAGATGATCGGCCAGGTCCAACTGCTCGACCAGACCAAGCTGGTGGCGCACTGGAAGGCCAAGGGCCTCGACTTCTCCAAGCTGTTCGTCAAGCAGAAGGAAGAGAAGGGCCAGAAGATCTATCACTCCGAGCGCCAGAACCATCATCTGGAAGCCGTGCTCGACCGCTCGCTGATCGAGAAGGCGCAGCCCGCGCTCGACCGCGGCGCGCCGGTGAAGATCGAGGCTGCCATCAACAGCACCAACCGCTCCGCCGGCGCGATGCTGTCAGGCGCGGTCGCCAAGATCTACGGCCATGCGGGCCTGCCGCACGACACCATCCATGTCAGCCTCAAGGGCACGGCCGGTCAGGCCTTCGGCGCCTGGCTCGCCCACGGCGTCACCTTCGAGCTCGAGGGTGAAGGCAACGACTATGTCGGCAAGGGCCTGTCGGGCGGCAAGATCATCGTCAAGCCGCCTGCCAACAGCAGCATCGTGCCGGAAGAGAGCATCATCGTCGGCAACACCGTGATGTACGGCGCCATCCAGGGCGAGTGCTACTTCCGCGGTGTCGCCGGCGAACGCTTCGCCGTGCGCAACTCGGGCGCGGTCGCCGTGGTCGAAGGCGCCGGCGATCATTGCTGCGAATACATGACCGGCGGCATCGTCGTCGTGCTCGGCAAGACCGGCCGCAATTTCGCGGCCGGCATGTCCGGCGGCATCGCCTACGTGCTCGACGAGAGCGGCGATTTCGACAAGCTGTGCAACATGGCGATGGTCGAGCTCGAGCCGGTGCTGTCGGAAGAGCTGATCAACGCCGGCACCTATCATCACTCCGGTGACCTCGAGGCGCATGGACGGGTCGACGTGTTCAAAAACCTGCTCGCCTCCGACGTCGAGCGGCTGCACGTCCTGATCACGCGCCATGCCAAAGCGACCGGCTCCAAGCGCGCCGCCGACATCCTTGCCAATTGGAAGGAATGGCTGCCCAAATTCCGCAAGGTGATGCCGGTCGAGTACCGGCGCGCGCTGCGCGAAATGGCCGCCAACGCGGACGCCGAGCCGAAAATCGCGATCGGGGCGTAACGAGCATCACACCCCGTCATTGCGAGCGCAGCGAAGCAATCCAGACTTTCTTCCTTGATGCAGACTGGATTGCTTCGTCGCTTCGCTCCTCGCAATGACGGTTGAGGAACAACAGACGAACTAGCCGGCAGGGACTTCGAGCTTTAATGGGCAAGATCACGGGTTTTCTCGAAATCGAACGGCACGACCGCAAGTACACCCCGGTCGCCGAGCGCGTAAAGCATTACAAAGAGTTCGTCGTTCCCTTGACCGAGAAGGAAACGCGCGACCAGGCCGCGCGCTGCATGAATTGCGGCATTCCCTATTGCCACGGCACCGGATCGGTCGCGCCGGGCACGCCCGGCTGCCCAGTCAATAACCAGATCCCTGACTTCAACGACCTCGTCTATCAGGGCAACTGGGAAGAAGCCTCGCGCAACCTGCACTCGACCAACAACTTCCCTGAATTCACCGGCCGCATCTGTCCGGCGCCGTGCGAAGCGTCCTGCACGCTCAACATCGACGACAACCCCGTCACCATCAAGACGATCGAATGCGCGATCGTCGACCGCGCCTGGGACAATGGCTGGCTGAAGCCCGAAATCGCCGCCCACAAGACCGGCAAGAAGGTCGCCGTGATCGGCTCGGGTCCGGCCGGCATGGCCTGCGCGCAGCAGCTCGCCCGCGCCGGCCACGACGTCCATGTCTACGAGAAGTACGCCAAGGCCGGCGGCCTGCTGCGTTACGGCATCCCCGACTTCAAGATGGAGAAGGGCGTCATCGACCGCCGCGTCAAGCAGATGGAAGGCGAAGGCGTCACCTTCCACTACAACAGCCATGTCGGCGCGGCCGGCAATGTCGATCCGCGCGAGATGCTCAACCAGTACGACGCGATCGCGCTGACCGGCGGCGCCGAAGCTCCGCGCGACCTGCCGATCCCCGGCCGCGAGCTCGAAGGCATCCACTATGCGATGGACTTCCTGCCCCAACAAAACCGCCGCGTCTCCGAGGAGCCGCTGAACGGCGTCAAGGATATCCTGGCTGGCGGCAAGCATGTCGTCGTGATCGGCGGCGGCGACACCGGCTCCGACTGCATCGGCACCTCGCTGCGCCAGGGCGCGCTCAGCGTGACCCAGCTCGAGATCATGCCCGCCCCGCCCGAGCGCGAGAACAAGGCCCTGACCTGGCCGAACTGGCCGCTGAAGATGCGCACGTCCTCCAGCCAGGCCGAAGGCGCGATCCGCGAATTCGCCGTGCTGACGCAGAAGTTTTCCGGCGAGAACGGCAAGATCAAGAAGCTGCACTGCGTGCACGTCGACGACAAGTTCAAGCCGATCGAAGGTACCGAGTTCGAGTTAGAGGCCGAGCTGGTGCTGCTCGCGATGGGCTTCGTGCATCCGGTGCATGAGGGCCTCTTGAAGCAGCTCGCGGTCGACCTCGACCCCCGCGGCAACGTCAAGGCCAACACGCTCGACTACCAGACCTCGCGTCCGAACGTGTTCTCCGCCGGCGACATGCGCCGCGGCCAATCGCTGGTGGTCTGGGCCATCCGCGAGGGCCGGCTGTGCGCACGGTCGATCGATACGTTCCTGATGGGGAAGACGGATCTGCCGCGGTAAGGTGCGGCGAGCTGTGCAGTCTGAGACAGACAGCAAGTGAGTTGCAACTCCGCTCGCCCAACAAAGCGTGTCGTCCCGGCGAAGGCCGGGACCCATAACCACAGGGAGTAGTTTGGCGAAGACTGGTAGTTATTCAGCTTCGCGCGGTACTGATACCCGTGTCTATCGATGGATCACGCGGTATGGGTCCCGGCCTTCGCCGGGACGACACCTGAGGGTTGGCTCCGCCGGAGGCCACGCTCTGCCGCCGAGCATCCTCAATTCTGCAACCTCACGCCCAGCATCACCACCGTCCCCTGCGAGCTGGAGCCCGGCTGGTTCGAATCCAGGATGTCGTGGCGCAGCGAGCCCTTGATCCAGATGTTGCGGTTGAGCTTGTAGATCAGATTGCCTTCGAGCGAGTAGGTTTTGTCGTTGCGGCCCTGGTTCTGGTAGTCGTAGGTGCCGTAGGTGAACTTGCCGATCGCGGTGAGCCAGCGGCGGAAGTCGTGGTCGACTTCGGCGGCGTAGGTGTGCACCAGCACGCCGGAGGAGCCGGGGATGGTGGTTTCCGCGATCTGGGTGTCGGTGTTGAACTTCACCGTCGTCAGCCCGCTGGCGTTCCAGATCAGCGAGCCTGAGGTGAGGAAGCCCGAGAGCTGGCTGAGGCGCGGATCGACATAGCTGCGCGCGGAATAGCCGATCGAGACTTCGCCGGTGAGAATGCGCGAGAACTCGAATGACGAGCCGACCTTGGCGTAGCCGCCGGATGAGTCGCGCAAATAGCCGTTGCGGTCCGCGGCCTGGTCGTGAACGCGGTTGTCGCCCTCGATCTCGACAAAGGGCTTGAGGCCCGGCTTCAGCTCATAGGAGAAGCGTCCGACGCCGCCATACTGGTTGAAGTCGCGATCGTCATTGCTGAAGGTCGAGCCGTCGGTGAGCTTTGAATCGGTATAGGCGGTGCGATCGATGGTGGCGCCGGCCGCGACCTGGAAGCGGTTGAAGGTCTGGTCGAAGCCGAGGGTGGTGCCGTAGGCGGCATAGACGGGATATTTCTGCAGGCCGGCCTGCACGTTCGGGCTGCCGGGATTGTCGGTGGCGAGCCGCAGCCGCAACTGCGAGGTCAGCTTGAGGTCGCGGTCGACGTCGAAGCGGCCGTCGACATGGCCGGTGAAATCGGGGCGGTTGATCTCGACCGGCGACGGCGAGGCGAAGCCGTCGATCGTCGCCGGCATGTTGTTGGTGTAGCCGGAGAAGGAGCCGCGCAGATCGGCGACCAGCGCGTGGCGCTCCCAGTCGGACACCACGAGCAGGTCAGGCGCGACGACATAGACCGGCGAGCCGACCGGCTTGTTGAGACGCGCGGGGTTGGTGTCGTAGCCCGCCGAGAGCTCGAGCCCGCCCTTGATCAGAAAGCTGCCGGCGTAGTCGCCGACCGCGCCGAACGCATCGTCGTCGGCCCTGAGGCGGCGCCGCAGTGGCTGGCCGGGCACGTTGCCCGCCATCGCCGGCGGCACCGGGGCCTTGTGCGCGGTCTCCGACGGCCGTCTCTTATACCCCTCTGCAGCCGCCGACGAAGGGGGTGGTGGTGAGACCGGCCGGTCCCGGATCCTTGTAACACAACAGTACGCAACAAGATGCCACGACCAACCGTCTG
>NZ_JAANIH010000259.1 GCF_014529705.1 Bradyrhizobium campsiandrae
GCGTGAGGTAGCCGATCTACCTGACGATATCCTTGAAGAGCGGTTGCTGCATGCTCGCGACGACCGTCTGTTTTGCTTGACTGAGGCGATCCGACGCGGACGCACGGTGCAAGAGCTGCACGAACAGACCAGAATTGACGTGTTCTTCCTCGACAAGATCGCCCACATCCTTGACATCGAGGAGAGACTGCGGGCCTGTCCCGAGGATCCGGAGGCGCTGTGGATTGCCAAGCGCAATGGTTTCTCCGACCCGGCCATCGCACGGATTTGGGGCAAAACCCCTGACGAGGTGCGGGTTCATCGGGTCGATAACGGGATTGTGCCGGTGTACAAGATGGTCGATACCTGTGCCGGTGAGTTCGAATCCTCAACCCCATATTTCTACTCGACCTACGAA
>NZ_JAANIH010000260.1 GCF_014529705.1 Bradyrhizobium campsiandrae
GGCAAATAATTTGGGCACATTATCAAATAGAAATTCATAGTATCAAGTAGTAAAGAACTTTTTAAGTATACTATCTGTGAATTTGAATCACCTATTTTTACTATAGGCGCTCTTCCTAAATTATTATCGGGTGAAAGCTTAAGATTTATAATAGATGGGCACTTTAGTGAAATTAGGAATGCAGTGATAGCTGGTACCCACGAAAAACAAGATAGCGTTAAAAAGACATCAATAAACATTTTAATGGTGACAAAAGGATAGGAAACAATAAGAATCGCAAGTGAAAAGCCACAAACTCTGGTATACCACAGATAAATAAGAATCTTTTGCCACTTCTTTTGAAATCGTATTAAAAAAATAAGACTGCAAAGGTGTAGCAAATAAAACGATTGAAGC
>NZ_JAANIH010000261.1 GCF_014529705.1 Bradyrhizobium campsiandrae
TAATAACATAAAAAAGGAAACAAGCTCTAGACTTGTTTCCTTTTTGTATTAATTTTTATGCGTTAAAATTTTAGCAATCGTTTCATAGCTCATATCACTTTTGAGATTATAGCTACCATCACGAATATACTTTTCATAATCATTATCTCGTAAATATTTATCAAAATCTGAAGCACTTTTAATAATACCGTTTGCTTTAAGGTCGTCACCAGCTTTAGAAGAAGGATCTCCTTTAGAAATCTTTAAAGTATAACTTTTTACTTTTTTTGCTTCTTCAGCTTTCTTTTTAGCATCTTCTTCGGCTTTTTTCTTTGCTTCCGCTTCCGTTGCTTTATCCACTTCTTGCTGAGCTAATAATTTTTCGTATTTGTTCTTCCATGTGCTTGAGTTTTCATC
>NZ_JAANIH010000262.1 GCF_014529705.1 Bradyrhizobium campsiandrae
TCGCTTACTTCGGTATTTGCCATTCTGTCCTGAGTCTCATTAGCGGTGCGTTCCCTGCAGCTCTGCCAGTAGTGACTCAGGGCCATGAGGCATCCGGAACCATCGTCGAGCTCGGTGCGGGCGTCATCGGTTGGAAGGAGGGTGACCGCGTCATCCCATCCGCCGGTCGCCCTTGTCTCAAGTGTCGCAAGTGCCGCCGCGGTGCCTTCACGGACTGTCTGGATCTGAACCTCATGGCTTTTGCCTACGACGGCGCATGGGCTGAGTACCACATTGCGCAGGCCTCCGGTATGACGAAGATCCCTGACAACGTCCCACTGGACCAGGCCGCTCTGCTCGCAGACGCCGTATCTACCCCGTATGCTGCCGTCGTGCGTACCGGCAAGGTCCACAT
>NZ_JAANIH010000263.1 GCF_014529705.1 Bradyrhizobium campsiandrae
CGCATCACCTCGGCGGGCCTGCGCGAATCTCATCCGCACGACATTCAGCTGACGGTCGAAGCCCCTAATTACTCTGCCCATTGACGGGCCAGCCGGATATCCGGCAGGAAAGGAATCATGTACGACATCGGACGCAGCAAGCGTGCCACCCGGGCCTACAGCCTGGACGACATCGCCCTCATTCCCTCCCGGCGCACCCGTGGCACCGAGATGGTGAACCTGGAGTGGCGCATCGACGCACTCACCTTCGACTTCCCCATCATGGCCGCCCCCATGGACTCGGTTATGAGCCCTGCAACGGCTATTGAGTTTGGGCGTTTGGGCGGCCTTGGTGTGCTCAACCTTGAGGGTTTGTGGACCCGTTACGAGGATCCCACCCCGTACCTCGAGGAGC
>NZ_JAANIH010000264.1 GCF_014529705.1 Bradyrhizobium campsiandrae
GTAGGGCGTATTTGGACGTCGTGTAGAGAAGAACAGATTGATTTTAACTTTGCTTGTCCGGAAGTGCTTTATAAGATGATTGATGTTTTAATGTTCTATCTAGAAGAAGGAGCAGAATATGTGCGACTTGATGCGGTTGGATTTATGTGGAAGGTGCCGGGAACAAGCTCGATTCACTTGGAAGAGACGCATGAAATCGTGAAATTATTTAGAGATTTAGTAGATATTGCAGCACCAGGGACGATTATTATAACTGAAACCAATGTGCCGCATGTTGATAATATTAGTTATTTTGGAAATGGTGAAAAAGAAGCGCATATGGTTTATCAATTCCCGCTTCCGCCCCCTTCGCTCCCAGCTACGCATCATGGTAAGGCAAAACTCCTCCGGAAC
>NZ_JAANIH010000265.1 GCF_014529705.1 Bradyrhizobium campsiandrae
GGATGACGCCCTTGACGTCGCTGAACTCGCGGATCTTCGCGGTGGCCGCGACACCATCCATGACGGGCATCTGGACGTCCATGAGGACGACGTCGGGAGCGGTTTCCTTCACTACGTCCACGCCCTCAGCCCCGTTGGTGGCCTCCCCAACAACCGTGATGTCGGGCTCCACCGCGAGGATGAGGCGAAACCCTTGACGAACTAGTTTCTGGTCGTCGACCAGCACGACGCGCATCAGTCCTCCCCCTCCTTCATGTCCTCGTCCCTCACATCCTGGCTCTGACGCATCGGCATGACGGCACGAACTCGCCATCCACCGACCTTGCGTGGACCCACCTCAATGGTGCCGCCTAGGGCCTCGACCCGCTCTGACATCCCGACGATTCCCACCC
>NZ_JAANIH010000266.1 GCF_014529705.1 Bradyrhizobium campsiandrae
TTATACTGTTGCATACTATATGTCTATTAGTACTGTGCCATCTCTCTCCGCTCCTTGTCATCTTTCATACTCCTTACCGTGCACCCCCTTGACCTCCACTATCCTCTTCTTCGGCATCGTCATATTTGTATAAGATACGGCTCGTCGGCCTACGCCGAACGCGGCATCGGCGGCTATTATCTCGAGATCGTTCCGGATCGCGAAGCGCTCGGACGCTACGGATTGACGATCAGCGATGTTCAGGACGTGATTTGTCTCTTATAAAAACCTCCGAGGCCACGAGACAGGCAGAAAGCAGGTATGCAGTCCTACCCTTGAAACACAAAGATAAAGATTCCGAATGATACCACTTGGTCCCCCGGTCATACCCTACACCCAGTGAAGAGACAAG
>NZ_JAANIH010000267.1 GCF_014529705.1 Bradyrhizobium campsiandrae
CCGCCTCTTCCTGCGAAAGGCCGCGCTGGATGCAGTAGAACAGCACGTCCTCGGAGATCTTCGAGGTCGTCGCCTCGTGCTCGAACGTCGCCGAGGAGTTCTTGGCTTCGATGTACGGCACGGTGTGCGCGCCGCATTTGTCGCCGATCAGCAGCGAATCGCAGGCGGTGAAGTTGCGCGCGCCGGTGGCTTTCCGGTGCGCCGTGACGAGGCCGCGATAGGTGTTCTGCGACTTGCCGGCGGCGATGCCCTTGGAGATGATGCGGCTCGACGTGTTCTTGCCGAGATGGATCATCTTGGTGCCGGAATCGACCTGCTGGAAGCCGTTCGAGATCGCGATCGAGTAGAACTCGCCGCGGGAGTTGTCGCCGCGCAGGATGCAGCTCGGGT
>NZ_JAANIH010000027.1 GCF_014529705.1 Bradyrhizobium campsiandrae
GAGCACTTGCGAAACCCATCATGCTTTTGCGCAGACAGAGATGTGATGGGGTTCGCTTCGCTCTACCCATCCTACGCACCGCCTGTTCAGCCGCCGAGGTAAGGTTAATTCTTCCTTTCGATTGTCGGTAAGATTTTATCTATTATCGTCCTGGGCATTCAAGACGAACTCGGGGCTCCGATAGTGTTTGCGTTTTGCTTGATCGTGACTGGAACTGCGTTGCTTCTGTCCGGCCTGGTTGCCTTCGGCCTTCATCGAAACTCGCTGCACTCCTTGGCGCTGCTGTAGCGCGATCGGCACCGAAGTTTCGTAGCCCGGATGGAGCGCGAGCGTAATCCGGGGTAGGAAATGCGGACATATGCCCCCGGATTACGCTTCGCTCCATCCGGGCTACGAACTCGAAGGGCGGCCTACGCCCTCACTACAGGACAAGCCAGCAACGCCGGCAGATCGGCGATGCGATGAAAGACGCCGTGGGAATCGAAGATCACGAGCTCGAGAATTTCAGGCGCATTCATCTCGCAGAGGGCTCCCCATCGCGCATCTGATACGCCGCGACGCGCTCATCGGCCCGGCGCAGCCGCCGGCACAGTTCGCGATTGATGTTCTGCAGGATGATCACATAGGCGCGGATATCGGCCTTGTAGCAGGCGTAGAGTTTTTGGGCCGTCAGCTCGTAGAGCACCGTCGGGCTTTCGGCGACCACGGTGGCGGAGCGGTTCTGCATTTCGATCAGCGTCATCTCGCCGAAGAAATCGCCGGGCTCCAGGGCGGAAAGCGGAATGACGCTGCCCGCGTTCGCCCGTTTGCTCACGGCGAGCCGGCCAGACTTGACGATGAACATCGAGCGGCCCGGCTCGCCCTCGGCGACGACGGTCGCGCCGGTGTCGAAATAGCACTCGACCAGCATCGAGATCAGGAGGTCGAGGCTGGCATCCGACAGGCCGCCGAAGAACGGCGTCGCGAGCAGGAACGCTTTCAGGTCGGGAGCGCTGGCGGTCATCCTGCGAGCATAGCTGTCGCCGCCATCAGCGGCAATCGGCTCGCAGGATAGGTTCAAGCCATGCGGGCGCTATTGCCGCGCAAGGTTCTCGCTCCGCACCATCCGCTTTCGCCAGAGGTCCACCATGACCTTGACGGCGGCCGCAAGCACGGCTGCGCAGAGCACCGCTTTCGAGACCGTCTCCATCGTGCCCTCGATCAGCAGGCAATGCACTACGGCTCCGATCACGATGACGATCGCGAGCGGGATATGGACCGCGCGCCAGGTGCGCAGCCGCAATCCCAGCCGCCGGCGCATGGAAGCGAGAAGCGCGACTGCAAAAATGGCCCACATGGCGATCACGCCGAAGGGGGAGAACGGGGTGGGCGATGAGAAGGTGAGCGCGTCGATCATGTCGGGCGGGCTGGTGAACCAGAGGCCGGCGACATGGATCACCACCGCGAGGATGAGCGCACCACCGATCCAGTGATGGACGCGCCTGCTACGATAGGCCGATAGTCCCGGCAGAACTCCGCCGATCAGCAGGGGTTGAACCAGCACGAGACCGAGGGCGATGATGCCGGCGAAACCGGCGAGGATGTAGACCGGGCCGCGCCATGCGAGCTGTTCGCTTGTCGCCGCGAGCGCGACCGGCACGCCGATGACCAAGGCGAGGGCGGCCCAGATCAAGGGTCCCCGGGCCGATCTCCACGCCTTCCCTTGCAACGCGGTCAGGCCGGCTGAAGCACGAAGTGCGCCTCGAGGCTGGCGTCTTTTGCGCTCCGCATGATCGGCCGCAGGAACACGGTCTTGAACTCGCCGCTGTCATAGGCGAGGTGGCCATGCGGCTGGCCGAAGATCGGAATGATCTGCGGCATCTCGAGCCTGAAGGCGCCGTCCTTGTCGGTGAGCGTGGCGCCGTGACTCTGCGGCTCGTGCTCCTGCCCTTCCACCGTGTGGGCCCAGATCTGGATGCGCTGCCCGGCCAGCGGCGCCCCGTCGCCGGCGCGGCGCACGGTGCCGCTCATCCAGAAGCCGCCCTTGCCGATCCGTTCCACGATCGGCGCGCCCTTGCGATAATTGTTGGCGCCGCCGGTCATGGACTCCGTCGGCGCCAGGCCTTCCGCGCGCGCGGGCAGCAAGAGGCTGGAAGTTCCGGCTGCCAGGACGCCTGATGCAAGCACGGCGCCGCCGCTAATGAGGAGGTTGCGGCGATTGAGTACGACAAGGCTCATGTCTGTCCTCCTGGCAACGGTGGCATTGGTTGGAGCCTACAACAACACACGCGGAACGCCCAGTTGAGACAATGGGCGCCATGGTTCGCAATAACAGGGTTGTGAACGCTGCTCTATCTATTCGGTGCGGTGACACTACATGTGGCTTTCCCGGACGCGCAGATCCCTCCACTTCGGCAGCCACACATGATCCCCTTCTCCGTGCTCGACCTCGCCCCGATCAAACAGGGCTCAGACGCCTCGCAGGCGTTTCGCAATTCGCTCGATCTCGCCCGGCATGCGGAGAATTGGGGCTTCAAGCGGTTCTGGCTCGCCGAGCATCACAACATGACGGGGATTGCGAGCGCGGCGACGTCGGTGGTGATCGCCCATGTCGCGGCTGGCACCAGGACGATCCGCGTCGGCTCCGGCGGGGTGATGCTGCCGAACCATTCGCCGCTGGTCATCGCCGAGCAGTTCGGCACGCTGGAATCGCTCTATCCCGGCCGGATCGATCTCGGGCTCGGCCGCGCGCCCGGCACCGACCAGCTCACCGCGCGGGCGATGCGGCGCGACCTTGCGACGGCTGCCGAAAACTTTCCGCACGACGTGCTGGAATTGCAGGCGCTGCTCGGAGATGTCGAGCCGAACCAGGCGATCCGCGCCGTGCCCGGCATGGGCATGAAGGTCCCGCTGTGGATCCTTGGGTCCAGCATGTTCGGGGCGCAGCTTGCGGCGATGCTTGGGCTGCCCTTCGCATTCGCCTCGCATTTCGCGCCGCAGATGATGATGCCGGCGCTGCGCGAATATCGCGCCCGGTTCGAGCCCTCGGCCCAGCTCGGCAAGCCCTATGCGATGATCGGCGTCAACGTGTTCGCCGCCGACAGCGACCGCGAGGCACAGCGCCTGTTCAGCTCGCTGCAGCAGCAATTCATCAATTTGCGCCGCGGCACGCCCGGCCAGCTGCCGCCGCCGGTCGACGACATGGACGCGCTGTGGTCGCCGGCCGAGAAGGCCGGCGTCGCCCAGTCGCTGGCCTGTTCCGCCGTCGGCTCGCCCGCGGTGGTCGAAGAGAAATTGCAGGCGCTGATCGCCGACACCGCGGCGGACGAGCTGATGACCACGGCCCTGATCTACGATCACGCCGCGCGGCTGCGCTCGTTCGAGATCGCGGCCGAGGTGCGGGACCGGCTGGCCGAACGGTCTACGCCGCCCTGATCGAGTTCAGGAAAGTGGCGACGCCGCGCTTGAGGCGCGCGCTTTCGCCGGCGAGCGATTGCGCGGCCGACTGCACCTGGGCCGAGGCGCCACCGGTCTCCGACGCGCCACGCTGCACGTCGGCGATGCTGGCCTCGACCTGCGAGGTGCCTTCGGCAGCGCGCTGCACGTTGCGGGAAATCTCCTGCGTCGCAGAGCCCTGCTGCTCGACCGAGGTCGAGATCGCCGACGATATCTCCGAGATCCTGCCGATCGTCGCGCCGATCTCCTTGATCGCTGCGACCGAGTCGCGCGTCGCCGACTGGATGTCGGCGATCTGCTGGCTGATCTCGTCAGTCGCCTTCGCGGTCTGCTCGGCCAGCGACTTCACCTCGGAGGCCACCACGGCAAAACCTCGGCCGGCATCACCAGCACGCGCGGCTTCGATGGTCGCATTCAGCGCCAACAAATTGGTCTGGCCGGCGATGGTCTGGATGAGATCGACGACGTCACCGATCCGGCTCGCAGCCTGCGACAGCTCGCTGATACGGCTGTCGGTCTTCTGCGCCTGGCTGACGGCCTCGCCCGCGATCCGAGCCGAAGTCTCGACCTGGCGGGAGATCTCGCCGATGGAGGAGGCCAGCTCCTCGCTGGCTGCGGCAACCGAATGCACATTCGCCGATGCTTCGCCCGACGCCGTAGAAGCGCGGTTCGAGACTTGCGAAACGATGCCGGCCGTCCTTGACAGCGTGGTCGACGATGTTTCGAGCTGGCCAGCGGCCACCGAGACCAGCTCGATGATTTCGCCGACCTCACGCTCGAACTGATCGGCGAGCCGTTTCATGTCGACCTTGCGCGCTTCGCCCTGGCGGTGCTCGGCGACGGCCTGCTCCTCGCGCAGGCGGTTGGCTTCGGTCATCGCGTCGCGGAACACCTGCACGGTGCGCGCCATCTCGCCGATTTCGTCGCGGCGATCGGCATAAGCGACCGGCGCGTCGAGTTGGCCAGCGCTGAGTGAAGCCATGCGCTCCTTCAGCCCGATGAGCGGCTTGACCACGCTGCGGCCGACAGCCCAGGCGATCACGATCGAAATCAGCATCAGGACAGCGATGACGACCGAGGCGGTCTGCACCATCGACCAGAAGGAATTGTCGACCTCGGACATGTATTCGGCCGAGCCGATCATCAGGTTCCAGGGCGCGAAGCCCCGGGTGAAGGCGACCTTATCGAGCGGCGTGGCGTCGTTGCCGCTGCGACGGAACGAATAGCGCAGCGTGCCCTGGCCCTTTTTTGCGAGGTCCATCAGCGCGACCGCGAACAACATGCCGTTGGCGTCTTTGTTCGGACGCATGTCCTTGCCGACGAATTGCGGGATGCCCGGGTTGGAGACGCAGAGGCCCGTCTCATAGTCGTAGATATAGGCGTAGTTGCTGTGGTCTTCGTACCAGACGTAATTGTTGGCTTCGAGGAACCGCTTCTTGGCTTCCTCCTCGGTCATTTGGCCGGCCTTGAAGGTCTTGTAATAGCCATCCGCCAGATTCCAGACGATGTCGACGGCGGCATGCGCCTTCTCGATCCGCTCGGTCACGAGCTGGCCCCGGGCGATCCACAGCACGGTCGAGGCGACCAGCGCCATGCAGACCGCGCCGACCAGGGTCATCAGCGCGAGCTTGGGGCCAATCGAACGGAGCGAAAACAGTGTCCTGAGAGCCGGCATTCTGCCTCTTCGGTGTTGCCGGACAGCGCACACGCGAATCAAGGTGCAGGCCATCCCGAGGTGAGGATGCGCAAATTAGAGGCAATTCGTTAAGGACGCGGTTACGCCGGGAAAATCTGGAAGTGTCGCGGGTGTTACTGCGAGGTTAACTGCGAGCCTCCCGACATGGCGACGAAAACGCTCTAGTCCGGAAAGCCGAACAGCTTCGCCGGATTGTGCACCAGGATCTTCTCCAGCTCGGTCTGATCAGGCGCGTAGCGGTACATCAGCTCGAGCAGATCGGTGTCGTTCGGCGGCTGCTTGACGGAGACCGGATGCGGCCAGTCGCTGGCCCAGACGCAGCGGTCGATGGCGGCCTCGATATAGGTGCGCGCGATCGGGATCACGTCGTCATAGGGCGGACCGGCCTTCGAGGTCTTCTCGCCGAGTGACAGCATCACCCAGAAATTGCCCCTCTTGAGCAGCTCCAGCATCTTGCGCAGGTTCGGATCGCTCTTGCCGGCCTCGGGATCGGGGCGCGCCATGTGGTCGATCAGCACGGGCACGTCGAGATTCTCGTACTTGGCAACGCTGGAGACGATGCCGTCCTTCTCAGGCTGAATCTTGACGTACCAGCCGAGCTCGCGGATGCGGGCGATGGCGCGGGCGAAATCGGCATCTGACAGCACCGCGCCAAGCTCCTGGCGAAAGCTGAAACGCGCGCCGCGCACGCCGGCGTCGTGCAGCTTGGCCAGATAGGCGTCGTTCGCCTCGGCGAACACCAGCGCATTGGCACAGCCTCGATAATTCGGTCCCATTGCGGCGAGGCCGTCGAGCACGACGGAATGGTCGGCGCCGTAGGTCGTGGTCTGCACGATGATGCCGCGCTCGATGCCGAGCGTCTTGTGCATGCGCAACGCCGCTTCCCAGGTCGCCGATGGCATCCGGTACGCCGCACCCGGACGTTCCGGATATTTGTCGATCGGCCCCAGCACGTGAAACTGACTGTCTATCGTCTTCGGCGGCGGAGCCTTGATCGGACGGCGCGGATTGGGATCAAACGGCAGATAGGTCGGCATGCGCAAGAGCTCCCTCAGTCGATCACGGCGGTGAAGTCGCACTGCACCAGTGCGCCGCCATCCATGTTGTCCATCGGCAGCGCGTGGCGCGCCGGGCGCGAATGCTCGTCCGGAAACATTTTCAGCCACTCGACATTGACAGGGCCACGCTGCGAGCGGTCCTTCAGCCACACTGTCATCTTGATGATGTCATCGGTGGTGCCGCCGGCCGCCTCCACCGTCGCCTTCATATGCGCGAACATGTTGGCGCATTGGGCGTCGAGGCTCTCCGGCATCGCGTTGGTCGCGGGATCGCGGCCGAGGATGACGCCCGACATCACGAGATTACCGATGCGGCAGGCATTCGGAATCGGATTGACGTGCTTGAACCCGCCGATATGGACGCTCTTGCGCCGCGATGAGGCTGTCATGGTGCGCTTCCTCCTACGTTTTGGTTCAGACGAACTGGCACGACACCGAGCCGAAGGCGCCGTAGTCGGCATGAAACGTGTCGCCCCGCTTGATATCGACGGGCCGCGTGAACGAACCCGCTAGCACCACCTCGCCGGCCTTAAGATGCTCGTCGTGCGGCGCAAGACGATTGGCGAGCCAGGCGATGCCGTTGGCGGGATGGTTGAGCACGCCGGCCGCAAGCCCTGTTTCCTCGACCTCGCCGTTGCGGAACAACAGCGCGCCGATCCAGCGCAGATCTGCGTCCATCGGGCGGATCGGCCGGCCGCCGAGCACCAGCGCGGCGTTTGCCGCGTTGTCCGAGATCGTGTCCATGACCTTGCGGGTCTTGCCCGTTTCGGGATCGACGCGATGCATGCGCGTCTCCAGAATCTCGAGCGCCGGCGTGACGTAATCCGTAGCGTTGAGCACGTCGAAGATGGTGCAATCGGGCCCGCGCAGCGGCGCCTTCAGCACGAAGGCGAGCTCGACCTCGATCCGCGGCGCATGGAAGCGGTCGAACGGGATCGGCGTCGCGTCGGCATAGAACATGTCGGCGAACAGCACGCCGTAATCGGGCTCGGAGATGCCGACTGCATTCTGCATCGCCTTCGAGGTCAGGCCGATCTTGAGGCCCTTGATGACACGCCCGCGGCCGAGCTGAAGTCTGGTCCAGGCGCGCTGGACGGCGTAGGCATCCTCGATCGTGAACTCGGGAAACTCCTTCGTGAACATCGGGATCAGCCTCTTGGTGCGCTCGGCTTCATCGAGCCGCGCGGCAAGGCGTTCGATCGTGGCAGCGTCGAGCATGGTCTACTGCTCCGCGGCCACGGTGTTGCGCAACACGCCGATGCGGCTGGACTCGACTTCGACGACGTCGCCGACCTTGAGCCAGCGCGGCGGGTCGAAGCGTGCACCCGCGCCGGTCGGCGTGCCGGTCACGATCATGTCGCCGGGCTTGAGCGTGGCGAAGGTCGAGAGATAGGAGATCAGGAAGTCGAACGGGAACATCAGCCGCTCGGTCGTGTCCTGCTGCCGCACCTCGCCATTGACGCGCGTGACGATGTCATGTGGTCCGCGCGGGTCGAGCTCGTCCGCGGTGACGATCCAGGGACCGATGCTGCCGGAGCGATCGAAGTTCTTGCCTTGCGTGACGTTGAACTTGCCGTGGCGCAGCCAGTCGCGAATCGTGCCTTCGTTGCACAGCGTCATGCCGAAGATGTGGGCCCAGGCTTTCTCGCGCGGGATGTGGCGGCCGCCCTGCCCGATCACGATAACGAGCTCACCTTCATAGTCGAGCTGGTCGGAAACGTCAGGCTTCTCCAGCGGCTGGCCCGAGCCCGTCATCGAGGACATGCTGCGCACGAACAGGCTCGGATATTTGGGCAGATCCGAATTGTCCTTATATTCGGCGTTGCGCTCGGCGTAGTTGACGCCGATGCACCAGAGCTTCTCTGGTGCCAGCACCGGCGGAAGCAGCGTCAGTTCGTCCAGCGGGTAGTCCGGCTTTTGTCCGGCCACCGCCTCCTGCGCATCAGCCAGCGCGTTGGCGGCGATCAGCGCCTTGACCTCGGAGAAATCGCGACCGATCCGCCTGGTCAGATCGACGACACCGCCTTCGACCGCCGCGCCATAGCGCGGCTCGCCGTCCACCAGATAGCTCACCAGTCGCATCGTCGTTCTCCTGATGTCTCGAGGCGCGGTCGGAGCTCGCGCGCTCAGTCTTTCGATTTGGGCGTCTGGAAGACGGTGTTCAGCGTCACAATCTCGCCGAGGCGGGCGTAGCGTGGCCCGCCGATCCGGGCGATCGGATCGAGCGCCCTGGTCTCGACCTTGCCGTCATTCACGAGACCGTCGCGCAGGTGGAACATCACGACCTCGCCGACGATCAGCCGGCTGCGGGCATCGCCGAATTCGAGGCACTGCCGGAACACGCATTCCATCGCGACCGGCGCGGCTGCGAGCCGGCTCACCTTGATGCGCTCGCAGGGCAGCGTCTCCAGCCCGAGATGCTCGACCTCGCTGATCTCGGGCGGATGCTCGACCGAGCTGTCATGCACCGCAGACATCAGCGGCGTATCGGCGATGTGGATGACATATTCCTCGGTATCGAGGATATTGTGCGCGGTGTCCTTGTAGTCGGCGCCCTTGCGGCCGACGCTGATGGCGAGCATCGGCGGCTTCTGCGAGACGAAGGTGAAGGCGCTGAACGGTGCGAGGTTGAGCACGCCCGCGCGCGACAGGCTCGTCACCCAGGCGATCGGCCGCGGCACCACGATGCCGGTCATCAGCCGGTAGATGCGTTCCGCGCCGAGTTCGGTGGGGTCGATCCGCATCGCTCAGTCAGCCTTGATGTTGGCCTTGCGGACGACCGGAATCCACTTGGCGTCCTCGCGCTCGAGATAGGCCTTGAACTCGTCCGGCGTCATCGCGACGGCTTCGCCGCCGAGCTTTTCGAACTTGTCGATAACGCCCGGGTCTTTGAGGATCGCGACCAGCGCCTCGTGCAGCTTGTCGACGATGGGCGCCGGCGTGCCGGCGGGGGCGAACAGGCCGGTAAAGGTCTGACCGTCGAAGTCCTTGTAGCCGAGCTCGGCGAAGGTCGGGACATCAGGCAGCGACTTCAGCCGGTGCGGGCTGGTGACGGCGAGCGCGCGGAACAGGCCGGCCTTGATGTGCTGGAGGCTGACCGTGAGCTGGTCGAAGGCGAACTGCACCTGTCCGCCGAGCAGATCGTTGATGGCAGGGGCATTGCCGCGGTAATGCGCCGTGACCCATTGCAGGCCGAGGCTCTCCTGCATGAGCTCGCTGAGCAGATGGTTGGTGGTGCCGGGACCGGGCGAGGCCATGGTCAGCTTGCCGGGTTCGCGCTTGGCGAGATCGATGAATTCCTTGAAGGTATTGGCCTGCACTGACGGATGCACCTCGAGCACCAGCGGCGTCATCGAGATGGTCGAAATGGGCAGGAAATCCCGCTTCCAGACATAGGCTTCGCGCTTGTTGATTTCGGTCGCGAACAGCACCGGACCATTGGCGCCGACGAACAGCGTGTAGCCGTCGGGCGCGGACTTGGCGAAGGCTTCGCCAGCGATCATGCCGCCGGCGCCGGCCTTGTTCTCGATGATGAAGGGCTGACCGAGCTTTTCCTGGAGCTTGTCGGCAATGATGCGCGCCGCGCTGTCGACATTGCCGCCGGCGGGATAGGGCACGATCAGCTTGACGCTGCGCGCCGGCCATTGCTGAGCCGACACAGGCCCCGCCAGCATCGCACCGACAGCGGCGATGGCAATCCAGATTAATCTCATGTTAACCTCCCGGCGGCGCGTCCAATTCCAATTCGATTGCCCTGAGGTCGCGCAAGGCATCTCGACGGGAGCGCAATCTCCAGATGCGCGCTTGTCCTGTCGAGCGAATTGTGGCGTTGTTGTCCATATTATGGACAACAGATCTTCCCCGAAAGCGGCCCGTATTGCGGCGGAACCCCGGCAGGGCGCCCAGGCGATCCGGCGCGCATTGTCGGTGCTGCGCATTCTTGCCGCAGGCCGCGAAGACGGCGTGCCCTTGGCCGAGGTGGTGCGGGCGACCGGCCTGACGCGTCCGACCGTGCACAGGATCGTTCACGTGCTGATCGAGGAAGGCATCGTCGAGCGGCATGACAGGAGCGGCCGCTACGCGATCGGCAACCAGGTGCCGGAACTGGCGCTGGCGCGTCCCCGGCCCTCCCCGCTGCTGGTCGCAGCGGAGCCCTCGCTGAGGCGCGCCTCGACCGAAATCGGCGATACGCTGTTTTTGACGATGCGGACCGGCAACGACACGCTGTGCGTCGATCGCCGCATTGGCGCCTATCCGATCCAGGTGCTGTCGATCGAGGTCGGCGCACGCCGGCCGCTCGGCGTCTCCAGCGCCGGCGTCGCCATCCTCGCCGCACTGCCGGCGCAGGACGCGCGAAAAATCGTCGCGGCGAATGAGAAAAGGTTCGAGACCTACCGGACCGACGCGGCAACGGTGCTCGGCCAGGTCACCGCGGCGCGACGTCGCGGATACGGCATGCGGGAGATCGGCCTCGTGCAGGGCACGAAATCGATCTCGACCTGGATCAAGACAACCGACGGGCGGCCCGTCGCGGCGATGACCGTCTCCGCCGTTCGGACGAGGCTGGGCCCGCGCCGCGAGCAGGAGGTCGCCGAGATCCTGTTGCGCGAGACCCGCGCGATCGAACAGGCGATCGGTGGCTAGCTCGCCTATCCTCAGGCAGGACGAGGAAGCGCACTGCCCTTGCGGCGCTGTCAATGGCTGACTTGATGCTCCGTTTTATGGCACAACGGCCACCCTGACCGACCGACCAACGAGGCCACGCATGCCCGCGCCCAAACCGCCCGCCTTCGAAACCCTGAGCCTGCATGCGGGCCAGCATCCGGATCCTGTCACCGGTGCCCGCGCGGTGCCGATTTACCAGACCACATCCTACGTGTTCCAGGATTCCGATCACGCCGCGGCGCTGTTCAACCTCGAACGTGCCGGCCACATCTATACGCGGATCTCCAATCCGACCACCGGCGTGCTCGAGGAACGGCTCGCGGCGCTCGAGGGCGGCGTGGGCGCGATCTGCACCGCGAGCGGCATGGCGGCGTTGCATCTGGCCATCGCGACGCTGCTCAATGCCGGCGACCATATCGTGGCCTCGAGCTCGCTCTATGGCGGCACCATCAACTTGCTGGCGCACACGCTGCCGCGCTTCGGCATCACCACCACTTTCGTAAAGCCGCGCGATCACGACTCGTTCCGCGCCGCCATCAAGCCGAACACGAAACTCGTAATCGGCGAGACCATCGGCAATCCCGGGCTGGAGGTGCTCGACATCCCGAAGGTCGCGGAGATTGCGCATGATGCCAAGATTCCGCTCCTGATCGACAACACCTTTGCGACGCCCTATCTCAGCCGTCCGATCGAGCTTGGCGCCGACATCGTCATGCATTCGGCGACCAAATGGATCGGCGGCCACGGCATCGCGATTGGTGGCGCCATCGTCGACGGCGGCCGCTTCGACTGGCGCGGCTCGCGCAAGTTCGGCGTGCTCACCGAGCCCTATGGCGGCTATCACGGCATCGTCTTCGACGAGCAGTTCGGCACGGCCGCCTTCATCATGCGCGCGCGCACCGAGGGCCTGCGCGATTTCGGCGCCTGCCTGTCGCCGACCAACGCCTTCCAGCTGCTGCAGGGCGTCGAGACGCTTCCCGTGCGCATGGACCGCCATATGCAGAATACGCATCTCGTTCTGGAGGCGCTGAAATCCAACAAGGCCGTCGACTGGGTGCTGCATCCCTCGCTGGAGAACCATCCCGACTATCAACTTGCCAAGACGCTGCTGCCGCGCGGCGCCGGCTCGATCGTCTCCTTCGGCATCAAGGGCGGCCGGCCTGCGGGACGCAAGTTCATCGAGTCCCTGCGCATGATCAGCCACCTCGCCAATGTCGGCGACGCCAAGACGCTGGTGATCCATCCCGCCTCGACCACGCATCAGCAGATGGATGCCGAGCAGCTCAAGGCCGCCGGCATCGGCGAGGAGCTGGTACGCCTCTCGGTCGGCATCGAGACCGCCTCCGACATCATCGACGATCTGGCGCAGGCGCTGCGCATCTCGCAGAAGGTTTGACACGATGCAGCTCTCCGTCAACGGCACTGATGTGTTCGTCGCAACCGGCGGCCGCGAGTTCGACAAATCACTGCCCACGGTCGTCTTCCTCCACGGCGCCGGCTTCGATCATTCGACCTGGGCGCTGCACACCCGCTGGTTCGCCCATCACGGCTTTGGCGTGCTCGCGCCCGACCTGCCCGGCCACGGCCGCTCGGCCGGGCTATCGCTGGCGAGCATCGCCGAGATGGCCGACTGGACCGCGGCACTCCTCGACGCAGCAGGCAGCCCAAAGGCGCATCTGATCGGCCATTCCATGGGATCGCTGATCTCGCTGGAGACCGCGGCACGCCACCCCGACAAGGTCTCGGCGCTGAGCCTGATCGGCACCGCGGCGACCATGACGGTCGGGCCGGATCTGCTCAAATCAGCCGAAGCCAACTCGCAAGATGCCAATGACATGGTGTCGATCTGGGGCCTCGGCTTCAAGGCCGAACTCGGCGGCAGCCTCGCGCCGGGGCTGTGGATGCATGGCGGCGCGCAGGCGGTGCTCAAACATTGCGAGCCGGGCGTGCTGTTCAGGGATTTGTCGGCCTGCAATGCCTACGCGAATGCGCTTGCCGCTGCCGCGGGCGTGAAGGTGCCGACCACGCTCATCCTGGGCGAACGGGACATGATGACGCCGGCAAAAGCGGGAAAGGCGCTGGCGGCGGCGATCCCGCATGCGAAGACCGTGGTGGTGCCCGGCGCCGGCCACATGATCATGGCCGAGCGGCCCGACGAGTTGCTCGCTGCATTGAAGGGCTGACAGGATCAATTGTCGCGTCAGCGCGTTGCGGTCAAACATCCCTGCGACTCAAAAAGGGAACTCGACCCATGCCAAGACAAGAGATCATTCGCAAAGCCAGGCAAGACAAGCGGGCGGGCAAATCGGCCAGCACGCAAGCCGGCGAATTCGTCAAGGACGAGATCGACAAGATTCGGAAAGGCAAGCACGGCGCGCGCTCCACCAAGCAGGCCATTGCCATTGGCCTGTCCGAGGCGCGTCGCGCCGGCGTCGATCTTCCCCCGCCGCGCAAGGGGCGCACCAAGAAGTCCACACGCAAGAGCGCCAAATATGCCTATGAGGTCGGCCAGGGCAAGCGGACGCCGAAACGCCGGCCACGAGTGTCGCGCGCGGTCGAGAATGTCCTGAAGAAGGAGCCGCGCTCGACCGCGTCGCGGAGCGCGCTGTCGAAGCAGGCCAAGGCCGCCGCGGGCCGGCGAAGCGCCGCATCGCGCTCGGCGGCTGCGCGCAAAGCGAGCCAGACCAAGGGTGCCAAGGTCCGCTCCGCCGCCGCCCAAAAAGCGGCGCGCACCAGGGCGCGCCGCCAGAGTTAAGTCGGGCGCCGCGCCGGGCGAGACTACTCGGCGGCCTCGCTGAGATCGAGCCGGGCTCGCGGTGCCTCGCCGGTCACCACCGAGACACGCTCGCCCCAGCGCTCCTCGGGATAGTAATCCCAGATCGCATGGTGCTGGCTCGCCCAATTGTCCCACACCAGCAGCGAATTCGGCAGCCAGCTGACGCGCGTCTGCAACGCAAGCTGGCTTTCGACATGCCGGAACAAGAGCTGCAGAATGGCGTCGCTTTCCCGCCGCGTCAGTTGCACAATGTGCGAGGTGAACGACGCATTCACATAGAGGAACTTTCGTCCCGTGCGCGGATGGATTGCCACCACCGGATGCTCGGTCTGCGGATAGGTCTTGCCGGGATCGGGCTTCGCACCATAGCCGGCGGTCCAGGCCAGCGCCCCGTCATGGATCGCGGTCAGGCCGTCGAGCAATTGCTTGACCGGATCCGACAGGAATTCGTAGGCGAGATACATGTTGGCGAAGGCGGTATCGCCGCCGAGCGGCGGGGTCTTCGTCACCCGCAGCAACGAATAGGCGATCGGACTGGGATCGCAGGACACGTCGGGATGCCAGCCATCGCCGGCAGTGAAGCGCGAGTCCCGGCCGGTCTTCCATGACAGGAATTCCGGATCGAACGGACCATCGCCCTTAAGCGCGTGGCGGCGAGCTCATGCCGGTGCAAAGACTTGCCGAAGCGGCGCGCAAAGCGCTTATGGTCCTCCGGCGACAGTTTCTGGTCGCGGAAGATCACGGCAAGATTCTCGTCCAGCGCCCGCCTGATCTCGGCGAATTGCGTCTCGCTCACCTCCTTGGAGAGATCGATACCAGAGATCTCCGCGCCGACGGTCGGCGAGAGCTGCCTCACCTTGATCGTCTGGAACGGTTCGCGCTGGTGCGTATTCCACCGTTCGATCGCGAGCTTGTCGTTGAAGTCTCTGTAGAAACTCATACTGCCACTCCTCAAAAGGATGCCCGCTCAGGAGCCCGGATTCCATTTCCAGACGATATCGGAGACGTTGACCGGCTTCGGGATCGGGCCAAGCCTGGCGAAACGATCGGCCACCGCTTGCTGGCTCCTGATCACCTCGTCGTCGATCGGCACCACGCTGAAGTTGGAACGATCGACAAAGCGTCTGACAGCCTCGATGTCGACGCCCGTGGCCTCCGCCTGCGCCTTGGCGACCTCCTCGTGATGACCGTTGGCCCAAACGCCTTCGGAGGCGAAGGCGGCATTGAGCTTCGCGACCAATGATGGGTACTTGTCCACGAAGTCGGAACCCGCGATGTAGAAGGCATTCGGCTTGTGCACGTCCTTGTCGAAAGCGATGACGCGCGCGTTTTCCTTCAGCTCAGCCAGCGCGAGATAGGGATCCCAGATCGACCAGGCATCGACCGAGCCCTTGATGAAGGCGGCCGTCGCATCCGCCGGAGCAAGCGGTGCCGGCGTGATGTCGGACCAGGACAGGCCGGCCTTCTCGAGCGCGGCCACCAGGAGATTATGTGCGCTCGATCCCTTGCCGAAGGCAACGCGCTTGCCCTTGAGATCAGCCAGCGTCTTGATGGCCGAGTCTCTCGGCACGATGATCGCCTGAGTGTTGCCTTCCGATTTCACCGCTGCGACGTAGCGGATCCTGGCGCCGCCGGCCTGCGCGAAGATCGGCGGGGAGTCGCCGACATAGCCGAAATCGACGCTGCCGACATTGATCGCCTCCAGCAGCGGCGGACCGAACTGGAAGTCGATCCACTTGACCTCGATGCCGAGCGGCTTGAAGGCATTCTCGATGGTGTGGCGCTGGCGCACTGCGGGGAAGAAGCCGCCCTTCTGCGTGCCGATGCGGATCTCGGCCGGCTTGTCCTCGGCCCGCACCGGCGAACCCGCCGCACTTGCCAGCAATAGAGCGCCGGCGATGATGTGTCGTCGCGTGATCATTTGCAAAGTCCTTTCGGTCTGCTGGTGCTCAGATGGAGACAAGGTGCCGGCGCTCCGCGAACACCGCGCTTGCGGCGCGTTCGGCGTCCCGGGCCGAGCGGAACTGGCGGCCCTCGAGGCTGTCAAACAGCCGTTCTGAGGAGAAGAAGCGGAAGCCGCGCTCGTCGCTGGCGATGATGCCGGCGGTGCGGTCGTGAACTTCGATGATATAGGCTTTGGGCATGGCTGCTCGTTCGCCGACGGGTCGGCTTTCCTGTCAAGAGATTGCGATCGGGATTTGGCTCGGCGATCAGCGGCAACAACAGGTGCCGGTCGCGGCCGAGACGCAGCGACGCATCATGCGCTTGCGCATGTCGCTCTTCACTCGCTGGTCATTCGATGTCATGCAGCGGCTTTCGGCCCGAAGAAGCAGTTTCGATGTTTCGAATATCGAGGGATTGACCCGATCGGTCAATGAAATGGCTATCCATATTTGCCGCGGTCGCGTGCGCGCACTTCTCTGCGCGCAAGCCGCCACAGCCGAAATCATCTCGCAATGATGTCAACACGCAAGGGTTCCATAGCGTGGTACCGTTGCCCTGAGAGGCGCAGAAAAATGCGGGAGGACAACATGACGGATACCATCAAGGGGCGCGCGGCGCTCGTCACCGGCGGCTCGCGCGGGATCGGCGCAGCCGTCTGCCGTGCACTCGCCGCATCAGGGGCAGCGGTCGCGATCAACTGCCGCGAGCAGATCGGACAGGCCGAGAGGTTGGCAGGCGAGATCGGCAGGAACGGCGGCCACGCCATCGTGGTCGCTGCCGATGTCTCGCAGCGTGAGGCGGTGGCCGGCATGGTCGAGTACGTCACGACGACGCTCGGGCCGGTCGACATCCTCGTCAACAATGCCGGAATCGCGATCACACGCGGCATCGACGATCTTACCGAGGACGATTTCGACCGCACCATTCTGGTCAACCTGAAATCGGCCTTCCTGTGCAAGCAAGCGGTGCTGCCGTCGATGCGCGCGCGGAAGTGGGGCCGCATCGTCAACATCTCCTCGGGTGCTGCGCGCGGCGCCGGCTCGATCGGCCCGCACTACAACGCCTCAAAGGCCGGCATGGAGGGTCTGACGCGCGGCTATGCGGCGCGGCTGGTGAAGGAAGGTATCACCGTCAATGCCGTCGCGCCGTCGCTGATCGAGACCGACATGATGAGCGGCCAGCCGCAGCTCATCAGCCGGATCCCGCTCGGCCGTTTCGGCACCGCGGACGAAGTGGCGAAAGCCGTGATGCTGCTGGTCGACAACGCCTATATGACCGGGCAGACGATCGCGCTGAGCGGCGGGATGGCGTTCAACTGAACGGGGGCGGCGGACTGCCTTCTCCCCTTGCGGGTGGCGCGAAGCGCCGGATGAGGGGTATCTATCCGCGCGCAACACTCTTGGTGAGGACGGATACCCGTCTCGCCGCTGACGCGGCGATCCACCCTCTCCCGCAAGGGGAGAGGGGAAGAAGAGCCATCACCACATCGTCGCTGCGGCGCGCGCCGGCCACAGGCGGTCGTATTCGGCGCCGCCGACCGTGTTCTGGCTCATCTCGGCAAGGATCTGGCCTGGGGTCGGCAATTTTTTGGGATCGACCCGCCTGTCGGGATTCCAGAGGTCGGCGCGAACGATGGCGCGGGCGCACTGGAAGTAGATTTCGTCCACATTCATCACCATGACGCTGCGCGGCGGCTTGCCCTCGACCTTGAACGAAGTCAGCAGCTCGGGATCAACGGAGAGATGCGCGCGGCCATTGGCGCGGACCGCGTTGCCGGAGCCGGGAATCAGGAACATCAGCGACACGCGGGGGTCGCGTACGATGTTGCGCAGGGAATCGATCCGGTTGTTGCCGCGGCGATCCGGCAGCATCAGCGTCTTCGGGTCATGAATGCGCACGAAGCCGGGCAAATCGCCGCGCGGCGAGCAATCGATGCCTTCGGGACCGACGGTCGCAAGCGCCGCAAACGGCGCCGTCTCGATGAAGACACGGTAGAGCGGCGTGATGTGATCGGCGACTTTCACGGTCGAGGCGTCGTTGGTGGCGCCGTAGATGGCCTCGAGCTCCTCGACCGTCCTGATCACCGTCATTGCACGCTCTCCTGTTCCGCCAGCCGTTAGTTTTTGTTCGACGCGTTTTCTTCACGCGAACCGGAGTCCCACTTCGCCTGAAAACGCTCTACTCGCGCCAGCCTTCGTTCCTGATGACGCGCACGAGCTGGCGGCCGTGATAGTCCGCGCTGCCGGCATTGAGGATGGTGACATCCGCCTTGGCCGACGCGTCGTCGATGCTGCGCGCGAGCCGGTCGGCGATGTTGCCGTCGCTGTTCCGCGCCCGCGCGGCGAGCCGCTGCGCCAGCACGTCAGGCGGTGCCGTGACGGCGACCACGACGACATTGGCATAGACCTTGCGCAAGGCGGCGATCACGGTGCGCGAGACGTTGGCGACGACAGAACGCCCGGCACGGATGTCGTCGTTGATCTCCCGCGGCAGCGCATAGGAATGTCCATGCGCATCCCAATGAACGGCGAAATCGCCGTGATCGCACGAACGAGCAAATTCCTCAGGGCTCACGGCGATGTTGTCCTCATCGACCGAGGACGCGCGCGTCACGATTCGGCGCGGAAAAACGACGTGGTGGTCGTCGGCGCAGGCCGCCTGGGCCAGCCGCAGCAGCGTGTCCTTGCCGGCGCCGCTCGGGCCAACCACGAGCACGAGCCGCCCGGGGCCGATCGCAGCCACCGCGTCCTTCGCCGTCGTGACGGTCTCGCTCATGCGACGCGGCCCCCTTCGCGCCAGACGCTGCGCACCACGGGAACGCTGCCCGCGACATGGACGCGGATCAGATCAGCACGCTTTCCGAGTGCGATCTCGCCGCGATCGGTGAGGCCGACGGCTTCCGCCGGCGCCTTGGTCACGGTCCGAACGGCCGCGGGCAGGCTGATTGATGGCGCATGCTCAGGCAGTTGCAGCGCACCCATCAGGAGGCTCGACGGGATGTAGTCCGACGACAGGATATCGAGCAGGCCTTCCCGGGCAAGATCGACGGCGGCGATGTTACCGGAATGCGAGCCGCCGCGCACCACGTTAGGCGCGCCCATCAGAATGTCGATGCCGGCCTGGTGCAGGCCGCGCGCAGCTTCAAGCGTGGTCGGAAACTCGGCCACCGCGACGCCGTCGCGCACGGCGTCCGCGACATTCTCGTCGGTGGTGTCGTCATGGCTCGCGAGCGGAATCTTGTATTGATGCGCCAGCGACACGATCTCGCGCATGTTGGCCGCTGCGTATTTCTTCTGGTACTCGAAGCGCCTTGCGAACAATTCATCGAGCTCGGCGTCGGTTTTGCCGCCACCCTTGCCGCGATAATAATCACGCAGCTTGACCTCGTCGCGGAACTGGCGCTGGCCGGGCGTGTGGTCCATCAGCGACATCAGCTTGACGTCGGGCCGGTCGATCAGCTCCCTGGCCTCCTCGACCACGCTCGGCATCGGGATTTCGCAGCGCAGGTGCAGGAAATGGTCGGCGCGCAGCAGGTTCGAGTCGCGCGCGGTGGTGATCGCGGCGGCGAGGACGCCGGCACGGCCATCGACCTCCTCGGCACCATCCTCCCGCCAGACCCGAAGCGAGTCGAACACGGTGGTGATGCCCGAGGTCGCGAGCTGGCCGTCATAGGAGATGACGGCGGCGACCGGATTCCAGAACACTTTTGGACGCGGCACGTAATGCGCTTCGAGATGATCGGTGTGCAGCTCGATCAAACCCGGCATGATCAGATCACCGCCGGCGTCCTCAGCACCCGCGGGCGCGGTCCCATCGCCGATCTCGACGATCCGTCCGTCGGCGAGAGCGAGCCAGCCCTGCTCGATCACCCGGTCAGCCAGCACGATCCTCGCGTTGGCGATCACAGTCTCCTTCGGCTTGGCGTTCATGTCCCTCTTCCTTCAGGCCGCGGCGGCAAAGCTGGTGACGTCGACGATGCGGTCGGCAATCAAATGGCGGATTTCGTCGTCATGGACAATGGCGAGCATGGCGACGCCCTGGCGCTTCTTCTCGGCAACCAGCTCGACCACCACAGCGCGGTTGGCGGCATCGAGCGAAGCGGTCGGCTCGTCCAGCAGCAGGATCGGCAGATCCGGGATGAAGCCGCGCGCGATGTTGACGCGCTGTTGTTCGCCGCCGGAGAAGGTCGCGGGCGGAAGCTGCCAGAGCCGCTCGGGGATGTTGAGGCGATGCAAGAGCTCGCCGGCTCGGGCCTGCGCATCAGGCCGGTTGAGGCCGCCAGCGATCAGCGGCTCGGCAACGACGTCGATGGTCGCGACGCGCGGCACCGCGCGCAGGAACTGGCTGACATAGCCGATGGTGGCGCGACGGACGTTGAGCACTTGCCGCGGCTCGGCCGTGGCAAGATCGATCACCTCGCCACGATGGCGGATACCGATCCGGCCGCCATCGCAACGGTAGTTGCCGAAGATCATCTTCAGGATCGACGATTTGCCGGCGCCCGATGGCCCTGACAGCACGACGCACTCGCCCGGCTGGACCTGAAAGGTCACGCCGCGCACGACGGGCAACGCGATGCCGCCCTGCAGGTGCATCGTGAAGGTCTTGCTGGCGTTGGCGACGTCGATCATGGCGGTCATGGGTGAGCTCATGTTGCGAAGTTCATGGCGGCAGAATCGAGGAGACGAGGAGCTGGGTATAGGGCTCGCGGGGATCGTCCAGAACCTGGTCGGTGAGACCGGTCTCGATGACACGGCCGCCCTTCATCACCATCACGCGATGCGACAGCAGGCGCGCGACCGCGAGATCGTGGGTGACGATGACGACGGCCAGGTGCAGCTCGGCGACGAGATTGCGCAGCAAATCGAGCAGCCGGGCCTGCACCGACACGTCGAGGCCGCCGGTCGGCTCGTCCATGAAGACCAGCCGCGGCCCGGTGACGAGGTTGCGCGCGATCTGGAGCCGCTGGCGCATGCCGCCCGAATAGGTGCGCGGTGCATCGTCGATCCGCGCGACGTCGATCTCGACACGGGTCAGCCAATCGGAGGCCGACTCGCGGATCCGACCGTAGTGATTCCAGCCGACCGCCATCAGCCGTTCGCCGACATTGGCGCCGGCCGAGACGGCCATGCGCAGACCCTGCGCGGGATCCTGATGCACAAAGCCCCAATCGGTGCGGAACAAGAGGCGCCGTTCGGCTTCGCCCAGCGAAGCGAGGTCGCGGGTGACGCCGTCGCGCATCCGGTAGGACACGTGGCCGCCGCTCGCGGCGAGCTGACCTGACAGCATCTGCAGCAAGGTCGACTTGCCCGAGCCGGATTCGCCGACGATTGCCAGCACCTCGCCGGGATAGAGCGAGAACGACACATCGCGGCAGGCGGCGATGCGGCCGTAGGACTTGCTGAGGGATCTTGCGATCAGCAGCGGCTCGTCGGTTTCGAGCAGACCTTGGTCAGCCATTCGACGCCTCCTGCGCCTTGTCCTTGTATGGCGCAGCACTCTGGGCGCCGTGATGGCCGGCGGCCTGACGCCCCTCGCAATAGTCGGTGTCCGAGCAGACGAACATGCGGCTGCCCTTGTCGTCGGTGACGATCTCGTCGAGGTAGGAATTTTCAGCACCGCACAGCGCGCAGGGCGCGTTGAAGCGATAGGGCTCGAACGGGTGATCCTCAAAGTCGAGCGACACAACTTGCGTATAGGGCGGGATCGCATAGATGCGCTTTTCGCGGCCGGCGCCGAACAATTGCAGCGCCGGGCAATTATCCATCTTGGGATTGTCGAATTTCGGCGTCGGCGACGGGTCCATCACATAGCGCGCGTTCACCTTGACCGGATAGGCGTAGGCGGTCGCGATGTGGCCGAAGCGAGCGATGTCCTCGTACAGCTTCACATGCATCAACCCGTATTCGGCAAGCGCATGCATGCGCCGCGTTTCGGTCTCGCGCGGCTCGAGGAAGCGCAGGGGCTCCGGGATCGGTACCTGATAGACCAGCACCTGATTCGCATGCAGCGACGTCTCGGGGATGCGGTGCCGCGTCTGGATCACGGTCGCCTCGTCGGTCGACGTCGTCGTCGCGACGCCGGCCGTCTTGGCGAAGAATTTGCGAATCGAGATGGCGTTGGTGGTGTCGTCCGAACCCTGGTCGATCACCTTCAGAACGTCCTGCGGCCCCAGGATCGCGGCCGTCACCTGCACGCCGCCGGTGCCCCAGCCATAGGGCATCGGCATTTCGCGGCTGGCGAACGGCACCTGATAGCCGGGAATCGCGATCGCCTTCAGGATCGCGCGGCGGATCATCCGCTTGGTCTGTTCGTCCAGGTAAGCAAAGTTGTAGGCAGGCGCGTTCATTCCGCGGCCTCCTTCATGGCATCGGGCGCGTTGGCGCCAGCAGAGGTTTCGGCAAATTCCTTGCGCAGCTTGCGCAGCAGGCCCAGCTCGGACTGGAAGTCGACGTAGTGCGGCAGCTTCAGATGCTCGACGAAGCCGGTCGCCTGGACGTTGTCCGAATGCGACAATATGAATTCTTCATCTTGCGCCGGGGCCAGGGCCTCTTCGCCGAGTTCGCGGGCACGCAAGGCACGATCCACCAGCGCCATCGACATGGTCTTGCGCTCGCTCTGGCCGAAGGCGAGGCCATAGCCGCGGGTGAAGCACGGCGCTTCCGTTGTCGAGCCCTTGAACTGGTTGACCATCTGGCACTCGGTGAGTTCGATCGAACCGAGCGGCACGGCGAAGCCGACGTCCTCCGCGGCGAACTCCACCTCGACCTCACCGAAGCGGATTTCGCCAACGAAGGGGTGGTTGCGGCCGTAGCCGCGCTGGGTGGAGTAGCCCATCGCCAGCAGAAAACCTTCGTCGGCGCGCGCGAGGTTCTGCAGACGCAGGTCCCGGTCCGCCGGGAAGTTCAACGGCTCGCGGGTGAGATCGCCGACGCTGGCTCCGTCCTCCGCCTGCGGCGAGGTCTCAATCAGCCCGTCGCGGCCGAGAATGTCCGTTACCCGCGGCGTCGCCGCGGTTGAAGCCTCAGCGCTCGCCGGCGTTTCCGGCACAAAGCCTTCGGCCAACGATGGATCCAACAGGCGATGCGTGTAGTCGAAGGTCGGCCCGAGGATCTGGCCGCCCGGAATGTCCTTGAAGGTCGCGGATACCCGTCGCTGCACGCGCATCGCACCGGTGTTGACGGGCTCGCTCGTCCCGAAGCGCGGCATCGTGGCGCGAAAGGCGCGAGCCAGGAAAATCGCTTCAATCAGGTCTCCGCGCGCCTGCTTGATCGCAAGCGAGGCGAGCTCGCGGTCATAGAGTGATCCTTCGCTCATGACGCGATCGACGGCGAGCCCAAGCTGTTCCGAGATCTGATCGAGGGAGACTTCCGCGACAGTTTGATCGCCGCGCCTGGCATTGGCGAGCAAGCGATGGGCGTTCTCGATGGCGCGTTCGCCGCCTTTGACTGCCACATACATGCGTCAGACTCCCTTGCTCACGACGCGCGTTGTGCGCGGGATCGCAACAACCGCGTCATCGGCGACCAGAACCACGTCGATGCCGCGCGGAAACAGCGTCTCGTTCACACGCAGGCGCTCGAACAGGTCGAAGGGCCTGATCGACGCCTGAAGCGTCGCAACGCCATCGATGCCGGGCCCACGCAGCTCGAAGCTTCGCCCTGTGCCCAGGCTGTCGACCTGAATGATCACCGTGGTCGAACGATCCGGATATTCGTTGGTGCCAAGCGCGAAACGCTCGAGCGCGGGCAGCAACACGCCGTCGCTGATCAACGCGAAAGCCGCGATGGAGGAATCCTGAATCACCGGCGCGCCGGTATGGAACTTGAGCCACTTTAGGACATCGCTGCTGTCAGCCATCCGTGCGTCGAGCCAGAGCGGCGTATCGTGGTCGAACAGCGTCAGCGCGATCGCGGCGGTGCCGCGCATCATCGTATCGGGCGCTCCCGCCATCGGCACGATGGGCTGGACCGAGCCCGGCCGCGCCATCGCGTCCATCACCGAGCGAAAGGTCGATTGCGCCGACAACACCTTGTCCGCGAATCCCGGCGGCAGTTCCGCAATCGTCGTCATGGTCTCACCCCTCACCGCGCACCATGGTGTAGAAATCAACCTTCGTCGCAGCAGTCTCTTCCGCCGCCCGCTTGCGTCTAACCATAAGCTGCTCGCGCAACGGCCCGATAACGTCGCGCTCGACGGTGGCGCTGAAATCGCGCGACTGCACCAGCGCGTCGCACAGGGCGATCAGCCGCGCCTTCTCGCCGTCGCGTCCGAGCGTATAGCCGAAACCGACCTCACCGCTCGCAAGCCGCACGGCCGCGCGCGATACCGTGGCTTCGCCGAGATTGAACGGCGCGCCGTCACCGCCGATCCGGCCGCGCAGCATCAAGAGGCCGCTCTCCGGCGCGCGCATATCCTGATGGCCGGGCAAGAGAATCGTGCGGAGGCGGGCGGCGATCTCGCCCGCCTCCGCGTGAGCCAGCACGGCCATGGCGGCCTGGCGCTGGGCTTGCTGGGTGTTTTGCTGGGTCACCAAATCCACCGACCGTTTCTGCAGAACTTGCCGAATCCAAGTTGTCTATGATACTAGACAACTTGATACGGAAGCGCCATGACTGTTTCGTGACAAACGTGTGATTTGTGGGCTAGGCTCGCCGTCGAGATGAGCATGCAGGACACCGCCTCCTCGGGCGTCGCGCTGTGGCGCCTCGTTGCCGACGGCATCGAGCGCGGCATCGCCGACGGCCGCTTTTCCGCCGGCGACAAATTGCCGGGCGAAATGGAGATCGCCGAAACCTATCGCGTCAACAGGCACACGGTGCGTCGCGCGCTCGCCGCGCTTGCCGAGCGCGGCATCGTGCGCGCCGAGCGCGGCAGCGGCACCTATGTCGAGGCGCAGAAGCTCGCTTATCCGTTGCGCTCGCGCACGCGCTTCTCCGAGATCGTCGGCGCCGAAGGCCGCGAGCCGCAGGGCCGATTGATCGAAGCAACCGATGACCTCGCGACGCGTGAGCTTGCACGGGAACTGGGATTGAAGGTCGGCGCACCGCTGGTGCGCATCGAGGCGATACGACTCGCCGACCGCACACCGATCTGCGTTTCCACCACCTGGTTGTCGGCGGAGCAGTTCCCGGGCGCTGGCGAGGTGTTTTCAGCCACGCGCTCGATGACCAGGATGCTCGAGCATTACGGGATCCGCGATTATCGCCGCGGCGCCACCAGGATCACCGCCGGCATCGTCGACGCCACCGACGCCGCGCGGCTCGATCTGCCGCTGGGGCGGCCGATCCTGGTCGTGGATGCCACCGACCTCAATCTCGAGGGCAAGCCGCTGGTGACCAAGCATTCGCGCTTTGCGGCGGAGCGGGTGGAGTTTCTGGTGGAGAACGGGTGAGCGTTTCGTAGGGTGGGCAAAGGCGCACTTGCGCCGTGCCCACCTTCTTTCCGAGATACGCGAGAAGCGGTGGGCACGCTTCGCTTTGCCCACCCTACGGCGCCCTTGCTCAAGCGACAGCGCGCCTTCCAATAATCGCAAAGCGCAGCTTGCCCGAGATGAAATCGATCGCGGCGACTGCGACCAGGATCATCAGGACCAGGAACGACACCTTCTGCCATTCCAGCACGCGGATCTGCTCCGCGAGCTGGAGGCCGATGCCGCCGGCGCCGACGATGCCGATGATGGTGGCCGAGCGGGTGTTGGATTCGATGAAATAGAGCACCTGGCCCGCGATCACCGGCAACACCTGCGGCATCAGGCCGAAGCGAATCTCATGCAGCGCGCTGCCGCCGGAGGCGCGGATACCCTCGACCTGCTTCTGGTCGGCCCCCTCGATCGCCTCCGAGAACAGCTTTCCGAAGGCGCCGAAATCCGACACCATGATGGCGAGCACGCCGGCGAACGGGCCGAGGCCGACGACGTTGATCCACACCAGCGCCCAGATCAGCGTGTCGACACCTCGGATCGAATCGAGGAAGCGCCGGATCGGAAAGCGGACGATGTTCGGCACGACGTTGCGTGCCGCCAGCAGGCTGACCGGCAGCGCGAACAGCGCAGCAAGCGTGGTGCCGAGCAGCGCGATCGACAGCGTCTCGCCCAGCGCCTTCAGATAGAGCGGCAGCGACGAGCCGGGATCGGGCGGGATCATCATCATGCTGATCCAGCCGAGCTGGCCCAGCCCCGAGATCAGCCGCGCCGGCGAGAAATCGAGATCGACGAGGCCGAACACGAAAATCGCGAGCGCGGCGACGAGCATCAGGGGCGTTGCCAGACGCGCCGAGGCTGGGCGATCGAAGACATCGGGATAGCGCGCGCGGATCTCGGCGGTATTGATGTCGGGCGCCTTGCTCACGTGCGCGCCTCCTCGCCGAACAGGCGGGCGCGCAGCCAGCCGGTCGTGATGTCGATGATGAAGACCGTAACGATGATGGTGACCAGGATGGCGCTGACGTCCGAATAATAGAAGTTGCGGATGGCGACGACGAACTCCTGCCCGATGCCTCCGGCGCCGACCAAACCCATCACCGAGGCTTCGCGCACATTGACCTCGAAGCGCAGCAGCGCGTAGCTGACGTAGCTTGCAGACACCTGCGGCACGATGGCAAAGCGCATGCAGGACATCCAGCTCGCACCGGTCGAGCGGATGCCCTCGACCGGCTTCATGTCGACGTTCTCGACGATTTCCGAAAACTGTTTTCCGAGCGCGCCGGTGGAGTGGATTGCGATCGCGAGCACGCCGGCCATAGGACCCAAGCCGAAGGCGATGACGAAGATGAGCGCGAACACGATACCCGGCACGGTGCGCGCAAACTCGAGCAGCCGGCGCACGGTGAAACGCAGCCAGGCCGCAGGCGAGGTGTTTTCCGCGGCGAAGAAGTTGAGGACGAAGGCGAACACGGCCCCGATCAGCGTGCCAACATAGCTGATGAGCAGCGTCTCACCGAGCAACTTCAGCCATTTGTGCCAGCCCCAGAACCACTCGCCGACATTGGTCCAGACACGCTGACCGCTTTCGAGGGTCAGGATGCGGTCGAAATAGCTGACGAAGTTTCCGAAACTGCTGAAGAAGGTACGCAGCCTCACGTCGGCGCCGATGGAGGCCACGATCAGTGCGACCACGAACAGAGCAAGGCCAGCGAGGAGCCGCAGGCGCTTGCGCGCGACCGCCTTGCGGTAGACGGCGTTCAACGCGGCGAGCTGATGCTCGGGAAGGATCGAAACCGCAATCGTCATCGATCACACTGGTCCATCAAGAAAAAGAGCCGGGTCCATCGACCCGGCTCGAGTGGCATCGTCCCGACGGGGTCAGGACGCCTTCTTGCGCAAAGCGTCGACGAACTTAATCAGCTCGATGGTCTTGTTGTAATCGTCGTTGGCGATCGGCTCCCACGGCTTGTTCTTGCCGTCGGACAGCTTCTTGAACGCCTCGGGATCCTTTTGCGCCGCATCGAGGAAGGCCTTCTTGATCGCAGCCTTCATGTCGTCGGGCAGATCGCTGAGATAAGCATAGGGCGAGTTGATGATGAGGTCGGACTTCACGATGATGCGGAAGTCTTCCTTTTTCATCACGGTGCCGTCGGTCGACTTCACCATGCCCTTGTTGAGCATGCGGGTCAGGTTGGAATCGTCATCCGCGTTCCACCAATTGGCGGCAACGTCGACGGTGCCCTGGGCCAGCGCGAGAACCGCGTTCTCGTGGCTGCCGGTGAAGACCACCTTGGAGAAATAGGCGTCGGGATCGATGCCCATCGCGTTCAGCTTGAAGCGGGGCATGTTGTTGCCCGAGGTCGAGTTCGGGTCGACCAGACCGAGATTCTTGCCCTTGAGGTCCTCGATCTTCTGGTAGGGCGACTTCGCCAGCACGTAGAACACTGAGTAATAGCCCTTCGAGCCGTCGGCATTGACGTCGATGACGAAGGCATCGGTCTTGACGCCCGTGAGACGGGCGCGCGCGAACGAGGCCGGGCCGTAATAGCCGATGTGGATGTTGCCGGCGCGCTGGCCCTCGATCACCGCAGCGTAGTCGTTGGCGACGCGCAGCGTCACCTTCACGCCGAGCTCCTTCGACAGATAGTTGATGAAGGGGCCATATCGCTCGGTGACGCCCGAGCCGTTCTCGGCCGGGATCACGGCGAAGGTGATCTCCGGATATTTGGCCTTCCAGTCTTCGGCGGAAGCAGATCCGGCAAAGGTCAGCGCGGCGACGCCGGCGAGAATGAGTCTGCGAGTGATCATGATGCCCTCTTCACAGGTTGGGATCGGTTGACGCAAAAACTGGCAACAACGGATGCGATGCGGCTCAAGCCGCGGCAGCCGTTCCGAGTGCCGGGACGCCCTCTGGCGCCGGGGCAGGCGTGCCGCCCATGACGTCGGCGGCTTCGAGATCGTAGAGCTCACGCGCGACAAGGTCGGTCAGCGCTGACGGCGCGCCGTCGAACACCACCCGGCCCTGCGCCATGCCGATCAGGCGGTCGCAGTAGCTGCGGGCCAGGTCGAGCGAATGCAGGTTGCAGAGCACGGTGATGCCGAAGTGCTTGTTGATGCGCAAAAGCGCATCCATCACGATCTTGGTGTTACGCGGATCGAGCGAGGCGATCGGCTCGTCGGCGAGGATGATGTCGGGCTGCTGCACCAGCGCCCGCGCGATCGCGACGCGCTGCTGCTGGCCGCCGGAGAGCTGGTCGGCGCGCTGGGCGGCGAGCGAAGCTATATCGAATTGCTCGAGCGCCGACATCGCCAGCGCCTTGTCTTGCTCGGGCCAGATCTGCGACAGCGAGCGCCAGGCCGGCATTGTGGCGAGACGTCCCATAAGCACGTTGGTCAGCACGTCGAGCCGGCCGACCAGGTTGAACTGCTGGAAAATCATCGCGGAGCGCGCCCGCCACTGCCGCAGCTCCTTGCCGCGCAGCGCGGTGACGTCGAGGCCGTCGAACAGGATTCGGCCCTGCGTCGGCGTCGCGAGGCGATTGATCATGCGCAGCAAAGTCGACTTGCCGGCGCCGGAGCGCCCGATCACGCCGACGAAGCCGCCGGGGGCAATTTGAAACGAAGCGTCGTCCACCGCGGCTTTTGCGCCGAAGCGGCACGTCAGACCTTCCACCACCAGCATGCAGGGCTCCAGAGTAGCTGGGACCACCGCTAACGCTGGCGCTTGACAGTTGTGTGACACGCGCGCTGCGGTGCGGCGATGCTACACACCTCGTCCCCTGTCATCACGCCGTCATGAAGATGTCATCAAGCACCCCGAAGACGAGCGCCCGCCCCTCGAACTGCCGGATGCAACATGGCCAAGGTGCTATCGATCGAACCGACCATCGATCCCTCGGCGAAGCTCCACGAGGTCAGGCTCGGCGCCTACACGGAGGTCGGCGCACGCACCATCCTGCACGAAGTGGCGATGGGCGATTACTCCTACGTCGTCAACGACGCGCAGATCACCTACACCACGATCGGAAAATTCTGCTCGATCGCGGCGATGACGCGGATCAATCCCGGCAACCACCCGATGCACCGCGCGACGCAGGCGCATTTCACCTACCGTTCAAGCGCCTACTTCCCGGGCGAGAGCGACGACACTGACTTCTTCGACTGGCGGCGCCAGCACCACGTCCATATCGGCCATGACGTCTGGATCGGTCATGGCGCGATCGTGCTGCCCGGCCGCAACATCGGCACCGGCGCTGTGATCGCGGCCGGCGCCATCGTCACCAGGGACGTGCCGGCCTACACCATCGTCGCCGGCAATCCCGCACGCATCGTGCGGCGGCGCTTCTCGGAAGAGGTTGCCGGACGGCTGGCCAGGCTGGCATGGTGGGATTGGGATCACGACAAATTGCGCGCCGCATTGCCGGATTTCCGCCAGCTCGCGATTGAAGATTTCCTGACGACATACGAAGCAGGGGCGCATTCCTCTGCCAGCAAACGAAGCGCGGTCGCGTGACAGACATTTTCATCGAGGGTGGCCGGACCCTGCTCGTCTTCGGGCTCGTCGAAACTTCGCTCTCCGTATCCGGAACCGACATCGCGCAGATTGATGCGCCGCGCGGCCACGCGCGGCTGGCGATCGATGCGCGCAACCTTCTGGTGCTGCCCGGCATCGTCGACCTGCATGGCGATGCCTTCGAACGGCAAATGATGCCGCGCGCCGGCGTCGATTTCCCCATCGACGTCGCGCTGGCCGACACCGACCGCCAGGTCGTCAGCAATGGCATCACCACGGTGTTCCACGCAACCACCTGGTCGTGGGAGCCGGGGCTGCGCAGCGGCGACAATGCAAGGCGCCTGCTCGAGGCGATCGAGCGACAGCGTCCGCGGTTCGCCGCCGATACCCGCTTCCATCTGCGGCACGAGACCTACAATCTCGATGCCGAGGCCGAAATCAGCCGATGGCTCGCTGATGGCCGCGTCGACCTGTTCGCCTTCAACGACCACATGGACGGCACGATCGGCGACATGGCCAAGCCGCGCAAGCGCAACCGCATGGTGGAGCGCACAGGCCTATCGAGCGAGGAGTTCGACAGACTGGTCGCACATATCGTGTCGCGTTCGGCCGATGTTCCTGCATCGATCGCCCGGCTCGCCGCCGCGGCTCGCGCGGCCGGGGTGCGGATGCTCTCGCATGACGATGCGACGCCGGCGACGCGCCGGGAGTTTCGCGCCATGGGCGTGACGCTCGCCGAGTTTCCGATCAACGAGGAAACGGCGCGCGAAGCCGCAAGCCACGGCGATGCCATCGTCTATGGCGCGCCGAACGTCGTGCGCGGCGGCAGCCATACGGGCTGGACCAAGGCGGCGGACATGATCGCGAAGGGGCTCTGCTCGGTGCTCGCCTCGGACTATTACTATCCGGCTCCGCTGCTTGCCGCGTTCCGCCTTGCCGCCGACGGCGTGCTGCCGCTGACCGAGGCCTGGAAGCTGATCTCGTCGGCGCCGGCGCAGGCCACCGGCCTCACCGATCGCGGCACCCTCGCCGCTGGCCATCGCGCCGACATCCTGCTGGTCGACGACAGCATCCCGCTGCGGCCGCTTCTGGTCGCGGTGATCGCGGCCGGCAAGCTCGTGCATCTGACCGATGCGACACGGCTGCTCGCCGCGGCAACGACGCCGCGCAAGACTGTCGTTGCGGCGTAAATTGGCTATGCTCACGCCATGACAGGTGTCCCCCGCTACGCGATCTATTTCGCCGCCGACGCCGACAGCGCGCTTTCCCGCTTCGGCGCCGAGTTGCTCGGCTACGATGCCTATGCCGGTGACGAAGTTTCATTTCCACGGGACGCGCTGCATGTCGCGCCGGACTGGCGTGACATCACCAACGATCCCCGCAAATATGGCTTTCACGGCACGCTGAAGGCGCCGATGGCGCTGGCATCAGGCAAGTCCGAGGCTGGGCTCATGGCGGCCTGCGCGGCCTTCGCCGAGCAGGCGCGGCCGGTGCCGGTGATCCGGCCTGTCGTCGATGCCATCAGCGGCTTCATTGCCGTTATTCCGGCTGAGCCCGTCTCCGCGCTCCAGCAACTGGCTGCCGATTGCGTCCGCGATTTCGACTGCTTCCGTCCGCCCTTGACGGCGGAAGATCGCGCGCGGCGCCAGCCCGGGAAACTCACCGAGCGGCAGCGCGACTATCTCGACCGCTGGGGCTATCCTTACGTGATGGAGGAATTCCGCTTCCACATGACGCTGACGGGGCGGCTGGATGCGGAGCGGCGCGGGCCGATCCTGGAGATGCTGCGCGGGCGGTTTGCGGCGCTGCAACTCGAGACCCTGGCGATCGATCGCATCACGCTGTTCAGACAGGATGATGCGAAGGCGCGTTTCCGCATCATTGACGAGTGGAAGCTCGTTAGTTAGCCGGGATCGTGCGGCGCGCTCAGTGTCGTCCCGGCGAAGGCTGCGACCCATATCCATAGGGAGTGGCTATGGAGCGAGAACGCAACTCCGAATCTTCGTCGAATGTCTGCCGGTGGTTATGGATCCCGGATCGGCGCGCGCTTGGGCGCGCTTGTCCGGGATGACAGCGGAGGTTTTGGTCGGCTGTGCGGCTCTACTTCCCCCACCGCAGCGCCAGCGCGTCGCGCTCCTTGGCGAGCTCCAGCAGTCCCGCGCGCGTCGCCGGATGCAGCGGCTGCAACGGATGGCGCACGGTGTCCGACTTGATGATCCCCCCGGCCTGCATCATCGCCTTGCAGGCGATCAGGCCGCATTGGCGGTTCTCGTAGTTGATCAGCGGCAGCCAGCGTTCATAGGCAGCCTTCGCCTTCTCGCGATCGCCGGCGAAATAGGGATCGATGATCTGGCGAATACCGTCGGGATAGCCACCGCCAGTCATGGCGCCGGTCGCACCGGCATCGAAATCGGCAAGCAGCGTGATCGCCTCCTCGCCGTCCCAGGGGCCCTCGATATCCTTGCCGCCCGCCTCGATCAGGCTGCGGAGTTTTGACGCCGCGCCTGCGACCTCGATCTTGAAATAGCGGATGTTGGCGAAGTCGCGCGCCAGCCGCGCCAGCAGCTCGACCGACAGCGGCGTGCCCGCGACAGGCGCGTCCTGGATCATGACCGGAATGTTGATCGCGCCCGAGAGCACTTTGAAGAACTCGACGATGCCTTTTTCGGGCACGCGGAAGGTCGCGCCGTGATAGGGCGGCATCACCATCACCATGGCGGCACCGGCGGCTTCGGCCTGCTGGCTGCGCGCGGCGCAGACGGACGAGCTGAAATGCGTGGTGGTGACGATGACCGGCACGCGGCCCGCGACGTGCTCCAGCACCGCATGCATCACGGTTTCGCGCTCGGCATCGGTCAGCACGAACTGCTCGGAAAAATTGGCGAGGATGCAGATGCCGTTCGACCCTGCATCGATCATGAAATCGATGCAGCGGCGCTGGCCCTCGAGATCGAGCTCACCGCGCGCGTCGAAGATGGTGGGCGCGACCGGGAACACGCCGCGATAGGGGCGCTGGGCCTTGTTTGGGGTAACCGGCATCGAATGATCTCCCTGTCGTCCTGCCGCAGCTTTTGCCGCTTGCGGAGTATGGTACCGCTACCATTTACAGGGCGCGCGCACGCGCTGCAATGCCGATCCGCCAAACAGGGAACAGAGGCCTAAGCGGACTTCACCGCACCGAGGAAGCCCTCGACCGCGACGCGGAGGCGATCGGCATCGGCCGACATCTTGGTCACGGACTGAGACAGCGTGGTGCCGGCATTGCCGGTCTCCTGATTGAGCTTGGCGACGCTGCCGATCGTGTCGGTGACCTCGCGGGTGCCTTGGGCGGCCTGCTGGAAATTGCGGGAGATCTCGGTGGTGGCCGCACGCTGCTGTTCGACGGCGGCCGCGATCGCGGTCATCTTCTCGTCGATGCCGCCGATGGCACCGCCGATCGAACGGATGGCGGCGACCGCCTGGCTGGTCGCGCCCTGGATCTCCTCGACCTGGCGCGAGATTTCTTCGGTCGCCGTTGCGGTCTGCGAGGCAAGGCTCTTCACCTCGCCCGCGACCACGGCAAAGCCACGGCCCGCCTCGCCGGCGCGCGCCGCCTCGATGGTGGCGTTCAGTGCGAGCAGATTGGTCTGGCCGGCGATGGCGTGGATCATCTTCACGACTTCGCTGATGCGGCTTGCAGTCTGATCGAGGATCTCGACGGTGGCATTGGTCCGCTCCGCCTGCGACACCGCTTCGCGCGCCTCGCGCGCGCTCGCCTGCACCTGCGCGGAAATCTCGCCGACGGAGGCCGAGAGTTCCTCGGTCGCGGCAGCGATGGTCTCAAGGTTGTTGGTGGCCTGCTCGGCAGCAGAAGAGACCGCAGCGGTCTGGCTGCTCGATTCCGACACAAGCGAGCGCACGTCGGTTGCGGTGGCGTCGAGTTCCTTCGCCGATGCGGCGACGCTCTGGATCACGGCCTGCACGGTGTCGTCAAAGCTGCGGCAGGCGGCATCCACTGTTCCGGAACGGGCCAGCTGCAGCGCCTGCTGCGATTCGCGCTCCTGGCCGAGGCGTTCTGCGGTGGCCGCGCTCTCGCGCAGGCTTTCGAGCGCCGCCGCCATGGTGCCGAACTCGTCGGGATATCTGGATTGCGGAACCGGCGTCGCATAGTCGCGGGCGCCGATACGGGCGATGGCATCGAGGATGGCGCGTACCGGACGCATGAGGCGATTGCGCACGACATAGACGCCGGTGAGCGTCACGGCGAGCGCCAGCAGGAAGGCGAGCGACTGGACCACGAGATTGCTCAGCGCCTTCGCCTGCACCGCTTCCGCCCGCGCGATCGATTGATCCAGCGCCTTGGTTGCGACTGCGACGATCGGCGCGAACGGCGACTGGCACAGCGCGTTCCATTCCGAAGCCATCATCGCCGGCTTGCCGCTGCCGTCAAAATTCTTGGTGATATCCCCGATCTGCTTGAGAACGCCATCGGTCTTGGCCCTCGCCTCCTTGGCCGCGTTGACGAGATCCGCCGCCACGTCAGGCGCCGCCAGAAGTTCCTCCATGCCTGCCCAGGCGGCGGTGACGACGCCGTTCCATCCCGCGACAGTCTGCTTCTGGGTCTCGTCGAGCGGCTTGCTGGCGTTGACGTTCGGCCGCAGGGTCGAGCACTGGATGCCGTAGCGGTCGCGCACCTGCCAGGCGAGGCGGCGGGCCTGGATCATGCGTGCGATGTAGGGATCGTTCATCCAGGCGCGATTCGACACCGCGGTGGACGCGAGGTTGGCAGTCTCGATCACCTTCGTGACCGCATCGTACCAAGGTGCGGTGCGCTCCAGCTTGCGCTCGGCGCGCGGCAGCTTGGCCTCGTCGTGGAACAACTGGAACTTTGGAGCGGCCTCAGTCCAGCGCTGCTTCAGCGTGCCTGCGAGCTCGCCGCGCGCTGCGAATTCGATGGTGGCGAGTGCGGCGCTGATGGCGTCGAAACCGGCCTGCTCGGCCTTCTCGGCGGCTCCGAGCTTGGCGCGCGGATCGTCTTCGCCCAGCAACGCACTCTGGGCATCGCCGCGATTGCTGCGCAGGGCTACCACGCCATGGAAGATCGCCTTGTCGGCGGCGGCAAGTCGCGCCGTCTCGAGACTGTCGCTGTAGCGGCCAAAGGCGCCGACCATCTGGATGGCCGTGCTGGTGAGCGCGCCGGCCGCCAATAGGGCCATCAACAGCAGCAGAAGCGAGCTTACTGATTTCTTAAACATCGCCATGGGACAGGGGCCTACTCTTCGAAGGAAGCAACCCTGCACCGCGACCCGCCAACGTTCCGTTAAGGTTTCAATCAAATGCGGGTGATCCCCCTTCCACGAAACCTCAAGCAGGCCCTCGCGGCCGTCATGAAACCTTCGTAAAATCGGGCGGACGCCGCTCGGCGAACGCGGTGAACGCCTCGCGCGCCTCAGCGGTGCGTAGGCGCTGCGCGAACTGCTTGCCCTCGGCCGACATCTGGGCGACCAGCGCTTCGCCGTTGCGCATCAGCTTCTTGGTGGCAGTGAGCGCGCCGGCCGGCTGGTGGGCCAGCCGCTGGGCGAGCGCGAGGGCCTCGGCATCGAGCTTGTCGAGCGGCACCACGCGGTTGGCAAGGCCCCATTCGAGCGCGGCCTTGGCGGGGACAGTCTCACCAAGCGCGAACATTTCGTAAGCGCGGGCATAACCGATGCGCGCCGGCATCAGCAAGCTCGAGGCCGCCTCCGGCACCAGTGCGAGACTGACGAAGGGCGTCGACAACTGGGTGTTGTCGGCGAGCACGACGAGATCGCAGTGCAAGAGCATCGTGGTGCCGACACCGACGGCGCGCCCTTGCACCGCCGCCACCAGCGGACGAGTGCAGCGCGCCAGCGACTGGATGAAGCGGCCGACATTGCGACTGCCTTCCGACTTTCCGCTGGCGACGGCCGCGAACTCGCCGACGTCATTGCCGGCCGTGAACATGTCGCCTTCGCCACGAATCAGCAGCACGCGCGCGGAGGGATCGAGCTCGGCGGATTCGATGGTGTCGGCGAGCTTGCCGTACATCGCGTCCGTCAGCGCGTTCTTCTTGTCGGGGCGCGCCAGGGTGATCGTGAGAATTCCGCCGCTGTTCTCGACTCGCACATGTTCGGTCATGAGTGTCTCCTCTTATTCCTCGGGATCTCTCGTGGTGTCTCTGTTTGGTCTCTTGGAAACTTGTCCTGAATGCTCGTCAGCCAGCGTGCGACGACGTCGATCTCAGCAGCGCTAAAGCCTTCCGTCAGCGCAGCATTGACCGCGGCCGCGTCGGTCTTCGCCTGCGCCAGCACGGTGCGGCCCTTCGGCGTCAGCCATACCCGCCAGGCGCGGCCGTCGTCGCGATCGGTACGCCGCTCGACGAGCTTGGCCGCGGCGCTGCGATCGACCAGCCCGGAGATGCCGGCAGGCCCCAGATCCAGCGCCGCGCCCGCCTCGCCCATCAGCACGCCGTCCTGCTTGCCTAGAATGAAAAGCAGTCCCGCCTGCGCCGGCGTCACTTCGTTCGAGGGCTGCGTCGCCATCCAGCGCTGCAGCCGGCGCTGCGCGACGTTCAGCAGGTAGATCAGCCGGTGATGTCTCGCCTCTGGCGATTTATTTCGCATACGAAATAGATAGCCCGAAGGCTGCGGGTTGTCAAAGCCCGTGGCCGCTAGCTCGAGCGCCCGCGACAGCCGTCGAGCAGAATCGCGGCGCAGACCCGCGCGCGCCGCTCGATCTCCCTGCGTGTCGGCAGCGTCAGGCCTGCGTAGATGGCCGCACGCTGGGGCGCCGACACCATCATGCCAATCATCATTCCAGCGGCTTCGTCGACGTTATCGAGCGCGATCCGCTTCTTTCCAACTTGATCACGCAGCCAACCCGCGAGCGCCGCCGCGGTGCGCGCAATGCCATCGCGGTAGAAATTCGCGGCAAGATCCGGGAACGTCGCTGACTGCTGCAGCACCATACGTTGCAGCGCCACCACCTCGGGATCGAGCGCAAGATCGGCGCAGGCGACCAGCACGGCAGCCAGGCTCGTTTCGATATCGGCCTGATTGTTGGACTGGAGATTGAAGTCGGAGAGCAATCGCTCGAGCCTATCAGCGCACATCGCCTCGAACAGCGCCGCCTTGCCCGGGAACAGCCGATAGAGCGTCTTGGTGGAGATACCGGCGCCCCGCGCCAGCTCCTCGGTGCTGGTGGCCGCATAGCCGTCGACGGCAAAGGCGTGCCGCGCGGCCTCGAGGACGATCCGCTTCGTCTCCTCTTCGCTGCGCACCGGCGGCCGGCCGCGCGGGCGGTTCTCGCCTTCCGATCTTGTCCGAGCCATGCCTTTAAATCGAGCCATGCCTTTAAATGATGTCTGTCATTCCATTGACAGTCCCAAAGCTAGTCCTATTTTGGAAATCGTCAAGTTTCCTAATTCAGGGAGCCGGCGATGACCGTGCACACCAATCCGTCCAAGACCGAGCCCAATGCGGTTCCAGCCAAGGCGCCGGAGGGCGTTCTGCCCACCGCGCGCACGTCCGCCTTGCGACAAAAGCCGAACTTCCGCAAGCTGTTGCTGGCCGGAGTGGCGGTCGTCGGCCTCGCCGGCGCCGGCTGGTATGGCTACGATTACTGGACCGTCGGGCGCTTCCTCGTCTCCACCGATGACGCCTATGTGAAGGCCGACAACACCACGATCGCGCCGAAGGTCAGCGGCTATCTCGACCGGGTCCTGGTCGGCGATAACGAGCATGTGAAGGCGGGCCAGGTGCTGGCCCGCATCGACGACCGCGACTTCCGTGTCGCGCTCGATCAGGCCAAAGCCGATGTCGCCGCCGCGAACGCGACCGTGAGGAGCAAGCAGGCGCAACTGGACGTTCAGGACGCAGTGATCGCCGCAGCCAAGGCGACCATCGACCTCGACACGGCCGCGAGGACCTTCGCGCAGCAGGAGAACAAGCGCTACACCGATCTCGCCGCGACCGGTTATGGCAGCGTGCAGAACGCGCAGCAGGCGCAGTCGCGCAATGCCGGCGCCGATGCCGCGATCCAGCGCGACACCGCCAATCTTGCCTCGGCCCTCAAACAGGTCGAATTGCTGAAGGCCGAAATTGCGCAGGCAAACGCCGCAGCCGCTCGCGCCGCCGCGCTTCAGCATCAGGCCGAGCTCAATCTCGGCTATACCACGATCGTGTCCCCGATCGACGGCGTCATCGGCAACCGTACGCTTCGCGTCGGCCAGTTCGTGCAGGCCGGAACGCAGCTGATGTCGATCGTGCCTACCGAAGGCGCCTATGTGGTCGCCAATTTCAAGGAGACCCAGCTCACCCATGTCCGCGCGGGACAACAAGTCGAGATCGAGGTCGATACGTTCCCGGGCCAGGTGGTGCACGGCCACGTCGATTCCATCGCGCCGGCCAGCGGGCAGGAGTTCGCCCTGCTGCCGCCCGACAACGCCACCGGCAATTTCACCAAGATCGTGCAGCGCATCCCCGTGAAGATCGCGCTGGATGCCGAAAAGCAGCCTGCGATCGCGCTGCGGCCCGGCATGTCCGTGATCCCGACGATCGCAACCCGTTCAGCGCCGGCCGCGCAAGCGGCAACGACGCCCAAAGCGAAACTTGTTTCCGGAGGGTCGTGCCATGTCAAACAGCCTCTCGATCGCGACGCCAGCACAAGCAACAGCGGCCGCGACGCCTGATCGCGTCGCCGCCGATCCGAACCGCGCCAGCGCCACGGTCTGGATCGCCGTTTTCGCCGCAATGATCGGCGCCTTCATGGCGATCCTGAACATCCAGATCACCAACGCCTCGCTGCTCAACATCGAGGGCGGCATCGGCACCGGGGTCGACAACGGATCCTGGATCTCGACGTCATATCTGATCGGCGAGATCATCGTGATTCCGCTGACCGACTATCTGTCGCGGGTGTTCTCGTTTCGCAACGTCATGCTGAGCTTTGCCTCGCTGTTTGCGGCATTCTCGGTCGCCTGTGCCTTCACCCACGACCTGCCCTCGATGATCGCGATGCGAGGCTTCCAGGGCTTCTTCGGCGGCGTGCTGATCCCGATGGCCTTCACGCTGGTCTTCACCAAGCTGCCGAGGGGCCAGCAGCCGATCGGCCTTGCCATGTTCTCGCTTGCGGTGACCTTTGCGCCCGCGATCGGCCCGACCATCGGCGGCTATCTCACCGAGAATTACGGCTGGCAGACCATCTTCTATGTCAACGTGCTGCCGACCGCCGTCATGGTGAGCATTCTGTTCCTGACGCTCGAGCGGCAGTCGACGAACCTCGCTTTGCTGCGCGAAGGCGACTGGCTCGGCATCGCGACCATGGCGATCGGCCTCGCCTCGCTTCAGGCCGTGCTCGAGGAGGGCAACAAGGACGACTGGTTCGGCTCGCCCTTCATCGTGCAGCTCGCCATCATCGCAGCAATCAGCCTCTCGCTGTTCATCTTTATCGAGCTCGTGGTCGAGAAGCCGCTGCTTCGCCTGCGCCTGCTGACACAATGGAATTTCGGCGTCGGCACCATTGCCGCGGTGTTCCTCGGCTTCGCGCTATTCGGCTCGGTGTATCTCTTGCCGGCCTATCTCGGCCAGGTGCAGGGCTACAATGCCGAGCAGATCGGCAACGTGCTGGCCTGGACCGGCCTGCCGCAACTGCTGCTGATTCCGCTGGTGCCGAAATTGATGCAGCGTTTCGACACCCGCTATATCGCGACGGTCGGCCTGCTGCTGTTTGCCGTGAGCTCTTTTCTGAACGTCGAAATGTCGCTCGATTATTCCGGCGATCAGTTCTTCATTCCGAATGTCGTGCGCGCCGTGGGTCAGGCCCTGACGCTGGCACCGCTGTCAGCGCTCAGCCTCGGCAGCGTCGCGCCGCAGGACGCGCCCGCGGCGTCCGGCATCTCCAACATGATGCGCAACCTCGGCGGCGCCATCGGCACCGCGGTGCTCGCGACCATCGTCACCAAGCGCGAGCAGTTTCACTCCAACATCATCGGCCATTCCGTCACTCTCGGCCGCGAGGAGGTCCGCGCCCGCATCGCGCAGATGACCAACTATTTCATCGCCCACGGCGTGCCCGACCCCAACGCCGCGCGCGAGCAGGCCATCATCGCGCTCGGCAAGACCGTGAAGCGCCAAGCCTTGGTGATGGGTTTTTCCGACACGTTTGCGGTCATCGGCGTCGTGCTGGTGCTGGCCGCGATCGCGGTGCTGCTGACGCGGCGCGTGAAGGCGGCGGGCGGTGGAGGTGCGCACTGACAGCTCGCCCATCGACTGCAATTGATCGCGGCAGTTACACTTGACGGCCGCTTCTTTTTGTGTTCCCTATTTGTTCTAATCAATTTTAGATTGTCCAAAGGGAGCGTTTCGTGAGCGAGACCGAGGTCGAGATCGTGCCAGTTCAACTCGTGTTGCACGACGACGAAGACGTTCCGCGTGAGTTCATTGTCGACCTGTTGAGCCGTGTCTTCGGCAAGTCGGATAGCGAGGCAGCTTCCGTCATGGCCAACATCAAGAAGAACGCGACCGCTGTCTGTGGCCCTTACCCACCATCTGTCGCGGATGCTCTGCTGGAATCCGCCCGACGGCGCATCACCATCGCCGGCCATTCTCTCCTGATCGTGCGGGAAACGGCGAAACCTCGCTGCGGGCTTTGCGGTCAACCTGCAGCGCAATCGGAAGTGCAGTTAACGGACCGTACAATCTGGCTCTGCGCCGATTGCGTGCGCGCGGCGGCAACGGCATCCCAGCAACTCCCCGAGGAGGAGTTCAACTACGCGTTCAGCGTCCTGAATGCGTATTTCGCCGACGTCCCGCGCAGCCAGCTCGTAACCACGGTCCGCCAGTTTCCCGGCCACATGCGCGCAGATGTCCAAGCTGCCGTCGATCGACTATTCGCCGCACCGGTTCGGTTATTCGGCCTTGCTGAGGATCGTCGCTACGAAACGCTATCGATGTCGCGACTGATGCAGGACGATAATTTCGCGGTGACAATCGCACCACTTCAGTACAATGACGTCGATATCGGCGAACCGATACCGGCCAAATGCCTCGACAATGGTCTCTGGCTTTGCGCTGTGTCTGGCCTTCGCTACGCGATACTTTTGGCTATTCATCGGGAATACAGCCGTGAGGCCGGGGTGCGAATCGAGATCATGGTGCCGGCCGGGGCCGCAGGAGCGGAACTTGTCCAACAGTGCTTTACCGCACTGGAAGATGCAGTGCAGGCCGCACGCACTTATCGCGGCAAAATCCTCTCGCTCGATGCCGATCCCGACTATCGCGGACGCTCGCGCGGGATCACGGTGCACCGGCTTCCTTCTATCGGTCGTGATGAAGTGATACTGCCCGAACAAACGTTACGACTACTTGACCGCAACGTCCTCAACTTCGTGGGCACGCGGGATGTTCTGCGCCGCCTCGGCCAGTCGACCCGGAAGGGTATCTTGCTCTACGGACCGCCGGGCACGGGAAAGACCCATACGATCCGCTATCTCGCGAGCCATCTGCCTGGGCACACGACGCTGATCATCACGGCGGAGCAGATCGGCCTGCTCGGCGCCTATATGAATCTCGCTCGCCTGCTGCAACCGGCCATGGTTGTGATCGAAGACGTCGATCTCATCGCTCGGCAGCGCGAGAACATGAACGGCTGTGAGGAACCGTTGCTCAACCGTCTCCTCAACGAGATGGACGGCTTGAAGCAGGACGCCGACATCCTGTTCGTGCTGACAACCAATCGTCCTCAGCAACTCGAAGGAGCCCTCGCCGGTCGCCCGGGCCGCATCGATCAGGCGATCGAAGTGCCGCTGCCCGACGAGACCGGCCGCGACAAGCTGGTCCGGCTCTACGGCAAGGGACTGCCGCTCGACGAACCGATAATCGCGGAGGCGGCACGCCGCAGCGAAGGAACGAGCTGCGCGTTCATCAAGGAATTGATGCGGCGGCTGGCGCAGGCGAGCCTCGCGCGGGATGGCGGCAGGTCCGTTATCTCCGCCGACATCGACGAAGCCCTCGACGACATGTTGTTCTCCGGCGGGCGGCTCAATGCCCGACTGCTGGGAGGCGCACAGGCCATGGCGGCGGGGTGACACGCACCGCCGTGGCGTTTTGCGACCGCTGCCGGCCGTCGACGAAGCGCTAGTGCTCGAACACCAGCCGGGCGCCGACGGTGCCTTCGAGGCTACGGATCTGCGCCAGCAGCGCGGCTGAATCCTGGCCGCCGAGATCGGCATCGAGCACGACATAGCCGAGGTCGCCTGCTGTCTCCAGATATTGTGCGGCGATGTTGATGTCGCGCTGCAGGAAGACCTCGTTGAGCCGGCGCAGCATCCCCGGCACGTTGCGATGGACGTGACTGAAGCGCGCGCCGGAGGGGCGCAAATGCAGCTGCACCTCCGGGAAATTCACCGCACCCATGGTCGATCCCGTGATGAAATAGTCGACCAGCTTGCGCGCGACCTCGCCGCCGATCCGCTCCTGCGCCTCCTCGGTCGAGCCGCCGATATGCGGTGTGAGAATGACGTTGCGGAGGCCCTGCACCGGGCTCTTGAAGCGCTCCGAATTCGACGACGGCTCGACGGGGAACACGTCGATCGCGGCACCGGCGATATGGCCGTCACGCAGCGCGCCCGCGAGCGCATCGAGATCGACCACCGTACCGCGGCTGTTGTTGATCAGGAACGAGCCCGGCTTCATCCTGCGCAGCTCCTTCTCGCCGATCATGCCTGCGGTCTCCGGCGTCTCCGGCACGTGCAGGCTGACGACGTCGCTCTGCGCCAGCAGTTCTTCCAGCTTCTCGACCGGCTCGGTGTTGCCGTGGCGGAGCTTGTCAGTGCGATCGTAGTAGATCACACGCATGCCCATCGCCTCGGCCAGCGTCGAGAGCTGCGATCCGATATTGCCGTAACCGATGATGCCGAGCGTGCGGCCGCGCACCTCGCGGCTGCCGGTCGCGGACTTGTCCCAGCCGCCGTCATGCGCCGAGACCGAGCGCGGAAAGATCTGCCGCAGCAGCATCACGATCTCGCCGATCACGAGCTCGGCAACGCTGCGCGTGTTGGAAAACGGCGCGTTGAACACGGGAATACCGCGCTTGCGCGCCGCCAGCAGGTCGACCTGGTTGGTCCCGACGCTGAAGCAACCAACCGCGAGCAGGCCGTCGGCGGCCTGCAGCACGTCGTCGGTGATCTGGGTACGGGAGCGGATGCCGAGCAGCGACACCCCCTTGAGCGCCTGGCGCAGCGTCTCGCCGTCCAGGGCCTTGGTCAGGCGCTCGACATTGGTGAAGCCCGCGCCGCGAAACAGATCCACGGCGCTGTCGTTGACACCTTCAAGCAGCAGCGCCTTCGCGCTCCGCTCAGGGCTTTGGCCTGGGGCTGGCATGTGATCTCCATGAATGACGGCTTTGCCGCAGCTCTTAAACCGCGGACGACGCACAGCACAATAGGGTTTGGATATGGGTTTTCGCTTCGCTCCGTGCACGCGACGGCCTACAAGCATACAAAACCGGCTGGAAAACCCGCCTGATGCGCCCTGCCATCTTTTTCGACTGCGACGGCGTACTGAACGAGGAGCCCGGCGGCCACGGCGTGCTGGGGCCGGACGACGTCCACCTGATCCCGGGCGCGGGCCAGGCCGTGCGGACGGCGCGGGACGCCGGCTACCTCGCGATCATCGTCACCAACCGCGCCCAGGTGGCAAAGGGTTTTGTCACGCTCGCCGGCCTGGAGGGGATTTTCGCAAGGCTCCGTGACCTGCTGTCCCGGGACGGGGGTATCGTCGATGCCATCTATTTTTGCCCGCATCATCCCGAGCGGACGCCGGGCGGGGCGCCCGATTTCCAGATCGCCTGCGAATGCCGCAAGCCGGGAACGCTGCTGTTCCGCCGGGCGGTTGCCGATTTCGACATCGATGTCGGCCGTTCCGTGCTGATCGGCGACAGTCTGCGCGACATCGGCGCAGGCCGCGCAATGGGGCTGAAGTGCTACGGCGTGCGCACCGGCTTCGCCTGCCGCGATGTCGAGCGCTATCCGGACCGCACGCCGCCCCAGGCAGACCAGATGTTTGCCGACGTCGGCGAGGCCGTCGCATTCTGTGTGTCCCATCCGGCGAAACACGGGCAAGCCGGCCAGCCCGATTGACGCGGTCCGGCCGTTCGCCGATACCGGCATGATCGCGATTCGAGCGGGGACTGGACCGGACCGATGAAGACAGCTCTGGTGATCGGCGGCGGCATCGCCGGCTGCGCGGCCACGCATCAGCTCATGAAGCTGGGCGGCTGGGACGTCACGATCGTCGAAGCCGCGCCGTTCCTCGGCGCCGGCGTGCGCACCTTCTGGTATGGCGGCCATCCCTACACGTTCGGCCCGCGCCACTTCCTGACCCAGAACCGCGCCGTGTACGACTATATGGACGCGATCGTGCCCTTGCGCTCCTGCGCCGACCACCAATTCATCACCTATGTCGAGCGCGACAACGCCTTCTACAATTATCCGATCCACGAGGACGACATCGCGCGGATGCCTGACAGCGCCAAGATCGCCGCGGAGCGGGAGTCGGCGCGCGGCGTGGCGGAGGCCAAGAACCTCGAGGAATACTGGGTCGGCTCGGTAGGCCAGACGCTGTATGACAAGCTGATCGACAAGTACAACAAGAAGATGTGGCTGGTCGACGACAACAAGCGCATCGACACGTTCAACTGGTCGCCGAAGGGCGTCACCATCAAGAGCGGCTCCCGCGCGGCGTGGGACACGGCATGGTCGGCCTATCCGCACGCGGAGGACGGCTACAACCGCTATTTCGACGTCGCGACCGAGGGCGCGCGCGTGCTGCTGTCGACCCGCATCGAGCGCTACGATCTGCCGGCGCGCGCGGTCTGGTTCGGCGGCGAGAAGCACAGCTACGACGTCATCATTTCCACCATCTCGCCGGACGAACCGTTCGGCCGCTGCCATGGCGAGCTCGCCTTCATCGGCCGCGACTTCCACAAGATCGTGCTGCCGACCGAGCACGTCTTCCCCGAGCACGTCTACTTCCTCTATTACGCCAATGACGAGGCGTTCACGCGCCTCGTCGAATACAAGAAATTCACCCACCACAAATCGCCGACGAGCCTCGTCGGCATGGAAATCCCCTCGCACAACGGCAAGCATTATCCGCTGCCGTTCAAGTCCGAGCAGGAACTCGCACGCAAATATTACGCGCTGATGCCCGACCACGTGTACTCGATCGGCCGCGCCGGCAGCTATCGCTACGGCCTCGACATCGACGACTGCCTCGAGCAGGCGATGGTGATGGCGCGCCAGATCGCCGAAGGCGGCCGAGATCATCCGGTGCCGATCGAGGCGTGGCGCTAGATGAACAGGCCCGCCGCCACGCCGCATCGCTGCGTCGTCTGCGGATCGGGCGATGCGATGACGATTTGGTCGGTGGCGCACGCGCCGATGCATGCGGTGCGTCCGGCCGGGATGACGGATGCGGCAGGCGGCTTCGGCCGTCTGGACATCGCCGCCTGCCGCAGTTGCGGACATCTCTCCAACAGGGCCTTCGACATTGACGCAGCCGATGAGCTTTATGGCGCGCTGGTACTGACGAACGAGCCGGTGAGCCCGGGCATGATCGCCGCGGTGGACGAGACCGCCGCGCTGATCATGCGATATCTGAAGCCCGATCCCACCGTGCTCGAGGTCGGCGGTGGTGGCGGCGCATTGTCGCTGGCAATGGCGCGCCGATCGGCACGCGTCGATCTGGTCGAACCCAGTCGCGCGCTTCAGCCCGAGCGCTTCGCCGGCACGGGCGTGACGTTGCATCGCGCGATGTTCCCGGTCCCGGCGCTCGCCGGGCGCCGCTTCGATGCGGTGGTTTGCCGCCAGGTCATCGAGCACGTGCCGGACCCGGCGCCATTCCTCGCGGCGCTGCGCGCCAGCCTTGCCGATGACGGCGTCGCCTACATCGAGCTCCCAAGCGCCGACGACATCCTGCGCCGTCATTCGATCGTCGATTTCCATTACCCGCACGTGCACTACTACCGGCGCGCCGAGATGGAACTGCTGCTCACCCGCGCCGGCTTTGGGGTTGCGGAGGTCTTCGACATCAAGCAGGGACACGACATGGGCTTCCTGCTGCGTGCGGCCGAGCCGCAGTCGCGCCAAATCCGCACGCCGTCCGATATTTCCGCCTCGGAATTTGCCGCGGCGCTGGCCGAGCGACGCGCGCGAGGCGCGCGGCGCCTCGCCGCGATCGACGGTCTGATCGCGCTCTACGGTGCCAATGCCTATGCCCAGGCGCTGCTCGGACTTTATCAGGACAGCACGCCGTTCGCGGCTGTTTTCGACGACACCGCCTCCTATGCAGGACGCTGCGTCTATGGCCCTGCCGGCGAGATCGCGATCGAACCGCCGCGCGGCGAACGCCTCGCCGGCATGGCGGCCATCGTCATCGCAGCCTATCTGCACGATGTCGAGATCGCGCGGAAAATCGCGGCGATGGGATTCCGCGGGCCCGTCTATACGCTGCGGGCGCATGATGTGAAAGGACTGGGCCCGGATGCAGCAAGCCCCATCGCAAGCCTGTTCGATCCCTAGAATCGATCAGATCAGATCAGATCAGATCCGACTCGGTCTCGGAGGCAATGTAGGACCGCCCCCACCAGCCAATGTCGAGATGACGCACGAAGCGCCAGCGCGAGCGCTGGCGGTATTCAACGAAGGCCTTCGCCAAGCCGCGGCCGGGATTGCCGCGGTTGCCGACAAAGAGATCGTCGATATAGAGCACCGATCCGGCCTGAAGCAGCGGCTCGATGAAATCGAACACGGGCACGGCGGACTCATAGAGATCGCAATCGATGTTTGCGAGCGCGATCTTGCGCCCTTGGCTTGCGAATTGCTGCTTCAGCGCCGGCGTGAGAGAATCGCCGTAGAGGCCCTTCACCGTGCGCACCTTGTCGGTGTAGATGCCGTGCTCGCCGATCAGGCGCAGAAACTCCTGCTCCGAGGTCGCGAGCGCGCCCTGGGTCCATTTGCCGACGCTGGTCTCGGTTTCCGGCGCAGGCAGGCCCGCAAAACTGTCGAACGCCCAGAACGCCATCTCGTCGAGATTCTTGCGACGCGCCTCCGTCAGCGCCATGCGGAAGGTTCGCGCGCGATGGCAGCCAAATTCATGATAGTCGCCGGCGATCTCGTTCTCCTTCAGGAAATCGAAGACCTGGCGGAAGAATTTCAGCTTCTCGCCCTGCCTGACCTGCTGGTTGTAGCGGATCTCGTCCTCCCCCGACCAGTTCGCAAGCGCGGCCCCATCGGCGATCTCGACCCAGGGCTCGCGCGCGAGCGGCCTGATTCCGGCACCTGCTGAGACGTCGTCGGCACGATTGCTGCTCATGGCGCTTCACCGGCTGGAGGTATTTCGTGGTCCGCCCCTGCCTCGAACCCGGCGCGGGATAGAATCAGCGCGTGTTAGCTTAAGCGAGCCGCCGATCAATGCCAGCGGCCGCTTGGCACCCTCGATTGGCGCCAGCACGAGCCTTTCCCCGCACGACCTGTTGATAACTGCCCCCGGCCTATCGTCGGCGGCCTCGAATCGACTCAGAACAAGACATGGAACAGCAATACGCGGACACACGTAAGACTACGGTGACGCAGGTTGTGGCCGTGCGTCGGGATTCGCGGCGGGATAATCAGGTCAGCAGTGATTCGCCGGCTGCCCCCCACACCGGGCTCGGCGATACACAGACGAGGCCGGTTGCGAAGGTGGAACACGTCGCCCAATATTTGCGGGAGGTCTGCGACATCGCCCTGGCCCTGCCGGCAGGCGAGATCGAGGCGCTCTGCGACGAGCTCGTGGCCTTGCGCGAGCGCGGCGGCCGGCTGTTCATCCTCGGCGTCGGCGGCAGTGCGGCGAATGCAAGCCACGCCGTCAACGACTTCCGCAAGCTGTGCGGCATCGAGGCCTACGCACCGACCGATAATGTCTCGGAGCTCTCCGCCCGCACCAATGACGAGGGCTGGCCAAGCGTCTTCGTGGAATGGCTGAGGGTCAGCCGCGTCGGATCGCGCGATGCCATCCTGGTTCTCTCGGTCGGCGGCGGCAATCTCGAGCGCAATGTCAGCCCCAACATCGTCTCGGCGGTACAGGAGGCGAAGGCCAGGGACGCACGCGTGCTCGGCATCGTCGGCCGCGACGGCGGCTATGCCAAACAGGCCGGCGACGTCGTCATCGTCATTCCCACCGCAGCAGAGCAGCGTGTCACGCCGCATGCCGAAGCGTTCCAGGCGGTGGTCTGGCATTGCCTGGTGTCGCATCCGAAGTTGCAACGCAACGCCACCAAATGGTGAGGCGCTGGCTTGGCGACTCCGGGAGGAGTAATTTTAGGTCGTGCGTGAGTCGCGTTTGTGCCGGGCGGAATGCGCTCGGTGCGATGGGGTAGATGGGTTTGATCTGGCTGCGCTGGCCCGCGTGAGGTGGATCCAGCGGGCAACGGGCTGAAGGGGCTTACGCAACATGAACGCACCGAGCATCGACGCGCTCAATATCAAGATCTTCGGCGACGGCGCGGATCTCGCAACGATCCAGCGCACGTCGCTCGATCCTCGGATCAAGGGCTTCACCACCAACCCGTCCCTGATGCGCGCGGCGGGCGTCGGCGACTATCGCACCTTCGGTTGCGCGGCGCTGCAGATGGTGCGTGATCGGCCGATCTGCTTCGAGGTGCTCGGCGACGACCTCGCCACCATCACCCATGAAGCCCGCGAGATCGCTTCCTGGGGACCGAACGTCTATGTGAAGCTGCCGGTGACGACCACCCGCGGCGAGTTCTGCGGCCCGGCCATCGCCGAGCTGGCGCGCGAAGGCGTAAAGGTCAATGTTACTGCCATTCTCACACTGAGTCAGGTGGAGCTCGTCCGCGACGTGCTCGACGCCACGACGCCGGCCATCGTCTCGGTGTTCGCCGGGCGCATCGCCGACACCGGACGCGATCCCGTGGCGATGATGTCGGAGGCGCTGGACATTCTGGCCGATCGTCCGGCCGCGCAACTGCTCTGGGCCAGCCCGCGCGAGCTGCTCAATCTGTTCCAGGCCGATGCCATCGGCTGTCACATCATCACGCTCTCCGCCGACCTCCTGAAGAAATTCGACCTGGTCGGCAAGGACCTCGATGTCTACTCGCGCGAGACCGTCGCGATGTTCCGCAATGACGCGCTGGCAGCCGGCTACGAGCTGTCACCGCGCAAGCCGGCCCGCAAACGCGTGGTCGGCCGTAACGATCGTTAACGACACCGGATTGCAATGTTCAAGAACGTCCTCGTCACAGGCGGTGCCGGATATGTCGGCCATGTCCTGGTCCCGCGCCTGCTCGCCGACGGCTACAACGTCACCGTCTACGATCTCCTGTTCTTCGGCTGCCGGCTGCCGAACCATCCGAACCTGCGCGTCATCAAGGGCGACATTCGCGACACCGCCAAGCTTGCTACGTATCTCAAGGGCCAGGATGCCGTGCTGCATCTCGCCTGCATCTCCAATGATGCAAGTTTCGAGCTCGACGAGAACCTCTCAAAGACCATCAATTACGACTGTTTCGAGCCGCTGGTGGTCGCGGCGCGCAAGCAAGGCGTGAAGCGCTTCGTCTATTGCTCGACCAGTTCGGTCTATGGTGTCAGCGAGGCGCCTGACGTGACTGAAGAGCATCCGCTGGTGCCGCTGACGCTCTATAACAAGTTCAAGGGCATGTGCGAGCCATTGCTGTGGAAGCATAAGGCTGACGACTTCACCTGTGTGACGGTGCGCCCGGCGACGATCTGCGGCTACAGCCCGCGCACGCGGCTCGACCTTTCCGTCAACATCCTGACCAACCACGCCGTGAACAAGGGCGTCATCACCGTGTTCGGCGGCAAGCAGATGCGGCCCAACCTCCATATCGAGGACATGGTCGACGCCTACAGGCTGATGCTGACGGCGCCGCACGACAAGATCCACGGCGAGACCTTCAATATCGGCTTCGAGAACCACTCGATCGCCGATCTCGCCAGCATGGTGAAATCCGTCGTCGAGGCGAAGGGCAGCCGGGACATCGGCATCGTCACCACACCGTCGGACGACAATCGGTCCTACCACGTCAATTCCGACAAGATCCGTCGCGTGCTCGGTTACGCGCCTGCGCGGACGATCGAGGACGCGATGCGTGATCTCACCCGCGCCTTCGTCAACCACCTGCTGCCGCACAGCTTTGACGACGACTGGTACTACAACGTCCGCACCATGAAGAAGCTCGGGGCCAGATGAGCGCGCGTCCGACCGCACTGGTGACAGGTGGTGCCGGCTTCATCGGCAGCCACATGGTCGAGCTGTTGCTGGCGCGGGGTTACCGGGTGCGCGTGATCGACAATCTCGTCGGTGGCCGTGAGGCCAACCTCGCCGCTCATGCCAAAAATCCGGATCTCGCCTTCGAGCGTGGCGACATTCGCGATCTTAAGCCGGGCGGCGCGCTGTTCCGCGACGTCACCGGCGTGTTCCACTTCGCCGGCATCGGCGACATCGTGCCCTCGATCGAGTCCCCGCTCGACTACATGTCGGTGAACGTGCAGGGCACGGCGCAGGTGCTGGAATGCGCCCGACAGGCCAAGGTGCGTAAGCTCGTCTATGCGGCGTCGTCCTCCTGCTACGGGCTGGCCGCGACGCCGACCCGCGAAGACCATCCGATCTCGCCGCAATATCCCTACGCGCTGAGCAAATACCAGGGTGAGCAGGCAGTGCTGCACTGGCACGCCGTGTACAAGCTCCCGGTCAACGTCATCCGCATCTTCAACGCCTATGGCACGCGCTCGCGGACGTCGGGAGCCTATGGCGCGGTGTTTGGCGTGTTCCTGCGGCAGAAGCTGGCCGGCAAGGCCTTCACGGTGGTCGGCGACGGCACCCAGACGCGCGATTTCGTCTATGCCAGCGACGTTGCCGACGCGTTCTTGCGCGCCAGTGAAACCGAGCTCGCCGGCGAAATCTGGAACCTCGGCGCCGGCAATCCGCAATCCGTCAACCATCTGGTGGCCCTGCTTGGCGGCCCCGTGATCCATATTCCCAAGCGTCCGGGCGAGCCGGATTGCACCTTTGCGGATATCGCAAAAATCCGCCGCGAGCTCGGTTGGGAGCCGAAGGTGTCCTTCGAGGAAGGGGTTCGCCGTATCCTCGCCGAGATCGAGTATTGGCGCGATGCGCCGCTCTGGAACCCGGAGACCATTGCCGCGGCGACGTCGGCATGGTTCAACGCCCTGGCGACCAAGGGAGCGCCGGCATGATGGACGATGCGACGCATCGTATGGTGAGCCATAAGCTGAAGAGCGCGGCCGAAATCGCCGCGCTGATCGGCCGCCGTCCGCGCGCCCGCAAGGTCATCATGTGCCACGGTACATTCGATGTCGTGCATCCCGGCCATGTCCGGCATCTGCTCTACGCCAAGAGCAAGGGCGACATCCTGATCGCGAGCCTGACCGCCGACGCGCATATCCTGAAGGCGAACTTCCGCCCCTTCGTGCCGCAGGAGCTCCGCGCCTTCAACCTCGCCGCGCTCGAGGCGGTCGATTACGTGATGATCGATCCGAAGCCGACGCCGATCGACAACATCCGCCTGATCGAGCCCGACATCTTCGCCAAGGGTTACGAATACACCGCCGCAGGGCTGCATCCGCGCACCGCCGAGGAGAAGGAGGCCGTCGAGGCCTATGGCGGCGAGCTGATCTTCACGCCCGGCGACATCGTGTTCTCGTCCTCGCACATCATCGAGACGGCGCCGCCCTCGATCGCGACCGAGAAGCTCCTGACGCTGCTCTATGCCGAGCACCTCGATTTCGACAGCCTGCGCGGCGTGCTCGACCGTTTCCATGATCTGCGCGTCCACGTGATCGGCGACACCATCGTCGACACCTACACCCGCTGCGCCGTGATCGGCGGAGGCACCAAGACGCCGACCATGAGCGTGCGCTTCGAGGAGAAGCAGGATTTCGTCGGCGGTGCGGGCATCGTCGCGAAACATCTCGCCAGCGCCGGCACGCGCGTGACTTTCTCCACCGTGCTCGGCGATGATGCGACCGCAGAATTCGTCAAGCAGGATCTTGGTACGACCGACATTGATTTCCACGCCGTGATCGATCCGAACCGGCCGACGACCAACAAGGACGTCATCGTCGCCGCCGGACATCATCTGCTCAAGGTCGACCGCGTCGACAACCGGCCGATCCCGGAGCGCATTCTGCGCACCCTGATCGATCGCATCGCGTCGGTGCCGGCCGACATCGTCGTGTTCACGGATTTTCGGCACGGCATCTTCAACCGCGAGACCATTCCGCATCTGGTCAAGGCGATCCCGAAGACCGCGTTCCGGGTCGCGGATTCGCAGGTGGCGAGCCGCTGGGGCAACATCCTCGAATTCCAGGGGTTCGATCTGATCACGCCAAACGAGCGTGAGGCGCGGTTCGCGCTGGGCGACCAGGATTCGGTGGTGCGGCCGCTCGGCACCGAACTGTACCGCCAGGCGCACTGCAAGACGCTGCTGCTCAAGCTCGGTCCGCGCGGCCTGATGGCCTTCCGCGGTGAGCCGAAGGGCGACGAGGATGTCCGCTCCTTCTTCGCCGTCGACAGCTTTGCCGATAACGTCGTCGATGCCGTCGGCTCGGGCGACGCCCTGCTCGCCTATGCCGCACCGGCGATGTACCTCACCGGCAACGCCGTCGTGGCCGCCGTGCTCGGCTCGCTCTCCGCCGCGGTCGCCTGCGAGCATCAGGGCAATGTCCCGACCGAGCCGAACGACATTCTCGACAAGATCGACCGTCTCGAGCGGCAGGCGCAGTACCGCTGAGGTCGCGATGAAAGTCATCGTCGTCGGGTACGGCGTCCAGGGCCACAAGCGCTTCAGGGTCGCGGGCGAAGACGCGGTCGGGATCGTCGACCCCGTCACGCCGGAGGCCAACTGGCGACGCCTCGAAGACGTTCCTGCCGACAGCTTCGATGCGGCCATCGTCTGCACGCCTGATGCCCCCAAGATCGAGCTGCTGCGCTATCTGCTCGAGCGCGGCAAGCATGTGCTGGTGGAGAAGCCGCTATTTGCCGCCAACGGTGACGAACTTCGCGCGCTGGAAGCCCTGGCCCGACGGACAGGCGCCCTGTGCCTCACCGCCTACAATCATCGATTTGAGCCGCATTTCGTGCGGATGCGCGCGCTGCTGCAATCCGGCCGGCTTGGTTCGGTCTATCGCTGCCGCATGTTCTATGGCAACGGCACCGCGCGGCTGGTGCGCAACTCGGTCTGGCGCGACAGCGGCGACGGCGTGCTCGGCGATCTCGGCTCGCATCTGCTCGACACCGTGCGGTTCTGGTTCGGTGATGTCGCCGATACCTTCCGCATCGTCTCGGCTGAAAGGTTCGAGAACCGCGCACCTGACCACGTGGTGATCGCCGCCGAGGGGCGCCCGCAGATCGAACTCGAGATGACCCTGTTGTCGTGGCGCAATCATTTCACCTGCGACATCTTCGCCGAGCATGGCTCGGCTCATATCGAATCGCTGTGCAAATGGGGCCCGAGCAGCTTCATTCACCGCACCCGCGTGCTGCCGAGCGGCCGTCCGCCGGAGGAGAGCCAGGTCCTGGTGCAGGACGATCCGACCTGGGCGCTGGAATACGCGCACTTCAAGCAGCTCTGCGAAGTGCGCGCGGCGACCGATCTCGCCAATGACATCTGGCTGCATCGCGCGCTGATGCGGCTCGGCGATGAGATTCGAGCGGGGAGGGCTGCATGACCCTGCTCCGCATCGCCTATGCCGGCATGACGCATCTCGGCCTCTGCTCGGCGGTCGCCGCCGCCGCCCAGGGTTTTGCGACACTCGGCTTCGATGCCGATGCGCACCTGGTCGGCCGCGTCGCCGCAGGCGAATTGCCGGTGCGGGAGCCCGGGCTCGATGATCTCTTGCGTGCGCACCGCGGCCGCATCAGCTTCTCCGCAGACGCGGCGGCGATGCGCGCATGCGACCTCGTCTATGTCGCTCCGGACGTCCCGACCGATAGCACCGGCGTCAGCGATCTCGGCAGCATCGGAGCCCTGCTCGACCTCGTGCTCGCCAACACGCGCGACGATGCCACGATCGTCATTCTGAGCCAAGTGCCGCCGGGCTTTACCCGGGCCCGACAGCGTCCCGGCCGCACCATTCTCTATCAGGTCGAAACGCTGGTGTTCGGCCGCGCGGTCGAGCGCGCCACGAAGCCCGAGCGCTTCATTCTAGGCTGCCTCGATCCGGAGGCGCCATTGCCGTCCGCCTGGCAGAGCTTTCTCGAATCCTTCGGCTGCCCTCTGCTGCCGATGCGGCTGGAGAGCGCCGAGCTTGCAAAGATCTCCATCAATTGCGCGCTGGCGGCGTCCGTTACCACCGCCAATACGCTCGCTGAACTCTGCGAGCGCGTCGGCGCCGATTGGTCGGAGATCGCGCCGGCATTGAAGCTCGATGGGCGCATCGGCCCCTATGCCTATCTCGCGCCCGGGCTGGGTCTCGCCGGCGGCAATATCGAGCGCGATCTCGCCACCGTGATGCGGCTGTCGGACCAGCACGGCACCGATTCCGGCATGATCCGCGCCATCGTCGCCAACAGCGTCCATCGCAAGGATTGGGCGCATCGCGAGCTGGACGAGGCCTTGCTGGCGACAGCGCCGCAAGCCCGCATCGGCGTGCTCGGTCTCGCCTACAAGGAAAACACGCATTCGGTGAAGAATTCGGCCGCACTGGCCCTGATCGCGCAGCTCGCCGCATGGCCGGTGCGTGCCTTCGACCCGGCCGTGCCTGCTTCCGCTGCACAGCATCCGAATGTGACGGCCGCTTCGAGCGCGCTCGACGCCGCGCGCGATGTCGATGCGCTCGCGATCATGACCCCCTGGCCTGAGTTCCGCGCGCTCGCCCCCGCCGATCTGGCGCGCCTCATGCGCGGGCGGCTGGTTCTCGATCCCTACCGCGTGCTCGACGCAGCGGCCGCGCGCATGGCCGGGCTTGATTACCGCACGCTCGGCGCACGAGCGTCGTGACCCGAACTGGATGATGCCAATGGCTGAAGTGGACCTCCTCTCCAAACTGCCGCGCGGCAAGCGCAATCTCTCGGCGCGCGCCACCGCCAAGACCGAGGAGCACATCCGCATCTCCCGCGAATATGGCGAGACCTATTTCGACGGACCGCGCGAATATGGCTATGGCGGCTATCGCTATGACGGACGCTGGGTGCCGGTGGCGCGGGACTTCATTGAGCACTTCTCCCTAAAACCGGGCGATCGCGTGCTCGATGTCGGCTGCGCCAAGGGCTTTCTGGTCAAGGATTTCATGATTGCCTGTCCGGGACTCGAGGCTTTCGGTCTCGACATCTCCCGCTATGCCCTGATGCATTGCGAGCCTGAGACGATCGGCCGCCTGCATCTCGGCAACGCGCTGGAGCTGCCGTTCCCTGACAACAGCTTCGCCTGCGCGACCTCGCTCAACACCATTCACAATCTCGACCGCGCCGGCTGTATCCAGGCGCTGAAGGAAATCCAGCGCGTCTCGGGCGGCCGCGCCTTCGTGCAGGTCGATTCCTATCGCACGCCGGAGCAGAAGGCTGTCTTCGAGGAGTGGGTGCTCACCGCCCGCTTCCACGACTATCCCGAAGGCTGGATCGCGCTGTTTGGCGAAGCCGGCTATACCGGCGACTATTTCTGGACGATCATCGAGTAGGACGAGGACGCTGTCATGACCCAAGCCAGCTTCACCCAAGCGAGCTTTACTCAAGCCAGCTTCGATGCAAAGGCGGCGCGAGCGCGCTGCCAGCGCTACCGCCGGCGTATCCTCGACATCTCGCAGCGCGTCTCGGCGCTGCATATCGGCGGCGCGTTCTCCTGCACCGAGATCGTCGACGGCATCTACAATGAGCTGATGCGCAAGCCAGGACTGTCCTCGCCCGACACGTTCCTGATGTCGAAGGGCCACGGCTGCATGATCCAGTATGTCGTGCTGGAGGAACTCGGCGTGCTCTCGCGGGCCGATCTCGACGCCTATTGCACGCCGCACGGCCGCCTCGGCGTGCATCCGGATTATGGCAATCCCGGCATCGAGGCCTCGACCGGCTCGCTCGGCCACGGCCTGTCGATGGTGGTGGGCATGGCCCTCGCCGAGCGCGGCAGGCGCCGTGACGGCATGATCTACACCGTGCTCAGCGACGGCGAGACCCAGGAGGGATCAACCTGGGAGGCCGTGCTGATGGCGTCCTCGCTGAAGCTGACCAACATCGTCGCCTTCATCGACAACAACGATTTTCAGAGCCTCGGGCGCACCTCCGAGACCCATCCCTCGCTGTATCCGCTGGCCGCGAAGTTCGAGGCGTTCGGCTGGGAGACGGCTGAGATCAACGGCCACGATTCCGCGGCGATCTTCCACGCGGTGACGACACGCAAGGGCGACCGGCCGCTGATGGTGGTGGCGCGCACCACCAAAGGCAAGGGCGTCAGCTACATGGAAAACGCACCGATCTGGCACTATCGCGCGCCGAACAAGGACGAGTATGCCCAGGCGATCCGCGAGTTGGAGACACAGGCGTGAGAAACACTTTTTCCGAGACGCTGTACGCTGAGGCGACCGCCAATCCCGAGGTCTACATTGTCGTCGCCGACATCTCGCCGGCCGGCAGCATGGCAAAGTTCTCCAGCGAATATCCTGAACGTTTCATCAATGTCGGCGTCGCCGAGCAGACCATGATCGGCATCGCCGCCGGTCTCGCGCTGAAGGGCTGCCAGCCCTTCGCCTACACGATCGCGACCTTCAGCCTCTACCGTCCGTTCGAGATGATCCGCGACGATCTCTGCTACCAGAACCTGCCGGTCACCGTGGTCGGCATGGGCGCAGGCGTGATCTATTCGACCTTGGGCGGCACGCATCACACCCAGGAGGACATCGCGATTGCCTCGGCGCTGCCCAACATGCAGGTGCTCGCGCCCTGCGATCCCCTCGAATGCATCGAGGCCACGCGCTGGTGCGCGCGGCAGAAGAACGGGCCGGTGTATTTGCGCATCGGCAAGGCTGGCGAGCCCGTGCTGACCGCGGACGCGGAGCCCTGGCAATTCGGCAAGCTGCGCTATCTGCGACGCGGCAGCGACGTCTGCATCCTCACCTATGGCGTGATTACGGCGATGGCGGTGGAAATTGCCGACAAGCTTACGGCGCAGGGGCGCTCGGTTTCGCTGGTCTCGGCCCATACGCTCAAACCGCTCGATCGTGAGGGCATCAGTTCCGCCCTGCAACAGCACCGCCACGTCGTCGTCATCGAGGAACACGCGCCGCAGGGCGGCCTTGCCTCGCAGGTGAAGCAGATTGCCTGGGACGTCCGCGCCACCTGCCGGCTCGATACGTTCACCCTGCAGGATGCCTTCATCCACAATTACGGCTCGACCAATGATCTGCTCGCGGCGCACGGCCTGTCGCCCGAGCGGATCCTGGCCACGATCGGCTGAGGTCGAACGATGCGCGTGCTCGTGACCGGCGTCTCCGGCTTCTCGGGCTGCGCAGTGGCGCGACGGCTGGCGAGCGCCGGCCATGATGTCGTCGGCACTCATCGCCGCGACACGGATTTTCTATCATCCTTGCGAGACGTCAGGCGGCTGGAGCTGATCCGGACCGATCTGGCCGATGCGGGCCAGCTTGCCGGGCCGTTCGACGCCATCGTGCACACCGCGGCGACATCGCCCGCCCCGGGCGTCGACGTCGCAACGCTCGTGCGTGACAACATCGGTGCAAGTTTCGCGTTGATCGAGGCGGCCCGGCGCTGGCGCACCAGCCGCTTCGTCTTCTTCTCGTCGCTCTCCTATTATGGCCGCATCGCGCAGGACGTCGTCGACGAGGCCACGCCGGTACGTGATCCCGACGCCTATGGCGCAACGAAGCTCATCGTCGAGCAGCGGCTCGCCGAGCTCCCGGCCGAATTTTCCACGCTGGCATTGCGCCTGCCGGGAATCGTTGGCCCAGGCGCGCATCGGAATTGGCTTTCAGGCGTGGCGTCGCGGCTGCGGGCCGGCAAACCGATACGTGCATTTCATCTCGACCGGCCCTACAACAACGCAGCTCATATCGATGACATCGCCGCACTGATCCAAACCTTGCTGTCCCGCGAGCCCTCGGGTGGCTTTGGCGCGGCAGTTCTCGGCGCCGCCGGATCGCTGACGGTACGCGAAATCATCGACCGCCTTGCACTGGCGCTCGGCGTGTCCGCCAAGATCGAAGAGATCGCCCCGACCAACACATCATTCACGCTCTCGAGCGCGCACGCCATCGCGCGCTACGACTACCAGCCATCGGAGATCGGCGCGATGATTGATCGCTATGGCCGTGAGATCAAGGGCTAGGCGCGATCATCCTCGCGATAGCAGCCCTTGCACACTTCGGGGATGCGACCCTCGCGGTGCTCCTTGCGAAAGGTCTCGTAGGCCTCGCCGTGCCAGAGCGCGACGAGATCCTCGGCGTTGCCGAAGTCCACGACCTCGGGGTTGGCGATGGTGCAGCAGGGAACGGCGCGCATGTCGGAGGAGACGTAGAGCCGCTCGAACGGCCATGGGCAGAGCTTGTCGGTCTTGCGCCAGCTGTATTTGTCGGTGACGTTCCAGAACGCCACGCGCACGCCGAGCTCGCGGCCGCGTGCCATCAACCGCTCGCAAAGCTCTTCGGTAAAGGCGTTCTCCGCGACGATGTCGCGGAGCGCCTCGCCCCATTTGTCCTGGCCCCAATTGGTGAGGTCGAGCGAGAAGGCAAGGCTGGTGAAGCCGGCTTCGGCGGCAAGCTCGACGAATTCAGGCAGCTGGTGCCGGTTGGACTGCTGGACCACCACCCACATCTTGGTGCGGTCGACACCGCGCTCGCGGGAATAGGCGTTGATCAGCTTGCAATTGGCGATGACGCGCGAAAACACCGATCCACGCCGGATGCTCTCGAACGTCGCTTCGTCCGCGCCGTCGATCGAAATCTGCACCTCGTTCGGATCGGCGTCGATCAGCCGGCGGTAGTTCTCCCGCAGATGCAGCAGCGAGGCATTGGTGGTGGTGCGCACCCAGATCTCGCGCTCGCGCGCATGGCGGAGCATGGCGAGATAGGCATCGCCCTGCATCAGCGGCTCGCCCATGCCCTGGAGCTTGATCTCGATCAGGCCGTATTGCTGGTCGAGCAGTGCCTTGAAGCTCTCGAGCGGCATGTCGCTGGCCCGCTGGCCTTTGTGCCAGTCGCTGACCTGACACATGGTGCAGCGAAAATTGCAGCGGCTGACATTCTCGATATCGAGCTTGATCGGCAGGTAGTCGACGATCCTGCGATCAGTCCGCGCGCGCAGATATTTTTCGTAATTGGCGCGGCGGCGCGGATCGAAGGCAAGGGCGCGCTCACGCTGGGCTGCGTAGGCGGCCGAACCCATCGAAGGCTCCGGCGCCGGCAGGTTGCGCAGGAAAACGGTGCTGGCGGCAGCACCTTGTGTCGGGGCTGGTCGTTCGATCGTATCGACGTCGTGGGCCATTTGCGTCCGTCGCGGCGGGATCCCGGGATCCGGGGTGTCTGAGCAGAACGCAAAACTGATTCGGGTTAAAATCGACCATCATTCGCGCAACGTGGCAAGGCCCGGCCCGATCGCTCCGTAAAACTCCGGTGGATCGGCGCCGCCGCGTTCAGATCACATAGAACCCGTGGGTGCCGTCACGGCGGAGCTGGTCGACCAGGCCGTATTCCCAGTCGAGATAGGCCTGCATCGCGCGCTCGGCGACGTCGGTTCCCTCGTAGGGGCGGCGATAGCGATGCGCCGGATCCGGCTTGGGCAGGACCTGCGGCGGCCCGACCTCGAGCGTGCCGGCATAGCCGCCTTCGAACACATAGACCTCCCAGCCCATCTGCGCGAGCCACGAGGCCGTCATATCGGCGCGCACGCCCTTGTCGTCGGTCAACAGGATGCGCGCGCCGCGCACCGGTGCGGCCATATCGGTCTCCTGGACGAGCTGACCGCCCGGATAGTGACGGAAGCCCGGGAGATGACCGGCCGCATATTCCTCTGCGTCACGCACGTCGAAGCGATAGAGCGTGCGGCTGGTCTCAGCGGCCAGTGCCGACATCTCGATAGCACCGATATGACGGACGCCGGCGCGATAGGCAACATCGCGGGCATTGGCTGGGCCGCCTTCGAACGACCCGATCGCGCCGCGCTGATCGGCGCCATGGTTGAGCGAATGCCGCGCCAGCGTCCAGCCGATCGTGCCGTTGCGCAGCGCCCGCACCTTGTTGGGCACGCCGGCATTGATCAGCGACTGGGTGCCGATGATCGAGCGGGTGCGGCCGGCGCAATTGACGATGATAGTGGTGTCAGGATCGGGTGCGGCCTGCCCGGCCCGCAGCACGAGCTCGGCACCAGGCACGCTGACCGAGCCCGGAATGTTCATGGTCGCATATTCGTCGAAGCGGCGGACGTCGAGAATGGCGATCTTGGCTTTGTCGGCAATCAGCTTTGCCACTTCATCGGCACTCAACGACGGCGTGTGACGGCGCGCCTCGACCAGCTCGCCAAAGGCCTTGGAATACGAGTTGACGTCCTCGAACACCTCATAGCCCGCCGAGCGCCAAGCTTTCAGCCCGCCGTCGAGCGCGCGGACATTGGTGTAGCCCAGCGCGGCAAGGCGCTCGGCGCCATCAGCGACCAACCCCTCGCCATCATCATAGAGCACGATTGGCACGTCCTTGCGCGGCAGCCGCACCACGGCCTCGATCGCGATCCGGTCCACGGCCATATTGGCCGCGAACAAAGGGTGTCCGGTGGCGAAGGCTGCCTCAAACCTGAGATCGAGCAGCGCGATCTCCTCGCGCAGCAGCAGCGCGCGGCGGATATCGGTCGGAGTTACGCTGGGAATGGTCATAGGAAAGCTGCCTTGAAAGCCCGGTGGCGCCGATCGATCTGGACGCTTTTGGACCATTGCCGCAGCGTTGGCTAGCCGCTCCGGACGCAGACCGTCATTGCTTCGGCCCAACGGTCCCGGTTTGCCTCAGTCGTTCCGACCTCACCCAGCCGGATACGCTGTCCGTCGTTCTCGGATTCATGTACATCACCGACGACCAGCCATTGCCGGTTCGGGCGTAGGCGATCAACTCATCTCGGGGGATGACGAAGATCCCTTTCATCGGGCAGCCGGGCTCCGGCGCCGAATAGAATTGCAGCCGCCCCGCTCCGGTTACCACATTCGATGTTGGCGGCGAGAGCATCGGGGCCTCGTTCGACCCCATTTTCGGCTCCTTGCAGACCGCATCCGCACGGACGGGCGTCTCGAACGGGCCGAGAATCACAGCAACGCAGAATGTGCATGTCAGCAAGCGTCGGTTTGGCGACATCATCATCTCCCTGATGCATCCAGATTTTGTACCGGATCGCCAGGGTGAGGTTCGAAGCGACACGGCAACCGGTACCGTTGGGGATTCTCAATGCCGGTTGATCTTGCGGGCATTTACAGCTGCCCCTGGACGCGCGAAGAACCACAGCGCCGCGACCTGCAGCTCACCATCGGTGTTCGCCGAGTCCAACGACGTGAGTTTCAATACCAAGACCTGTAATGTTGCGGGCACCACAGGTACCGTGACGACGATATATTCCGCCAACCGGGCGAAGCTCGGCGCAAATTATAATGTCTGACGAACATTTCAGCCCTCCGCCATGCCGGGCCTCCCCCACGAATCCGCTCGCATGGCGGAGGATCTTTTTGAATGTCGCGCCTCAACCCGCAGCGGCCAATTGCTTCTCGATGATGCCGGCGACCCGCACCGGGGTTTCCAGCATGGAATAATGCCCGGCATCGTCGATGACCTCGAACGTCACCCGGGGATAGGCGAGCGCAAAGGCGTTCCGCAGCGGCTCGCCGCGATAAAACGGGATATCCAGCGCGCCGGTCACGACATGCATGGTCGCACCCAGCCCGTGCGTCTCGCCCGTGATGGCCGACGTCGTGAACATGGTGAGATAACCCCGCTTGGCCTCGACCGTCGAGGCTTCCCGCGCGATGGCGAGCTTGCGGCGCAACCATCCGGCGCCGTAACGGCTGGAGGTGCGGGCCGTGATCGCGCGCCCCGCCGCCTCGTCCGCGTCGATGACGGCATTGAGCGCCTTCAAGGCGGCTTCGTCGGCGCGGAAACCGGTGGGCGGCACCGGCGAGAACAGCGTCACGCCGCGGATGCGGTCGCCGGCCTGGAGCGCGATCTTTTGCGCGACGAGACCGGACATCGAGTGACCGATAAGATGAAAGCGCGTGATGGCGAGTTCGTCGGCGGTGCGCAGCACGTCGGCGGCCGCCTCGTCCAGCGAGTAGCTGCCGCTCATGCCACGCGACCAGCCATACCCGCGCAGATCCATGAACACGATCGTGGTGCGCGCCGGATCGAGATAAGGCAGCACCGGCTCCCAATTGACGTGATCGCCGAGCCATTCGTGCAACACCACGCAGACCGCGGGGCCATTGCCGAGTCGGCAGTGGCCGAGCCGGCCGGCGGTCGCCAATTGCGCTGACGGCCAGGGATATGGCGATGCGCTCACGCCGCTGCCGCCACTCTGCGCGAATGTCGGCGTGGTGGCGACGGCGGCGGTAGCGGTCAATCCAAAGCCCTTCAGAACGGTGCGGCGTTGCATATGTTTCCCCCCGCGCCCCGATTGGCGGCTGGCGCTGCCTGCCTGATAGCGCGCAGCCCCGCAGGGGAGAAATTGATTTCTGCAATGGCTTGATCGATAAATCTCATTCTGGCCGCCGAGACGGACGCGGCGGCACCGTTCGGAGCCTCACCATGCCGACGACCCTCGATATTGATACGCTTCGCGCGCTGGTCGCCATCGTGGCGTTGAAGAGCTTTTCGCGCGCGGCGGAGCAGCTGGGACGATCACAATCCGCGATCAGCCTTCAGATTGCCCGGCTCGAAGCCGTGGTCGGCCACCCCCTGCTGGAGCGCGCGCGGGGCCACGTGCTCGGGCCGACCTTGAAGGGCGCGGAATTGGTTGCACATGCGCGGGAGATGATCGCACTTAACGAGCGGGCGGTCGCAGCGATGCGGCAGCCGGCTTCGGAGCGGCGGATCAGGCTTGGTGTTCCCGCGGATTTCCTCGAGCGCGATTTCGCCTCGGCCTTCGGCGAGATCCGCTCACGCTTTCCCAAGGCACAGCTGTCGGTGCGCACCGACCTCTCGGCGCGGCTCGCTGAGGACCTCGATCACGGCCGGCTCGATCTCGCCTTCTACAAGCGCGCGCCTTCGAACGCAGACGACGCCGCGATCGCTTTCGAACCGATGGCCTGGTTCGGCAAGGCGCCGGCGTCGCGCCGCGACGGCAATGCCGTTCCGTTGGTGGCCTTTGCGGAAGGCTGCGCCTATCGCGGCGAAGCATTGCGCAGCCTGCGTCTCGTCGGGCGGGAATGGACCATCGCCTGCGAAGCGCGCAGCCTCTCTGCGCTGGTCGGCGCCGTCGAGGCCGGCCTCGGCTATGCCGCCCTGCCAGTCCGGCTGGGCGAGCGCAAATCTCTGCGCCACGCGGCCGATCTAGTGGACTTGCCGCAGCTCAATGCCGTCGAGCTCACCCTCGGCATCGCCCGGGGCTGCAACCTGCCGTTCGCTCGTGCGATCGGCGGCATCATCGCCGAGCGCTGCGCGCTGGCGTGACGGCCGCAGCTTGCGGCGCGACAGGTAAAGGAGCACACCCGTGATCGCGAATAGCGGCATCAATGCTGCAGCGATCATGAATGCAAGCTTGCCGGGCCAGCCCAGCACCGCACCGCGGTGGATGTCGAGCACGCCTGCAATGGCTTTCTCGCCGAGCGTCTTGTCGGCATAACGCTCCGCGGAGACCAGTTGACCCGTGACGGCGTCGATGCGGAACTCATCGCGCATACTTTCGAGCGTGGAATCCTTCCGCCACGACCGGATCCGCATCACCGTGCCGGCACCCGCCGGCAGCGTCAACTGCGCTCTGACGAAGTCGCCGCTCTCCTCGCGCTGGAGGGTCGACCAGGCGCGGTCGAAGCCGACATTCTGCGCCGCTCCGGGAAGCTCGGCTGGGTGATGCTGCTTCGGCAGCATCTTCGCCGCCACGACATGCGGACGCGACAGCAGCCAGATGACGCCGTCCTTGTACCAATCGAACGAGTACCAGAGCCCGGTCAGCGTCATCACCAGATAGATCGGCAGCACCCAGGTGCCGACAACCGCGTGCAGCGAACGATGCAAGCCACGGCCACGAAGCCCGAAATTTGGCTTCAGCCACATCTTCATGCTACCGGCGCGACGCGGCCAGCGCAGCACGAGGCCCGAGACCAGCATCACGATGAGGCCGAGCGCCGCAATGCCGGTGATCTGGCGCCCCCAGCCTCTGCCATCGCCGGGGATCAGCAGCCAGCGATGCAGCCGGCGCACGGTTGCAAAGAAATCCTCGCCGCGCGGAACGCCAAGCACATGGCCATCATAGGGATCGACATAGACCGAGGACGGCCGCACGCCCTGCCCGTCACGCACGAAGCGAATGTGCACGGCGAACGACGGATCTTTTGACAGCGTGATGGCCGCGACGTTGCCGGAATCAGGCACGGTTTTCAGCCGCGACACCAGTTCGTCCGGCAGCAGCGCCGGAACCGCTCGCGGCGCGACCTGCTTGATGCCGGCGTTCAGGTGATCGACGATTTCGTCCTCGAAGCTCATGATCGCGCCGGTCAGCGCGATCAGCGAGAGCAGCAGCGCGAACGCGAGGCCGATGATGGAATGGACCTGGAGCAGAGCGGCCTTGATTGTGGGCCCGCGTTTATGCATCGGCGGGGCTTTCTCGCCCAGTCGTATCGCCATGGCTAGAACTTCACCGTTGCCGACAGCGAGATGCGTCGGCCGTCGCCCATCGCGACGTTCAGGGCGCTCCCGGTGGTGGAGGTGTAGTAGACCTTGTCGAACAGGTTCTTGACGTTGAATTGATAGGACACCGGCACCTTGTCGATTTTGGTGTCGTAGGTCGCGAAGACGTCGGCAACGGTGTAGGCCGGCAGGAAGAACGTATTGGCGGAGTCGCCCGGCCGGTCACCGACATAGTGCGCGCCGCCGCCAAGCCGCAGGCGTCCCGGCAGCCGGTCGCCAAAATCATAGACGAGATAGAGCGACGCCGTGTTCATCGCAGCGTTCAGTAGCTTTGCGTTGCCGACGACAGGATCGTTGATCAGGCGCGCGTCGGTATAGCCGTAGCTGCCGATCATGCTCCAATCGTCCGTCAACCTGCCGGTGACGTCCAGTTCGACACCTCGCGACCGCGCCGCGCCGGAAGCGCGCCCAGTCGACCTCCCGTTGCCGAGATCGTCCAGCACCAGCACGTTCTTCTTCTGGATATCGTAGACGGCCAAGGTGCCCGATAGCCGCTTGTTGACGTCGAACTTCAGGCCGGTCTCCCACTGAGTTCCCTCTTCGGGCGCGATCGTGGAATCGACGACAAAGCCGCTGGTGAACGCCGCGATGGTCGAGGTCGGCTTCAGCGACTGCGTATAGCTCACGTAATAGGAAAGTTCGTCGCTCAGCTTGACGATGACGCCGCCGAGCGGCAGCACCTTGTCGCCGGCCAGATTGGTGTTGGTGACGAACAGAGGCCGGCCTTTTCCCGCGAGCTGCTCGTATTGCATCCAGCGCACGCCGCCGACCACGGACAGCCAGTTGGTCAGATGGAACGTGTCCTGGGCGAAGAAGCCGCGGGTGCCGAGCTTGTCGGTCTGCTCGCTATCGACAGCCGAGACGGTCGTGCCCGGCGTGACCAGCCCGTAGACCGGGTCATAGAAATTGAAGCTCGCCGTCGCCTGACGGATCAGGTCGCGGCGATCGATGGTGCGGTACAGCGCCTCGCCACCGAACAGGATCTCGTTGCGGAAGCCGCCGACCCAGACGTCGCCTTGCATGTAGGACGTGCCGTAGCTGGCGTTGCTCAGCGAGTTCTGGGTGCCGTCATTGCTGCGGGTCTCGACGCCGGTCTTGGCGTTGACGCCGGTGATGCGGAGCTGGTTGGCGCTGTAGGTCTCGGTGTTGTAGCTGTAGGCCGCCGTGACCTTCCAGCTGTCATTGAGCCGCTGCTCGACCGAGCCCTGCACCAGGTCGGACGTGCCCCACATGTTGTTGAAGGGCTCGTCGAGCCGGCGCGTCTTCGGGATTGCCAGCGGGGCTCCGTTGACGAAGGCCGTGCCGCGGTCGAATGGATAGATGAATTCGCGGTGCTCGTAGGTGAGCTGCACCGTCGTGGTCTCGCCGTACCAGGCGAGCGACGGGTTCACCAGCATTTCGCGGTGGCGGCCGAAATTGCGCCAGTAATCCTCGCTGACACCGTAGCCGATGAAACGATAGGCGAGACCGCCGTCGCCGATCGGACCGGTGACGTCGAGGGTGCCGTCGGCTCCGTTGCGGTTGTTCGCGTAGGTCGATCCAAGCAGCGTGACCGAGCCGTGCTGGTAGAGCTCTGGACGCTTGCTGATCGTGTTGACGATTCCGCCGGGATCCATGATGCCGTAGAGCAACGAGGCAGGTCCCTTCAGCACCTCGACACTGTCGACGGCCGCGTTCAGGCTGCGTCCCTGCACCAGCGGCATGCCGTTGCGCATGATCGAGCCGTCGCGGTTGTCGCCAAAGCCGCGGCGAATCACCGCGTCCTGGGTGCCTGCGAGCGTGTTGGTCTGGGTGATGCCGCTGATGTTGACCAGCGCGTCGTCGATGTTGCGCGGCAGCTGGTCCTTGAGGACCTGCGCGGGCACGACATTGACGGATTGCGAGGTGTCGAGCGGCGACGCGCCCGAGCGCAGCGTGGTCGCGCTCGGCATCGCACGATAGCCGAGCTTGGCGCCCTGTTGTGCGGCGGCCTCCGCTGCGGCGCGCTCGGACGGTGTCGGCGCCGATGGCGGAGCTGCGGTTGCGTTACGCCGCGCAGCCTGCGCGCGGCTTTGAGGCTGCTCCGATGCGCGCGCCTGCTTTGGCCGCTGCGTCGGCGCATCCACATTCACCGGCGGCAGTGCCGTTTGCGCCTGCGCGTGAGTGGTGCTGGAGGCGTATTCGGCGAGCAGCACGGCTGCTCCGATGAGAAGACCTGCGCGGCTCTTGCCGGCGCGAATTCGATGACCGCTGACGCGCTGGCCACCCACAGAGGCACGCACTTTCGATTCACTTCCAAGTCACAGCATTGATGCTGCGGCATCTAGCAGCCGCGACGAACGAAGAGAACACGGCGACAGCTTGAATCGCTCTAGTGTTGAATCGTTCTAAGACCAGCGCGATCGCACGATCATGCGCGCCCGACGGTGCGGTGCCTACGTCAGCAAGCACCTGAGGGGGCGCGGTTGGAAGATGAATAAAATGAGCACACACGCCCATCGTCGATGCTGACCACTCAGCCGATGATACCGCGATATCTTGCGCTCACATCTTTTTGTTCAGTTAAACTGTACAGTTTTTCTTTACAGGTTACCTTTATATATGTCATTCATTCCATCATGATCAATTCGTCGGACCAACGCCCGTCCGCGCGCGCTGGCGCGCTCGCGGAAGACCTCCGTTCGCTGGTCGGAAAACTGAAACGTCGACTTCGCGAGCAGGCCGGCCCAGATGATTTGACGCCGTCCCAGGTGTCGATCCTGCTGCGCCTGGAGAAGGATGGGCCTGCCACGGTGTCGAGCCTGGCGCGATCGGAGAAGATGCGCCCGCAATCGATGAGCGCCGCGGTCGCCGCCCTTCTGGCCGCAGGACTGGTCAGTGGCGCGCCCGATCCGGGGGACGGCCGCCAGACCATCCTGTCGCTGACCAAAGCATGCCGCGAATGGATCCGTGTCGGTCGCGCCGCTCGGCAGGACTGGCTCTCCCGCACCATTTCGGCGCGACTGTCGGCGCGGGAACAGGATGAACTCGCCGCCGCAGTTGAATTGCTGAAGCGGCTTGTCGACGACTAACGCGCAGCCGAACTTACGTCGACTGGAAGGAAACCATCATGGCCCTCACATCGCTCGATCCGATCACCGCGCTCGTCATCGTCGACCTGCAACGCGGCATCGTCGGTCTCCCATCTGTCCATCCCATCGAAGATGTCGTCGCGCGCGCCGGCACGCTAGCGGCAGCGTTTCGGCGGCATCGCCTGCCGGTCGTGCTGGTCAATGTCGCCGGCGGCGCGCCGGGCCGCACCGAACGGCCGCGCCTTGGAGGTCCCTTCCCCGACGGCTGGACCGATCTCATTCCGGAACTCGATCCACAGCCAAGCGATATCACCGTGACCAAGCGGACCTGGGGTGCATTCGCCAGCACCGACCTCGAGAGCCAACTGCGCCAACGTGGCGTTACGCAGGTCGTCATCGCCGGCGTCGCTACCGGCACCGGTGTCGAATCCACCGCGCGCCAGGCCTATGAGGCGGGCTTCAATGTCACCCTTGTTACCGACGCCATGACGGATCCGCGCACCGAGGCTCACGACTACAGCATCGCAAACGTCTTTCCGCGGCTCGGCGAGAGCGGCTCGACGCAAGCGATCATTGAATTGCTGGCAACACGGAGCGCGCAGGCATGAACTGGCTTGATTTGGTTTCCTATTTCTTTGGCGGTGCTTTTCTGGCGAACGCCGTTCCTCATCTCGTCAGTGGCCTGCGTGGCGAGCCGTTCCAAAGCCCGTTCGCGCGGCCGCGCGGAGAGGGATTGTCCTCGTCGACGGTCAACGTGCTCTGGGGCTTCTTCAACCTCATCGTCGGGTATGTCCTTGTCTGTCGCGTCGGAGAGTTTGCATTGCTGGAGACACGCGATGTCACCGCGCTCGGTCTCGGCGCGCTGCTCCTCAGCCTGTTTTGCGCGCGACACTTCGGCCGGTTTCACGGCGGCAACACGCCATGAGGTTCGTGAGCGTGGCGGCCGCGGGCACATTTCGCTCCCTGCGGAACTACAATTACCGGGTCTGGGCCGCAGGCGCGCTGGTGTCCAACACCGGAACCTGGATGCAGCGCGCCGCGCAGGACTGGCTCGTTCTCACCGAGCTCACACGGCACAATGCATCGGCCGTTGGCGTGGTGATGGCGCTGCAGTTTGGACCGCAGCTCCTTCTGATGCCGTGGACGGGTTTTGCGGCAGACCATTTCAACCAGCGACGACTGCTGGTCGCGACCCAGGCGACGATGGGCGCGTTGGCGCTGGTTCTCGGCCTCCTCACCGTCAGCGGCCTCGTGCAGCTCTGGCACGTCTATGTGTTTGCGTTTCTGTTCGGTTGCGCTGCAGCCTTTGACGCTCCCGTGCGACAGACATTCGTGGCCGAACTCGTCGGCGACGGCGAGCTCTCCAACGCGATCGGGCTGAACTCGACGTCCTTCAACGCCGCGCGGATGATCGGGCCAGCGGTGGCAGGAATCGTCATCGCCTCGATCGGCACCGGCTGGGCCTTCCTGCTCAACGCCGCATCCTTCGTTGCGGTGCTCTGTTCGCTCGCCTTGCTGCGCACCTCGGAGCTTCGCCCAAATGCTCGGGCGCACCGGACCAAAGGCGGCATGACCGAGGGATTTCGCTACGTCTGGTCGCGTGGCGATCTGAGGGCGATCATGATCATGCTGTTCCTGATCGGCACGTTCGGGCTGAACTTTCCGATCTTCATCTCGACCATGGCGGTCAGCGTCTTCCACACCGACGCCCGCGGCTTTGGTCTTTTGTCATCGACAATGGCGGTCGGAACGATTTCGGGCGCGTTGCTGGCCGCAGGGCGCGCGCAGCCGAAATTCATCTCGCTGCTGCTGGGGGCCGCAACGTTTGGCGCCGGATGCACGTTGGCAGCGCTGGCACCGAGCTACTGGCTGTTTGCCGGCACTCTTGTGCTGATCGGCGTCGCGGCACTGACGGTCACCAATACCTCGAATGCCATGATGCAGCTCTCCACCGAGCCGCGAATGCGGGGGCGCGTGATGGCACTGCGTCTCGGCGTCGCGCTTGGTGGCACGCCGATCGGCGCACCGATCGTCGGGTGGGTTGCGGACAATCTGGGTCCACGCTGGGCGCTCGGCGTGGGCGCGGCTGCCGGCTTTGCCGCCGCGCTCATCGCGATACGGGCCATGCCGGCGCGTAGCGCGGACAGCCGCAACGACGAAGCGAGCGCCTAGGCGATCACTGGGCTCGTCAACTCGTCCAGCTTCGCCTTGAGCGCGGCGCCATCCGACAACGCGCGCAGCGGCGGCCGCACGCGCAACCACGCGGCGTCACCGATCTGCGCGGCGAGAATGGCCTTCAGCGTCGGAAGGAAGGATGGTGATTTCACCACGATGTCGACCGCGGCCTGCAGTCGCGCTTCGACATCCTTGCCGTCGATCATCGCCTTGACCAGCTCCGGCGCGATATTCGCCATGCCGCAAATCGTGCCGGCGCCGCCGCCGGCAATGGCGCGGGCGATGTCCGTTTCATTGCCGACGGTGATGGCAAGCTCGGGTGCGGCGGCGCGGAACGCCTGGAACTGCTTGAAGTCACCGCTCGAATCTTTCAGTCCGGCAACCACCTTGCCGTAGCGCTTGCGCAGGCTTGCGGCGACGGTGGTCGGAATCGCGACGCCCGATATCTGCGGGATATGATAGAGATACGCGCGCAGACGATCGTCGGAGACGGCGTCGATGATCGCCGCAAACGCGTCTTCGATACCGGCAGGCGTGACGCTGCGGTCGAAATAGGGCGGCAGATACAGCACGTGACGGAGGCCAAGGCCGAGCGCGGCGCGAGTCAGCGCGGTGCTGTCGCTGATGGCAGGAAAGCCGCCGCCGATGCCGATGCGCTCCGCCGGCACACCGGCCTTGAGCAGCGCTTCGACGGTTGCGACGCGCTCGGTGACGTTGAAAGAGGTCCCCTCGCCGGTGGTGCCGAACAGGACGACACCGTCCACGCTCTTGCCGAACAGGTTCTTGATGTGGGCGGCAAGCTTGGCAGCATCCACGTTGCCGTCCATCGCCAGCGGGGTTGCCGACGCCACCCAAAACCCGCGAATTGCCTCCATCATAGCACCACCCTCTGTTGCGCCCGAATAAGCCACTGATCCATAAAGATCTTTTGGCGGCCGGGGGCTGTTTTTGCTTTACTTTTCCAGCTTGTACCTTACATACTAGATCGATGCAATTCCCGGCCTGAGAGGATCAACCTCGGCGCCCGGCCAGATCTGCAAGAGGTCTCACATGGACATGGTGACGCCGGTCGGACATCCCGACCCATTGCTCGCCGGCTTGCGCGCCAAGCTCGGCGGCGCGGCCGTTCTGACCGGCGGCGACGTGCCCGCGCGCAATGGCAACGACTGGAGCGCGAGCCTGCCGCAGACGCCGCTGGCGGTGATCCGCCCGCTCGACGCGCAGGGCGTCGCCGAGGCGATCGCGACCTGCCGTCAGGCGCGTCTGCCCTTCGTGCCGCAGGGCGGACTGACCGGCCTCTGTCGCGGCGCCGCGCCGGAAGCCGGCTGGGTCGCGATCTCGCTCGAGCGCATGACCGGCATCGAGGAAATCGACCCTGCCTCGATGACGATGACGGTGAAAGCAGGCACGCCGCTGGAGACGATCCAGAAGGCCGCCGACGAGGCCGGCTTCTTCTTTCCGCTCGACCTCGGCTCGCGCGGCTCCTGCGCCATCGGCGGCAATCTCTCCACCAATGCCGGCGGCAACCGCGTCATCCGCTACGGCATGACGCGCGAGCTGGTGCTCGGCCTCGAAGTGGTGCTGCCCGACGGCACCATCATCACCAGCCTCAACAAGCTGATGAAGAACAATGCCGGCTACGACCTGAAGCACCTCTTCATTGGCTCGGAAGGCACGCTCGGCATCATCACCCGCGTGGTGCTGAAACTGTTCCCGAAGCCGCGCTCGACCATGGCCGCGCTGTGCGCGCTGCAGGACTATGACGCGGTGGTCGCGTTGCTCGGCGCCGCACGCAGCGGGCTCGGTCCGCTGCTGTCGGCCTTCGAGGTGATGTGGCCGGATTATTGGGACGTGATCACCACGCGCGCCGGCGTCAAGCCGCCGGTCGCCGCCGGCCGGGGTCTCTACGTGCTGGTCGAGGCGCAGGGCACCGACGAGAGCGTCGATGCGCCGCGCTTCCAGGCCTGGCTGGAAGAGCTGATGGAGCGCGGGCTATTGGTCGATGCCGCCGTCGCGCAATCGCTGGCGCAGACGCAGGCCTTCTGGCGCGTGCGCGACATCTGCGCCGAGTTCGGCCACGTGCTGGGACCGCACATTTCCTACGACATCGGCCTTGCCGTGGCGCGGATGGATGCGTTCGCCACCCGCTGCAAGGCGGCGCTCGCGGACGGTATCAAGGGCTGCGAGAGCGTCTATTACGGCCATATCGGCGACGGCAATCTGCACCTCGTCTCCTGGGTGACAGGCCTTCCCGTCGAGCAGCAGCCGAAGGAAGCAATGGACGAGATCATCTACGGTCTCGTGCGCGAGCTGGGCGGCAGCGTCTCGGCCGAGCACGGCATCGGCACGCTGAAGAAGAAATGGCTTGGCCACGCCCGCAGCGAGCCCGAGATCGCCTTGATGCGGACGCTGAAGGCCGCGCTCGATCCCGATCATCTGCTCAACCCCGGCAAGGTGATCTGAGAGACACCACATGCGATCGCTCAAGCTCGATGCGCCGAAATCGCTGTCGCAGCGGGTGATGCTGCGGTTGCGGCAGGCGATCATCGACGGCGAGTTCGCGCTCGGCGCCGCCATCTCCGAGGAGATGGTCGCCAATTCATTCGGCGTCAGCCGCACCCCGGTGCGCGAGGCGATGGGCCAGCTGCAGGCGCAGGGGCTCGTGGTGATCAGGCCGCAGGTCGGCAGCTTCGTGTTCACTCCAAGCGACGAGGACATTACCGCGCTGTGCACCTTCCGCATCGCGCTCGAGCCCAAGGCCGCCGAGCTTGCCTTTCGCCACGACCGCAAGCGCGCGATCGCGACGATGAGCGCGGCGGTCGCGGCAATGGAGCCGGCGGTCGCGGCACGTGACAACATCGCCTACGGCCGCGCCGACGCAACCTTTCACGAAGGCATGTTCGCACATTGCGGCAATCGCTATCTCGCCGAATCCTACCAGCTCGTCTCGGGCCGGGTCGCGGCGCTTCGCACCAATCTCACCTCCCCGATCGACGTGCGGACCCGGTCGTCGTTCGACGAGCATCGCAAGCTGCTCGATCTGTTCGCGCGCGGCGAGTTCGCCGCGTTCGAGGTGCTGATGACGACGCACATCATGAATTCGGGCGTGGTCTACGCCAAAGCCCTGAAGGTCGAAGCGCCGGCGGTGAAGTGAGCGGTTCTATTCCCCGCCCCTTGGTCCCGGCCTGTCCAGAAAATCCAGCGCGGTGTTGATCTGTTCGAGCTGATGCTCGATTTTGTCGCGGTCCTCGACCGACTGCGCCTTCTCGAGCTGTTCGACGAGCTTCTGCTTCCGCAACAGCAAATTCTCTATGACCGTACTCACGAGTCCCCCTCGCCCGAGGCAAATTTCGATGCAATCTGGATCCTGGACACGGGCGCGCGCGAGCTGGCGCTGGTTCCTCAAGTGAGAATGTTCAAAAGGGCGGATGGTTCCTGCGAATGAACATGTCCATGGGTGGCACGACGTGCCAATCAACCGCGGGAGTGGCCTCAAGGCATAGCCGACGCTTCGGATGATGGTCATAGGCGCCGCGATTCCGCCAAAGTCCATCTTGTCGCGAGCCGCTCAAGGACGCGAGCACCTCCGGCGGTCGTGCCGATCACCTGGCGCCAGAGACCCGCTCGCAGAACATCAATGGCCATTGATGAAGCAACGAACATGGAGCATGGCAGCAGGCGCCACATCCCGCTAAAGCGACAAGAGTCGATCTCACAGCGAAGCCCGGCGGATTGTTGACCATGAAGACCTCCTTTCCTGCGACGGCTGTCGCGTTCGTCGCCATGGTCATCGCCGGCCACCCGGCCTTTTCAGCGGACCGATCGATCACGGCAAAGCCACCTGCCGAGACGACGAACTGGACGGGCTTTTACGCAGGCGTGAGCGTTGGCGGCGCATCGGCCAGGGAGAACAGCACGCTGGCGCTGGTTCAGAACAACGGCAGCGCAACGGCTTCCAATCAGATCTTGACCGCCGCGGGCTCGCCGGGCTTCTCCCCGTCGTCCGCTATCGCGGGCGGACAGCTCGGCTTCAATTATCGGTTTGCGCCGCAATTCGTCGCCGGAGTCGAGACCGATTGGTCCTATCTGGGCATGAACGCAGCGCGCCAGACGACCTCGATTGCGCGGGCACCGGATCCCTCGGCCGATTTCCGCGAAGACGTGAGCTTGCGATCGATAGCAACGCTCCGTGCACGCCTCGGCGTGTTGGTGACGCCGCAGCTTCTGCTGTTCGCAACCGGCGGCCTCGCGCTCGCGGACATCGGCTACAGCCAGCGCATTCACTTCGCCCAGGTGCCGGATACGTCCTTCAATCGCGCCAGCCTCTCGGGATGGCGCAGCGCGCCGGTCGTCGGACTAGGTGGCGAATATGCCCTCGGCGCGCATTGGTCGCTGAAAGCCGAATATCTCTATGCCGGCATCAAGACGCAGCGGCTTAGCAGCACCAACAGCTTTGATTCCTCCTATCAGCTCCAGCACGGGCTGGATGCAAAGCTCTCGATCGGCCGCGTCGGCATCAACCATCGGTTCTGACCGCGACATGCTCCATCGGCGCGCATCGTCAACGCCGATCGATCCCGCACACGTTTACAGTTGCAGCCTTGCGCGCGCATACCTGAGCAACCGGTGCCGCCGACGCGGCAACGTCCAACCATCAGGAAAATTTCGAGGCCGTCATGCGTCACTTGCTCGTCATCATCGCCGCGCTGCCTGCTTCGGCAGCCGACCTGATCGCCCGCAAGGCGCCCGCCCTGGAGATTCAGGCCTTCAATTGGACCGGCTTCTACGCCGGCGCTCATCTTGGCAGCGGCTGGGTCAGCGAGAGGCAAACCTATCTCGGCACAAACGGCGTCGGCCTCGACGCGGTGGGCACAAATTACAGTACCACCCGCTCGAGTGCGCTCGGCGGTCTCAACGCTGGCTACAACTACCAGATCGGCCGCTTCGTGATCGGCGCATCGGGTGACTTCTCCTGGACCCGCGCCAGCGGTTCGGCCGTCACGGCCTCGAACGATCTCCCGGGCTTCGTGATCACCACCAATGGCCGGACCGACTGGTATGCAACACTTGCGGCGCGCGCCGGTATCGCCTTCAACGACGTGCTGCTCTACGGCAAGGGCGGCGTTGCGTGGTCGCGGCAGGTCTATGACGGCCGGGGCCGACGGCTTCGCCCCGGTGACCTACGCCGCCTTCCCCGACATCCGGACCGGCTATCTGGTCGGCGCCGGCGCCGAATGGGCCATCTCAAGGAACGTCGCAGTCTTCGCTGAATACAATTATCTGAATTTCGGCACCAGGACCTACAACGTCACGGACACGACCGGGACCGTGAACACGACCTATTCCGCCAGGACGTCGGCCAATCTGGCCAAGCTCGGCATCAACTATCATTTCTGATGATCGAGTTTGGTCGGCCCCGCCATGGTGGATCGGATGTGTCCCCCCGACACTCGTCCGAACCAGATGGCGGGGCCACTTTCTCCCCGGCTCACGGCGCTGGTTCCTGCGACTGACGCACGGCTCCGATGGAATCTATCGTCGCAGGCTCGCCCAGACGCCGCCGAGAATCAGCAACCCGCCGAACAGATGGATCAGCTTCGGCGGCTCGCCGAGGATTGCGAACGACAGTAGGGCACTCGCGATCGGCCCGAGATAAAGGACCAGCGAGGTCCGGACCGAACCGAACCTGGCTCCGAGCCAGGCAAAGCCGGCATAGGCCAGCAGACCGGGGCACGATCCCGGCGAAGACATAGGCGAGAAGCGCCTTCGTGCTGAAGACCTGCGCCGGCAGGGTCCACATCTCCAGAAGCGCCTGCGGCAGCGAGAACAGCGCGCCTGCACCGGCAAACAGGCTCATGCGCGCCAGCAGCGATGCGCCCGGGGCGGCGCGCGATTGCAACAGGGTGTAGCTCGACCATCCCAGCATCGCGATCACGACGAGACCGTCGCCCGAGGCGGTCTCCAGCTCGACCAGGGTCGCCGGATGGCCGCCGGAAATGATGAGCAGCGCGCCTGACAGCGCAAGCGCCGTGCCGAGCCATTGCAGCGGACCGATCCGCTCGATGCCGAGCACCGCTGAGATCAGCAGCACCATGATCGGCGACAGCGCCATGATCAGCGCGATGTGGATCGCCGTCGTCGAGACGCCCGCAGCGTAGACCGGGCCGCCGCAAAGGAACATGCCCATGAAGCCGGCGGCGAGGATCGACCTGATGTTCCTGCCGAGCGGCACGCGTCCGGCGCGGATCTCGCCGAGCGCGATCGGCGCGAGCCCGACGGCGACGATGCTCCAGCGAAAGAAGGCGAGCGCGAAGGGCGGGACCGAGCCCGCGAGCCCGCGCGCCAGGATCTGGTTCGAGGCCTGCGCGGCCGCGACCAGGACGAACCCGATCAGGGCAGCCGCGCCCAGCCAGGCGCCCGCCGATGGCGTCGCGCCGGCATTGTCACCGCCGTCAGAAGTCTCCCTCCCCATGGAGCGATCGCATATCCGATACCGGCTGCGGTGAGAACCCCGACGACGGATCACTGGTGTGCATGCGGCGCCATTCCGGGAGGGGAAGCGATGCCCGCGAGCAGCACCGGCACGACATGGGCGCGGGTGATCGAGACCGAGAACACCGCCAGCAATGCGCCGAGCATGCAGAGCCGCATCCGCACCGTCCTGCGATCGGTGATCGGCAGAAACAGGAAAAACAACATCGCCAGGATCAGCAGCGCGTCGATCAGGAACATGGATCTCTCTCCCTTGAAACTGCGGGGAGAATGACCGGGGGCCGCCGCCCGGTATGTGGGGGGCGTCACAGTGCCAAACCCGGCCGTCCGCCTGCGCCGTGCTGCCGGATTATGCGCCACCGGGGAACCCTGATCGGCGGCGAAGGCGTCAGGGGCCGGTTGAATTCGTGGGCCCGGAGTCCTATGCCTGTGCCCCATGGACACCCAGATCATCACCGCCGCGAAGCCCCTGATGGCGAGCGCGCGCCCGCGCAAGCCTGCGCCCTTCCTGCCCATGAGCCGCGCCGAGATGGACGCGCTCGGCTGGGATGAATGCGACATCGTGCTGGTGACGGGCGATGCCTATGTCGACCATCCGAGCTTCGGCATGGCCATCATCGGCCGCCTGCTGGAGGCGCAGGGTTTTCGCGTCGGCATCATCGCCCAGCCGGACTGGCACTCGGCCGAGCCGTTCAAGGCGCTGGGCAAGCCAAGAGTGTTCTTCGGCGTCACCGGCGGCAACATGGATTCCATGGTGAACCGCTACACCGCGGACCGTCGCATCCGCAGCGACGATGCCTATACGGCCGGCGGCGAGGGCGGCAAGCGGCCGGACCGCTGCACCATCGTCTATGCCCAGCGCTGCCGCGAGGCGTTCAAGGATGTGCCTGTTGTGCTCGGCGGCATCGAAGCTTCGCTGCGCCGGATCGCGCATTACGACTACTGGTCGGACAAGGTGCGCCGCTCGGTGCTGGCCGACGCCAAGGCCGATCTCCTGCTCTACGGCAATGCCGAGCGCGCCGTGGTCGAGGTGGCGCAGCGGCTCGCCGCCGGCGAAGCGCCGCGCGAGCTCGACGACATCAGGGGCGTCGCGCTGTTCCGCCGCGTCCCCGAAGGCTACAGCGAGCTGCACGCCGACGATCTCGATTCCGCCGACGAAGGCGCCACGCGCCAGAAGGGTGCAACCGTGATCCGCCTGCCGGCGCTGGAGCAGGTCGAGCAGGACAAGGAAGCCTACGCCCGCGCCTCGCGCGTGCTGCACCGGGAGAGCAATCCCGGCAACGCGCGGCCCCTGGTGCAGCGTCACGGCGACCGCGATCTCTGGCTCAACCCGCCGCCGATCCCGCTGACCTCGGAGGAGATGGACGCGGTCTACGACCTTCCTTACGCGCGCGCGCCGCATCCCTCCTATGGCGAGGCCAAGATCCCCGCCTGGGACATGATCAAGTTCTCGGTGACGATCATGCGCGGCTGCTTCGGCGGCTGCACCTTCTGCTCGATCACCGAGCACGAGGGCCGCATCATCCAGAACCGCTCGGAAGGATCGATCCTGCGCGAGATCGAAATGATCCGCGACAAGACGCCCGGCTTCACCGGCGTGATCTCCGACATCGGCGGCCCCACCGCCAACATGTACCGGATGGCGTGCAAGGACCCGAAGGTCGAGGCTGCGTGCCGCAGGCCATCCTGCGTCTTCCCCGAGATCTGCCCGAACCTCAACACCTCGCATGACGATCTCATCCGCCTCTATCGCAAGGTGCGCGAGACCAAAGGCATCAAGAAGGTGATGGTCGCTTCGGGCGTGCGCTACGACCTTGCGGTCGAGAGTCCCGAATACATCAAGGAGCTCGTCACCCATCACGTCGGCGGCTACCTCAAGATCGCCCCTGAGCACACCGAGCGCGGTCCGCTCGACAAGATGATGAAGCCGGGCATCGGCGCCTACAACAAGTTCAAGCGGATGTTCGACGATGCCGCCGAAAAGGCCGGCAAGAAATATTACCTGATCCCCTATTTCATCGCGGCGCATCCGGGCACGACCGACGAGGACATGATGAACCTCGCGCTGTGGCTGAAGAAGAACCGCTATCGCGCGGATCAAGTGCAGACCTTCCTGCCCTCGCCGATGGCGACGGCGACCGCGATGTATCACACCGGCGTCAATCCGCTGCGCGGCGTGCGCCACGGCGGCAGCGACAAGGTCGAGGCGATCAAGGGCCTGCGCCAGCGCCGCCTGCACAAGGCGTTCCTGCGCTACCACGATCCTGACAACTGGCCGGTGCTGCGGGAGGCCCTGATCGAGATGGGCCGCCGCGACCTGATCGGCTCGCAGCCCCATCACCTGGTCCCGGCACACCAGCCGCCCGGCACCGGCAAGGCCGCCGGCACCAGGCGCCCGGTTCGCCCAGGCGCCAAGGCGCAGAAGTTCACGACCAAGGGCGTGCGGCTGATGAAGTAGCGGCGCTCCCGCCCGCTACAGCGCGAGCACGACCGCGCCCGACACCGCATCCGTGACGCCGCGTCCATTGCCCTGGTCCTCCAGCGTGGACCTGAAGCTGTCGAGCGTCTTGATCATCGCCGGCCGCGCCGCGACCATCGCGTCCTGACTGGCCCAGGCGCCGATCAGGCAGAAGCTCTGCTCGCCGGTCTTGATGATGACGCCGTGCTCGAGGCCCGGCCATTTCGCCTTGCCGTCCCGGTGCGCATCGAGGAAGGCGGCTTCCTCGCCCGCCTTCACCTTGAACTTCACCACATTGTAAACCTGCATGGTGCGTCTCCTGAAAATGGACTGATGAAAAAGGCGAGCGTCGACCAGGTCGGGCTCGGCCGATAGTTTTGCACCCTTGAGGCAAAAAGTCGAAAACAACCCCATGCACAGTAGACGGTAAGAGCAAAATCAAGCGCCTGAAGCGCTGGCGAGGCCGAGCCGCGCCGTCCTCGCCGGAGCGGGTCGTTCGCACCCGATATTTCTGAAAAACCGCAATTCAAGTTGACCCGTCGGGCAAAACAGGCGCATGATGGCATCATCGGGTCCACCGGCTATGGCGCCGCTGGTTCGCTCCCCCTATGCGATGTGACCTCCCAGAAACCCGCCAGCCGTCGATATCCGCCCCCACCCACCGGTCATGATCAAGCATTCTTGATGACGTCGAGACCACTCGGTCGGCAAGTGGGAGCGACCAAAGCCGAGTGAAGGCGGTGGGGGTGAACGCGGCTCCGCACGTCGGCTCGATGTTGTGCCTTTCGTCCTCGCAGGAGACCACGTGACGTGTCCGACACCCGGAAACTGACGCCCGCACACGCGATGCCCGGGCGCGACCTGCTACGGCGAGCAACATATGAAGGACCGGCAAACAGCGCGGCTGGCGGCGTCAAAGACCCGGACGGCGACGCCATTCTTGCCAAGGTAAAGCAGCTCTTCCGGAAGCGCTCCATCTCCAAGGCAACGCCATTCGGCGTTGATGCGCGAAAGACGCTCTGCCTGCTGCTTCTCCTGTTCGCGATCCCCGCAAACGCCTGCTTCGCGCAGACACCGCCGCCGCCCCTCGACGAACATGCGCTGGAGCGCGTGCCGCCGACGGTCGCAAAGAGATTGGCGACCCGCTTTTCGCTCGGCGCCTTCGCCGGCGGCTTCGAGGAGACGCGGCTCGGCGCGGTCCGCGATGCCGTGGGCGAAGGGACCATCCAGCACCAAGGCGATGCCGGCGGCAGCCTTTATTGGCTGTGCTATCGGCGCCCGCAGCATCTGATATGGGTGGTATCAGGCGGCGAGATCGGTGGCCCGGACCATCTCGTCACGGAGATCGTCGAAGAGTTCACCGAGAAAGACACGGCGACCTCGACCGATTGCGCCCCCCTCCCGGACAAGTTCGCGCCCGTCGCCGTCGACGGCAAGCTGCATGTGGGGATGTCGCGTCAGGAGGTCATCACGGGGCTGGGACCGCCGTCGAAGGCCGACGGAGCCCAGATGGTGTATTCGCGCGCCGGAAAGCTCAAAGGCGGTTTCGATGAGACCGCCTGGCTCATTCTCCGGTTTCGTGAGAACAAGCTCGTGGCCATGCGCGGCGGCAAGACCACGACGAATTGAAGCGGTTGCGAATGGCGGCTATGGGCCATGCGTCATAGCGTGATGCGAGGGTGTCACGCCTTTGTGCCGTGGCCAGGCTTTTCTGGTTTCTCGACGAACGAGGATCGAACCTTGCTCCGCATGCAGGGACTGGGCTGGGGCGTCACTGCGCGCCAGTGATTTAGTCGTTCATGATGTTGCGATGGCGAACCGATCTCCAACTACGGTGACAGTGCCGGACTTAATCAATGGTGTCGGGCGTGAAGCCTGAAAGCGAGCAATTGAGTGCACTGTCACCGTAACCGTAATGTGCCGACGACAACGACCTCAATCCTCAGGTGATTGAAGAATCTGCCTTAAATTTAGCAATCGCCTCGGCCAAGTTAGGCGGAAAGAACTGAGAGGCTTCAATGTCCGATACTGACAATTCCCTAACTGTCCAGGAGAGCCTGATCGCGGTCATGCAGAGCGGGCATGTATCCGCGGAGACGACCGTGCTCGCAGCAGAGGTGATTGCTGCGGAGGCACGGTTCGATATCCGCTTTGGCGCACTCAAGGAACGCGCGATCAAATCGGATGAAGAGATGTTCGGAATATTGGAGGCATCTGAGCGCCTTCTGTACGAGTGCAGAGAGGCCGCGGAAACGTTCTATGAATCCGGCAACAGAAAACAACTACATGCCGACCTCGTTCGTCTAAGAAGCGCATTCGACAATTTGGCGCCCGACAAAAAAGATGGCAATTGCAGTGATAGCGCTGGGCTTCACTCCTGAAGTTAGACACGATAATTACAGTGACAGTGGTGATTACGGTGACAGTTCACTTAATCGATTCATCCTCAGCTAGAAGCGGACCATCCAATTGAATGCACTGTCACCGTAATTCGGACAAGTTCGCGCCCGTCGCCGTCGACGGTAAGCTGCATGTGGGGATGTCGCGTCAGGAGGTCATCACGGCGCTGGGACCGCCGTCGAAATCGGACGGAGCCCAGATGGTGTATTCCCACGCCGGAAAGCTCAAGAACGGTTTCGATGAGACCGCCTGGCTCATTCTCCGGTTTCGTGAGGACAAGCTCGTGGCCATGCGCGGCGGCAAGACCACGAATTGAGCTGGCCGCGAGTGGCGTTCATGCTTCAGCGTGATGCGAGCGCTCCGCCCGCATGATCCCCATCTCATAACCGGCTTCGTCACCTGCGGCGCAAGCAAGCCCTCTGCCTGAATCCTTATTGGGCCTGCCGAAGTTGACCTGGTGCCGCGCTTGAATCGGTTGGCTGAGCGAACCAGGAACTCTTTCGCGTCCGACGATGTATTCGTCCGCAGCAGGGACACTTCAGGGGAATTTCGACGTGGGGCAACGTCTCGTAGACCACGCTCTCCGTGTTCAGTTCCATGAACACAGCCCGACCGGTGTCAGGACGTCTGACCCAAATATCTGCCGTCGCCTAGCCACCAAACTTATGTTAATAAATTGTGACAGACACCAAGCCAGAGAGCTAGAGATGAGAAAAAGCGACGTGATTTGCTCCGAATGCGGCGCTGGCTTTCGTCGCCTCGAATTATCATCGCAATCTGGGGAAAGAGGCGAGTATCGATGCCCAGCGTGCGACACCTCGCTAGAGACCTTCGACGGTAAAACGCTGATCGCCTACCGCCTGACAATTGAACCTTGCACCAGGGCGATGCGCGACTAAGGCCGGCATCAGCTGGTGGCCTCCTTCATTGAATCATTCGGGCCGCCAATTACGGTGACAGTGCGCTCAATCAATGGTGTCGAGCTTGAAGTCCGGGCGAGCAATTGAGTGCAAATTGAGTGCACTGTCACCGTAATTCCGTAATTCTTAGTAGCCAACTATCCGAAGAAGGCGGCCGTCAGCTGCATCGACCTTCATCGTTGTTCGTCAGCCCCCGGATGTTGGCAGTGCGCTGCCACTTAATAGTGCGACGAGATCGCTTTGGCGGCCAAGGCCGGTTTTGTTCAAGACAGATTTGAGCTGATTGCGGATCGTAACATTGGAAAGGCCTGCCTTGCGTGCGACTTGCTCCACAGTTTCGCCAAGCGCAATCTGTCGTGCCACACGCGCTTCCGCAGGGGTCAAATCGAACAGGCCTGCAATGACCTCGGCATTCGGAACCGCACCCCGGTCGACAGGGGTGATGATGATAAGTTTTGAGGCGGCGAAGAAGATGTCTTGCGCGTTGCCGGCGACTGGCAGCAGATGAACGATCATTGGCACCCCTCCCTCGGCCGCTGCAATAGGGAAGGAGCAGACCCGTGGCGTGCCGATGACGCTCTGGTTAATGGCATCCAGCCCCGCGAGAAACAGTCGATCGATGGCCGGATCGCTGAAGATCAGACGTGAAGGCTGGTCGTTGACCGTATTCGGTATCAGCGCCTCGAATCGCTCGTTTGCGGCGTAGAGCTTGCCACGAGCTTTCAGCACGGCGGCGGGCAACCCGACCTCCCTCAGAGCGTCCGTCATCGCGCGCGCTTGTTCCAATCCAAGGCGTGCTGCCAATAGTGCGGCCCGGGCTAGGTGTGGGCGAAGGGAATCGAGAAACCCTATCGCCTCCATCGTTACCGGTCCCTTCCGGTGAGATTTCTCAAAAGAGAAGGTGATCGCATCACCGCTCGGCACGCACAAAACAGTGCCGGCCGCATATCCGAGCCCTTTGCTTCGCAGGAAGCCGTAGACGGGATCGTTGTTGAGCTCTTCGGTTGTGAAGTGGTCGCTATCCCGGATGAAGCCAGCGTGGTTTACGGCCGCTATGCGTGCTGGACGTGGATTGATGGCAGCCCAGCCATCTCGGATGAACTCGACAAAATCGTCATGTAGATCGGGCGATGAAGTCCACCGAAAGATCTGAGGGCTTGTGGCGGTACGCAGCAGGCCGCCCGCGCCATCGACCGTTCGGGACACTGTTGCAAGCACGCTGGGCCAACGATCGGGGATGGCTGCAGCCTCATAGATCAGGCCAACTAGTTCCGGCAATTCAACTGGCATTCTCATTGATTATTCCGGTCGTGCTCTTCTCTTTTAGAGCCGGCAGTATTTCTCTATTTAGGGCCCGTCTCTGCGATTCCCGATCAAGTAACTCGCTATCTTTTGGTCCAAATGGACCATGACATCTTGCGACGCCTGGTTCTAGTTCTTCTTGCGTTCGACTCTGGCTTGGCACGGAGCATTTCGTTCAAAATGAGTTCAGGTCCGGCGCGAATAAGGGCGAGCGGCTAAAGCGATCATTTGACAGGTGGTTTAATGGGCAGGATCAAAACTCTGGGAGTTAAGTTCTCAGTCGCTTTTGGGATGATGTTCAGTGTGTCGGCTGTTTCCTCCACCAATGCATTTGCTGACACGATCTTGCCAGACGCCATCGTGGTGGGAGGGCCATCAGGGGGCGTAAGCGCGAACAATTGCTGCAGCGGAAACACAGTGCCCACGAACAACTTTGGAACCACATCAACGTCGATCACGTCTACGGACGGAGGCAAAGGAACTGCCACATTCATCGCGAGCAGTTCGCGTTCCGTCAGCGCATCAATCGATCTACAGGCTGGGACAAGTTATGTAGCTAACGGACATATCGGGGCAGCGGCAAGCGGGGGCATGAGCTATTACTTCGAGGTATTCGCGCCTCAGCCTCGAAGCATCACTATGGACGTCACCGCAGCAGGAGGAATTACAGGCACTGGTTGGTTGTCAGCAGCCGGCGACTTAGCGCGCTCGCAACTTACAATCGATCCGATCCAGACCTCGACGGCCGGCGGTTACACTCTCGTTCTCGGCAAATATCTTTCCAACGGTTTGTTTTCCACGGTCGACTTTAATACGTCATGGTCTACGACCAACCAAAAGTTCACAGTCTCTACGAATAAGATCTACACGGTGACATTGACGGCTTTCGTTGCTGCAGACGTCTATAACGGTGCAAGTGCATCGATGACCGCGTTTGTTGATCCTACTTTCAACATCGATGCCTCCAATACAGATGCCGACCAGCTACAACTCGTGTTCAGTCCCAACATCGGCGCCGTCCCCGAGCTTTCGACGTGGGCGATGATGATTCTCGGCTTCTGCGGGCTGGGCTTCCTCGCGCATTCGCGCCACGACGGCAGGACGCTCGCCGCCTGATCATCAAAAATGAGAGCCAGAAACGTGACGATCTAAATTACGGTGACAGTGCACTTAATCGACGGTGTCGGGCATGAGGCCTGATCGAGCAATTGAGTGCACTGTCACCGCAATTACAATTGAGTGCACTGTCACCGTAATTACCTGTCACCGTAATTACCGCCGGTGACGGCCCCATGTCGATCCAGGCGCGCGACCAGTCGAGTGCCGCCCATTGCTCCTCGGTGATGGTGTAGCCGTCGCGCAGCCAATCCTTGCGCGTGGTTCCAGTAAGCCAATCGGGAAATTCTAAAGTAGTCACTGCGAGCTCTCCATATCTGCAATATCGGTCCTCGACGGGAATGATGGGGGAGACAATTGCCAGTTTCACAGCAATTCTCATAACTTAACGGTATTGACCCGAAGCAGACGCACCGGGATCGGTGCTTGCGATTTGCAAGCTCACTTATTTGCAATTTCAAGACTGGCAGCAACGCTATTGCCTATTCGGGTGAGCCGACGCATTCGTGTTCTTTCCATCGCTAAGGACGGGTCGTAGATCAGATCCTTAAGCTCAGGCGCAAGCCGTGCGGCGTTTACAACTCTAATGATAAACGGGGGCTTGAGGCCGTTCATTCCTCCCCCGAAAGATTGAGTTCAGGAAAGCGCCCGTCATGTCCCCATGCCATTCCGGTGCCCGTATTGCAGTCATAAAGGCCGATCGAAGATCGGAGACCGTCTTCCAACAGCTCGCATCGAGCTCTATTATGGTTGTCGTCATTGCGATGCGTCCCATCGACTAGGTGGCAACAAAAGCCGTCGATCCGCGCGGAACCCCTGACCAACCAGGAACGAAGCCCTTCGGCCCCGCTTAACCCGCAGCAGAAGTGGTTCTCTCATGACACGCTATTTCTTCGATCTCATCGACCCGGACGGACGCTTGGTTGACGAAGAGGGCCTGGAGTTCACCGACATGGAAGCGGTCGAGCGGGAGGCCACCGAAGCCATGGCCGATGCCGCCCGCGAAAGCATGCAACGCGCCATCAAGCCCCGCGAAACGACGATCGAAGTCCGGGACGAATTTGGGCCGGTCATGCGGGTGCGGTTCTCGGTGGAAGTCGAACACGTTCGAACGCAGTAGGACCCGGCAAGCGGATCGCAACTGCGCCCTATGGCAAACCCCTGCGATCGTGCTTAACTTGCTCGCATGAAAAAGATCGGATTTCTGTCCTTCGGACACTGGACCCCCTCGCCGCAATCGCAGACCCGCTCGGCCAGCGACACGCTGCTGCAATCGATCGAGCTTGCGGTGGCGGCCGAGCAGCTCGGCCTCGACGGCGCCTATTACCGCGTGCATCATTTCGCGCGACAGCTGGCCTCGCCCTTCCCGCTGCTCGCCGCGGTCGGCGCCAGGACCAGCAGGATCGAGATCGGCACCGCCGTGATCGACATGCGCTACGAGAACCCGCTCTACATGGTGGAGGATGCCGGCTCGGCCGACCTCATCGCCGGCGGCCGGCTGCAGCTCGGCATCAGCCGCGGCTCGCCCGAGCAGGTGATCGACGGCTGGCGCTATTTCGGCTATCGCCCGGCCGAGGGCCAGACCGACGCCGACATGGGCCGCCGCCACGCCGAAGTGTTCCTCGACCTCTTGCGCGGCGAGGGTTTTGCCGAGCCCAATCCGCGGCCGATGTTTCCGAACCCGCCGGGGATGCTGCGGCTCGAACCGCATTCGGCGGGCTTGCGCGAACGGATCTGGTGGGGCGCCGGCTCGAACGCAACCGCGGTGTGGGCGGCCAAGCTCGGCATGAACCTGCAGAGCTCGACGCTGAAGAACGACGAAACCGGCGAAGCCTTTCACGTGCAGCAGGCCGCGCAGATCCGCGCCTATCGCGCGGCGTGGAAGGAGGCCGGTCACGCCAGAGAGCCGCGCGTGTCGGTCAGCCGCAGCATCTTCGCGCTGATGGACGATCGCGACCGCGCCTATTTCGGCGGCGAGCGCGGCGGCGAAGACCAGATCGGCTTCATCGACCCGCAGACGCGGGCGATCTTCGGCCGCTCCTATGCCGCCGAGCCTGATGCGCTGATCGCGCAGCTCAAGCAGGACGAGGCGATCGCCGAGGCCGACACCCTGCTGCTGACTATTCCGAACCAGCTCGGCGTCGACTATTGCGCGCATGCGATCGAGGCGATCCTCAAGCACGTTGCGCCGGCGCTGGGGTGGCGGTGATCCGGCGCGTCTGCTCGGCATGAGGGCTCCGCGACCGCGTGATGGTCGCTGAGCCCGGGACTCGGCTCAGCCGCCGCTCAGGCTGTGGCTGATGCGCGTGACGACCGCGTCCCATTGGCGCTTCTCGGCCGCAGGATAATTGATCAGCACGCAATGCACGTAGCGGCTGGTGAAGTTGCAGCGGTCGTACCAGATCTTGGCGCGCTTGATGCTGGAGACGACGAAGAAGTCAGGCGTGATCCGCTTGTAGACGATTCCTTGCGGCGGCTGCTTGGTGGCAAGGAAGGCGGCGGGCGAAATGCCCTGCTGCCGGCGAACCGCCTGCACCGTGAGGTCGGCGGCGCCGTCGGATGAGCGAAATTGCTGGCCATAGCCGTCCGGCTTTCCGGCCGGTTCCGTGAAGATCGAGCTGGGAATGTCGACCGACGTTCCCGACTGAGGGATCCGATAAGTCGTCCAGCTCTCGGCCCGCGCAGCGGACCATGACATCGCCAGCACAATGACGACGGCGGTGGATGTCTTCATATTGACCTCATCCATCGCGCGAACCCAGCTGCAGCTCCATCAACGCAATCCTTTGCAGGTCTGCCAGGTTGCGTTCGCCCGCGCCCGCGGTGCGCAGGATCGACTCGGCGAGCGCATTGACATGCGAGGAATGCACAGGCTCCGGCAGGGTCGCGACCGCGGCCTCCAGGGCGAGGGTCATGAGATCGATCACCTCCGGGGAAAATTCTGCGTTTGCAAAGTTCTTCATGTCGGCGAGCCGCCCGCTTCGAGCAAGCCGCCAGCCTAACGTCGGGAAAAACCGGAAGTTCCTGTTATCCCGTCTTCGTTCCGGTGATAATGGCCAGTGGCTCGATCAGGCGATTCAGGGTGGCTCAGGCGGTGACCGGCATCGACCGCGGCGACGACACTTTTTCGAGCGTATATGACCGAATCAAATTCGGCAGTCGGTACCGTCCGCCGCCTTCCGTGGTCTCAAACGAGATCAGCGACTTCGCGACCAGCATGCCGACGATCTGCAGCGAATCCGAACGCGATTGCAAAGTCCCGCGCAGAGCGTCGCATACGTCGTCGAGGGTCAAAAGCCCCTGGCAGACGGAAAGGCGGCGCATCGCGGCGCGCTCCTCTTCGCAGAGCAAATCGTAACTCCAGTCGATGGCCGCAGCCATCGTCTGATGGCGGGGCGAGGCGGTACGCTGGCCGAGCCAGCGCAGCCAACTGCCGCTCTGCAGTGAGCTCGCAACCTGCGGGAAGCCGAACGAAGGCACGCGCGCGGCCGCGATTTTGATCGCAAGCGCAAGTCCGTCCAGCTTTCGGCAAATATCCGCGGCGAGCAGCGCGTCGGCTTCGGTGATCTCGATGTCGTACCCGTTTGCCACGACATGATTGGCAAACAATCGGGGCGCATCAAATGCGAGAATCCCCTCCGCCGACCGGTCGGCCGCCTCGTCCGACGGATACGCGAGCCCAGAAAGACGGTACACGTGCTCGCCATTGACGCTGAGCATTTCCCTGCTCGTCGCAAGGATGCTCACCTGCGGGGCTCGATGGAGGATTCGCTCGATGATCACCGACACCGGCTCGATCAGATGATCGCAACAGTCGAGAACCAGCAGCGCATGCCGGTCCTCGAGATGATTCAGCAGCGCCGGCAGCGGATCGATGGATTGATGCGGCAAGCCGAAGCCCGCAGCGATCACGTCCGGCAGTCGATGCGCCGACGCGACCGGGCCGAGATCGAGAAAGTGAACGTCGCCGGCAAACGATGACGCCTCGGCATGCGCCACGGCCACCGCGACCGCCGTCTTTCCAACGCCTCCCGGGCCGTGAACGGTGACGAGGCGATTGGTCTTCAGCAGACCTGAAATTCCGCGAACCGCATCGTCGCGACCGATCATGCCTTCAACCGGCGCGGGAAGCTGCGGCGTGGAGCAGATCTCCGTGGCCGGGGGCGGTGCCTCGAGCGAGCGCGGCCGATCGCGTGTCGCGATCAGGCAATAGCCGCGACCGGAAACGGTCTTGATGTGGCCGTCATCGCCCATTTCCTCGCCGAGCGCCTTCCGCAATGCGGCGATCTGAAACCTCAGGGCGCCGCTGTCGACGATGATGCCCGGCCAAACCCGCGCGAAGAGCTCCTTCTTGCCCACAACCTCGCCACGCCGTTCCGCAAGGACGGTCAGGAGATCGATGGATTTACCGCCCAGCTGAACCCGCTGACCGGCCCTGAACAGGCACCTGCGGCGGGGGAAGAACTCGAACGGACCAAAGCAAAAGGACGCTTCGATGCTGCTGTTCGATCCGAACGCCTGAGCCGGCAAGCCCACGGGAAACGCGCCGGGATCTTCTGCCGCCGCTGCCGCCGAAAGTTGCCGGGTCCTGACAGAGGCGTTCATGGCACATCCTATGGCGCTTGCTTGCCGAGGGCGTTTTCAATGCACCCCAGAAGATCGTCCCGCCCGAACGGCTTGGCGAGAAAGCAGACGGCCCCCGCGCGCAGCGCGCGTTCCCGGGTGCGCGCTTCCGGAAAGGCCGTCATGAAGATGGTCGGAATCCGGTGACCGGTCGCGAGCAGTCTCGCATGCAGCTCGAGGCCACTTATGCCGTCCATCTGGACATCCAGAATCAGGCAGGAGGCGCCGGGCAGTTGACTGGAGTTCAGAAAGTCATCGGCTGATTGGAACGTGGCAGACGCGTAACCGAACGACTCGACCATGCCGCCCATGGCGACCCTCACGGATTCATCGTCGTCCACGATTGCGATCAGGGCTTCGTCGCTCAACGCACTCTCCCATGTCATCAGGCTGGCCTCGATTGGGCGAGAAGACCATTGGCGAAGACGATGCTCCATGTGTCGTCTTGCCCCTCGACATGATCGAATGGATTGCTCTACTTTCGTTTCGTTTAGGTGCATTGCCGCATTTCGCGATTTTTGCTATTGAAGCAGGCATATGGGGTCGATGACACAGTTTCCCGGTCGTCGCGAGGGCAGGCGTGCCCTCGCCTCGGTCGGGATCGTCTTGTCCGCGGCCGTCATTTTCGCCATCGACGCGGTAACGCCGATCGAAGTTTCGGTCTCCGTGCTCTACGTCTTCGTCGTGCTGATCGCCTCGGTCACATTCAGCTCGACCGGCATCCTGCTGACGGGGATCGGATGCGAAATCCTGACGATCTTCACCCATTTCATTTCGCCGGGAGATCCCTGGGCGCATTGGCCGCTGCTCGATCGCGCCATTGGCGTGACCGGAATCGGCATGTCGACCATGCTCATCATGCGCAATCGACGGGCGATGGAGGCACTTGACGTCAGCCGGGCCTATCTCGCCCAGGCTCAGCACCTGAGCCACACCGGAAGCGTCGGCTGGCAAGATCCGAGGGGCGCGCTCTTCTGGTCGGAAGAAACCTTTCGGATCTATCGGTATGAGCCCGATGTCGAGCCGACCCTGGCGAGAATGATCGCGAGGACCCACCCCGACGACCGCGCGCTTCTGCAGCAGACGATCGACCGGTCTTTCCGCGAGAAAACCGGCTTTCAGCTCGAGCATCGTCTGTCGATGCCGGATGCGACGACGCGCCATGTCCAGCTCGTCGTGCGCACCGCCGAAAGTCGGAACACCGGCACCGGCTTCATCGGCGCCGTCATGGACGTCACGGCCGCCAGGAACGCGGCGGACGAATTGCAGGGTATCCAGTCCGACCTCGCCCGCGTCACGCGAGCCACGACAATGGGCCAGCTCGCCGCTTCGATCGCGCATGAAGTCCGCCAGCCGCTCACCGGCGTCATCACCAACGGTCACACGGTGCTGCATTGGCTGAACGCGGCTACGCTGAATATCGACAAGGCGCGCACGACGGCGGAGCGAATGCTGCGCGACGGCGAGCGCGCCAACGGTGTGATTCAGCGCATCCAGGGATTGCTGGCGAAGACGCCACCGCAGGCGCGGAGCATCGACGTCAACGAGTTGATCCATCAGGTTCTCGACCTGCTGCAGACCGAGCTGCGCCTGCGCGATGTCTCGGTGCAGACCGAGCTCGCGCCATCGCCGCCGCCTCTGCTCGGCGACACCGTGCAGCTTCAGCAGGTCCTGCTGAATCTCGTCATCAACGGAGCAGATGCCATGTCCGACGTCACCGGCCGGCCCAGGCTGCTCGTCGTCGGCTCGAAAGCCGGCCCCGACGGGGACGGCCTGATCTTCGTCCGCGACAGCGGGATCGGTCTGGATGAGGCCACCGTCGACAAGATCTTCAGCCCGTTCTTCACGACAAAACCCAAGGGAATGGGAATGGGGCTGGCGATCTGCCGGTCGATCATCGAGGCTCATGGCGGACGCCTGTGGGCCTCGCCCGCCGAGCCGCATGGCGCACTATTCCAGTTCACCTTGCCCGGCAAGGCCAGGGACGAGCCATGAGTATGAGTGATGAGTGATCCGGCCCCGATCGTCGCGGTCATCGACGACGACATATCCGTCCGCGAGTCCATCCAGGGACTGCTGGAGACGGCGGCGCTGCGGGTCGAACTGTTCGCCTCACCGCGCGAGTATCTCCAGGAAGCCCGCAAGGACGGTCCGAACTGCATCATTCTGGATGTGCGCTTGCCGGGATCGAGCGGGCTCGATTTTCAGCGCGAGCTGGCCGCTGCCGGCAGTCATCCGCCGATCATCTTCATCACCGGCTATGCCGACGTCTACATGTCCGTCCAGGCGATGAAGGCAGGTGCCGTGGAATTCCTGACCAAACCCTACCGCGACCAGGCTCTGCTGGAGGCGGTGCTCGCAGCCGTTCAGAAGGACCGGCAGAGACGCGTTGACGATCACATCGTGGCCGACACCCGACGACGGTTCGAAGAGCTGACATCCCGCGAACGCGAGATCATGGCGCTGACGGTGTCAGGCCTGCAGACCAAGCAGATCGGAGGAGCCGCCGGAATCAGCGAAGTCACCGTCAGGGTTCATCGCCGCGAGATCATGCGCAAGATGAATGCGAGATCGCTGGCCGATCTCGTCAAGATGGGGGAGACGCTCCGGAGTCACGGCATTTCGCTCAAGGCGGACGCCGCCAGGGAGGACGAGTAGCATCCGCGATCACGGCTTCGCGGCCGCTCGGCGGCGCGGCCGTCCCGCCCTTTATCCCGTCTTCGTCCCTGTTATCACAGCCAGCGCCTCGACGAGGCGATCGAGATCGGCCTCATCCGTGAAGAGCGCCGGGGTCACGCGGATGCACTGGCCCTTGGCGACGCCGGCGCGGCGCACCGTCATGATCTTGTGGCTGTCGCGGAGCTTGGCCACGATCGCCTCGTTGTCGGCCTTGCTGGTCTTGCCGGCGAGACGGAACGAGGTCATCGCGCCGTAGGAGCCCGCTTCATCGGGCGTCAGGATTTCGAGATCCTTGAAGCCGCGGGCGCGGCTGACCCAATAATCGCGCAAATAGCGCAAGCGCGCCTGCTTGGCCGGAGCGCCGATCTGTTGATGCAGCGCCACGGCGGTCGGCACCGTCAGCACGGTGGCGAAATTGACCGTGCCGGTGTGAACGCGCGAGCGGATATCGGTTTCCGCAAAATCCTCATCGCCCATGGCGCGGTCGATGTCGGCCAGACGGTCCTTCTTGATGTAGAGGAAGCCGACGCCGAGCGGTGCGCCGATCCATTTGTGCAGGTTGAAGCCGACGAAATCGGATTCGAGATCTTTCACGCGGAAGTCGATCTGTCCCCAGGAATGCGCGGCGTCGACGATAGTGTCGATGCCTTTCGCCTTCGCCATGCGGGCGATCTCGGCGATGGGCATGACGAAGCCGGTGCGATGGCTGACATGGGTCAGCAGCAGCAATCTCGTCTTCGGATTGGCCTCGATGGCGCGAGCGTAGGCGTCGAGCACCGCCTGGCGCGTGGCGGGCTCTGGGATGTCGAACTTGACCACGTCGACGCCGCGGCGCGCCTTCAGCGAATTCATCGCATATTGCATCGAATCATAGTCGAGGTCGGCATAGAGCACGCCATCGCCAGGCTGCAGCCTGTTATAGCCGCCGATGAGGAGCTGCAGCGCTTCGGTCGCACCACGCGTCAGCGCGATCTCCTCGGGCGCGGCACCGACTGCCGCAGCGACCTTGGCGCGAACGGCCTCGAAATCCGCCCCGACGCGCTCCCGCGCGTAATAGGTGTTCTGGAAATTGACCATGTCGGACTGGCGGATGAACTCGCGCCTGACAGGCTCGGGCATGATGCCCCAATAACCGTTCTCGAAATTGACGATGTCGGGCGTCACGGCATAGAGGCCCTTCACGGCGGCCCAATAGGCCTTGTCGGTGGCGATTGCAGCGGCCGAACCGGTCGGCGCCGGCGGAAGGCTTTCGGCGGCCATGGCCGGTGCGACGAGCGAGGTGGCGGCAGCGGCCACGAGGCTCTTCAGGATCAACCGGCGGTCGGACGAAATCGTTTCAGTCGGATGCATGTCAGCCTCTGCGGTGCGCGGCGAAAGGAGCCGCAATCAATAGAGCGCGGATGACAAGACAATGACAGCCAGCGATGCGGGCTGGCGGTGAAAATGAAGCGATAGCGGCCGCCGGATAATCTCACCCCGCCTTGACGCTCGCATCGATCAACAGCTTCGCCGCCGCAAGCGCCGACTGCGCCGGGCCGTCCTCGGATTGCTGGCCGGTGACGTAGATGCCTTCGATCAAAAGCAGCAGCGCATCGCCGAGCACGTTCGGCTGCCGCGCGCCCATTTGGCTCGCGAGCTCGCGCAGACGCTTGCGGAACACCTTCTTGTGGGCCTCGGCGACCTGGCGGGCGGGATTGTCGCGCGCCGGATATTCCACCGCGGCATTGCTGAGGCCGCAGCCACGATAGCCCCTGGCCACCGCGCGCGGCGCAAGCTGGCCGATATAGGCGAGCACGTGGTCGCGCGCGTTGCTGTAGCTCTTGCCGCCGGGCCGCTCGAAATTCTCCCAGAAGTTCAGATCGTAGTCGCGCAAATAGGCGGCGGCGAGATCGTCCTTGGAGGCGAAGCTGCGATAGAGGCTCGGTTTCGTCACCCCGGCGCGGTCCACCACCTCGTCGACGCCGACGGCCCGGATACCCTCGCGATAGAACAGCTCGCTGGCGGAGGCGCGGATGCGGTCGGCGGCCCGGAGCGGGGCACCTTCGGGCTTTTCGGCTTTTTTCGGCATCTGGCTTCCACTGCCTCCCAGACAGGCTTGACAATGTTACTGACCGGTACGTACTAATACCGCACCCCCATACGTACCGGTAAGTAACATGCCCCCATCCTCGATTCAACCTGCCTCCGTTCAATCCATCGCCGTCTCCCGGCGGCCGTTCGGCCAACGCTACGCCTTCGTGGTCGTTGCCGTGATCTTCCTGGCGCTGCTCGCCTCCGCCGGCCTGCGCGCGACACCGGGCGTGCTGATGCTGCCGCTGCAGAAAGCCTTCGGCTGGGACGTCAGCGTGATCTCGTCCTCGGCCGCAATCGGCATCTTTCTTTACGGCCTCGCCGGTCCCTTCGCCGCGGCGGTGATGCAGCGTTTCGGCATCCGCCGCACCGTGCTCGGCGCCTTGATGCTGATGTCGGTCTCGACGGCCATCAGCTATTTCATGACCGCGCCGTGGCAATTGTTCATGAGCTGGGGACTGCTCTCCGGCATCGGCTCGGGCGCGGTCGCCAATGTGCTCGGCGCCACCATCGTCAATCGCTGGTTCACCACCAATCGCGGCCTCGTCATGGGACTTTTGACCGCGAGCACCGCGACCGGCACGCTGATCTTCATGCCGGGCCTCGCATCGCTGGCGGAATATGGCGGCTGGAAGCCGGTGGTGCTGACGGTCGCCGCGTGCTGCGCGGCACTGATTCCGCTGGTGTATTTTCTGGTGCCGGAGCGCCCCTCAGCGATCGGTCTGCGTTCCTATGGCAGCCCGCATGAGGATCAACCGGCCGCGCCGGCGCTGGGAAACCCGTTCGTCGCGGCGATCGGCAACCTCGTCCGCGCGGCGAAGACGCAAGCCTTCTGGTTCCTGTTCGCGACCTTCTTCATCTGCGGCTTCACCACCAACGGCCTCGTCGGCACCCATCTGATCGCGTTCTGCGGCGACCACGGCATCTTCGAGGTGCAGGCCGCAAGCCTCTTGGCGCTGATGGGGTTCTTCGACCTGTTCGGCACCACGCTGTCGGGCTGGCTCACCGACCGCTTCGATCCGCGCAAGCTGCTGTTCTTCTATTACGGCCTGCGCGGGCTGTCGCTGATCTACCTGCCCTATTCGGACTTCTCCTTGGTCAGCCTGTCGGTGTTCGCCGTGTTCTACGGTCTCGACTGGATCGCCACCGTGCCGCCGACGGTGCGCATCGCCAACGAGGCCTTCGGCGACAAGAACGCGCCGCTGATCTTCGGCTGGGTGGTCGCCGGCCATCAACTCGGCGCGGCCTGCGCCGCATTCTTCGCCGGCTTCATGCGCTCGTCGCAGGGCGATTATCTGCAGGCTTTCATGATCGCCGGCGCAACCGGCATCGTGGCGGCGGTGCTGTCGCTGATGATCGGCCGGCGGCCGGTGCAGCCGCAGCTGGCTGCGGCGTGAGCACGGGCCATCCCTTCGCATCAAACGCCGCGACCTCCCGTCATTCGACCGGAGGTCGCGGTTGACTTCAGCCACTACCCTGCCGATGATGCCGCGGGGACATTGGAATATCAGGGGCTGGAATGCGTGGTGCCGTGCTGGGGATTTTTGTCGTCGCTGTGTTACTTTCCGGGTGTGCATCTGGTCCAACAGGCAACGTCGCCCTGACTGACAACGTCAAGCCGGGTGGCTCACGGCTTATCATCTATCGGTCGTCGTCGCTGGGATTTGCCATTATGCCCAACTACGCCATCGACGGGCGTGTGATTGGCGGCAGTCAGGCCGCTGGCTTCCTGTCGTGCGATCTGCCTCCGGGCCCTCATGAGGTCGCGGTCAACAATCTGCCGCTGAGCAGCACTCTGTTCGGACAGGGAAGCGAGAAGGTGAGCGTCGATCTGCGTCCCGGCACCACGACCTACCTCGCCGCCCAGCCGCAGATGGGAATCATAACACCCGGCGCGATCACGCTGATCCAGGTCACTGACAGCCAGGGCCGATCAGACGTCGCCGGTCTGCATCAAAACAATGTCTCGTGCGGCGCCTGAGCGGAATCACTCCGCCGTCGCAGTGCGGATGAACCGTCTCGTCTTGAACATCATCCTTCGCCTCGGTCGCTATGCCGTGCTTCCGGTCGTCGCGCTGGCATTCGTGATTCTCGCGATCTGGTTGCTGGCCATGGATCGCTACACGATCGCCGTGCTGGCCACGGCGCCCATCGTCTTCTCGATGGTTCTGGGCGCATTGGCGCTCGCGATAGGTCTGCTACTACTGCCCTCGCGCAAGCATCGGGATTTCGAGGCCGACGAGGAGACTGCGCCGGGCCTTTGGGCGATTTGGAAAGAGCTCGATCCAAGCTTCGTCCGGTCGCGCCGCACCCTGTTGATCGATACCAGATTCAACGCCTCGATCGGCGAAGTGAGCCGATATGCCGGGCTGTTCGGGCAACACGTCACCATGACCGTCGGCTTGCCGATGCTGATTGTGCTGGACGAGCCTGCGGTTCGCGCTATTATTGCCCATGAGGTGGCACATGCCGAGCTTCGGCATACCTCGGGAGCCGTCAACCTCGCGGATTTCATCGCGGCTTCAGAGAACGTCTTCCTCTACGCCAATCCGGAGAGGACAATCACCGGGCGCATCCTGCGGGTGCTGCTCCATTCCATGCTTGAACGGCTGGAACGGGAATATCGCGCGCTGTCGCGGGAGAACGAGCTTCATGCCGATCTTGGCTCGGCCGCGCGGGTTGGACGCACTGAGGCGGCGCGTGCCCTGGTGCTAATGGAAGCCTGCGGAACACGCCTCACCGATCTCGTGTACTCTCCCCTGGAGAAGGAGGTGCTCGGTGCCATCAATGCACCGCGCCCGCCCTTTGAGCGCATCTTCAAGCAACTTGCGGACATCTGGGCGCCGGAGCCAATCGCTGCCGCCGCTAAAGCTGGCCTGACGGGTGAGCACGAACCCGACTCGACGCATCCGCCCTTCGCCAAGCGGCTCGCCAATCTCGGCTATGACGAGATTCCCGAGATCGACGAAATCAGCACATCCGCTATCGACCAATTGCTGTCGCGGGATGCGGCAAGAGACATTGCCACGCTTTTCGACGCCGAATGGACCAAGACGGCTCAGGCTTGGGTTACGATCGGCCGGTGAACCGCGGCGACAGGTGCCGATCGGCGATTGATTCCGTGTGATCGCCGGCCAGCGGCCCGTGCAGCCGCAGCGTGACTGGCGGGGGATCTGCCGATCCGCACCACGGGAGTTTCGCGTCTTGCCAATATCTCAAAAATAAGATATTGATGTGCCGTGGCGAGTTGACATTCTCAACGAAACCGTAGTCGCGGAGATAGCTGCCCTGCCGGCCGACATGCAGGCGCGCTTTCTGCGACTTGCGGAGCGCATTGTCTCGACCGGTCTGGAAAGACTGGGCGAACCTCACGTCAAGCACCTTGAAGGAAAGCTATGGGAGCTGCGACTGACAGGGCGCGACGGAATCGCTCGCGCCCTCTACGTCACGGCAATCGGTCGGAGAGTTGTCGTCGTGCGCGCTTTTGTGAAGAAGACGCAGAAGACCCCGCGCGCCGAGATCGAACTTGCTCTACGGAGAGCAAATGAGATCACATGACGATGGCGTTCGAATGTCGACCTTGTCCTGCGCAATTGTGCGCAATTGATGAAGAGAGCCCTATGACAATTCCATTCGACAAGCTCAAGGCTCGCCTTCTGGCCAACCCGAAGGTCAAGGCCGAGTACGAGGCGCTCGCTCCTGAATTCGAGATCGCCGCTGAGTTGCTGAGGGCGCGCTTGCGGGCTGGGTTCTCGCAGTCCGAGTTGGCCGCGCGAATGGGCACCAGCCAGTCGACGATCGCCCGGCTTGAAAGCGGTCAAACGCTACCGAGCACAAAAACACTTTTGCGCTATGCCGAGGCAACCGGCAGCAAATTCCGGGTCCGACTCTCGGCGGCTTGATGCCGCCCCTCGGATCGACCGGAGCGCCAATGATTTGAAGATTGATTCCGTTAAGGAATTTGAAATATTGTGGTGACGAAGCGGGCCATGTGAAGGCTCGGTCCGGAGCCTGAGAGTTCGCGTTGCGTCCAGCTCCACCTCAATCAACCCTGACAATCTGTGGCGGCCCGGCGGATGAGCGATTCCCTTCTTGCAACGGTCGGTGACCATTTCTTCCTCGGGCTGCGGCCGACCAGCGTCCTCGACGATCGCGACCGCGCGCTGCTGCGCGATCTCCGGCCCGCCGGCGTCATCCTCTACAAGAGCAATTTCCGCCACGATCTGCCGTATCGGGACTGGCTGTCTGTTCACCGCGACCTGATCGCCGCGATTCGCGATGCCTCGCAGCGCGACAGGCAGTTCATCGCCATCGATCATGAGGGCGGGCGGGTGTGCCGCACACCGGCGCCGATCACGCGCTTCTCCTATGCGGCGCGCTGGGCCGGCACCGCGGAGCAGGTCGGCGACGCCATGGGCACCGAGCTCGCCTCGCTTGGCTGCAATCTGAATTTTGCGCCTGATCTCGACATTCACTCCAACCCCGCCAACCCTGTCATCGGCGAGCGCGCCTTCGGCCGCACCGCCGACGAGGTCATCCAGTCGATGCTGCCCTTCACCAAGGCGATGGAACGCCGCGGCGTGCGCGCCTGCGGCAAGCATTTCCCCGGGCATGGCGACACGCAGGTGGATTCCCATCACGAATTGCCGGTACTCGATCTCGACCTCGAGCAGATCAAGGCACGCGAGCTGAAGCCGTTTGCCGCGGCCATCGCCGGCGGCATCGGGATGATGATGACGTCGCACATCCTTTACCGGAAGCTCGATCCCAACGATCCCGTGACGCTGTCGCGCGCGATCACGCAAGGGCTGCTCCGCGAGGCGATGAGGTTCGACGGCGTGATCGTGTCCGACGACGTCGGCATGCGCGCGATGGCGGGCCGGTTGGATGCGCCCGATTCCGGCGCGCGCTTCATGGCCGCCGGCAACGACATGCTGATGATCTGCTCGCATCTGACCGACACCGAGCGCGCCCGCGTCCTGGCGCAGTCGATCATCAACGGCGTCGAAACCGGCAGGCTCGACCCGGCGCTGCTGGCGGCTTCAGCCAAGCGGGTCCGCGCGATGCTCGAGGCTACCGCCCAAAACGAGGTCACGGAGCTGCCGGATGAGGTGCTCGCCCGCCACCGCGGCGCCGGCGCCCAGTTCGAGGCGGCGACCGTCGAAGTCGTTTAAGGACGCAACAAGGCCCGCCCCGGCGCAAAATCCATCAGCGAAACCAGACGGTCATCAACGCCGGCGACGTTGATCTGGATGTGCTACACGTGCTAGTGTTACACATGGTAGCGGGTAGACCCTCGCCGCCGTCAACGCCCGGTTGCCTCTCCATACCGAGTGGTCCAATCTCGGAACAGCTGTCTCCGGCATGAAGGCGGCCGGCTGAGATGATGGGTTCGAACGTGAAACGCGCAGCAAAACTCCTCATCGGCGCGCTGGTCGTGTTGCCGGCAGGCTATGCCGCCTATCATTTCAGAGATGACATCAAGGGCCTCAAGCTCCCTTTCCCGCTGCCCTTCATGCAGGCGGCAGACGCCGAGCAAGGCCCCGCCGCCGCGCCTCCGCCACGGCCGCCGGTCGCGGTGAAAGTCGCCGCCGCGAAGGCGGAGGACGTCCCGATCTATCTGACCGGCATCGGCACCATCCAGGCCTCCAACACCGTCAACGTGCAGAGCCGGGTCGATGGCGAGATCGTCCAGATCCTTTTCCAGGAGGGGCAGGACGTCAAACAGGGCGACATCCTCGCGGTGATCGATCCGCGCCCGTTCCAGGCCCAGCTCGACCAGCAGATCGCGGTGCGGCAGAAGGACCAAGCGCTGCTCGACGGCGCCCAGATCGACATGGAGCGCTATGACGCGCTGATCCAGAAGGCCGCCGCGATCTCCCGGCAGGTGGTGGACCAGCAGCATGCGCTGGTCGAGCAATACAAGGCGCAGGTCCGCAACGACGATGCGCAGATCGAATACGCCCGCACGCAGCTCGGTTTCACCAACATCCGCGCGCCGATCAGCGGCCGGCTCGGCATCCGCCAGGTCGACCAGGGCAATTACGTGCGCGCGGTGTCGCCGACGACCATCGTCACCGTGACGCAATTGCAGCCGATCTCGGTCATCTACACGCTCGCCGCGGTCGCGGTCGGCCAGACCCGGCTCAGCCTCGGCCAGACCGATGCGCCGGTGGTCGCGCTCACCGCCGACAACAGCACCGAGCTCGACAAGGGCACGATCACGCTGGTCGACAACCAGGTCGACCAGGCCAGCGGCACCATCAAGCTGAAGGCGACCTTTCCCAACAAGGCGCTGAAGCTCTGGCCGGGCAATTTCGCCAACGGACGGATCACGGTGGACACGCGCAAGAACGCCATCACCGCGCCGGCGGTCGCCGTACGGCACGGGCCGCGCGGCGATTTCGTCTGGGTCGCGAAGGCGGACGACACCGCGGCGTTCCGACCCGTCACGGTCGGGCAGATCTTCGACGGGCGCGCGCTGATCGACAAGGGTCTCGCCCGGGGCGAGCGCGTCGTCACCGACGGCTATTACCGGCTCGAGAACGGCGCCCGCATCGCGATCGAGGGCCAGACGCCGACCGCCAAGGCGCAGCCCGCCCCTCAGACGCGCCCCGAGCCGCGCGTCGACTAAAGGCTCGCCATGTCCGCGCCCTTCATCATCAGGCCGATCGCGACGACGCTGATGATCGTCGCGGTCGTGCTGCTGGGCATGCTCGGCTATCGTGAACTTCCCATCGCGCCGCTGCCGAACGTCGACTTCCCCACCATCCAGGTGGTGACGGGCTATCCCGGCGCCTCAGCGACCGTGGTCGCAACGTCGATCACCGCGCCGCTGGAGCATTATTTCGGCACGATCTCCGGGCTGACGGATATGAGCTCGACCAGCTCGTACGGCTACAGCCAGATCACGCTGCAATTCGACCTGTCGCGCAAGATCGACGCCGCCGCGCAGGACGTGCAGGCGCGGATCAATGCGGCGGCCGGCTGGATTCCGGTCGAGCAGCTGCCGAGCCCGCCCACCTATCGCATGGTCAATCCGGCCGACACGCCGGTGCTGATCCTGGCTCTGACCTCCAAGACCATGGCGCTGCACGAGGCCAATGATCATGCCGCGACCATCCTGGTGCCGAAGCTGTCGCAGATCCCGGGCGTCGGCGCCGTCAGCATCGAGGGCGGACAGACCCGCGCCGTTCGCCTGCAGATGAACCCGACCCGGCTGGCCGGGCTCGGCCTGTCGCTCGACGACGTCCGCCGCGGCATCGCCGCCACCACCGCAGACAATCCCAAGGGTTCGCTCGACGGTCCGAGGCAGGCGTTTCACGTCGACACCAATGACCAGCTGTTCACCGCGGAGGCCTACCAGGACGCGGTGATCGCCTATCGCAACGGCGCGCCGGTGCTGCTGCGCGATGTCGGCACGGCCATCGACGGCGTCGAGGATGCCGAGCAGGCCGCCTGGTTCCAGGGCGAGCGCGCCGTGCTCTTGGACATCCAGCGCCAGCCCGGCGCCAACACGATCGAGGTGGTGGATGCCATCAAGAGCATCCTGCCGAAGCTGCAGGATTCGCTGCCCGCGGCGCTGAAGATCTCCGTCGTCAGCGACCGCACCACGACAATCCGGGCGGCGATCCACGACGTGCAGTTCACGCTGGTGCTGACGGTGGCGCTGGTCGTGCTCGTGATCTTCATCTTCCTGCGCAAGCTGTGGGCCACCGTGATCCCCAGCGTCACGCTGCCGGTGTCGCTGATCGCGACCTTCGGAATCATGGCGCTGTGCGGCTTCAGCCTCGACAATCTCTCGCTGATGGCGCTGACGATTGCGTCGGGTTTCGTCGTCGACGACGCCATCGTGATGATCGAGAACATCGCGCGCTATGTCGAGGACGGCGAGGACCCGCTTCAAGCGGCGCTGAAGGGCGCCCGGCAGATCGGCTTCACCATCGTCTCGCTGACGGTGTCGCTGATCGCCGTGTTCATCCCGCTGCTGCTGATGGGCGGCGTGGTCGGCCGGCTGTTCCGTGAATTCGCCATCACGCTGTCCATCGCCGTCGTGATTTCCGGGCTGGTCTCGCTGACGTTGACCCCGATGATGTGCGCGCAGCTGCTGCGGCACGAGGATCCCGATGCGCGGCACGGCTTTCTGTACCGCCTCAGCGAGCGCGGCTTCGATGCCTCCGCCAGCTTCTACGTGTGGGGCCTCGACTGGGTGCTGCGACACCGCAACCTCACGCTGGCGTTCACCGTCCTCACCCTGGTTGCCACGGGAATGCTGTATGTCGCGATCCCCAAGGGCTTTCTGCCGCTGCAGGACACCGGCCTCTTGATCGGCACCACGGACGCGGCCCAGGACATCTCCTTTGCGGCAATGGCCGAGCGGCAGCAGCGGCTTGCAGCGGTGATCGCCGGGGATCCTGACGTCGTCACCGTCGGCAGCTTCGTCGGCATCGGCTCGGTCAACACCACGCTGAACAGCGGCCGGCTCTATATCGACATTGGCAGCCCCGATGCACGGAAATCGTCCGCGGCGGCCGTGATGGCGCGGCTGCAACATGCGGTCGAGGGCGTTCATGGCATCACGCTGCATCTGCAGCCGGCGCAGGATCTGCAGATCGAAACGCGCGTCTCGCGCACGCAATATCAATATGCGCTGCAGGATCTCGACGAGGACGAGCTTCGGCTCTGGAGCCGGCGCCTGGTCGAAGGCTTGCGAAAACGGCCTGCGCTTGCCGACGTCGCCGACGACCGTCAGGACGAGGGCCTGCAGATGTCCGTGACCATCGACCGCCAGCTCGCGGCGAGCTACGGCATCAGCCTGAACACGATCGACCAGACGCTGTACGACGCCTTCGGGCAGCGCCAGATCGCAACCGTGTTCGGTCCCCTCACCCAATATCACGTCATCCTCGAGGTCGATCCGGCCTTGCGCAACGATCCCGACATCCTGGGCAAGATCTACCTCACCGCCGCCGCGGCCCAGGCCAGCACGATCGATCAGCAGACCGGCGGCTTCAGCGGCGCCTTCAGCAAGGCTTCGGCGCCGGTGCCGCTGTCGGCCTTCGCGCGGATCGAGCGGCAGCACGCGCCGCTCTTGATCTCGCATCAGGGCCTGTTTCCCGCCACGACGATCTCGTTCAACCTCGCCGACGGCGTGTCGCTGAGCCATGCGACCGAGGCGCTGCGCCAGACCGAGCGCGAGATCGGCCTGCCCGATGCCGTCACGACCAAGCTGATCGGCACCGCCGCCGAGTTCGCCAATTCGCTCAGCGATGAAAAATGGCTGCTGCTGGCCGCGATCGTCACGGTCTACCTGATCCTCGGCATGCTCTATGAGAGCTACATCCACCCGATCACGATCCTGTCGACATTGCCGTCGGCCGGCATCGGCGCGCTGCTGGCGCTGATGCTGTACCGGCAGGATCTCAACCTGATCTCGCTGATCGGCATCATCCTGTTGATCGGCATCGTCAAGAAGAACGCCATCATGATGGTGGACTTTGCGCTCGCCGCCGAACGCGAGGAGGGCGCGACCTCGTTCGACGCCATCAGGCAGGCCTGCATCCTGCGCTTCCGCCCGATCATGATGACGACGATGGCGGCGCTGTTCGGCGCGCTGCCGCTGGCGATCGGCGCAGGCACCGGTTCCGAGCTGCGCCAGCCGCTCGGCATTTCCATCGTCGGCGGACTGATCGTCTCCCAGGTCCTGACGCTCTACACCACCCCCGTCGTCTATCTGGCCTTCGCCTCGCTGCGCACTCGCTTCGGGCGGCGGTCCGCATCTCCCGGCGATGTGGCGACGCTGCCCCAGGCCGAGCGGCCGGCGCCGTGAGCGTCACCGCGCAATTCGTACTGCGGCCGGTGGCGACGACGCTGCTGATGATCGGCGTGTTCCTGCTCGGCTGCGTCGCTTATTTCCGTCTGCCGATCGCTTCGGTGCCGGCGGTGGAGCGTCCGACGATCGGCATCTACGCGCCGTTCCCCGGCGCAAGCCCGGCAACGGTCGCGAACGCACTGTCGCAGCCGCTCGAGACCACGCTGGCGCTGATCCCCGGGGTGACCGAAATCACCTCGTTCAGCGCCATGGGCGGCACCAGCATCACGGTGCAGTTCGAGCTCTCCGTCGATCTCGATGCCGCCGCCGGCGCGGTGCAGGCCGCCATCAACTCGGCAGGGCCGAACCTGCCGAAGGGGCCGTGGCCACCGACCTATTGGAAGGCGAACCCCGCCGGCGCCGCGGTCATCGCGCTCGCACTCACCAGCGACGTGTTCACCTCAGGCGAGGTCTACAGTCTTGCCGACGGGGTGATCTCGCCAAAACTGTCGGAGCTTCCGGGCGTCGCGCGGATCAACGTCACCGGCGCCGAACGGAGCGCAGTGCGCATCCAGGTGTCGCCGGCCCGGCTCGCGGCCATGAACCTGTCGCTGGAAGCGGCGCGCGTCGCCGTCCTCAATGCTTCGCAGAACCTGCCGAAGGGTGCAATCTCGGTCGACGGCCAGCGCCTGACCATCGAGGCCAACGATCAGCTGCTCCAGGCGGTCGACTATCGCGACATCGTGCTGGCCTGGCGCAACGGCGCCCCTGTCAAGCTCGGCGATGTCGCATCCGTGACCGATAGCGTCATCAACAACCGCCTCGCCGGCTGGTACGGCACCGAGCGCGGCGTCGTCCTGTTCGTCTACAAGCAGTCGGACGCCAACATCGTCGAGACGGTCGATTCAATCAAGGCCGAGCTGCCGGAAATTGAGCGCTGGCTGCCGCCCGGCATCAAGCTGCACACGATCTACGACCGCACCACGCTGATCCGCGCCGCCGTGAACGACGTCAAGCTCACGCTCATCATCGCATCGGCGCTGGTCGTGCTGGTCATTGCGTTGTTCCTCCGGCACTTCTGGGCGACGGTGATTCCGAGCGTCACGATCCCGGTCTCGCTGGCCGCCACCCTGTTCGTGATGAGCCTGTGCGGCTTCAGCCTCGACAATCTGTCGCTGATGGCGCTGACCATCGCCGCCGGCTTCGTCGTGGACGATGCCATTGTCATGATCGAAAACATCATCCGGCGCATGTCCGAAGGCGAGCCGGCGCTGCAGGCTGCGATCAACGGCAGCAGGCAGATGGCGTTCACGGTCGTCGCCATCACCGTATCCCTGATCGCGGCGCTGATCCCGATCCTGTTCATGCCCGACGTCGTCGGCCGCTATTTCCGCGAATTCGGCGTGACGCTGGTGGTCGCCATCGTGTCGTCTGCGGCGATCTCGCTGACGCTGACGCCGATGATGTGCGGACATCTGCTCGATCGCGGCCGCCAGCGCCTGCACAACCCCGATGCGGATCCGGGCCGCCGTACCTTCTATGCCCGCAGCCTCGACTGGACGCTGCGCCACCGTCTCCTCACCGCCGTGATGATCGCTGCTCTGACGGGGGCGAGCGTCTGGCTCTATCTGCAACTGCCGAAGGGTTTCATGCCGACCCAGGACACCGGCGTGATGTTTGTGCGGACCGTTGCTCCCTCGAACATCTCGTTCCTGTCCATGGAGGACCGGCAGCGCGCCGTCGGCGCAGCGATCCTCGAGGACCCCGCGATATCAGGCCTGACGTCCTATATCGGCGAGGGCAATGGCAACGCACTCAGCGTCGGGCAGATGCTGGTCGCGCTGAAGCCGCCCGAGATCCGCAAGCAGTCCATCCAGCAGGTGATCACGCGCCTGCGCGAGCGCATGAACCAGATTGACGGCGTCCGGGTGTTCTTCGTGCCGCTGCAGGATCTCAATCTCGGCGTCCAGTCCGGCGGGTCGCGTTTTCAGTATACGATGTGGGGCATCGACGAAGAGGCGGTGATACGCGCCGCGGAAAACATGATCCGCCGCGTCCGCGGCATCCCTGACATCATCGACGTCATCGCGAGCTGGGAGACCGGCGGCCTGCAGGCGGGCCTCACCATCGACCGTGTTCGCGCCGCGATGCTCGGCGTGACGCCCGTGGCGGTCGACAACACGCTCAACGACGCCTTCGGCCAGCGCCAGGTCAATCTGTTGTTCTTTCCGACCAATTATTCGCGCGTGATCTTCGAGGTCGAGCCGGAGGCGGCAACCGGCCCCGACTCCATGAGCCAGATCTACGTGCCGAGCGCCAGCGGCAAAGCGGTGCCGCTGACGGCCTTGACCAAGCCGCAGCGCGCCCACGCCGCGATGTGGGTGCGTCACAGCGCCCAGTTTCCGGCCGCGACGATTTTCTTCGACATCAAGCCCGGCACCTCGATCGCCGACGCCATCTCCTCGATCCGGAAGCAGGAGGCCGAAGCCAAGCTGCCCGACGACATCAAGGCGGAATTCCGCGGCGAAGCCAAGGAAGCCGACAAATCGATCGTCAAGCAGGCGGCGCTGTTCGCAGCCGCCCTGATCGCGATCTACATCGCGCTCGGCATGCTCTACGAGAGCTACGTCCATCCGCTGACCATTCTCTCGACCCTGCCGCCGACCGCGTTCGGCGCGCTGGTCGCGCTGTGGGCGACCAAGACGCAGTTCACGCTGGTGACCACGATTGCCTGCATCCTCCTGGTCGGCATGGTGATGAAGAACGCCATCATGATGGTCGACTATGCGCTCGATGCCGAGCGGAATCGCGGCCTCGAAGCCCGCGAGGCCATCCTGCTCGCGGCACGGCTGCGGGCGCGGCCAATCACCATGACGATGCTGGCCGCCTTCCTGAGCGCAGTCCCCATCGCCTTCGGCACCGGCCCGGGTTTCGAGATCCGCCAGCCGCTCGGCATCACCGTCATGGGCGGCCTCGTCGTCGCGCAGCTGTTCACGCTCTACTCGACGCCGGCGATGTATCTGATCCTGGACAGGTTGCGACGGCGGAAGAAGGGGGCGGCGCGTTTTGCTTCGCCCCTCCCGCTTGCGGGAGAGGCCGACGCGCTGCCAGAGCGCGGCTTGTGAGGGCTCTCTCTACGCCGATGCCGCTGCCATCTCCTATCGCCCGGAGCGCAGGTAGATCCAATCGTCATCATCGCCGGCTGCCGCGATACGGGGCAATGACGGCAAGTCAGACTGCTCGGGATCTTCGGTGCTCTCCGGGACCAAGCGATCGCTCTCGCTGTCGAAAATGCACAGCACGCCTGTCGCGGTCCTTGCATTTTCGCGACCGCCGGCGTCCCGCGGCTTGCTCCGCTTGACCATGGCCGGCAACAGGATGCCGCCGGCGAACAGCGCCTGCAGCACGTCCGACCGCCGCGGTTGATCGCCCATCATGATGGCGATCTGATCGGCGGACGCCGCCTGTGTCGACGCAATCCGGATCGCGGAAGTTCTGGCTGCGTTGGCGTTCGGCAGAGACGCGCCATCCGCCGCGGCGCGCGTTACCGCGACGCCGGTGCCGGCGGCCGAACCCATTTGATCCGCTTCCGCGGCCGCCAGGACGATCGGCTGCTGGACCTCCTCGCCATGTTCGATGACCGTTCGCGGCACTGCCTTGGCGTCGAGCGCGGACAGCTTGATCGTGGACCGAACCAGAGCGGCGGTGCGGCCGTCTCCGATCGCGAACAGGATGGTCAGCGACTTCGGCTTGGCGGTCCCGAAGTCGATGGTCACCATGCCCGTCGCAGCATTGTACGACATGGTGCCGCCGCTGACCTGCAGAACGCCTTGCAGGCTCAGCGGGCGCCCGTCCGGCTGCCAGGCATTTCCGAGCAGTTCGGCCGCGGATATCGTGACAATCTGCGCCGCCGGTTTGGTGATGACCTCGGGCACGCCGACGACGGCGCTCGGCACGACCGCCGCGGTCACGTTCACCGTCACGACGGCGGTCGAGGCTAGATTTCCGGACCCGATCGTGTAGGTGAAGCTGGCCTTCCCGGTGAAGCCCGGGTTCGGCGTGAACTGGATGATGCCGTTGACCTGGTCGAACACGACGCTGCCATTGACCGGGCTTCCGACGGCCGAGACCGCGCCGATCGGCAAGGTCAGCGAACCACCGTCGTTGGCCGTGAGTGCGGCGACGGGAATGGAGATCGTCTGGTTCTTGGACGTGGTGACCGTATCGGCCACGGCCTTGGGATAGGCATTGACCGTCGCCGTGCCCGACGTCGTCGAGACGCCATCGCTCACCAGGTAGGAGAACGAATCCACGCCGGCCGTGGTCGACGGGGTGAAGACGACGACCTGGTGGTCGAAGTCCACGCTGATCGTGCCGCCATGCGGATTGAGGACATTGGCGATGTGAAGCGCGAGGCCGTCCGGGGACGACGCCGTGGCGAGCAGCGTGGCGAAGGAGATCTGGACCGGCTGCCCGGCCAGCGTGTCGAACGAGACCTGGCTGACCACCGGCGCGGAATGGCGCGGAGCAAGATCGATGGTCACGCGCGCGGTCATGGTGGTGAGACCATCGCTCGCCGAATAGGTAAGGCTCGCCAACCCGTTGGTGTCGTTGAAATCAGGCGTCGGCGTGAACGTGATGGTCTGCTTGACGGCGTCGAACACCGCCGAGCCGTTCAGGATGTCGGAGACGCCCGTCAGGGTCAGCTTCTGGTTCTTGGCCACGATGTCATTGGCGAACAGACGAGACGCCGTCAGCGTGATCGAGGTGTTTTCCGCACCGGCAATCGCATCATCGACCAGCTGGGACGCGGCGGACTTCTCCTCGATCAGGACATTGACGTGGGCCGCCGACGACAATTGCCCGTTGCTGACGGTGTAGTCGAAGCTCGCGTTTCCGGTGAAGCCGGTCGTCGGCGTGAAGGTGACCGTCTTGCCGTTGGTCGAGAGAGCGACGATGCCGCCGACGGGATTGGCGACGGAGGCAAGGCTCAGCGTCCCCTTGTTGGGGTCGCTGTCGTTGAGAAGCAGCGTCGAGGCGCTGATGACGAGCGGCTGGTTCTTGAATCCGACGAAGCTGTCGTTCACGGCGATCGGTGCCGAGGCGACCGGGCTGACGACCACGAAGGCGGTCGAACTGCCCGTCAGCGTGCCGTCGGTCATCGAATAGTTGAAATAAGCGCGCCCGACGAAATTCGGATTGGGCGTGAACAGGACGACGTTCTTCTGCAGATCGATCGCGTAGGTTCCACCGGAAGCGCCAGTCACATTGACGAAGCTCAGCGGCGCGTTGCCGAAGTCGACGTCATTGGCCAGCAGCGACGCGAACGGAATCTCGATCGATTGGTTTTCCTTGGTGGCGAAGCTGTCGATGACGCCGACGGGGGCCTGCGGCGGCGCCTTGATATTCAGCGTGACGTGAGCCGAAGCTGCGTGGACACCATCGGTGATCGCATAGTCGAAGCCGGCGACGCCGGCACCGGACGGCGTGAACTGGATTAGTCCATGCGAACTGTCGAAGGCGACGCTGCCGCCAACCGCGCCGGAGACGCCGGTGATGGTCGGTATGATGTGGTCGGCATCGGTGTCGTTGGCCAGCAGCGAGCTGACCGGCAGGACGATCTTGTCGCCGAGCTGATAGTTGTAGGTATCGCCATTGGCGACCGGCGCGTGGGCCGTTGCGACGGTCCCGAACCGGACGATCGCGGTCCCGAAGCTGTAGTGATTGCCGTCGGATGCACCGAACCGGAAGCTGCCGTCGCCGGTAAAGCCGGCGTTGGGCGTGAATGTCACCGTCCGGGCCAGCGGATCGAGCGCAACGGTCCCGTTCTTCGGCTGATCGGCCGAAGCGATGGTCAGCGTCACGTTGGTCGACTGGAACACGTTGGCCAGCAGGTCGTCGAACGAAACCGTGATCGCCTGCCCAACCGGCTGGCTGGGAAGTCGGACGGTCCCGGCAACCAGGGTCACCACCGACGGCGGCACGACGTTGATCGTGACGTGCGCCTGCGCGCTCGCGCTGCCGGAGGCATATTGCACCTGATAATCAAAGCCCGCCGTGCCGGCAAAACCCGCCTCGGCGACGAACGAGAGAATGTGCTTGGCACTGTCGTAGCTCACCGTCCCATGGCTGGGATTGAGCGTGTTGGTCAGCACGAGCAGGGTCGGGTCGCCCGTCGTATCGTTGCTGAGCAGCCGCGTCGCATCGATCGTCATCGAGCTCGCAATGGTGAACGTGTCGTCCTTGGCGAGGGGTGCAGGTGTCGATGCGGTCACCGCGATTGTGACCTTCGCCGCGGTCGACGTATCGTGTCCGCCATTGGCGGTGCCGCCGGTATCCACCACCTCGAAGCCGAAGCTCGCATAGGCCGCGCCGGAGCCCACGCCCGGCGTGTAGACCAGCTTGCCGGCGGCGATGTCGGCGGCCGCAATCGCTTGCGATGCGGTCACCGCCGTGCCGTTGAGGCTGAGGGTGCCCAGCGTCGGCAGGCTGGTGATCAGCACCGACTTCAGCGCATTCGCTGGGGTGTCGTTGGGATCAGAGAAGGCGAAGTCCGTGGTCTTGAAGATGTAGGCCGCGCCTTCATTGGTCGAGACCGTCACGTCTGAGGTAACAGGCGCGTGGTTGACCGCACCGACCGAGACGGTGACCGTGGCGGCCGCGGAGGTATCGTGTCCGCCATTGGCGGTGCCGCCGGTGTCCACCACCTCGAAGCCGAAGCTGGCATAGGCCGCGCCGGAGCCCACGCCCGGCGTGTAGACCAGCTTGCCGGCGGCGATGTCGGCCGCCGCGATGGCCTGCGATGCGGTCACCGCCGTGCCGTTGAGGCTGAGGGTGCCCAGCGTCGGCAGGCTGGTGATCAGCACCGACTTCAGCGCATTGGCCGGTGTGTCGTTGGGATCGGCGAAGGCAAAGTCCGCGGTCTTGAAGACGTAGGCCGCGCCCTCATTGGTCGACACCGTCACGTCTGAGGTAACAGGCGCGTGGTTGATCGCACCGACCGAGACGGTGACCGTCGCCGCGGTCGACGTATCGTGTCCGCCATTGGCGGTGCCGCCGGTATCCACCACCTCGAAGCCGAAGCTCGCATAGGCCGCGCCGGAGCCCACGCCCGGCGTGTAGACCAGCTTGCCGGCGGCGATGTCGGCCGCCGCAATCGCCTGCGATGCGGTCACCGCCGTGCCGTTGAGGCTGAGGGTGCCCAGCGTCGGCAGGCTGGTGATCAGCACCGACTTCAGCGCATTGGCCGGTGTGTCGTTGGGATCGGCGAAGGCAAAGTCCGCGG
>NZ_JAANIH010000268.1 GCF_014529705.1 Bradyrhizobium campsiandrae
CTGGATGGTCTACCTTCACGATAAGACCATAATAGCAGTAGAAATCATATAGCATATTTTCAAATTCCCTGATTGTTTTCCCATCTGCATCTGGAGCTAAATATCGAAATAGCATCGACATTTTAGATACGTGTTTAGTAAATGCCTGTTTGCCAACCGCTTCTTCATTGCCTTCTGAATTAGATCGGTAAACTTGAAACGGGTTTAAGTGTCCTTCCGTTCCATCCAATACAATGATTTTCCCATTTAACTTTTCTACCAAAGGACGGAATTCTCCTGTAACATCAAATACCCGGATGTTGTTTCCTCGCTGCTTATTATCAAGTAACAGCTTCTTTAGCGTGGTGGACTTACCAGATCGCATATCTCCTATAATAACCCCATTATAG
>NZ_JAANIH010000269.1 GCF_014529705.1 Bradyrhizobium campsiandrae
GCCATAACTCCTGATCTGATATTCGTCCGACCTATGTCCGGGAACTGCAAAAAGTTTTTAATAATAGGGTTTTTGAACCGATTCTCTAAAATGGCGACGATGGTATGTTTTTCGCCATCTTGACAGATAAAGTGCAGCTTTCGCCCCACACCTCTAAATTCATCAAACGCTAAGTGTTCTGGCAAAGAATCGAATGAAGGAGTAAATTGAGCGCTGCAGTGGTCTAAGTATCTTTGCACAGTAGTAACTGATACGCCATTCTCTTCAGTGATACTGGTCATAGAATGATCTTTAGTGAGTCCGACTATGATCTTACGTTTAACGGCGTTAGAGATGTGGCAATACTTGTCAAAGATTTGGGTAGACGGATAACTGTATAGCTCACAGT
>NZ_JAANIH010000270.1 GCF_014529705.1 Bradyrhizobium campsiandrae
GTTCCAAATGAAGCACGTGAAGCAAATGTAAATGTTGTAATTTCTAACTCTTTTGGCTTTGGTGGTCATAATGCGACTTTAGTATTTAAAAGAATAGAAGGCTAAAATATAATCAAAAGCCTTACCTCTAAAAATGAGGTAAGGCTTTTTTTGAGCAAAAAACTAGCTTTCATTACTATAATTGGTTACAATTAAATTGCACACAACTTAAAAGGAGGAGAACATGTTGGACACGAATACACGCATAGTAGAAGAACAACTGTGTTTGTCTGTTTACAATGCATCCAAACAATTTACTAAACTTTATCGTGAAGCTTTAGAGCCGTTTCAATTAACCTATCCACAATATATTGCTTTGCTTGTTCTATGGGAAGTTGAGGAACAAACT
>NZ_JAANIH010000271.1 GCF_014529705.1 Bradyrhizobium campsiandrae
CTTGAACAGCTGGAACGCCACCCACGACAAGAACGAGAAAATCTACGTTTCCTATGACTCCACCAACAAGAACTGTAAAGCTGGAGATATTGAGATGGCGGAATACGGTCACCCTAAGAATGACGTTGGCGCGCCAATCATCAACTACTCGATTGCTTACGACATGACCAATGAGAAGCCCCTGCTTTACGAGAGCTACCCGGGCAGTATCGTGGATGTCTCGCAGCTGAAATACATGCTGGAGAAGATTCGCGGCTACGGCTATAAGAAGATAGGTTTCATCCTTGATCGTGGATACTTCAGTAAGGCTAACATCCAATTCATGGAGCCTGCGTGTAATACACATATGTGGGTTCACACGAAGAGGACAGTGGAGACACTCCGATG
>NZ_JAANIH010000272.1 GCF_014529705.1 Bradyrhizobium campsiandrae
GATCTCGGGCTCCTCAGCAGAGTCCTCCTCGCTGAGGTCCCCAAGGTCGATCTCGACCTCGTCGTCCTTCTCCTCGGCGGTGTCGGGGGTTAACGCGTCAAGGTTAATCTCGACGTCGTCAGTTTCACTGAAATGGGGGCTGTCACTCACAGGTCAATTCTCCAATGTGATCGTCAGTGGCCAAAGAGCTTGATGACGACCCATCCGAAGACGACGTCCAAGCCACTGACGTAGGCGATGATGAGCAGAGCAAAGACGAGGACGACGAGGAAGTACTGTCCCAGCTCGTCGCCACTAGGCCACTTGACCTTGCGCAACTCAGCAACCGACTGCTTAGTGAAGGTCACCGGGCCAATGCGTTGCTTGCCCTGATCGGCGGGCTTATGG
>NZ_JAANIH010000273.1 GCF_014529705.1 Bradyrhizobium campsiandrae
TTGTTAATGCTATTACAAAAGCAGCTCTGAAAGGTACCAGTTTTGGGACACCTACTGAGATTGAAACTGAATTAGCAAAATTAGTAATTGAACGCGTGCCATCTATTGAAATCGTTCGTATGGTTTCATCAGGAACGGAAGCAACGATGAGTGCTATTCGTTTGGCTCGCGGTTATACAAAGAGAGAAAAAATCTTGAAATTTGAAGGAAGGTATCACGGACATGGAGATTCTTTATTAATTAAAGCTGGCTCAGGGGTAGCAACACTCGGATTACCGGATTCTCCAGGAGTTACAAAAGGTCTTGCGGCAGATACAATAACAGTCCCATACAATGATATTGAAGGAGCCAAACTGGCCTTTGAAAAATATGGAGAAGAAATAGCAG
>NZ_JAANIH010000274.1 GCF_014529705.1 Bradyrhizobium campsiandrae
GACACATGTTATCTTTAACTTAATCGGTGCAATCATTTTCATGCTGATACTTCCGCTATTCACTTCTCTGGTTGCCTACCTGCAAGGACTGTTTGGACTAAACCCAGAAATGACGATTGCGGTTGCGCACGGGACGTTTAATATTACGAATACCTTTATTCAATTCTGGTTTATCGGTGCATTTGCATGGCTTGTTACGAAGCTTATTCCTGGCGACGACTCGCGAATTGACTATAAAACAAAACATGTAGATACCAATTTAATCGATCAATCTCCGGGTATTGCACTGGAAATGGCTCGGGAGGAAACGCTTCGTATGGCAGATTACGCGAAATTTGGTTTGCAAGAAGCGAGACAATACCTTGTGAACCGGGACTCAAAGCATGC
>NZ_JAANIH010000275.1 GCF_014529705.1 Bradyrhizobium campsiandrae
TCCCAGGCTGAACCCTCCAAGGCTCAATTTAGCCTTGGAATCCTCACGGTCGGACAACAACAGGGCAAGTCCGTTCGACAGCCACCACACGCTCGCCCCGAGGCAGCCACATAAGGCTCTACCCTTTACCGGCGCACAATTTAGGTTATTCTCTAAACCAACGACGGCAGACCAAAGCACCACGGGAAGGAGCGCTCCATGCTCGCCTGGGTCATTCTTGCCGACCAAGTCGACAGTCGACGCCACAACGACGAGGTCCCCCATCTCCTCACTGCCCTGACCTCCCCCGGGTTGCTGGTGAGCCCCACGGGTTACACGGTCGGCACCCCACAATGGGTCCTCCCCCCAGAGCGGACCTCTGGTGACGAAGTCCAGGCGCTCACCAC
>NZ_JAANIH010000276.1 GCF_014529705.1 Bradyrhizobium campsiandrae
AGCTCGGAGAGGTGTATAAGAGCCAGAGCAAAGATGGACGGTCGCATAGCAAAGCACTGGCAATCAGTGCCTTTAGAGCTTGCTATCACCCAAAAAGGCAAGCGAGCTAAAGTAAAAAATTTGGAACAAAAGAAACTTAGCCACTATGTCGGTAACTTGAATGTGGTTATTTTTGCCCCAGAGGATTTATCGCTTGTGAAAGGCGCTCCAGGAATAAGACGTCGGTTTTTGAATATGGAAATTGGACAAATGCAGCCGATTTATTTGCATAATCTAAGTGAATGCCAGCGAATATTGCAACAACGGAACCAATATTTGAAGATGTTGCAAATGAAACGCAAAGTAGACCCAATATTACTTGACATTTTGACTGAACAGTTCGCAGA
>NZ_JAANIH010000028.1 GCF_014529705.1 Bradyrhizobium campsiandrae
GGAAGCTCCTGCGCCAAGCCGATAAGCCAACCGATCAGCAAGCCGCCTGACCTTCACCCAACGCCATCATAGACCCCGCCGTGCCCGCGCGCATCCGTCAATCAGGCGGTCTTCGTCGTATGCGTACATTGCAATTGCGCCGCCGTTCACGTTGAGCTTCTCTTCATCGAGCCCGAGCTCACGAGCACAGGCCATCGTCTGGGCGGCGAATGCCTCGTTTATTTCGATTCGATCCACCTCAGACAGCTTGAGACCGGCACGTTCCAGAACCAACCGGATGGCGGGCACCGGGCCGATCCCCATGACCTCGGGCTGAACGCCAAAAGATGCACAAGCGGCAATCCGTGCCATAGGCTTCAGATTGTGGCGTTTTACGTACTCTCCGGACGCAACGATCCCTGCAGCCGCACCGTCCACGATGGCTGATGAATTTCCGCCGGTCTGAACACCATCGAAAGCCGGCGGTATTTTCGCCAACGTTTCGACCGGCGAGGGTTTAACGTGCGTGTCGGCTTCGGCCGTCATACCTTTCGCAAGTTTGATGCCACGAGGAGCAAAGCCGTCCCTCTCGAAGGTTTCGGTTTTAACCGGAACGATTTCAGCCGAGAAGAAGCCGCGCTCATTTGCAGTGATCGCGCGATCGAACGAACGCGAAGCGAAGGCATCCACCTCCTCACGAGTTAACTGATATTGAATGGCCAGCTTTTCGGCCGTTTGCCCCATCGTCGATCCCGCCGCGGTGTCCAGCAACGACTCCCACAGGAAGTCCTTGAACTCGATCTGGCCCATGCGGAAGCCACTGCGATGGGTATACGCCGCAACGGGGTTGCGGCTCATCGACTCCGTTCCGACGCAGAGTGCGACCTCAGCCCTTCCGAACGAGACCGCGTCAGCGGCCTGCGACAGGATCTCGATGCCTGTCCCGCAGACACGCTGGACGAGATGCGCTGGCGCAGCAATCGGTGCACCCGAATACAGTCCAATGTGGCGGGGAAGCATGTAGGCATCGAAGCTTGTCTGCGCCACGGACCCGCAAATGACGGTGCCGATCTCGTTAGCGTCAATGCCACTCTTCTTGACTGCCTCTCTGCCGACTTTGATACCGAGATCGATCGGGGAGACACTTGCAAGAGCACCATTATAATCCACGAATGGCGTTCGGACGCCATCGACGAGATACGCACCATCCCACGAAATCACCACGCCGCCACTCATGCGAACTTCTCCATTACCGATACGCTATGGACCTCTCAACGACCTAATCGGGCCGCCGTCATTCGGCTTGCCTGCTCGTTCGCTTTCGGTCGACTCGAGCGACGGCTTGGCTTCTTTCAGTTCAAGACCTGCGACGATTACTGCTATTTTCCGGTGAACGCAGGTGGACGCTTTTCTAGGAAATGCGCCACTCCCTCCTTGAAGTCTTCGCTCTGAAGCGATTTTTTCATTTCCGCGTCGGCCACGTCCCAAGCTTCGCCCAGGGACTGAAGAAGCGAATCGTAGACCTGCCGTTTCATAACCCCGATTGATCGGGGTGACGAAAGCGAGACTTGTTCGGACGCTTTCAGCTTGACCGCATCAAGAAATCCTTCAGCCGGAAGCACTTGGACCAGCCCCAGGCGTTCCGCTTCGGCCGCTTCGACGATGCGCGCGGAAAACATAAGGTCGAGCGCATTCATCGGGCCAATGAGCCGCGGCAGCATCCAGGACATGCCATGCTCTGCGATAAGCCCGCGGCGCGCAAACGCCGTGGTCAGTCTCGCGGTATCCGCCATGAACCGGAAATCGCAGAAAAGAACCAAGCACAGGCCGATACCTGCGATCGGCCCATTGATTGCTGCAATGATGGGCTTCTTCGTCCGCAACAGATAGCTGAAAGTCTTGGTGTAGTTGACGTCAAGCGCACTTTCACCCGATCGGCCGCCGCCCCGCTCTTGGGGTAGGGTTTTACCTAGGTCGAGCGTATCCTTGGACGCCGCATCCAGCACGTCCATGTCAGCCCCCGCGCAAAAGCCACGCCCGGCGCCAGTGACAATGATCGCGCGCACCGAAGGGTCAGCATCGGCGGCTTGAACGGCAGAACGTAGCTCAGCCTCCATGGTCCCTGTCCATGCATTGAGACGGCTGGGACGATTCAGGATAATTGTTACATCGTGACCAGTACGCTCAAACAGGATCTCCTGATATGACATCGAGCCTCCTTCGCTTCTCTATTCCACTCGACGTCGGGCGTTCAACTGGCGCTTTCGGCGGCCGAAACGCTGCATCGACCAAGAATGTGCTGCTGCTTCGGTGAAGCAACGATTTCTACCATTCGAGCATCCGCTTCAAACAACCTGATGACTGCATTTGCGGCTCTGTAAACGAAGCCCTAGGCCGAGTCTTGCGCCACGCGCCATCCGACTCGCGCGAAATGCACGTAGCGACTCCCACGGTCGAGGGCCGTGTTGTCGGCAGCGTTTCCGCTCAAGGCCCTGCGATAGACGCCGGCCGCGATAGCCGCTGTTCGAAAGAATGAGAATGCGAGATAGAACTCCCAATGGTCGATCCCGGCCCGCCCGGTTCGCCGACAATAGGCGTTGAGATACTCCGACTCGGTCGGCATGCCAGCTGGAAGTCGAGGTGGGGTACCGTCAGGCGCATCGAGACGATATATCTGACAATTGTAGGCAAGGTCCGCCAACGGGTGGCCAATCGTCGAGAGCTCCCAGTCAAGAACTCCGATTACGGTAGGCTCTCGAAGGTGGAAAAGAAGGTTTCCAAGGCGAAAATCGCCGTGCACAATCGAGGATTCATCGCGCTCGGGAACGTGACGGGTGAGCCACGCGGTGAGGAGGTTCATCTCCTCGCAATCAGCGACCTCAGACGCCGTGTATTGCTGCGACCATCGTGAAATCTGTCTTGCTAGGTATCCCGATGGCCGGCCAAAATTCTCCAGTCCGAGAGACCGGAAATCGATGGAATGCAGCGACGCAAGTACGGCGTTCATAGAATCGTAGAGCGCACGGCGCTCAGAAGGAGAACAGGCAGGCAGGCACTCGTCGGTGAAGACACGACCGTCCAGGAATTCCATCAGATAGAACGCTTGGCCGAGGACCGTCTCGTCCTGACACAAGTGAAGAACTCGTGGAACAGGAACGTCACTTCCCGCAAGCGCATTCAAGATGGCAAATTCTCGGTCTATTGCATGCGCCGAGGCCAGCAGCACCCCCGATGGCTTTTTGCGCAGCACGAGAAGCCGGGGTCCTGATCGTATCAGGTACGTCGGATTGGATTGGCCGCCGCGGAACTGCTGCAAAGAGATATCGCCATCTAGACCAAGGTCGTCTCGAAGATAATCCTGCAGTCTACGCTGGTCGATCTGATGGGTCGGACTGACCGGGATGAGCTGAGGACGGCCAGCGACCGTGACCGTCGACGCGTCGGGCCTTCCTACGGTGCTCTCTGGCATGAAGCTTCGGGCTCATCACTGATTGCGTATTCCGTGCGCTTTGCAAGCTCGGGCCATGAACGCTTCGTTGAGCTGCGTTGCCGCACCGGATTGTTGTGTCGTTTTTCTTTAGTGACGAGACGCGTCAGGTGCCTGCGCTTAAATGCCAGGCCTGCAATAAAAGGACGTGAATTTGCTCGATAACGGCAAAAGCGCCGATGCAGATCGCGTTAACCCGTAAGCTTCGGTATGACCTTGCAAGTTTTCGCCGGTGCCGGCGGGTGTACAGGTGGGACTGCCGCCGCACAAGCTCATCGCGTTCGCGAGCGAGCTCTCGATTGTACCAAGGCGCCCGCATGGTGATCGTTTGCCCGATGAGATCGGCCGCTTCCCGAAGCTCTGATATCTAGATCACGCGACGGAGACGCTTGCTCAAATTTGGCTCCAATCGCCTGGGCTCGCCTGTAGGAATCCATGAAATCCTTCGAAGACACTTCGTCGGCCAATGCTCGGATACGCTTCGCTGATTTGCTCCCGAGTACCGTCTCTACCCGTCGATTGACTGACTGCCAGAGCACGTGCCCTTCGTCGAGACGCTTCCGGCCCACCGCCGTCAAGACGGCGTGCTTTGTTCGCTTGTCATGCTCATCGGTATGCAGTCTTACCAAGCCATCCCGGACGAGCGGCCCGAGGGCATGCGTCAATGCAGAGATGCGTACGGCCAACTCACCGGCGAGCGCACGATGCGTGGGCCGGCCCCCCATCCTATCGATCTGCGCCAGGAGGCTGATTTGTGTCGCCTTAAGCCCCGTCGGAGTAAAGGCCTCATCATAAAGATTGCCGAGTTGGCGCGCCGCCTTGCGCAGCGCGGTATGAGTACACGGCAGGTCGTCGAGACCGTCCACCTTTAGGACGGGGGCCTCTTTCCCGACTTCATCACGCTCATTTCTTCTTCGCATGCCCCTAAATAGTTGACCGCACCGGCATTGAAAAGGTCTGAGCGACCGTTTATGTACAGGACGCTCAATCGTTGAGGGCTCAAGTATTGATTGAGCCCTTAGCGAATAACTGAACGTCATCTCCACGGCCCGTCTGCCGTTCCCAAACGGCTTGGCGGATATGCCCGAACCCAAGAAATGAACTCACGCCTGGTGCTCGTCGGACCCGAAGACACGCAACACTTCGACTGCCCGATTGAGATCGAGGAAAGGCCCTTATGACAAAAAACATCGCTGTATTGGGGCTAGGCGCGATGGGATCGCGCATGGCCGCAAATCTTCTCAAAGCAGGACACGCTGTGACGGTGTGGAACAGGACGCCCCAAGCCGCAGCGGCTCTGGTGACTCGAGGAGCAAATCAGGCTCGAACACCTAAGGAAGCGGCTGACGGCGCCGATGTTATTATCTCGATGGTACGCGACGACGCAGCCTCACGCGACGTTTGGCTCGCCTTAGACGGTGGTGCGCTCGCCGGCATGGGAAGCGGAGCAATCGCTATCGAGAGTTCGACAGTGACGCCTGGTTGGATCCGCGAGCTTGGAGCGATTGCCGGAGAAAAACGGAAGGCCTTTCTTGAAGCGCCGGTAGTCGGCTCTCGTCCCCAAGCGGAGGCGGGCCAACTCATCTATCTCGTCGGCGGCGACGAGGCCGTACTTGAGCAAGCGAGGCCGGTGCTTTCGGCCATGGGAAGCACCATCAATCACCTTGGGCCAATTGGATCCGGTGCGCTCGTCAAGCTCTGCACCAATGCTCTGCTCGGCGTCCAGGTAACTGTGCTGGCCGAGCTGATCGGCCTATTGACAAACTCGGGTATCGATACGGCGAGAGCCATACAGGCGATCGGAGCTACGGCTGCCTGGAGTCCAGCCGCCAACCACCTCTCAGGCAGCATGCTTGCTGGCAACTTCACGCCGCAGTTTCCGATTGAGTTAATAGAGAAGGATTTAAATTACGCAGTCAGTGCTGCGGGGTCGCCCGAAGCGGCGCCCACTATCGCAGCGGCGCTAGGTGTCTTTGGGAAAGCTATCGCGAAAGGCTTCGGAGATGAAAACATGACCGGCGTCGTCAGGATGTTCGTGAAGGCACGATAACTCCTTCCGCAAGGTTAGATGAGCACGACGTCTAAGCAAGCGATCATCTTACATGGTTCGGTCCCTATGTTCACCGTCCGAAAAAATTTGAAGCGAGATATGCACGCAACCTCTATTTACTGGATGGCGGCATGGGCTGCAATCCGCTTCCAAAGAAGGGAAAGCTGATGACCTACTCCCCCGCCGACACCGCCATCCTGCTGGTGGATCCCTACAACGATTTCATTAGCGAGAACGGGAAGGCCTGGCCGATGGTCAAAGACGTGGCCGAGAAGAACGATCTTCTGGCACATCTCAGTGAGATAGTTGCGGCCGCGCGGGCCAAGGGATTCAAGATCTTCTTCGTCCCTCATCATCGCCACGAAGCAAGCGACTACGACACTTGGGCGCATCCCACGCCCTATCAAAAACTAGCCTTGAGTTTGATGATTTTCGCTAAGGATACCTGGGGGGGAACGTTTCACGACGATTTCAAGCCTCAGAAGGGCGACATCGTGGCGAACGAGCACTGGGCGGCGAGTGGGTTCGCCAACACAGACCTCGATATGAAGCTTCACCAACATGGCATCAGCAAGATCATTCTGATCGGCTTGGCTGCCAACACGTGCGTCGAGGGCACCGGCCGGTTCGGCCAAGAACTCGGCTATCACGTCACCCTTGTGAAGGATGCCACCGCGGCGTTCAGCCATGAAGCGATGCATGCTGCCCATGAGATCAATGGACCGACGTTTGCTCACGAGATCCTGACGACCGATGAGCTTATTGCACGACTTTCGACCTGACCACGCAGCGGTTCGCGTTTAGACCCGCTCCCACCGACAACGGGTGTACACGGCGGGCCGAGGGCGTGATCAGTTCGACTGCATTGGCTGACCGCCTCGAAACGGTCGGGGGCCACCTTTGCGCACATCGACAATGATATGGATACCTAATTCGGCTCGCCGGAGGCTCAGTCCGCTCCGTCTTGAAGATCGGACCTATCTACGAGCAGCGGTAGCCGTCGCGAGCAGCCCTCCAACTTGCTGGATTCCCTCTAACGGATGACGCCCTCGACCCTGATTGGTCGATATCGACCAGCCTGCGACCCGACTCTGGTCGATGGCGAAATTGCCGCGGTCGTCACTCCAGGCGTAGAGAGTTAGCCTCCATCTCGCGGAGCTTGTATCGTTGTATCTTCCCAGTCGCCGTCCTCGGCAATTCCGGAACATACTTCTGGGAGCGCTAACCTTGAGACCGCTTGCAAGTGGGATCATCCGCCACTCCTCGATAGAGTGGGTACCGGTATCCCTGCCCTGGAAGCGCTGAGAAGCAAGCGAATCGATGCGCTCAATCTCTACGACATCTCCGATACAACACTCAGGCAACAAGGAACTGCCATTCGCAACCTCGACTATCCTGCAGAAAACTCGGATATTTGTAGGGCGCCAAGCGATTCCGCTATCTCCGCTCCGTGTCAGCCCATCTGGCGAATAGTTGGTGAGGTTCGACGCACCTCGTCTTTAGGTCCAATCGAATGATATAGCCGCCCTGACCGAGGCGAGGCGCGCGTTTCCGGAGCCAGCGCTCGACAATCTCCAATGTCGCTTTCTCACGGCGCCGATTTGGATTGGCTCGCACGGTTGAGTTCTTGAAATTCATCATCGGTGAGAATGATCTCGGCGGCTGCCACATTCTCTTCGAGATGTTTCACCTGAGAGGTCCCCGGAATTGGCAGCATCACGGGGCTGCGTTTCAACACCCAAGCAAGCGCGATTTGACTCGGCGCAGCACCGTGTTTTACCGCAATCCGGTCGAGTAACGATCCAGGCCTCGCCAGATCGCCGGACGCGAGCGGATACCACGGAATGAAGCCGATACCCTTCTTTTCGCAGAAGTCGACTACATCTTCGCTACCGCGGTCGATGAGATTGTATTTGTTCTGTACCGTCGCGACGTCGAACACCTTGGATGCGTCTTCGATGTCCGCCACGGAAACTTGGCTCAAACCGGCATGTTTGATCAATTTATTATCGAGGAGAAACTTGACCGCATCGAACTGCTCGGCGGCAGGCACCTTCGGATCGATTCGGTGAAGTTGCCATAGCGCTATCTGTTCAATGCCGAGTTTTTGTAGGCTTTTGCGCGTTTCGTCGATCAGGTAGTCCGGACGTCCGTTAAGCGTCCAGTTGTTCGGCCCCGGGCGTTCAAGGCCGGCCTTTGTCGCGATCAACATTCCATCGTAGGGATGCAATGCTTCGCGAATAAGCCGCTCCGACACGTCAGGTCCGTAGGAATTCGCCGTATCGATGAAATTGATGCCGAGTTCAGGAAGACGTTTCAACGTGCGCAGACACTCCGCTCGATCCTTTGGGACGCCCCAAATCCCTTCACCGGTGATGCGCATAGCGCCATAGCCCAACCGATGCACCTCGATATCGCCGGCAATCTTGAAGCTACCGGATTTTGCGGCGTTCAACGTCATTCTCGAAACTCCTCTATTCGGCAGACGGGTCAGGGTGGGCAATTGGCCCGGCACCGAGCTCTTTCAGGTTAAATAGGCCGGTACTCACGATCGCCCGAGGCTTTGGACCGTAGTTATCGATGCTGTCTGGCGCGGACTGCACTTCGCCGTCGCCGCGATGGATCTTGGGGATGCTGGCTCCTCTCACGCGCTCCTACTTCGACCGAGGAGCGAAACCCCAATAAGGCGACATGGGCACGACGACGGGAGCCTCGAGAACACCTGCGCGGACCATTGGCAAACTACCGAGCTTCTCGACGGCGGTCTCCGCTGAATCCGACTCCACAATTGCGAAGGCTCCACTACCGTCGCTTCGAAGCCATACCTGTCGCATCAGACCTTCCATATAAAAGCCGCGGACAGCTTCGAACTCAGCTTCCCGGAGTTCCTCCGTCAGGGCGGTCTGCGCCGTATCGGGATTTAGGCTGAAGAGGACCATGAGCTGCATTTGAATAATCCCTTCGGGCCTTAACGTCCTGCCCGCGGCAAGGCTGCCAGCAGCTCCAGTGTCGTCAGAATCGCGTGAGCGAAAGTCGGCCCGTTCAGCTCATGCGCTGCATGCATATGGTCGTGACTGAATGCAGCCGTCGCGTCGCGAACGAGCGTCACGTGATACCCTAACTCCATCGCAAAACGGCCGGTTGACTCGATGCAGGTATTTGCGAGCAGCCCTACCACAATGACATGCGTGATTCCCTGCTGTTTAAGCTGAAAATCGAGATCGGTATTGGCAAACCCGCTCTGAGCCCAATGCTCTTTGATAATAATGTCATCAGCATGCGGGACGAAATCGGGGTGCCATTCGCCGCCCCAGCTTCCCTTAGCGAACGGCTTCAGTTGCTGGGTCTGATATTGGCTTGGGTTCGGATGGTCCCAACCTTCGTAATCGCCCGGCTCCCATCGCCGATGCGGAACGTAGAAAATTGGTATACCGGCGGCTCTCGCACCAGCCACCACGGAACGGAGATGATCGAGAAGACCGACTTCGTCCGCGACTTTCTTCGCTAACGGCCAAAGCTTTCCGCCGTCCGAGAGAAAGTCGTTGTAGGGATCGACCAGAAGCAATCCAGTACGTGATACGTTGTAACGAGACTCGGCCATTCGATGATCCTTGGATGCGATGTTCGATTTGACGTCGCTACTATGGGGCCTGTCCGTTCAGAGTATCGGGCTGGTCCGCCTGCCAGTCGTCGCTGAGGCCGCCGTACATGGTGTGGTACATCTCGTCGCCCGCGTGCTGTGTGAATTCGACGTTGATCGTGGTCTCGTTGAGGCCGCAGATCTCGATGCACGCCTCCACCAGTTGGCGGGCAAGCTCCGCACGAGTTTCCTTCGGGCGACCTTGTCGGATGTCGCACATCAGTAACGCCGCCTGCCTGGGCTCGCCCGATCCGCATCGCCATAGACCGCCTTCCCCAAGCTCGCGGATGGCAATGCTTATCCGGTTGACGTTCGCACTCATTACGCCGGCGTAGATTTCGCCCATACGCTTGGCGAGGCGCCGCTTCTGATCGACTGAATAAGAGAACGGTGTATCCAACTGGAGGTATGGCATGAGAAAACCTTGATGCTTCGTTTCAGTTAGCCTGAGGAGCCGGACTGCCGCGTCAGCCCTATCAACGGAGTGGCCTATGGACGGTGGATCCGCCATGACGTTCAAATGGAGCGCCGATAGAGCCGAGGGCGCCGCCTCTAAGGATGCGAGAAGCGGACCTGGAAGCCATCATATCTCTCCTGTGTGAGGACTACGTGTGAGCAATGGCGTCCAACACATCGCTCGGTCGTATCGGAAGACGGCGAAGGCGAATTCCCGTGGCAGCGAAAATAGCATTGCCGATCGCAGGTGCGACGACCGTGGTCGGCGGTTCGCCCAGACCCATGGGCACCTCGGTGCTATCGACGAAGGCGATGTCGAATTCGGGGACGTCGCTGATGCGCACCGGGGTGTAGGTGTCCAGGTTGGTGTCACGGACCTTGCCGTTGGCGAAGTCCGTTCCCTCATAGAGCGCCATGCTGAGGCCCCAGAGCATGGCGCCCTCAGCCTGGGCGCGCGCGCCGTCCGGATCGATGATGCTGCCGGCATCGATGTCGAGCCAAAGCTTGCGCACGGAGACGACGCCCGTCTTCCGGTCGACCTCGACTTCCGCCGCGCAAGCGCACCAGGTCGGCATCTCGCGGTCTTGCCCGAACGAGGTGCCAAGGCCCAATCCGCTATTGGCGGGCAGCTTGCGGCCCCATCCGGCACGTTCGGCGACTCGGCGCAGCACGTTCGCCTGGCGATGCGCTCCCCCGACGGCGTTCGGCGCCGACCCCGCGTTGATGCCGCGGCTCGTGAAGCGTGCGAGACGAAAGGCCAGGGGATCCTGACCGATCTTGTGAGCGGCCTCATCGATAAAGGATTCGAGCGCCCAATTGGTCCAGCCCGGCGCCACCGCCCGAAGCCAGCCGGGGCGAAAGCTTTTCTGCGCTAGGTCGTTGTTGATCGCGCGCACGCGGGTTATGCCCATGTCGTACCAGTGGTCCGCGCCAGCGATCGAGAACGGATCGTAGAGCGCTCCGTTCGTCCCCTTGACGAGTCCGATCGGGACCATGGCCTTGGTCGGCCAACCTGCAACGGCCGCATGATCCATTGCTACAGGGTTCTGGTCCGCATCGAACCCGATCCTCAGCGTCTGCACAGTCGGCGAGCGGATGGAGTCGAGCACCGAATCGTCTGCGCGGGTCAGGATCATCTTCACCGGCCGCTGCAGCGCCTTCGCAGCCAATGCGGCGGGGACGCTATAATCGCCGTTCAGCCGACGACCAAACCCGCCGCCGATGAGATAGGATCGCATGACGATTTTCTCGGGCGGCAGCGCCAGAGCCTTTGACAGTACGGGCAGGATGAAGCTTTGCGCCTGGTTGCCGGTATGAATCTCCATCACGCCATCTCTCTCGAACGCCATGGCGTTGACTGGCTCTAGTTGAAAGTGGAGCACACCTGCGGTCGTGTAGGTCGCCTCGATGCTCGACTTAGCCTGGCCGAAAGCAGCGTCCACGTCTCCGCCGCCGGTATTAAGAACGGCGCCGGCCGCCGGATCAGCAATGAGCATAGTGGCGTGCGCCTGCAGATCCTTGTCCGAAACATGGGCTGTCTCGTCGTTTCGCCAGGAGACCTGCACCATATCGGTGGCTTTAACCGCCGCCGGATAGCTCTCGGCGATCACCATCACCCAGCCCGGAACGGTGCCTGATGGATCATCAAGTGCGATGCTGCGAACGTAACCCTTCACTTTGCGCGCGGCCGTGTCGTCGATCGCAAGGACCTTGGAGCCATAGCGCGTCGGCGGCAGCTTCGGCCGCGCAAACAACATGCCCTCTACTTCGGCGTCGATGCCGTAAACCGCCTGGCCCTTGGTCTTCGGAGGGATGTCGAGCGCGCGTGTCGGTTTGCCGATCAAAGTCCGCTTGTCGGGAGTCTTGGTCGTCAAGTTCTTCAAGTCGTCAGCGTTGAAGCGCCGGGACAGGTCGCCTCGGCGTACGATCTCGCCGTATCCGATCGAGCGGCCATCGGACTCCACGCGGCCTTGACGGGCAACGCAACTCTGGGGGCTAACGCCAAGCAGCTTTGCGCCCTCCTCGATAAGGGTCATCCGTCCCGCCGCTCCGGCTTGGCTGAATACCGGGTACGTAGACCACACTGAGGTGCTGCCGCCGGTGATCATGGGCCCCCACTTCGGGTCCGTATCTACGCCCACCAGCCGGACCTGGCTCCAGTCTGCTTCAAGCTCGTCGGCAAGAATGCGCGCAAGGGCGGTTCCGATGTGCTGCCCCATCTCGGCTTTGGCGATGTTGATTGAGGTGATGCCGTTCGCGTCGATGCTGAACCAGATGGTCGGCTCGAACAGCGGACCACCCTCAGCTTTGAAAGGGTCCGGAAGAGGAAGGAAATTGGCCGCGCTGGCCGGAGGCGCGAAGCTGAATACAGCGGTCGCCGCGGCGCTCGAGATAAGGAACGTCCTGCGCGAGAGTACCAGTTCCTCATTTGATCGCAGCGGCCTATTCATGGTTCACCTGTCCGACAGAACGGGCGGCAGCCGCCTTGATCGCTGCGCGAATACGAGGATATGTCATGCAGCGGCAGAGGTTACCCGCCATCACTGCGTCGATGTCCGCGTCGGTGGGTGTTGGAAAGTCCTTCAAGAGAGTGACCGCCTGCATGATCTGCCCTGACTGGCAGTAGCCGCATTGGGGCACCTGCAAATCGCGCCACGCCTGCTGCACGGGGTGATCTCCTTCCGGATGCAGGCCTTCGATTGTCGTGATTTCCGCTCCGTCCACTGCGCTGATGGGCGTGATACACGAGCGCGTCGGCCGTCCACCGACGTGGACGGTGCAGGCGCCGCACATACCGATACCGCATCCAAACTTCGTGCCTTTCAGGCCAAGCTCGTCACGGATAACCCAGAGGAGAGGCGTGTCGGTATCCTCGCCGACGCTGACAAAACGTCCATTGATCCGGAAATTCGTGGGCATGTCATCCCTCCCCTTTTCCCTGTGCGCGGATTTTTCCGACGGTCTTCTCGAGGTTGGGCCACGGCGGCTCATTGGTTCGTGTGCGGCGGAGATAAGCGGCGATCCGGGCAACCTCAGCGTCGCTGAAGCCAGGGCCGAAAGCCGGCATCACGACCCCCCCCGCACCTTCCGGAGCGTCGATCCCGAACAGGATCACGCGGATCAGGTTGGCAGAATCAGCAAGATGGACGGCGCTATTAAGTGCAAGATCCGGACGGCTTGGATTGATTCCTGCCCGACCGTTGTAGTGGCACGACGCGCAGGCCTCGACGTAGAACCGGGCATCCGGATCGATCTGACGACCGGTGTTGGCCGCACTGACATCCAGGGCTCGGGTTATCGCGTCTGCAACGGCTTGAGGTGGAGCATTACCGCCACGCAGGGACGCGATATAGGTTACGAGCGCGTCCTGATCTGATATCGAGAGCGCCGTCAAGCCATGCGCGGCCGGCGACATAGGACCGGAGGGAGTGCCGTGAAAGCGGCTGAGCCCCTGGAAAAGGTAGGCGCGCAGCTCATCCGGGGTCCAGGGAATTGGCGATGGGTTTGCAGCCGTAATTGCCGGTGCGAACCATCCATCAACCGAGGCGCCTGTATAACGCGAAGCGCCGCCCCATTCTGCGCCCAGCGGGTTGCGCGGTGTATGGCAGGCCGAGCAGTGGCTCAATGCTTCGGCGATATATGCACCCCGATTCCACTGGGCATCGTGATCGGTAGAAGGTTCGAATCTTCCCGACCGAAAGAACAGCAGCTTCCAGCCTGCCTGCAACGCCCGGATTCCAAGCGGAAACATTAACTCATTCGGGTGAGCCGGCGCATGGACCGCCGGCTGCGTCATCAGAAAAGCATAGATCGCATCCACATCGTCATCGCTGATCTTCGTGAAATGATCGTAGGGAAAACCCGGGAAGAGGTGAGATCCGTCTCTGGCGACACCTTCATGCATGGCGCGCCGGAAGGCGTCCTTCGACCACGCCCCGATGCCCGTCTCTCGGTCCGGTGTGATATTGGTCGAATAGAGCGTGCCGAAAGGACTTTTCATGGCGTAGCCGCCGGCGAACAGTTGACCGCCTTTCACGCTGTGGCACGTTGAGCAGTATCCGACTGAAGCCAGAGTTGCTCCCCGCGCGAGCAAGTCGGCGCTAAAGCTTGATGGCAGCGGCGTGGCGACCTCAGGGATCGCCGGCCGCCAAGCGAGGGCGACAAATCCAAGCAAACCAACCACGCCTGCTGCGACCGCATACAAGGCCCACCGCCGGAGAGCACGGCCCTTTTTTTGCGAGGTCAGTGAGGCGGCATTCGACACGTTCGTCTCTTTCTTTACCGGCGAATACGTCGCCACTACTCAGGGCTAACGTTACCGCGCACCATCCGAGACGCGAATGTCGAATACCCGACAATTTGGGACAGTCGTTCAGGAACCAGAGGACGGCCTAGATTGCCGTGTATTGGTCATTTTCGGGTGTCCGGCTGACATGATCGAAATGTTCGCGGAACCGCACGCCCGTCGCGGGGGGCCACCCGGTCGATTACGCAACCGCGGAGCGGCCCGCCTTGCGGGAGCCGGCGCGTGAGGGGATAAGCAGAGAATGGTTTCGCTGCGAGTGGCGCTCCTTTTCGTTTATCAGCGTCGAAACCTCTTTCCGTACTGCTATTGGAGGAGCTGATTTTTGCTCCCTGCCGTGTTCTTGACGTCGCAGTTACCGCTTTCCGCATTGGCGGTTTCGACCATCTTCCTTTCGAGACTTGGACGACGGGGCGAGCGGCTTCTTTTGCTCAGTGCCTCGGCCTATTCGGGCTAACGTTTGCCGACCAGGCATCAGCGTGTACCCCTATTCGTTTCACCCTGGCGCGCAGATACTCCTGCCGACAATCCTCTCCTTTCCTTCTTGGGCCTCGGTCTTCCGTGGAAAGGTCGGACACGCCCACCGGGATTAGGTTGCTCTGTTTTGACAGACAATGCGCCGGCTAGGCGACGGGAAGTAACAATCTATCGGTATTCGCAACCTCAGCCTCATCCGTTCAACATTCTCGTACATCCAGATACTTGCAGTTTATGCAAATATGCGCTATATGCAAATCCGGCATTGAGAGCGGAGCAGGCGATTGTCTCGCAGCATTGGAGAGAAGGGCGCGAGAGATCCCGCGCAGCAAGGCCGTCGCGCGCGGAAGAAGGAAGAGGTCCGTCAGCGGATTGCGAACGAAGCGAAGAGGCTTTTCCTGGAACGCGGATTTGCAGCAACCACTATTGAAGATATCGCGGCCGCAGCCGACATCTCGCAGAGGAGTTTCTTCGACTACTTTCCCGCCAAGGAAGACGTCGTTCTGGCCTGGCACGAGGAATTTCAGTCGGCATTTATAGCCAATCTGCTGAAACGTCCCATGAGCGAGGCTCCGATCGTCGCCGCGCGAGAAGCCTTGGTTGAGGCCGTGGGAAAGTACGGTCTCGAAGACGTTCGCAATCACGCCATCCTTTACAAGGAACGAGCGATCAAGGCGCGCGATCATTTGAAATACGCGATGCTCGAAAGCGCTCTCGCTGACGCTTTGTCGCAAAGGTCTAACCGCAAAGCGGACGAACTGCGAATTCGATTGGTGGCGATGGTGGTTGTGGGTGCACTCCGTGTCACGAGCGAGGTCGATATCGCGCGGGAGGAAATAAGAAAGCCGGCATCTCGGGTGCGCCGCATCACCCGGCTTTTGCGAAGTGAAATCAACAAACTTGGGGAAGACGATTGACAACCACCGACGACGCTGCGGCGCACTCGCTGTCAATCCTTGTTAGCCGCACCTTCGAATGTGTTCGGCGCAATTACCTATCGCGCGGAGCAGCATGGGCGACCGCAACCAAAACAAAGAGCAACCTCCTAAACAAGGACAGTTACACATGAGTACCGACGACAGGCCCGTTGCGCTCATTACGGGCGCATCGTCCGGCATGGGCAAGGACTTCGCTCTGAGACTCCTATCGGAAGGTTACGCTGTCTATGGCGCCGCACGCCGCGCCAGCCTCATGCGCGATATCGAAAACGCCGGAGGTGTGGCCTTGACGATGGATGTGACCGATGACGGCACGATGGTCGGCGCCGTCGAGCGCATCATCAGAGAGCGCGGGCGCATCGATGTCCTAGTCAACAACGCCGGCTATGGCCAGTTTGGCGCATTGGAAGATGTACCGATCGACGCAGGGCGCCGCCAGATGGAAGTCAATTTAATAGGCGCGGCTCGTCTGACGCAACTTTGCCTGCCTCACATGCGCGTTCGCAAGTTCGGCAAGATCTTCAACATTTCTTCAACCGGTGGAAAGGTCGCTGTGCCGCTTGGCGGTTGGTATCACGCTTCCAAGTTCGCGCTCGAGGGATACTCGGATTCGCTCCGAAACGAAGTGCGGCCCTTCGGTATCGACGTCATCGTCATTGAACCCGGCGGCATCGAGAGCGAATGGGGCGGTATCGCGCAAGATGAAGCCGCGCGGCATTCCGGCACAGGCGCCTACGCCCCCTTGGCCGAAAAGATGCGCAAAGCACTCTCAAAACAAGGTAGAATGCCTCCTCCACGGGTTATCAGCGACCTTATCGTGAAGGCGCTCAAGGCCAAGCATCCCCAGACCCGTTATCACGGCGGCAAATTAGCGACTCCGATTCTCTTCCTCCGGCGCTTGTTGTCCGATCGCGCGCTTGATCGCCTGATGATGGCGACCTTGCGCTGATGCTAAACTCGTAAGAGTAATAGAAAATGGAGCGAAAGACGTTTGTTTTGATCGGCGTTATGCTGACGCTCGGCATCATCAATCTTCAGGCGACGAATGCCTCCGCCGAGACCATACGCGCGCTGTACTCACTGAGATATCTAAACCTCAATGTCGGCGAGATCGCAACAGTCACCGACGTGGTAGCATCGGGCTACCGAACTGTCCTCGATGCACGCGTGACCGGACTCGCCACGGTGGCTTCCGGCTTCAAAACAAATATGGCCTCCAGCGGCGTCATCCGGGACGGATCGGTCCTTCCGAGCGCTTTTTCGGCGACGGAAGCGTCGGGCAGCGGTGAAGACCACAAGCTCAGGATCCTTCTTGATTCCGGCAACGTCACGTCGGTTGATATCACCCCGCCGTTCGATACCGCGCCTGGTGCTGTGCCTATCACTGAGGCGCACAAAATCAGCGTTGTCGATCCGACAAGCGCGCTGATCCTGCCAGTACCGGGTGTAGAGCCGACGGTCGGTCCGGCCGCGTGCGAACGCACGCTCCGAATTTTCAGCGGCATCGTTCGCTTCGACCTAAGGTTCGCATTCGTTAAGACGGAAGAGATCATCGGAAATGCCTACAAGGGCTCAGTTTCGGTCTGCTCGGTCCGATTTGTCCCGATCGCAGGATACAAGCCGTCGGCCTCCATGATCCATTTCATGGCGGCAAACCAGCAGATTGAAGTTCGTCTCGCCCCAGTCAAGGGGTCACGGCTTGTTGTGCTCGCCGCATTGAACATTCCATTGCAGATTGGAACGGCCGCTCTCGATCTGGAGAGGCTAGATGTCGTGGAGGCCTCACCGCTGCGGCCTCCAGCCCGAGCCTTAGTTTCCCAGCGCAACGAACACTGACGTAGCGTCGCCTTCGCACAGGGAGCAGTCAGAGTCTCATTTGAGCCAGTCACTCCCCGACGCCCGATTGCCACATTCGCTGAACCGCAGGAACACGCGCTTTCTCGGCGATCACCGCACCGGTCGTGGTTTCGCCTGTTCGAATGGCTGCACCGCAGGCAACTGCTGACGTAATCGCGATGATGACCGCGATGCATAGGAGTGCAGTGGCTCGCTCCACCACCGTCAATTGTGACCAGGCATTCTTCGTTGGTGGTCGAATGGACTACTCACCCGATCAAGTGGGTGCACAGCCTCAGGCGGCCTCGCCGACCACAACAAGTTTCTGGTTCACGAATTCCTTAATGCCGAGGTGCGATAGCTCGCGGCCGTAGCCGGAACGCTTGACGCCTCCGAAGGGCAACTCAGGCGCGGTGGAGGCGAACGTGTTAATCCAAATGGCGCCCGTTTCGATGCGTGACGCCAAAGTTTTGGCGCGCTCAATATTCTTGGAAAATAGCGCGCCAGCGAGACCGAAGCGGGAGTCATTGGCCAGCTCGACGATCTCGTCGTCATTCTTAGCGACGTAGATCTGGGCTACCGGGCCGAAGAATTCCTCGAAGTAGGCCGGGTTGTCGCGCGTTACGTTCGTGAGGATGGTGGGCTCGAAAAAGTTGCCGGAGCGGTTTATCGGCTTACCACCCAAATGAAGCGTCGCGCCCGCGTCGACAGCACGCTGGACCTGTTTGGCGAGACCGGCGCTCGCACCGGCGGAGGAGAGGGGTCCGAGCCTGGTGTCCTCTTCCATCGGGTCGCCGATCTTCACCGCCGCCATGGCTTTCGTAAAACCATCCAGAAACTCACCGGCGATCTTCTCATGGAGCACGAAGCGCTTTGCGCAGATGCACTCCTGGCCGGAGATGTGAAGGCGAGAAAAGACGCCATCTTTGATCGCCTTGTCCATGTCGGCGTCATCGAGGACGATGAAGACGTCATTGCCACCCATCTCCAGGGTCGACTTCTTCAAGTGCTTAGCCGCTTGGGTGGCGATGGCTGCCCCGGCGCCTTCTGACCCTGTCATCGCTGCGCCCACCACACGGTCGTCCGCAATGATATCGGACACCTGACTGGACGTGATGAACAGGTTCGCCCAGGCGCCCTTGGGCGCGCCCGCCTCGTTCACCAATCCCTCGAACACACTGGCGCAGTGAGGAACGATGCTGGCATGTTTGGCGAGCACGGGATTGCCCGCCGCAAAGTTGGGCGCGAACACCCGCATCAACTGGTAGTACGGAAAATTCCAGGGCTCAACGACCATCATCACGCCGAGCGGTTGATGCTGGATCCAAGCCTCGCCGAGTGCGGACTCGATCTTGATCGGCGCCAAGAAGCCTTCAGCTTCGCGGGCATAAAATCGGGCGATCTCGGCGATGATCCATACTTCATCGCGGGCGTCGGAGATCAGCTTTCCCATCTCTTGGACGCAGATCTTGGCCAATTCGTCGGCTCGAGAATCGATGAGATCGGCCAGCCGCTCCAGTATCTCTAAGCGAGCTTGAATCGGGCCCTGCGACCAGCTCGATTTATAGAGCTTGTGCGCGGCGGTCAGCGCCGCCTCGATGTCTGCGTCGGTGTGGTTGGGATAGGTCTTGATCAGTTCATTCGTGGTCGGGTTGATCGTTTGGTAGACCATGGTGGTTTCCTTCAGAAGGCTCGATAGCGACCATCGATGGGCTTCTGGCGAAGAGCGCCTCTTTGTTAGCGTGGTAGAGCTGGGCCTGGTTTCACGGGACCTCTGACTCTGCTTTTCCTTGGCGATATACTCGGTCAGGCCCGAATCGTGACGTGGGGAGCCTCCTGATACGCGTTCGCCTCGAGCCGCGCCGTTCGCCGCATCGCCTGAGGCGGCTGACCGAATGCGCGCACAAATGCCCGACGCATATGATCGCGGTCGCTGAATCCGGTCTGGCGAGCCACCTCGTCGATCGAATGACGGCTCTGCTCCATGAGGTTGCGAGCGCCCTCGACCCGAAGGGTCTCGATAGCCTTGGCCGGAGATTGACCCGTCTCGGCGTGAAATGCGCGGCTGAACTGCCGAGGGCTAAGACGAGCCGCATCTGCTAGATCGGGAACGGTCAGCGGTTTGTGCAGATTGTCCCGTGCATATGTCAGCGCTGCCTGAATTCGATCGGATTTCGGTGTGAGTTCCAGGAGCGTGGAGATCTGCGATTGACCGCCAGTGCGACGATGATAGATGACGAGCTCGCGAGCGACCGAGTTCGCAAAATCAGCGCCGAGATCTTTCTCAATCAAGGCGAGGCTGAGGTCGAGACCTGCGGCCCCACCCGCCGTCGTCCAGATCGGACCGTCGTTCGTGAATATCCGATCATGATCGAGCTTCACCTTCGGATACTGCGCTTGGAGCTTCGGCGCGTGCATCCAATGGGTCGTCGCGTTACGTCCATCCAGGAGACCCGCCTCGGCGAGCACGAAAGCACCGGTGCAGATCGCGGCGATCCGGCGGTGCCGCTTGGGCGCGTCCCTCACGTAGGCGAGCAGGCCACGCGTCGACGCCTTTGGGATTGTCGCGCCACCGACGAAGAGCGTGTGGAACGGCATCTCCGTGAACGGTTCGCTCTCCAGCATCATGCCGCACGAAGTTCTGATTTTCCCGCCAGTTTCTGAAACGAAATGGAGTTCGTAGGGCGGCACCTTGGTTTTGGCCACCGAATTTGCAACCTCGAAGGCCATGACGACGGCCAAGGCCATCGTCGAATAGTCCGGATAGACAACAAACGCGACATCACGCATGGCTATGTTCCCTCCAACGGTCTCGGCTCCGCCGATGCCAAGGTAATCCGGAGGCTCCGACCGATGTTCGCCTTGGCGAAGGGCATGGCCTGATCTCTGGTCAAAACACTTGGTCGGTAGCGGCCGAGGAAATCAGCGCATCAACGCGCCGATTTTAACGGCCCAACCGCGGGCGTATTCTCTGCGCTTGCTGTGGTCGCATTCCTGGATTGCGGACTTAGACGAATAGACCCTTGAGCGGCGAGGTGCCGCGCCAGCTATTTCGAGGATTGGTCGTTCCAATGACGGCAGTTGGAGCGCCTTATCTTTGCTTCCTTGATCGCTTCAGCGCGCTCGGCGACGATATTCGCCAGGTGTCATGTCGGTCGCGGCCTTGAAAGCGCGAGTAAAATTAGCCTGGGTTGAGAAGCAGGTTGCCAAGGCGATCTCGGCGATGGAAGTATCGCTGCGGCTGAGGAGGGATTTTGCACGATCGAGCCGCAATGACGACAGGTATCGGTGCGGCGGAACGCCCATGCTCGCGCTGAACATGCGGGCAAAATGGAAGGGGCTTAGGCAGGCGATCGATGCGAGTTCATCGATGCCGATGTCTTGCTCGATGTGATCGCTCATGTAGTCCAAGACCCTGCGAAGTCGGACATCGCCTAGTCCGAACCGGCCATCGATGGTGGCGTCGGGTGACCGCGCTTGAGTGATCCCGTAGGCTTGAACCAGGCGAGCGGTGAGGCTGAGGGCCAGAGTATCGACAAGGACGCGGCCGGCGGCCGTCGGATTCTGCATTTGGCTCAGCACCTGCTGGCAGATCTGGCAGATAAGGTCGTCCCGAAAGCCGTTGAGCTGACCTATCGCTGTCGGCCGGACGAGCGGGCTGCCGTAGATTTCTGAGAGCTGGGCAAACCCGGAGGTTGGTAGATAAAGATGCAGAAGCTCCGAAGGGCCGTGGACCACGACTTCATCTTCGACGGAGCCGACTGGGCATAGCCACGTTGTGCCAAACCCCAATGGACTCGACACCGACGTACCGTGCGCTTTGCGCGAGATCAAACTGTCGGCGCTCCGGGTCGCGAGAATGATCTCCATCAGCTCGATCTGAACGGGAGGCGCAACGCCCGGCGCGTGGTGCACATGTTCCACGAACATGCTTTGCCAACCGAGTGAATCGGACGTCCGCAGCTTGGTGGCGTACTTGTACTTTCGGCGCCCTCGTTCGAATAGCGCGCTCACTTCGCTACCTTGTTGTCACATTTCGAGAAGACTACGACCGTGGGAAGAACTCGCGACGCGTCGGCGGGGTTTGGCGAGCCGGATGCCCTGCAGCACTCGCAGCCCTCATTTTTCAACGTGATACGCGCGATCTCAAACACGCTTGGTGTACCCTTCTCTCTTTCGTTGAGCGGCCAGCGCTTCCGATCGTGACCACGATGCCAAGAGCACGAATGCACCGGATCGGAGATGCGTTCACTTGTGTGGCAGGATCGCAAATTACCTAGGGTACAAAGTAGCCGAGCATCAAGACGCAGGATATGATTCCATGTCGCAAGGGCTTGTGAGCGAGATTCAGCAATGAAGAGAGGTGAACTCGACGACCTTTTGGCGTATGCGACCATCGCCCGCACTCGAAGCTTCACGCGCGCTGCCGCGGAACTCGGCGTATCTCCTTCTGCGCTGAGCCATATGATGAGGGTACTTGAAACCCGCTTGGGGGTCCGTTTGCTGGCACGTACGACACGAAGTGTCGCCCCAACCCCGGCCGGTGAACGGTTGCTGCGCTCCGTGGTGTCCGCCGTGGAAGAAGTGGAACTTGGTCTCGCATCCATGGTGGAATGGCGCGGCGATCCTTCCGGCGTGATCAGGATCACGGCACCGCAGCCTGCAGCCCGAATCGTGCTGGCACCCGCGTTGCCTCGGTTTCTCCTCGATAACCCGAAGATTACCGTAGATATCTGTGTCGAAAGCCGTTTTGCCGACCTGGTTCGCGATGGCTTCGATGCGGGGATCCGATGGGGCGACAATCTCGAACAGGACATGGTCGCCATCCGCGTCGGCCCGTCGACGCGCCTGATCGTTGTTGGTGCTCCGGCCTATTTCGAACGGCACCCTCACCCGCTGTCGCCCGACGACCTGAAGCGCCATAATTGCGTCAACTACCGTAGCCTGAGCGGAAATGGGACCTTTCCCTGGACGCTTCAGCGCGACGGCGCAGAAGTCCGCCACCGGACAGGCGGTCAACTCATCGTCGCGAATGATTTGGAGTTTGCAGAGACCCTGATTCTTTCCGGCGCAGGATTAGGTATGATGCTCGAAGAAACCGCTGCGCCGCACCTGGCAGCCGGACGCCTTGTTCGTGTCCTGGACGAGTGGTGTCACCCGTTCGTCGGCTGGCATCTTTACTACCCCAGCAGGCACGTGACGCCTGCATTGCGGGCGCTGATAGAAGTGCTGAAGTGGACGCCATCTCAGTCAGGGCGAGCGCATCCTGCGCCCGCCTAATATTGTTACAATAGCGGTACATCGGGCCTGGAGCTGGCGAGCCGTTCGCTTAGCGTCTCACCGCATATGCCGGCATGGAAGCAGACCAATCCGCGATGGACCTAAAGTGCCGTTTCGCGTTCGTCGGCTTCATCATGCATATCCACCGATTCGAGCCGTGCGTTGCGCCTGAGTACCTGAGGCGGTTGCCCGAACGCGCGCAAGAAGGCGCGGCGCATGTGGTCGCGGTCGCTGAAGCCGGTCTGGCGGGCCACCTCGTCGATCGAGTGACGGCTCTGCTCCATCAGATTACGAGCACTCTCAACCCGGAGATTCTCGATCGCCTTCGCCGGTGACTGCCCCGTCTCGGCGTGGAACGCCCGGCTGAATTGCCGCGGGCTCAGACGAGCGGCATCTGCCAGGTCAGGGACTGTCAAGGGCTTGTGCAGATTGTCCCGTGCGTAGGCGAGCGCGGCCTGGATGCGATCGGACTTCGGCGAGAGTTCGAGCAGCGCTGAGAATTGCGACTGGCCGCCGCCGCGGCGGTGATAGATGACGAGCTTGCGCGCTACGGCTTTCGCGAGCTCCGGGCCGAGATCGTTTTCGATGAGCGCCAGTCCGAGGTCGACGCCAGCAGTCATGCCAGCCGAGGTCCAGATCGGGCCGTCGTTGATGAAGATGCGATCCTCCTCCATCTTCATCGACGGGTAGGCCCGCTGCAGGTCTCTGGCGTGCATCCAGTGCGTGGTAGCCCGCCGGCCGTTCAGTAGCCCGGCTTCGGCAAGCACGAACGCACCGGTGCACACGGCCGCGATGCGTCGGTGCCGTTTCGGGGCCTCGCGGACGAAGGAGATCAGACCCGGTGTGGACGGCTCCGGATAGGTCGCCCCGCCGACGACGAGCGTATCGAACGGCTTCTCCGTGAAAGCCTCGGTCTGAAGCGTCACCCCGGCCGACGTCCGCACCGGCCCCCCCTGCTCCGAGACGAAGTGAAGGTCGTAAGGGTTTGGATCGACCATCGAATTCGCAACTTCGAAGCCTGCCGTAACGGCGAGGGCCATCAGCGAATATCCGGGGTAGACGAGGAATGCGATGTCGCGCAAGGCGGCCTCCAATGTCCTAAATCTACGTTTATATGACATTTGAGACTTGGGAATGCAACCCTATTCTCCGTCTGCACGCTCGATCTCGAGCACCAAATACGGAGAAAACCAATGACCAATACCTCGCCTAAAGGAGTGGCACTCATCACCGGCGCGTCGACCGGCATCGGCGCCATCTACGCCGACCGTCTCGCCAAGCGCGGCTACGACCTGATCCTGGTCGCCCGCAACAAGGACCGTCTCGACACATTGGCCGCCCGCTTGCGGTTGGAGACCGGCCGCCAGATCACCACGCTGCAGGCCGACCTCAGCGATAAGGCCGGCATTGCCAAGGTCGAGGCAGTTATCCACAAAGATCCGAGCATCACCATGCTGGTCAACAACGCTGGCGTCGGCTCGGTCGCTTCGATCCTACAGGCCAACGTCGACAAGATGGAAGCGATGATAGAACTCAACATCACCGCTCTCACTCGTCTGACCTACGCGGCTGCCCCGGCCTTTGTGGAGCGCGGCGCAGGTACGATCATCAACATCTCGTCGGTGGTCGGCATCGCGGTGGAAGCCCTGAACGGGGTCTACAGTGCCTCGAAGTCCTACGTGCTGAGCTTCGGCCACTCGCTGCAGAAGGATCTCGCCGAGAAGGGCGTTCGCGTGCAGACGGTGCTACCCGGCGCCACCGCCACCGAATTCTGGGACGTCGCGGGCTATGCCCCGCAGAAGTCCTCCGAGATCACCATGCGAGCCGAGGATCTTGTCGATGCGGCTTTGGCCGGCCTCGACGCTGGTGAGACGGTGACCATCCCTGGCCTTCACGAAGGCGAGGCATGGACCCGCTGGGAGCAGGAACGTCGCGACCTAGCCCCCAAATTCCGCAACCCCAAACCCGCCGCACGTTACCACGTGGCCTGACGGGCTTCCCCAACCGAACTAGGGACCTCGCATCCCGCGCGGTCCCTCCAACCAAAGGCAACCGAAATGTTTTTCCGCAGACTCGGCGGCGCGCTGGCGCTCGCCCTAACGATGGTGACTCCAATGACCGCTTCCGCCCAAACCAAAGGCAAGGTTCTCGTCGTGATGTCGAGCGCAAACTCGCTCGATCTGAAGGACGGCAAGACTTACAAGACCGGCTACTATCTCAACGAGTTCGTCGTTCCCTACCGCAAGCTTGTCGAGGCCGGTTACGAGCCGGTGATTGCCAATCCCAACGGCGATCTGCCGGTGATGGACGCGAACTCCAACAACGCGATGTTCTTCGGCGGCGACGACACTGCACGGGCCGCGGCGTTGAAGTATGCTGAGAACCTCCAAGCGCTGAAGCATCCGAAGACGCTGGCTTCGGTCGTCGCGGATGGCACCAACGGATACGTCGGCCTGTTCATCCCGGGCGGTCATGCCCCGATGGTCGATCTGCTCAAGGACAAGAACCTCGGCAAGATCCTGACCAGCTTCCATGAGTCCGGTCGTCCGACCGGCATCATCTGCCACGGCCCGATCGTGCTTCTGTCGGCACTTCCCGATCCCGATGCGTTCATCGCCTCGATGATCGCCGGCGACGGCAAGGCGAGCAGCCTGACGAAGGGCTGGCCCTACGCGGGCTATCGCGTGACGATCTTCTCGACCGGCGAAGAGCAGGCTCTGGAAGGTCCGAACGGCCTGGGCGGAAACGTCCAGTTCTATCCGGTTAATGCACTCGCCGAAGCTGGCGCACGGGTCGAGAGCATCGCCAACTGGCACCCTAACGTGGTGATCGACCGTGAGCTGATCACCGGTCAACAACCGATGTCGGCGCCTGCCTTCGGCGACGCCCTGGTCGCCAAGCTGAAGCAGCACGCTCAACGATAAGGGACCTGCTGACCCTGATGATGCTCCGGCGTTCGACTAAATCGGCCGCCGGAGCAGTGGTTTCTACTCGCATTAACGGAAGATCGTGGAGGAACCAATGTCGAGAAATATAGCGTTGCTTGGCTGGGCGCCATCGGGCTCGCATGGCCGCCCATGTCATCAAGGCCAAACACGCCTTGACGGTATGAAACCGGACCGCGAATGCCGCTACTGCTCTCGGCCGGATGGGAGCCAAGCAAGCGGCGACGCTGAAAGAGGCCGCCTCTGACGTGGACTTTGTGTTCGCCATGCTATGCGAAGACGAAGCTTGCCTGGAGGTCGTGCTTTCCCCGAACCACGGCGCTCTGGCGGGGCTGAAGGAGGGAGCTTATTGTGATCGAGAGTTCTACTGTCACACCTGGATGCATCCGAGAGCTCGGATCGGCCATCGCCGAGCGCAGAAGTCACCTGCTCCAAGCCCCCATGGCAGCCGGCTCTCGTCCCCAGGCCGAAGGCGCCAGCTTGTGTATTTCATCGGTGGAGGCGAACAGATATTGAAACAGGCTGGACCGTTGCTCATGACGATGGGAATCACCTTTACCCACGTCGCGCCTCCTGGATCCGGTGCGCTCGTTAAGCAAAGTACGAACGCACTCCTTGGCGTGCAGGCGACCGCGTTGGCCCAATTGATCGGCCTTTGGAATGATCAGGCGCAGACGCGGCAAGCGCATTGAAGGTTATCGCAGGTACCGCAGTTTTGAGCCCTGCGGCGACCTGTCAGGCGACATGAGGACCGACAACTTTTCGCCGCAGTTTCCAATCGAGCTAATTATGCAGTGGACGCCGCAGATTCACCTGAGGCAGTACCGACGATGGCGTCGGCACGCGGGGGAGTAGAGCGACTGATACAGGGTCGCGATCGGACGTCCAGACGAACCAGGCCCGAACTCGGCAACGGGGCCGTGGCAAAATGGCGTCTGCCACGGCGCCGAGCTTGAAGTTTCGAACCTCGTTGATAGTTGTCTAGAGCACGACAAACTGGGCTTAGACCTGAGCATTTCGGCGCACTGTTTGGGGAGGCTGACCGAGCGTACGTAGGAAGGCACGACGCATGCGTTCGCGATCGGCGAAACCCGTCTCATACGCGACCGTCTCGACGGTATGACGTCCGTCTTCCAGCATTAGGCGCGCGGCTTCGACGCGGAGGCGTTCCACCGCTTTGGCCGGGGTCTGGCCCGTCTCATCCCGAAACGCGCGGCTAAACTGGCGCGAACTAAGATGGGCGGCCTCGGCAAGTTCGTCGAGCGAAAGCGTGTTCTTCAAATTGGACCGCGCATAGGTAAGCGCATTCTGGATTCGGTCGGACTTGGGAGCGAGATCCAGCAACGCTGAATGCTGCGACTGCCCTCCGGCACGGCGATGGTAGAGAACGAGTTGGCGCGCGACCGATTTGGCAACAATGATTCCGTGATCGGCCTCGACCATGGCCAGTGCCAAATCAATCCCAGCAGTCATTCCGGCAGACGTCCAGATTTGGCCATCCTGGATAAAAATGCGATCGGCTTCGACATGAACGTCAGGGTATCGCTGCCTCAACGCATCAGCCATCATCCAATGGGTCGTCGCACGCCGGTTCGCCAGCAGTCCCGCTTGAGCGAGGATAAAGGACCCGGTGCAGATTGCAGCGATCCTCTGCGCAGTTTTGGTGGCGCGCTGAAGGTATCGCGCGAGTGCATCTGACGCCTCTGGCATGGCGCCGCCACCACAGACAATCAGACTGTCGAAAAGCACTTCACCGATCGGTTCGCTCAAAACCGTAACCGCACCGGATCCATTGATGGCGCCTCCCGCTTCAGAGCGGACCGACACCTGGTATGCCGGCGTGTCGAGCACGAGGTTAGCGACCTCGAATACCGAACTCGCCGCCAAGCACACCAACTGAAAGCTCGGATAGACGACGAGCCCGACCCTGTGCATCGGAACCTCCGTATGGCTAGAAAGGTGGCAACTATGACATTCCAGCCACAATAAGCAAGGGCCATAAGGGTGCCCGTCAGCAATGCCAGTGGAGACTGGCTATTCCGGTCATCGTCGGCAGCCGTTCATCATTTCGAAACAAAGGAGAAACCCATGCCTCGGCTTGAAGGCAAGATCGCTGTGGTTACTGGAGCCAACTCAGGCATTGGTCTCGCCACCGCTAAGACCTTTCTTAAAGAGGGCGCGGCGCGGGTTTATGTTACTGGACGCCGGAAGTCCGAATTGGAAGCCGCGGTCAAGTCCCTGGGCGAACGCGCGATCGGAGTTCAAGGCGACGTCACCAAGCCCGCCGACCTTGACCGCCTTTACGACCGCGTAAAGACGGAGGTCGGGCACGTAGACGCCGTGTTCGCAAATGCAGGATATGCAACACCGGCTCCGCTGGGAAGCATTACCGAAGAACACATCGACGGGCTTCTCAACACCAACGTCAAGGGCGTAATCTGGACGGTTCAGAAGGCATTGCCATTGATGGGTCCCGGAAGCTCCATCATTCTCAGTGCCTCGATCGTGGCCAGCAAGGGCTTCGGCAACTGGAGTCTCTATAGCGCTTCTAAGGCCGCGGTCCGTTCGTTCGCGCGCACTTGGTCATCGGATCTCAAGGGTCGGAATATTCGGGTTAACGCGGTGAGTCCCGGAGTCATCAAGACACCCGCTTGGAGCGAATCGGGCCTTCCGAAGGAGCAAGTCGACGGCTTCCTTGAGTTCGCGGCCTCGATCACGCCATTGTCGCGTACGGGGCTCGACGAGGAGATTGCAAAGGTCGTCGCATTCCTGGCGTCCGATGAAAGCAGTTTCATGAACGGAAGTGAGGTCTTCGTCGACGGTGGTCTCGCGCAGATTTAGCTGCGAGATGGCCGTTCCGCGGGCCGGCCGCCCCCAGCTTAGTGCAGCGGGCCCCTTGGAGCCAATCAATGAAAAAGGACACGCAAATGTTGTCGAGCCGTGAGCTGCTGAATGAGTTCTTCGATTGCTTGAGACATTTCGACACTTCCATCAATCGATGTGTCGATCTGTTCGCTGATGACGGAGTGTTTGAATTTCCTTATTTTCCGGTTCTCGGGATACCTTCTCGCTTTGAGGGAAAAGTCGCTCTTCGCCAAGTCCTGGAGATGATCCGGTCTCATTTCTCGTCGTTCACGGTATCGAACATCGAGATTCACGAGGTGAAAGGCGCGGATATTGTATTCGTCCGATACCACACGGACGGCTTTATCGACGGGACCGAGCGGGTTTACGCACAGGATTACGTCAGCCAACTGGTAGCCGAAGGCGGTAAGATCAAGATTCTACGGGAATATCTGAACGTCATTCTCACGGCACGCATGCTATTCCCCAATGGCCTAGCGGACGTGCCTGATTGAAATAATTTGCGTTTGTCTGCCGCTGGCCTGTGAGGGCTATCGCCGGCCCTGTGTCCTAAAGCCCGGGCGCTCTACACCGATCGAACAAACACGATCCCTTATCTTTGGCCACCGCTCGCCACGGAGTTGGCTCTCATGCATGATTTTCCTGGGCCGTCGAAGAATTCGGCCATCGGCAATCAGGCTGGAGATTGCCTAAAGACGCGTCAGAACGGCGACCCTCTCGATATCTCTGGAGAGACCTGTCGCCACTCGACCTGTGCCAACCGAATTATGCCAACGGGAAGGCTAGGTGCGAACCCGCAGCTGTTCAGCGTTTTGCCAAGTCAGCCTCAGAACCAAGCCTCGCTCATTCTCGTCGAGACGGAAATTCTTCTGAGAATGTATGGCCATCGCAAGATCAGGGTGGCTGACATCGCGGACGCTTGCGCCTTCTCAGCCGCCAACGTCTATCGGTATTTCCCGAGCCGACGCGCAATCCTCAACGCTCTGGCATCTCACTACCTGAGCGAGGCCGAGCTTACAGCCGTCGCTTGCGCTACACGCAACAGCAACTCTGCGCAGGACAGGCTCAGCGGCTTTCTCTTAGGCTTGAATACAACTTTGATCATCACATCTGATTCCGAGCCGCAGATCAGTGAGTTGCTCGCAGACGCCGCTACAGAACAATGGCCCTGCTACTCTCACTACAGTGCACGGGTCATTCTCCGCATCGCAAATTTTCTCACAGAAGCGAGCGTGTCTGGTGACTTGGCGCTCGAGGCTGATCTTGAGCAGGAAGCCAAGCGCGTGAAGGCAGGGGCCTGTGCTTTGGTGGAGCCCGACGTCATCCGACTCTGCCGGGATAAACACGACGCTAACACACGCGAGGGTTTAAGCCGTCTAATCGCGGCCGCGCTATTCAGCGTGTCCGCATCACCAGCCTGATGGTGTTGATTCATTGGAGCTTGCCGACTGGAGCAAGCTCAACAAGTTTAAAAAATATCGCCATTTTCCTCGAGCCGACTGTTAGTGTGATAGGCGACAAGGCAATCGTCCCATGTCGGCAAGACCGAACGCAGGGCAACAGAAACGTTTACGCGCCTCCGGGAAATGGGACACTAAAGGCAAACTCGGCGGTGGTAGTGGGCAGCGAGCTCTTCGTAAAAGGCGATGCCGGTCACCTGATAATACCGGCAGAAGTCTAGACCCGGATGCCGCTCCGCCGGGCAGCGACGGCATTGATGACACCCCTCCTCCCAGAACTATCTGGATCGAGCATGTCTTCATCTTGGTCCGATTAGCCTCGAGTTAGCCGGCATTCACACGGCAGGTTAAGCCGAGGATCGACGACCTGACGGGGCTCTGTTGGCCGCTCCGTGACTATGAGGGTGGAGCGGGTATTTTTCCGACGACCGCTGAAATACGTGCAGCAAGATTGAGCAGCTTACCATCTTGCTCGGCCGCCCCGTCGATTTCCATTCCAATCGGCAAACCATCCGCGGAAATTCCGATGGGTAGGCTGATTCCCGGTATGCCCGCGCAGCTGGTAGCGACAACGTTCTTGCTGATCGCTAAGCCAGGGACTTTCTGGCCCGCGATAGTTATTTCCTCATCGGCGGGAATAGGTGGTGCAACGGTGGGCGTGGTCGGAAAGATCAGAGCATCGATGCCGTTCGAACAGTAACTCTCCGCGTAGCGTTTCTGCAACAAGGGGCGATGCACGGTCACGGATTCCAGAAACGCCTCCTTCGAAACATAATCTGGACCACTGGGAAGCACGCTGGCGGTCCACCAAACCTTAACGTTGTCTCCGAGTCCTTCGTAAATGTCCATAAATGTCGCTGGCGCATTGTTTTCTTCAAGGTACTTTGTGATGTGCGGCATTACTTCGTGCCAGAAAATTGGCCAATTTGCTTTTTCTACAAGCGGCAGAAAGTCGTCACCGAGATCAATCTCGATCACTTCCGCGCCGGAAGCCTTCAGCTTCTCAATTGATAATTTAAAAGCACGCTCAACCTCTGGATCGACGAGGTCGAGGTACTGTTTCGGCGCGTATCCAATCCGTACACCCTCTAGGCCAGGGCCGGACGTGGCCGGTGGATGTTGGTAGCCCGTGACTACCGCGTCGAGGAGCACGCAATCCTCCACCGTGCGAGCTAGTGGACCGATAGCATCGAACGTATGTGATATCGGAGCTGCGCCGGCGGTCGGCCAGCGACCGGTTGTCGGGCGAAATCCAACGATACCGCACAGCGATGCGGGGAGCCGAATCGAGCCCACCGTGTCGCCGCCAAGTGCAGCGGGGACTAATCTTGCCGCAATGGAAGCCCCGGCACCGCTTGAAGATCCACCAGTGATGCGCTCGACATTATAAGGGTTTCTGACTTGGCCATAATGTACATTCAGGCCTGTGTATCCAAACGACATTTCCGGAAGATTGTTCTTGCCGAACAGGATGGCACCAGCTGCCCTTAGCGAGGAGATGACCGCGGCGTCTTGTTCGGGCCGAAATCCAGCGAGGACCTTCGTTCCTACTGACGTCCGGATGTTCCTTATCTGCATGCTGTCTTTGATAGCGATCGGTACTCCATGAAGCGGACCCATTGGCTTATTGGAATCGCGATGCAGATCACAGACGCGAGCAGCCTCCAAAATCGAGTTTTCATCGAGCGTAATGAACGCCCTTAGATCAGCCCTTTCGCGACAGCGGCGTAGCAAAGCAGCAGCATACGCTACGGCACTAAGCGAACCGCCTCGGATTGCCGCGGCCGCTTCCGCGACGGAAAGTTCGTGAAGATCGTTCGAGGACTTCTGATCGGACACGGGGTGTTTCCCTCATTGGTACACTCAAGATGGTGTCGGTCCGTACCATGGTTGGTTGGCGCGCCGCTGCGCTCAAACTGCCAGGCAAGTGGCCTTTGCCTGCCAATTGGCTTTTTTGCCCGCCCTTTTGACATTGCTTGCCATTGGGCATTTGCTGAAATCTGCAGGTTGGCACTAGAACGGCCCTGGGCGGGACATTTGCCACTTGTCGTGGTTTGCGATGGCACGATGCTTGCCAGACCCTCGCAAATGAACAGATTGGAGGGGGCTAAATGCTTAAGATGCAGAATCTTGAGGCTGTCAAAGATCGCGAGGGCTATGATCGCTGGCATCAGGTGAGTTGCCGCAACTATTCCTACTGCGAGGCCCGACGCGATTCTGACTACCCATTTAGCGCTCAAATCAGTAGCTGGAGATTTGGCGCATTGGGGTTTAGTGACGGTCGCTTATCCTCTGATCTGACCCAGTTGGACCGTGGACCTGCCGAGATCCGCAAGGACCCGCGGGACCACTTCATGTTGTATCTCGTGTTGCTCGGAGGGGTCTGCCTAACGCAGGACGGACGCGAGGCGCGGGCACAAAGCGGCGATCTCTTTCTCTATGATCAAGCTCAGCCCTTCACGCTGAAATTTCGTCAAGACTACCGCGCTATCATGGTGAACATACCTCGACCGTTGTTAATTTCGCGCTTGCCAAGAGCGCGTGGGCTGACAGCCCGCCGTATAGCGGGGGATTCAAAGCTGGGCGCACTGGCCGGAACAATCGTGCGCCAGATCACTAAGTTCGGCGAACCGGCTGACACTCACGTAATCGATCGTCTCGGAAGCTCTGCTCTCGACATCCTTGCCACGACGATGGAAGCCGAGCTGGCGGGTCCGCCGGAAGTTGGATGCGCCCGCGAGCGTCTGCTCACGCAGGTGAAAAGCTACATTTTGGCGCATCTTCATAGGTCTGATCTCGACATCGAGACTATTGCGAAAGCGCAAAATATCGCTCCGCGCACTCTCAATCGCCTCTTCGCGATCGATGGCACGACGCCGATCCGCTGGCTCTGGGAACAACGGCTTCTTGCGTGCTACAAGGCGCTTGCGGAGGGGCACGTTTGCCGGGTTACAGACGCAGCAGTGAGTTTCGGATTCACCGATATGTCTCACTTCAGCCGCGCCTTCAAAAATTCCTTCGGAATGTCACCACACCTCATAAGGCGCAGTCGACACTAGCTAGTCATCTGGAACGCAGGAGCCAGAACATGAGGTTCCCGAAAAGAGCCCCTACAGCGACGAGTGGGCGACGCGATGTCTCTCGCCTTATTCCGCTGTCCATCCTCCATCGATGAGCATAGATGTTCCTGTCATAAGACTGGATGCTTCGCTTGCGAGATAAACTACCGCGCCGACTACGTCTTCAACGCGCCCCAAGCGACCCAGCTTGATCTTGGACATTACCTGGTCCTTGAACGCTTGATCGTCGAAAAACGGTTTTGTCATCGGCGTTTCGATAAAGGTCGGTGCAATGGTATTGACGCGGATCCTGTACCGAGCCAGATCGAGAGCCATGGCTTTCGAAAAGCCCTCCATGGCCCACTTCGAAGCGCAGTAGAGCGAACGATTCTCAGCGCCTACGTGGCCCATCTGGGAGGAAATATTGATAATGGACCCTGGCGAGCCGGCCGCAATGAGCCGTCGCGCCACGGCCTGCGCAACGAAAAAAGACGCGCGCACATTCAGATTCATGACGTAGTCGAAGTCAACGGCGGAGACGGCCGTCATGTGGTTCGGCCGGTTGGTGCCAGCGTTGTTAACGAGGATATCATAAGGCTCCGACTCATGGATCGCAGCCGATACTGCTTCCAGGTCCGTCACATCGAGCACCAACACGTCAGCGCACGCCCCCTCGTCGCGAATAGCCTTCGCAGCGATACCGATTTCGGAGGGCGTTCTCGAACATAACGTGACGTGTGCCCCGGCCTCTGCTAACGCCCATGCCGCGGCAAGTCCAATGCCGCGTCCCGCGCCCGTAACGAGCGCGCGACGACCATCTATTCGAAATGAAGGAATTGCCGAAAGCATTGTTTGGCCCGTGCGGCCTCGACGAATTCAAGCGACGCCGAGGCCCTCTCTTTCTATTCAGCCGCGGTCGCATAAGCGACGTTTTTGCCTCCGTAGCGACGGATGCGAACATTCGCCTGTTCGGCATGCCCGACGAAGCCCTCCAGCATGCAGAGCCGAGAGCAATATTCGCCAATCATGCTGGAAGCCTCGTCTGTAAGGACCCGCTGATAGGTGCACGTTTTCAGAAATTTTCCGACCCAGAGCCCACCGGTGTAGCGGGCCGACTTCAGGGTAGGCAGGGTATGGTTGGTTCCGATCACCTTGTCGCCGTAGGCGACATTTGTACGCGGTCCGAGAAAGAGTGCGCCGTAATTGGTCATGTGCTTCAAGAAGTAGTCTGGATCGCTGGTCATCACCTGAACGTGCTCCGAAGCGATCCGATCGGCTTCGGAGACCATCTCCTCGAGGGTGTCACAAACGATCACTTCTCCATAGTCTTCCCATGCTTGTCGGGCGACCGCAGCTGTGGGAAGAATGCCGAGCAGACGCTCGATTTCCGCAAGCGTGTCGCGCGCGAGCTTTTCCGAGTTCGTTAGCAGGATAGCAGGAGAATTTGGCCCATGCTCGGCCTGCCCTAGCAGGTCCGTTGCGCAGATTTCACCATCCACGCTCTCGTCCGCAATCACTAGGGTCTCGGTGGGACCAGCAAAAAGATCGATGCCGACACGACCGAACAGTTGGCGTTTTGCTTCAGCCACAAAGGCATTTCCCGGGCCTACCAGCATGTCCACCGGCAAGATGCTCTTTGTACCAAGGGCCATAGCGCCCACCGCCTGTATGCCTCCGAGACAGTAAATCTCGTCCGCGCCAGCCAGGTGCTGCGCAGCCACGATCGCCGGTGCGGGCTTTCCCTTGTAAGGCGGCGCACACGTCACGATGCGGCTAACGCCTGCCACCTTGGCGGTTATGACAGACATATGCGCGGATGCAAGCAACGGATACTTGCCTCCCGGAACATAGCACCCAACCGAATTGATCGGGATGTTCTTGTGTCCAAGAACGATGCCGGGCAGCGTCTCAACTTCGATATCTTTCATCGAATCGCGCTGAAGCTTCGCGAAATTTCGTACCTGCTCCTGCGCAAAACGGATGTCATCGAGGTTTGTCTTGGACAATTGCGAAACGCATGCCTTAATCTCGTCCTCCGTGAGCCGGTAGTCTTCGCGATCCCAGCCATCAAACTTTTTTGAAAGCTCCCGGACCGCGCCATCCCCCCTGGCCTCGATGTCTGCCAAGATTTGTTCTACGGTCAATCTAACTTTGGTCAGATCTTCGACCCGCGCCTCGGCGCTTCGGCTCTGCTTCAACGTTCTAGCCATTTTCGCTTTCCTTGAATCGAATTAAGCGAGGAGCACCAAAGCCCCCCGCGGGCTTGCGGTGCTTACATTGAAATGTCGCGCTTGTAGGTCTCAGGGCCGAGATACAGCGACAAGGCGGCGATCAGCGACTGCGCGGCGATAATCAAAATCACCGGCCAGGGCTTACCATCCGTTGTCAGGATGAGAGCGCTTGCGATCAACGGCATAAACCCACCGAGAATGATGCCCGCGCTTTGATAACCGATCGAGATTCCGCTGTAGCGCATCCGCGCGGGAAACAACTCGGCATAGTACGACGCAAGGGTCGAATACACCGGCGCGTGGCCGAAGATCATCATGATCGACAAGCCGAAAGCCAGCATTGACGCCTTGCCGCTGTCGACCATCGCAAACATCGGCCAGGCCCAAACCGCCATGAAAATCGCACCTCCGATAAAAACGGCTCGGCGGCCTAGAGAATCCGACAAGCGGCCAAAGAAGGGAATCGTTATGACATTCGCGAACGTTCCGATCATCAGACAGATCAAAGACTGCGAGCGTGGAATGTGCGCCTGGTCGGCTGCGTAGGCGAGCAGAAAGACGGTTAGAAGGTAGAAATTTCCGCCATCGGCAAAGCGAGCGAAGATTGCATGAAACAGCTCGCGCGGATGCTCGCGGACCACCGACATCAGCGGGTTCTTCGTCTCTCGCGTCAGCTGATGAATCCGCTTGAACGAGGGCGTCTCCGACACGCGCAAACGAATGTACATGCCAACCGCCGCAAGAAGCAGGCTGATCAGAAAGGGAATTCGCCAACCCCAGGTCAGAAAGTCAGCCTCGCTCACGAAGAACGACACGAGCGAAAACGATGCCGTCCCGAGGAGAATTCCGGCGGACGGTCCAACTTGGGGAAACGATCCCCAATAGCCGCGCCGGCCAGCCGGAGCAAATTCGACGGCCATCAAGACGGCCCCTCCCCATTCTCCGCCGACGGCCATGCCCTGGAGTATCCGAAGAAGCAAAAGCAATATCGGCGCAAGCGCACCAGCTTGGGCATAGGTAGGCAAGCAGCCGATCAACGTCGTCGCGAGGCTCATAGTCATCAACGTCAAAACCAGAGTCGATTTGCGCCCGATCTTGTCGCCATAATAGCCCGCGATCAGGCCGCCGAACGGACGAGCGATGAATCCGGCAGCGAACGTTCCGAACGTTGCGACCGTCGCTACCATCGGATCAGCCTTTGGAAAGAACAGATGGCCGAAGATCAGCGCGGCAGCCGTGCCGTAGAGAGCGTAGTCGTACCACTCAATGACGCTGCCAATTACGCTCGCCGTGAGGATCCGCCCTTTCCCAACTTGGGCACTAGGCTCCTCAATTGTGAGCGCTTCCGGCGTGACGAGCAGACTTTCACCTGCCATTTCGACCTCCCTTGACGCATTTCCTCGATTTATATTGGTCTGGTTGCGCCCGCCTGGATCAGCGTTTTCCTTGCGCGGCGGGATAGGTGTAGACAAATATTTTTGACTCGGCAAGCGCGATTTGCGACATTGTGTGCGACAATGTGCGTGCTAAGGGTTCCGGAGCGGCGCGCCGGCCGCAGCACTTATCTCCAGCGGAACGAAGCCATGTCGGTCGTTGATTCATGTATCTGCCTGAAATTGCGGATGATCGCCCGCACGACGGCGGTGCTTTACGATGCTGCCTTGCAACCCACCGGGCTGAATGCAGCTCAATTCTCAGCGCTGCGAAATATCTACCGGTTCGTGCCGTTGGGAGTCTCTCAACTGGCGGAGGTCATGCTTCTCGAGCGGACCACCCTGACACGCAACCTGCAGCTTCTCGCCAGCAAATCCCTTGTCGAATTGCAGGTGTCTGAGGTCGACCAGCGTATCCAAATTCCTGCGCTCACAGACGCGGGAATAGAAACGTTGAAGGCTGCCGTTCCGAAGTGGCGGCTGGCGCAACGACGCCTTTTGGGAGGTTTGGGTACCGCAGGTTGGAACGAAATCCTTGCGACGCTCAGGGCTGCCGCTGCGCTGAACGAACAGGCTCCGCGCAGGCTCTACGTCATGTCACATGACGCCGAGGGCTTCGATGAGACAGACGGCACATCGGATTCAATCGACTTCCAGCGATGCGCGAATAGTACGCTTCGCGGCGCAGCGCGTTACGTCACGAGAGAATACGATGCAATTTTGCGCCCAGAAGCAATCAAATCGACGCAATTCCACGTTCTTGCAGCAGTAGCTGAGAATCGCAACGTACGTGTTCAAGACATCGCCACTCTGTTGGCTTTAGATCAGGCCTCTGCAACGTTGGCCATCAACGGGCTGAAGCGCCTCAAATGGATCGAAAAAGCTAAAAAGCCCTCGGTCGGGCTGTCGCTTACCGCGGCCGGTCTGAGAACCTTCGAAGCGGCAACCCCGCTGTGGCTGAAAGCTCAAAGGTCGCGTATGCCGGACGCAGCGCTTTCGAAATGGAACGGCATTCTCGACAAGGCTCTAATGGCAGCCCTGAAAGCCAAAGCACTTTGAAGGCTGCCACACATCTCTTATTCGGCGGCGGTCGCAATTGCAGGCTTGCCGTAATCGCGGCCCCGGAGGCCTGATTGCACGAAGCTTGTTTTGGGAAATTCGCGGATCGCTACGTGGATGTAAGGCATAGGAGAGCCGATCGACTCATGCGTGATCTGCGTGATCGCATCAGCGAGCCGTTCTTTCTGGTCGTCGGATAGGCCTTCCTGAATGTCGCAGCAAATGTAGGGCATGTTGGCTCTCCCTGAGGCTCCAAAGCTAGTTTAAGATTGTTTGCGTTTGCGGGCCCGCGCTTCGAATTCGGCTGCTCCTGCGAGATCTTCGCCATTCGGACCGGCCTGATAGTCCGGAAGCACTACACCACCCTCGAGCAGATCTTGGCCAGGCTGCTCCCGAAAAATCACGAGTATATTGTCGATATCGAGACCCGTGATCTCATGAACGGCTCGCGTGAGCTTTTCGCCCATGATGCGCTTCTGGTCCGGCGTTCTGCCTCTACGGATGTCACACTGGATAACTGCCACGGAGCGTCTCCCTTCACCTTTTGCGCGGGCAGTATATTGGTCTACACCTTTCTTGTCAACGAGACCTGTAGTTCGTCCCGGCAATGTCGGATAGTTCCGCGGAGCGACACTCCGCGGGGATAGCCGGAAGGGCAGGCCGTACACGTTGGGCCCACGCTCCACTCGACGCGACATGACCCATTCAGGGGTCTTGTTCGAGCGCATCATCCTCAAGCCGGTTTGCCTCTGCCTTGCGAGGCGTAGCTCGCGTCGAAGGCTGCGTCGAACTAATATGGCTCCTGCTGGAACGGCCGAAACCTTTCCCTAACAGCCACCGAGGTCAAAGCGCAGCGTCAGATCATCTCCTGATCATTGATTCCACCGGGCTCCATCGATCTGCAGGTCTCTGGGAAGGGCTACGAATCCTTCCACCGTGACACGAGACCGAGATCGATATCGTAGAGATCAAGAACACGCCCGATCGTCTGATCGATCATCTCTTCAATATCTGCAGGTTTCGTATAGAGCGCCGGGACGGGCGGATAGATGATGGCGCCCAGCTCCGAGAGGGTCGTCATGGTCCTGAGGTGACCGGTATGAAGCGGCGCCTCGCGGACGAGCAAGGTCAGTCGTCGGCGCTCCTTCAGCACGACGTCTGCGGCACGGGACAACAGCGAGGAGGTAACGCCGGTCGCAATCTCGGACATCGTTCGGACCGAACAGGGCGCGATGATCATGCCTTGGGTACGGAAAGAACCGGACGAAATCGGCGCCGCAACGTCGTCGAACTTGTACCAGCGGTCCGAAAGTGCTCGAACTTCCGATACCTTGATAGGACCTTCATGCGCCATGGCGATCTCTCCAGCTCGCGAAACCACGAGGTGAGTTTCAACTGGGGTTTGCCGCAGCAATTGCAGGAGGCGGACACCGTAAGCAATGCCCGATGCTCCGGTTATTCCGACGATCAACCGCGCCTTGTCCGACATGTGCTCTCCTTTGCTCTGAAATGCTCTGGTCGCGGTCCTCTGTCAACGGAGCGAGCTTGCGGAATGGGGCGCAACGCGCTTTGTGATAGCTGTTTCCGGAAACGATTATTGGCGCGACGGCGCGACCACGTATTTAGCATAGCGAATGCCATTCGATCCGAGCTCGTCGAGCATCGACGCCGACCGCCTATGGACCGACCTGATGGCGCTTGCCGCCATCACGGAGCCGGATCGTCCCTGGACTCGCCGCTCATTCACGCCTCGTTTTGCCGAAGGGCGAAAATGGCTCAGCGAGCTGTTCACGCGGTCGGGCCTGACGCGCCGGATGGATGCTGGCGGCAACCTCATCGGCCGGCTCGAAGGACGTCGACCACTGCCACCGATCATGCTCGGATCACATACCGACACCGTTCCGTCGGGAGGTCGGTTTGACGGCGCCGCCGGTGTCATTTCAGCGGTCGAGGTTGCACGCGCGGTGGTACGATCCGGGCGCCCCCTCGACCACCCGTTGGAGATTGTGGACTTCTTGGCCGAGGAGCCGAGCGACTACGGCTTATCTTGTATTGGCAGTCGAGCCATGGTGGGGGCGTTGAGCCAAGACATGCTTTCTCGCACGAACGCCGGTGGCGAGAGCCTCTTCAACGCCATCGCGAGGGCAGGAGGTGCTCCCGGCACCCTGGGGCAGACCGAACCGCCAAAGATAGCGGCCTATCTGGAGCTTCATATCGAGCAAGGCCGCGTTCTTGAAAATGCCCACATTGAACTCGGCATCGTGAGCGGCATAGTCGGGATCGTGCGGGTCGAACTGCTGTTTCGCGGGTCGGCGGACCACGCCGGCGGCACACCGATGAAATTGCGCCGCGACGCCGCGGTCGCAGCCGCAGAAGTGATTTCCTGGGCCTCCAGGCAAGGGACGCTGCAAGCAGAGCGCGCGCGCGGTCACTTCGTGGCGACCACGGGGATGATCGAGATCTCGCCGAACGCCGCAAACGTCGTGCCCGGACAGGCACGGCTGGTCCTGGACATACGCGCCGAGGATAGCCAGGAGATCGAGGCCTTCATCAAGCTGCTCGATCGGCACAGTCTGGAGGCGGCTCACCGCGTCGGCGTTGAACGCGAGCGCCTTGAGATCATCTCGCGAACCGCCCCGACCCCGTGCGACCCAGAGCTTCGAGCCGCACTGGCTCGCAGCGCTTCGAGGCTCGGCTATAGCACGACCGAATTGGCGTCAGGAGCCGGTCACGACGCCGCGTTCATTGCACGTATCGGGCGCTCGGCTATGCTGTTCATTCCTTGCCTAGAAGGCAAGAGTCACAGCCCCGATGAGTGGGCGGATCCCGGCGCGTTGGCGATGGGCACTGCCACTCTTTACGATGCGGTCAGATCACTCGATACTTCGGACCGCCTTCGAACGAAGGAAAAATAGAGCGACAGTCAATGACCGATCAAAGCATGCGTGGATATTTATCGCAGCTCGCGACATCGGGAGCTCTTCATCGTGTGAAGCGCCGAACCGATCCGAAGTTTGAGATCGGCGCCGTTTTGGCGCTTAAGGATCGAGGACCCGCGATCCTGTTCGAAGAAACCGGCTCATTACCGGTCGTCGGCAATCTCCTGGTCTCGCGCGCGAGATTCGCTCTAGGACTGAACGTCGAGCCGGACAGGCTCGATGATCTCTGCATCCGCGCGCTGTCCCACCCAGTCAAGCCCGTGATAACCGGCTCGGGGCCCGTGCAAGAGGTCGTCCAATCCGGCGATATCGACCTGAAGGCTTCCCTGCCCGTTCCGACTTGGTTCGAACGCGAGACAGCCCCCTACATCACCGCCGGCGTGATCATCGCAAAAGATCCCGAGACCGGTCGCCGCAACGTATCGATTGCGCGACTTCGGCTCGAGGGCGGCGGCAGGATCATGGCCGGCATCGCGAAGAATCACCATCTCAATCTTCTGGCGGAAAAGGCCAAAGCCCTCGGCAAGCGGCTTCCCATCGCTGTCGCCATCGGGAACCACCCGGCCGTCCTCCTTGGGTCCCAGCTCTATCTCGGTCTCGGCGATGACGAATTCGACAATATCGGCGGCATGCTCGGCGAGCCGCTCAGACTAGTCAAATGCAAGACCGTGGATCTGGAGGTCCCCGCTGAGGCAGAGATCGTTCTAGAAGGCGAACTCTATCCTGACGAGCAGATCGAAGAAGGTCCGGTATCGGAATTCCATGGCTTCTACGTCAGTTACGGCGCCGGAATGGGCGGCTGCATTGCCTGCATCACCCGACGGCAAGACGCCATTTACCAGGCGGTTCTCCCTGGATATGCGAGCGAGCACTGTTTGCTCGGCGGCATCGCGATCGGCGCCACGCTGCGGCAGGCCCTGCAGCGCATGATTCCAGCTGTACGGCGCGTTCTCATCACCGAGGGCGGCATGGGCCGACTGCACGCGATCATCTCCATGCATAAGCCGCGGCTTGGCGAAGGCAAACGGGCCGCCATGCTGGCCATGGGTCAGGTCAACCTGCTGAAGCTCGTCACCGTCGTCGACGATGACATCGACATCGAGAATCCGCGCGAGGTGGAATGGGCTCTCGCTGCGCGCTTCCGTGGGCACGAGGACCTGATGGTGGTTGAGGGGGTCAAAGCCGATCGTTGCGATCCCGTCCATGAGGATCTCACCGTGACCAAGATCGCCATGATCGCCACGACGCATCCTGGTGACGGTGAGCCCCTGAGCCGGTCCGAATTCGTCAGCGCCCCCCGCGACGTTCTGGCCCGTGTCGCTGCGGAACTTGATCAATACTGACCTCGCACAACTAGCAAGCGGAGCCGCGATCGCTTGGCTGACTCCGGCCTTCGTCGGTTCATCGTGGTCGCCCTGGTCGGTGGCGCAGCCGAGATGGCGGTTGCATTTTCCGCGGCTCGCCGGAACAGGCTCGATATGAGCGTTAGCATCGCATTGGGCAGCGCGTCACAGATCGCCCTGTCGTCGCGCCTGTGCTGGTGCTGCTCAGCTACGTCGCCGGGCGAAGCCGATGGCTTTGCAATTCTGGTCGGCACGGTCACCAAGGTGATGATTGCCACCGTTGTCGCATGCATCGTGACCAATGGCGGACGGTCGGCCTGGTTCGTCGATCCGCTCCTGCTGTGCATCTATGCAATTTTCGCGATGACGCTCTACGTGGTGCCGCCCGGCTCCCATGGTCCGGTGTAGGGCGAGAGTACCTGGGCCGGTGAGACTGGTGCTTCATGTTGAGGTGCGCTCGGTTTCGCGCTCGTATGGATAGTGCACCCCGGATACCATGCCCCGCGCATGGCTGGTGGTAAGCCTGTCGGCATTGCGCAGCTGCAAGGGCGGCTGCTATGGTTGCAGCAGTCACACTGGGTACCCCGATGCTGAGGTCCTTTGAAAAGCTCTGCCGGACAGCAAATGCCGATCTTTTAATCGCCGCTGACAGCGAGCATGCCGCAGTGGTCGGAGGCAACGATTACGCCATGCCTTGGCATTGGCATGATTGCCTGATGTTCATCTTGCCAAGCCGTGGAGCGATCGAGCTCAAGCACGAGGGCCAACGCGAAGGTACCTGGCTTTCGCAAGACCGGTTTGCCGTCGTACCGGCCGATCGGGCTCACGCGACCCAGGCCGGCCTCGGCTCGCATAGCCATGTGGCCATGTACGTCACGCATCCCGCCATCCAGAGGCTCGACAAGGAAATCGGCTCCTTGAAGGAATTTCGGCGACGCACGCAGGCAACCGCGCTGTTTCGCCGGACCTCCAGGCTGCGCGCCCTGCAGGAGCTTTCAGGCCGGGTCGAGGCAAGCGGTTATGGCAACGCCGGGGTTCGCCGGGGCCTGTCGTCGGCCCTGCTAATTCAGTGCATTGCCGAGGTCATGGCGGGCGAGGCCGTATCAGGCGCCTCGCATCGCGAGCACGCGGTGGCGCTGGTCGACGACCTAAAGGATTACCTCACGCAGCACATCGACCAGAACATTCCGCTGAATGCGCTGGAAGCGCGCTTCGGCGTCTCGCGGCGACATATGACCCGGCTGTTCCGCGAGCTAACCGGCTCGTCCATCGGCGAATTTCAGCAGAAAGTCCGCCTTGAAGCCGCTTGCGAACTGCTGAACACGACCGACCTTCCGATAGGCGAAATCGCCTTTCGCGTCGGTTTCGACAGCGGCGCGGCACTTGCCCACGCCATGCGCCGGGAAAGCGGGCGGTCGCCGAGCGAGATCCGCAAGCGCGCGGCCCGTTCGATCAAAAATTAAGGCCCGCTCGACCGCGCGGCCGTCGCGCTATGGTCATACCCTCCATCCCGTGAATTCTGCGTGACGGTTCAAGAGCGGCCGCGCCGCCGGACCTTGGTCCGGCGCCGAGACAATTCCGCTCGAATCGCGCGCAACTCGATGAGGCTCCCTCACGCGCTTGATCATCTCGATGCGGCGTCGATGTGCCATGCATGTCGACGGCCGGAGCGATATGCGGGTGCGCATGAGGCAACAGGGACTGCGCGATCAAGGTGACGGCCAATTCGGAACGAGACGTTCGATTTGTCAGCGTGTTTGCCGCGGGGCCTGACGGCGGCAATCCCGCCCCGATCGTCATCGATGCGGCCGGCATGTCGGACGCCGAGATGCAGCGCGTCGCGCAGGTGTATGGCCATGAGAGCGGCTTCGTCCTGCCGCCGCCCCAAGGTTCGGGCTGCGATTTCGAATTTCGCTTCTTTGTGCCCAACCATGAAATGTCGATGTGCGGCCATGCAACGGTAGGCGCGGTATGGCTGCTCGCAAAGCTCGGCAAGCTGCGAGGCGACCGCGTCTCGATCTGGACCAGGAGCGGCCAGGTCGAAGCTCGTGTCGAGACGTTCTCCAGACAAGACATTCTGGTGGAAGTGTCGCAGCCCGAAGGTCGCGTCGAGCTGCTGCCGAACGCGCCCGGAATCGAGGCCGACATTCTCGACGTTCTCGGAATTGACGCCGGTGATCTCGCGACGCTCCCGATTCAGAATGCGCGCACGAGCCGGGTAAAGACCCTCGTCCCGCTGAAGAGCGTGTCGATCCTCGACGGCTTGAAGCCGGATTTCGGCCGGATCGAGCAGCTCTGCGCACGGATCGATTCCACAGGACTTTATCCCTACGCCATGTCCGATCGGATTGCGCAAATCGTCGATGCCCGACAATTTCCGAGTTCTTCCGGCTATCCCGAAGATGCCGCGACTGGCATTGCAGCGGCCGCCTTGTCGTTCGGTCTGCTGGAGAACGGGCTCGTCGAACCGTCCGTGCGCCCTATCACGATCCGTCAGGGGCGCGCGATGAAGCGTCCTTCCGAAATCTCGGTCCGCTTCAATCTAGAAGGCGGGCGAGCCAATGGCTGCTGGCTCGGTGGAATTGTGCGGCCGACTGATTGCGAAAAGATCCTGTGAGGCAGGCGACAACCGTGGAGGCAGAAATGAAACGTCGAGACTTTATCAAGCTTGGATTGATCGCGGCGCCCGCGCTATCGCTGTCGTATCGGGCAAGATCCGAGGAGGCCGAGCTCGTCGTCGGCTCCAACGTCGGCAGCCCTCCCTTCGCGTTCAAGGAGGGGGACCATTATTCCGGCTTCGACATCGAGGTCTGGGCTGAGGTCGCCAAAGGTCTCAATCGCAAATGGCGCGTGCAGCCGATGGAGTTCGGTGCGCTGATCCCCGCTTTGCAGACCCGCAACATCGATGCGATTGTCTCGCAATTGTTCATCAAGCCCGAACGCCAGAAGGTGATTGACTTCTCCGATCCCTATTATCTGAGCGGGCTCATCGCCGTCACGGGCACAAACAATACTGATATAAGGACGCCCGACGATCTCGCGGGAAAAACCATCGGCACCGAAACCGGAACCATCGCCGTCGAATTCATCAAAGAACACATTAAGGGCGCGACGGTCGCGCAATTGCCGACAATTAACAATGCCTTGCTTGCGCTCGAAGCGGGCCGCACGGACGCGGTGATCTACGACATGCCGGCGTTGATGTATTACGCCAACAACGCCGGCAAGGGAAAAGTCAGGGTAATCCGTCCGCCGCTCGAAGGCCGCGATGTCGGGATCGGCTTCCAGAAGGGCAGTCCGCTGGTGGCGACCGCGAATACCACGCTAACCGCCATGAAGGCCGACGGGCGGCTGAAGTCGCTGCGCGAGAAATGGTTCGGCACCGAGCCTGCGTAAGTTTCACCAGACGGATGGCGAATGAGTGCTGTCTGCAGCGCTCTTTTGCCGGCATCTGCAACCTCGCCGTCGAACCTGATTAGACCCATGAACTTCGACTGGACTGCAGCCACCGCGGCTCTGCCGGACCTGCTGCAAGGCCTTGAGCTCACCATCTTCATCGCGGTCGCCGGCCTGATCGGCGGCACCGTCCTCGGCGTCCTCACGGCCGTCGCGCTCAATTACGGTGGCTGGCTGTTGCAGGCCCCGGCGCAGGCCTACGTCGCCTTGATCCGTGGCACGCCGATCGTGGTGCAGGTGATGTTCATCTATTTTGCGCTGCCGATCATGCTGGGCATTCGGCTGAGCGCGACGAGCGCGGCGATCATCACGCTGATCGTGAACTCGGGGGCCTACACGGCCGAGATCGTGCGCGGCGCGCTCGACAGCGTTCCGGCAGGCTTGCGGGAGGCGGGGCTCGCTATGGGGCTCGGCTTCAGGAAGGTGCTGACCTATGTCATCGCGCCGATTGCGTTCCGCCGCGCGCTCCCAGCGATGGGCAATCAGGTCGTCGCCGTGGTGAAGGATACCTCGATCTTCCTGGTGATCGGGGTTGGCGAGCTAACCCGTCGCGGCCAAGAGATCATGTCGCAGAATTTCCGCGCCGTGGAGATCTGGACTGCGGTGGCGCTGATCTACCTAATCCTGATCAGCATGCTCACAATCAGCCTCCGCTTTGTCGAACGGAAATCGCGCCTGCCATGAGCATGATCGAATTCAAGCAGACGACGAAGCGGTTTGGCTCTCATCTCGTCCTGCATCCGCTCGAACTCGCTATCGGGAGTGGTGAGGTTGCGGTGGTGGTCGGACCTTCGGGCTCCGGTAAATCGACCATGCTTCGTTGCATCAACGTGCTGGAAACCATCAGCGACGGCGACCTCCGCGTCGACAATATCAGCGTGCGAGGATCCTCGCGCGATATCAGGCGCATCCGACTCGAAGCCGGCATGGTTTTCCAGCAGTTCAACCTGTTCCCGCATTTGACTGCGCTGGAGAACGTGATGTTCGGTCCCATCCGCGCGCGGGGCCGCTCCAGGGCCGAGGCGTGCGAGATCGCGGCGGCCTTGCTGGAGAAGGTCGGGCTTGCCGAGCGCATGAGCCATTACCCTTCGCAGCTTTCGGGTGGCCAGCAGCAGCGTGTGGCGATAGCTCGCGCGCTCGCTGTCGAGCCCAAATTGATGTTGTTCGACGAGCCGACGTCAGCTCTGGATCCCGAGCTGCGACAGGAAGTGCTCAAAGTTATGCAGACGCTGGCGGTGGAGGGGATGACCATGGTCGTCGTGACTCATGAGATGAGCTTTGCCCGACGCGTCGGCTCGCGGCTGCTGTTTCTCGACAAGGGCCACCTCGTTCACGACGGCAATCCAGTCGAATTGTTGTCTGCGCCACCGAGCGATCGGTTTCGTGACTTCCTGCAACACGTCCACTGATGGCGCGTCAGGTCGGGCGTTTCGTATTTCGATGGAGCTCTTTAATTGATGTCGTCAGCATTTGAGACGAGCTACGGGTTTCCCCGCAGTGACGTCCGCTTGAGCAATTGGCGTGATGCACCTTGGAACGTCTGGGCATTCCGCCACGTCAGCGAACTCATCCCGACCGCACCGATCGCAGCCACAGCTGGGTTGGCCGAACATGCGCTTGTTAGCGCCGAAGGCTTGATCCGCGAGACTGCATCCATCGATGGGGCGAATGCCACGATCGCCGACATCCTGTCGATGACCTCAGCCGATGCCATGGTCGTCATGAAGTCCGGTCGCATCATTGCGGATTTTCACGCGCCGAGATTTGACCTGGAGACACGACATATTCTGTTCTCCGCGAGCAAATCCGTGACCGCGATCGTGGCGGGTATTCTGGAGGGTGATGGCGCACTCGATGTCGACAAGGTCGTGGCGCATTATGTGCCGGAGTTGAAATCGTCCGCCTATGCGGACGCACGGATCCGCGATCTTCTCGACATGCGGCTGAGCCTGGATTTCGAGGAAACCTACCTCGACCCGCGCGGCGACTTTGCCCGTTACCGACGAGCGGGGCTGTTTGAGCCCCCCGCGGCGGGCGATACTCCGGAAACGCTGCTTGCTTTCCTGTCCTCGCTGAAGAAGGGCCCGAAAGAGCATTGCGGACCTTTTCGTTACGCATCGCCGAATTCCGATGTTCTGGGTCTGGTCATTGAACGCGCGTCAGGGCTAAGGTTCGCGGACCTCGTTTCCATCAGGCTCTGGCAGCCGCTGGGTGCGAGGCGCGATGCCTATGTCACGGTCGATGCGGCGGGTTCGGCGCGAACCGGCGGGGGCATCTGCATGACGCCGCGCGATCTCGCTCGCATTGGCGAGATGATGCGGCTCGGCGGCGTCGTCAACGGGCGGCGCATCGTCTCGCAAGAATGGATCGCCGATTTGATCAACAACGGCTCTGCCGAGGCGTGGGCGCAGGGCAAGTCCACCGAGTGGTTGCCGAACGGCCGCTATCGCAGCAAATGGTATCAGACCGGCGAAGCGAGCAAGGCCTTCTTCGCCTTGGGCATCCATGGGCAATGGCTATACGTCGATCCCGCTGCTGAGATGGTCATCGCAAAATTCTCCTCTCAACCGGTGCCCGTCAGCAACGACATGAAGCGGCTCAATCTCGCGCTGTTTGACCGGCTCGCGAAATTGATTTGAGGACATCAAGGGTCACTTTTGCGTCAGTAGGAAGCCTGCGCTCCCTTCAGCAACGCGCGCATACAGTGGTAAGGAGCCGCCCTCAGGCGGCTACCGATTCGTTTTTCGCGAGCGCGGACCGCAGAGCCGGCGGCCGGACGAAAGCACCCGTGCCCGGTTCTGCCAAAACATTCCTGCCGTCGAACACGAGCTTGCCACGTAAATAGGTTGCAACAGGCCGGTAAGGCAGCTCGATCCCAGCATACGGACTCCACGTCACGAAGTTGTGCCCCGACTCTCCAGGATCATATCGGTGAGGCGCATGCGCCATCACCACAACGTCGGCGTCACGCCCCCGCTCCAACGCGCCCTTGCGGTGCCCGAACCTGAAAAGGCGAGCTGGATTGGCCGCAAGCAGCCTAGCGGCAAACGAGATGTCGAGATCGCGCTCGACCAGCCCCTTGACGAGCAACGAATATAGAACCTCCAAACCGGGAACGCCGGAAGAATTTTTCAGCATCATAGGATCGGTTTTGCGGTTCTCCGACCAGCTGACATGGTCGGTCGACACGACCGTCACGTGCCCTGCCGCCAGATGCCGCCAGAGAGCCTCGACCTCGGCACGCGGCCTAATGGGAGGGTTGATCTTGGCCTTGCCGCCGAGGCGCGCGACATCGCTGTCCTCGTCCAGCGTGAGATAATGGATGCAGGCCTCAACGGTCGTATCGAATCCCTGTTGGCGATAGGCCTGGCACAGGTCGTAGCCCCTCCCCACCGAGCAATGCACGACGTGCGTCGAACATCCCGATTGGGCGCCGAGCTCATAGACTTCTGCCATCGCCAGCGTTTCCGTGACTGGCGGCCGAGACAAGGCATGAGCACGATAATCGGTGATACCTCCGGCCTCGACGCTCGCCATCGCGGCTCTCACCATCTCGTCGTTCTCGTTATGCACGCCCGCGGCCAGGCCGAACTTGCCGATCTCGGTGAAGCAAGCGTAGAGATCTTGCGGGGGGATACGTGGAAAACGCTTCGAATCCGTGTTGAACGTGGAGAACTTGAAGGCAGAGACTCCTGCGTCGACCATTCCCGCGATATTTTTCGGCCCGTCACCAGGATAGATCGTACCGTACAGCGCATAGTCCACACGCGCTTGTTCGCCCGCCTCCTTGATCTTCTGCCTGACTCGATCCCCCGTGCAAACCAGGAAGCCGGCATCGTAGGGCATATCCACCACGGTCGTGACGCCGCCCGCGGCGGCCGCGCGGGTCGACCAGATGAAGTCTTCCTGGCCTAGCTGCGACTTGGAGTGGACTTGAGCGTCGATCGCCCCCGGCATCACGAAGGCTTTTCCGAAGTCTTGGCGCTCGCGGGCAGCGGGGGGCTCGCCGCCGCCGACCAGCTCAACGGTGTCTCCCCGGATCGCTACGTAGCCATTCTCTATCACCCGGTCGGTTCGCACTACCTGCCCGGTAAGAACGAGATCGAAATCGCTCATGAAGACACCTTTTCTGGATTCAACAGTTCTGCCGCACGATCGGCGCTGGTCGTCAGGATTGCTTGCCAATTCCCCAAAAGGAGTTGATTGGCTGGCGCGTCACGCCGGTCAGCTTCTTGCTGTAAGCTATCGGCGGATAGGAATAGCAGATCGGAATGTACGGAAGCGTCTTGAACGCCTCGACCTGGATCTCGTGGGCAACCTTCACCTTCTCTTGCGGGTTCGTCAGTAGGAACCATTGGCTTCGCAATTCCTCGAGCCGAGGATTGGTCGGCCATCCGAACCAAGATTGCTCGCCCGCGCCACGCAGCAGTGAGTTGACTGACGGATTGCGGAGATCGACGCCACCATATGTGCTGTTGAAGGCGCTCCATCCTCCCTTGTCGACCGGGCCCTTGTTGACGCGGCGCTGGATCATCCCAGCAAAGTCGGTCGTCACGAACTCAACGTTGAAGCCCATTCGCCTGAGAAGATCGTCCGATATTTGAGCAATCGCGGCCAGTGCCGGTGGCTCGTTCGCGCCAATGAACACGACCTTCTCGCCGGCATAGCCCGCAGCCTTGAGGGCTGCCTTCGCTTTCTCGATGCTTTTCTCCTTCAGCACGGATGCCCCGACGTCGCTCGCGTAAGGCGAGGTGCACGTATAGAAGCTTGGACAGGCTCCGCCGTTCTCGGGAAGGCCGGCCGTCGCGGCCGTCAAGTATTCACTCTGATCGATCGCCATCGCGACAGCCTGCCGGATTGCGGGGTTGTTGAATGGTGGCTGAAGGTGGTTCATCACGAACGTATAGTTCGTGGCGCTCGTATTCCTCGGCCCTACGACAAGCTTCTGATTGTCCTTCAGCAGGGGTACTAGATCTACCGGCAAACCATCCCAGTAGTCCTGCTCCCCGGATTGCATAGCGGCGGCGGCAGTCGCGGCATCGCCAATGAACGACCACTCAACCCGATCTACAGCTGCGGCGTGATTCCCCGCGAGGCCGCTGAACGGCTCGGATCGAGGAATGTAATCGCCGAACTTTGCGAACGACGCCTTTTGCCCCGGTATCCATTCTTTTGTGAGGAACTTGAAGGGACCGCTACCGATCGCCTCAGGTATCTGCTTGAATGGATCAGTCTTGGCGATCCGTTCGGGCATGATGATGCAGCTTGCGGGACTGAGCTTGCCCAACGCATCGAGCAACAGCGGAAACGGCGACTTCAAACGGAGCCTGAATGTGCGATCGTCGATGACATCCATCGAGTCCGTCACGGCCGCCACCATTTGACCGGCGACGTCTCGCGCCCACCATCTCCGGATCGACGCGATGCAATCGGCCGACCTGACCGGTTCGCCGTCGTGGAATTTGAGGCCCTCGCGAAGCTTGAAGATGTAGGTTTTGTCGTTTTCCTCGATCGTCCAGCCCTCGGCCATCTGCGGCTTCGGAACGAAATCGGCATCCGCGCCGATGATCGTGTCGAAAACCATGAAACCGAAATCCTGCGTGGCGGCAGCCGTCGTCCAGATCGGATCGACGCTGCCGAGATTTTGGCTCTTGATGACCTTCAACGTCGTCGTCTTGCCTTGCGCAAAAGCGGGCAAAGGAAGTGCGCTCGCGGCCAGGCCCTTCAGGAAATCTCGTCTGTACATGATTTTTCCTCTGTTCACTTCAATCGGCTGAGTCAATCCTGCGGATCCCAGGCCGGGGCCCAAGGAGGCGAGAAATAGCGCCTTTCCGGGCCGACCCCCGCGAGCGCAGCCATATCTTCATTGGAGAGTTCGAATTCGAAGAGGTCGAACTGGGATGCGATCTGTCCAGGTTCCCCGGTTTCGGGTATCGGCACCGGCAGGACGCCGTTCTGGATGTGCCAACGGAGCACGACCTGTGCTGGAGTTCGCCCGGTGCGCTTGGCCACGTCCAATACAGCGGTATGGCCGAGATCCTCGCGCCCCATCGGGGAATAAGCGATGGCGCGCACGCCTCGTGCGGTACATGCGGCGACGAGCCGTCGCTGCGGAAGTGACGGATGCACCTCGATCTGGTTCGCGAACAGTCTAGTGCCGGCCCGACCGGCCGCCGCGATGGTCTCGTCGAGCATAGCCACCGGAAAGTTGGCCACGCCGATATGTGAAACGACACCACAGCGCTGCAATTCGCCCATTGCGGAAAGCGTTTCAGAAATCGGCACGTCGGCGTTGGGCCAGTGGATGAGTAGAAGATCGATCCAATCAAGGCCGAGCGTGTCGAGGCTTCGCTGCGCCGACGCCAGCAGGCGTTCGGGACGAAGCTCATCGCGCTCCACCTTCGTGGTAACGAACATCTCGCGCCGGTCGATCCCGGAGAGGTCAATTGCCCGGCCTGCGGCATCCTCGTTGCCATAGCTCGGCGAAGTGTCGATGTACCGATATCCGATCTCGATGGCTTTGAGAACGACATCGGTGCATCTGTCGCCCAACAGCAGCCGCGTGCCGAGCCCGACCTGCGGCGGCGCGGGGGAGCGGCCGGATTGCGGGTTAGTGCTCGGTATGGTCACCGACCCGACGTTCATGCCGCACCGAAAGTGCCGTTGAACACGAGCTCCGACAGCGCCTTCCGCTCGCTCGGTATTTCCCGCGCCTTGAGATGATCCGGCAATGAAGAACTGTCGCCCAGCCTGCCGATCGCCGCGACGGCGTTGATAGTAAAGTCGTCGGGGACTTCCAGCTCGACGGCAAGCTTCTCCGCGTTGAAGCCCGCCATACCGTGCGTGTACCAGTCCGAGAGGTTTGCCTGGAGCGCGAAGCTCATCCATGCTGCGCCGGTGTCGAAGCTGTGAGTCGGTGACGGAAATTCCTTTCCATCGAATTGCAGAGTCTTCTTAGAGACGAACGCGATGAGCGCGGCGGCATGCACCGACCAGGATCGGTTCGTGTTCGAAAGCGCATCTAGAAACGGTTGCCATTTCGGTTGACCGCGCCTGACATAGATGAAGCGCCAGGGCTGCGCGTTCATGGACGACGGTGCCCACCTCGCCGCCTCGAACAGCGACATGAGTGATTCGTCGTCGATTTCGCTCGGCGAAAATGCCCTTGGCGACCACCGATCGATGAACATCGGCGCGACAACGCGTTCAGGCTTGCGGGGTGAAAGCGACTTGTACTGCCCCTCGTGATAGACCAGGGGCGGCACAGTCGATACGTCCCCACTCGTGACATGCCCGACGAAAATCGTGTGCGTTCCAACGTCGACCTCATAGTAGGTCGAGCATTCGAGATGAGCTGCGGCGCCCACGATGATCGGATTGCCGTTCAAGCCGATCCGGTGCTCGACGGTCGAAAACGGATTGTCCTGCTTCGAGGCAAACAGCCCACTTATCTCGTGCTGGTCTTCGGCCAGGATGTTGACCGTGAATTGCTTAGTCGTAGCGATGATCGGGTGGCTGCGGGTCGAGCGGTTAACGACGATGAGGATCGTCGCGGGGTCGGCGCTGACGCTGCAGACTGCCGTGGCAGTCATCCCATGCAGCCGCCCCTCGTTGCTAGTCGAAATCACTGCGACACTCGAGGCAATGTTGCGCATTAAGGCCTTGAATATCTCGCCGTTCATGAGCGCCAGATTTTCGTATCCGTTCACGTGTCACTCCTCAAGGACATAGCGACGTCATGCCGACGCCATATCGGCGGCTCTGCTGCGGCAGATCGCGAGCGACAGAACAGCACCCATGGCCAAAGCGAGAGCTGCGGCTGTCCAGCCGACGGCCGTCCACCCCCACTCCGTTCTCATGAGTCCTCCCGCCAAGAGCGATCCCGACGCTGTGGTAGCGAATACGAGAAGGTCATTTAGTCCCTGAACCCGTGGGCGCTCGATCGGATCGCAGCAGCCCGCGACCATGCTGGTTGCTCCGACGAAGCCTAGGTTCCAGCCAACGCCGACCAGGATGAGGCAAGTCCAGAACCCCAAGAGGCCGGTATCGCAGAGCGCCACAATCCCACTGAGGACAATCAACAACAGGCCGGTCAATGTGACCCGTGCCTCACCGAAGCGCGCGATCAAAGACCCCGTGACGAGGCTGGGTCCGAACATCGACAACACGTGCCATTGAATGCCCAGGGCGGCTTCGCCGATTGTATGACCGCAACCTGTCATCGCGATGGGAGCGGCCGTCATCAGAAAGCCCATCGTGCCGTAGGAGACCATGCCGGTGACTGCGGCGAGAAGAAATTTCGGCGTGCGCGCGATCTCGACGAGCGACCGTCCTCCGGGTCCGGTCTTCGTGGTCGCCGGCGGGACTTGCAATGGCAGCAGGACAATGAATGAGACTAATGCAAAGAGCGACTGCGTCAGAAAGCTGCCCGCGAACGTGAAGCCCGGCAGAGCATCCCTGGTCCAAATCACAGCTTGCGGTCCGATGATCGCTGCGACGAAACCGCCCATCATAACGAGAGAGATCGCCTTGGCGCGCCGGGCGGCCGGAACGGAATCAACTGCCGCAAACCGATAGGTCTGCACGCAAGCTCCGTTCAGCCCGGCCAGTACGGTCCCGATGCAAAAGACCGCGAACGATCCCGTGATGATTCCGTACGCTGCTGTCAGGCCGGCGAGGAGCGCGAGGATCGCTCCGCCAAGATAGACGGACCTGCGCCCGAACAAGCCGATTCCAAGCGACACGGGTATCGTGGCGAGCGCGAGGCCAACTGTGTAGAGGCTAACCGGAAGCGTCGTGAGTGCCTTGTACGGCGCAAGTATCTGACCGACGAGACCGCCCAAGGAAATTACGATAGGAGGTCCGGCCGCGCCGAAAGCCTGCGCGCTGGTCAGCGCGAGCACATTGCGGTGGAAAATAAGCGGCCTTGTCATCGGATGTCCCCAGACCAACTTCGCTCGGCCTAGAATGCCATCACGTTGTCCCTCAGGTGCTCATGGCTATACTCTTTTCGCGTCAGGCCGCGCTTCTGCAACACGGGAACAAGCTCGTCGGTTACGCTATTGACATAGCGCGGCGTGACAGGCCCGGTAACGAGGAAGCCGTCCCCGCCGATTTCCTCCATGGCCTCCTTCATCATCGAGGCGATCTCGTCCGGCGTTCCGATCAGCTCCCAGCCAGGAGGACGCATTCCGATATCTCGCAGGGTCGCCTTTGGCCCTGCATCCTTGAACATGCGTAACATTGATTGCATGCCGTTCGTCTTGATCTCCGGAAGCGGTGTATCGAGATCGAATTTCGAGAAGTCGATGCCGGACAAGAACGAGAGGGAAGCAAGGTGCGCCTCGAATCGGCGCTGCCTCATCTTAGGCAAATTTTCCTTGATCTCTTCGACGCCCTTCTTGTCGCGCGCGACAAATACGCCGGCGATGAACATCGTCTTAATCTTGTCCGGGTCTCGACCATAGGCCTCCGCGTGCGATCGGACCTCCGCGCGATATTCCTTCATCTCCGCGATCGAATCGCCGCCGGCGAGTACAACCTCGGCGTTGCGCCCACTGAACTTACGGCCGCGCGGCGAGCCACCCGGAGCGACATACAGGGGTTTGGTCTGAGGAGAGCGCGGCACGTTCAGCGGACCGCGCGACTTGTAGTATTTTCCCTGGAAGTTGATCGCCTTGACCTTCGACGGATCGACGAACGTCTGGCTCTCTAGGTCCATGCGCACGGCATCGGCATCCCAGGCTTCCCAGAGTTGCGCTGCGAGATCGATGTACTCGTCCGCCATGTCATAGCGCTGGTCGTGCTCGAACTGCTTGTCGTATCCGAAGTTCTGCGCAGCCGCATCGCTGGTGGCGGTCACGATGTTCCAGCCGATACGTCCCTTCGAATAGTGATCGAGAGTTGCCATCTGCCGCGCCAAAATCCAGGGCGGATAGAAGGTCGTCGTTAAGGTCAACGCGACGCCTAGGCGTTTGGTCACCGAAAGGATGTAAGGCGTCAGGACCGCCGGATCCAGCTTCGGCGTCATCGTCGCGTTTTTCAGGTAGAAATCCATCGATCCCTTGTAGGCAGAAGGGACGGCGCTGGTGTCCTCCAGAATCATGAAATCGAAACAGGCCCGCTCGAGGGCTCGTGCCGCATCTTGATAAATGTCCGGCTGCGTCCAGTCGTAGCTTGGGGCGTAATTGGGCGTATTCCAACCTTGGACCGTAATGCCGGGGCCCAAAAACCAACCCAGATGAAACATGCTCATGACGACTCCTGCGTTCCGAATCCAGCGGAATAATTCTTCGAAAGCAGGAAACCACGAACGCCGCACCGCTGATAATTCAATCTCCCGAAACCGCCGATAACAATTGCCGTACCCGATATGATCGGCTCGGAGGGCGAGACTCTGCCCTTACCCGGCACTTACCGCTCACGTTGAGCTCTTTCTCGCATCAGGCCATGAGCTTTAAGGATGCAACGTGATCGTCCGCGTTGTTCGGCTCAAGGGCGATGCGTTCGCCTGCCGACGAGAACGCGCTTCGCAGTTCCTCGATAAACTCCTGAGCAGCTGGATCCAGGATGTCGTTTCGCATCCTGACCAGACAAATGCTGCGCAGAACGCGGGGCGCGTGGATGGTGTGAATGGAAAGGCGCCTGCGATCGGTGCTCTTGTGGATGGCTCCGGTCGGCAGAATGGTCGCATACCGTCCAATCTTCACGAGACTTAGCGCCGCGGCCATGGAATCGACCTCGATCCTCGGATTAAGCTCCAAGCCCGCCTTTTGCAGCGGTTGGGCGATGATCGAGCGCAGGCCGTGCCGATTTGATGGGAGCACCAGTGGCAATCTGGACGCGGTCTCAAGCGTAACAGGCCCCGGCGGCAGGAGCTGCGTCGATCTTTCAACGACGACCGCCATCTCGTCCTCCGCAATCAGATCAAAGCACATTTCCGGGCTTTCGACTACGCGATCCGTCAGGGCGAAGTCGATGCGTCCAGACAAAAGCCATTGCAGCAGCTTCGCGGAGTAGGCCTCGAGCACCCGGACAATCGTCTCGGGATAGCGCTCGGACCACCGATTAAGCGCGTTCGCGAAGTATTCGGCCGTCTCGCTTTCGGCATCGAGCGCAGGAATGAGGCCAAGCCGGAGCCGCCGCAGTCGCCCGCCGACCGCGCCGGCCCGCAGCGTTCGAACAGCACCTTCGAACTCAGCCATCAGCGGCGCAAGCAGGCTGTAGAGAAAGTCAGCGCTCGAGTTCGGCTCGAGGCCGCGATGGGAGCGCTCGAACAGTTGCGCTTCCAATAACTCCTCAAGGCCGTGCAATTGCACAGTCAGTGCCGGCTGCACGATGCACAGGCGCTGCGAAGCTCGCCGCATATTTCCTTCCTCGTACAGCGCCAGGAACGAGCGACATAGTTTCAGCGAAATTCGCTCCGGCTCGGTATCATTCGCTGGCGCCAACCCCTTGGTCGCCATGGCTGAAGCGAGCGACAGTTTGTACTGCTCGCAGAGCTCCGGACCGAAAACGGCGCTGTATTCGCCGGATATGGTGATGGTTGGATCGAAATCGCTCTTCTCAAGCAGAGCGCATTCGAATTGGTCGCTCACGAGGTTTGGATTCAGCTGCGCGGCTGGAATGAGGAGGCTGAAGTTTCTGCTGCTACTGCCATTGGCCAAGATCTCCTGCAAGTCCTGGCTCAGGCAGTTGATGCGCGCCTGGGTCTTTTCCGCGATGGCAAGGAGGAGCGCGAGTTGATTTTCGGGCAGTTCGGGCACCGAAAAGGTGTTGTTCACCAGTTCGGACAAGGCCATGTCCTTGGTGGACCACCCCTTGTTCGGTCCCGCGCGCACCACGACCCAACGATCCGCGATTACGTGCACATCTGCGGATTTTGGGCCGCCGGATCGCTTGTCCCCGAAATTGACGACCAGAGCACTCCTGTCGGTTGGCTCAGATCTGCCGTACCTCGGAGTGACCCAGTACGGGCTGACGCGCCTCATCGCGGATCTCGCGACCCCGATAAACGCTCGGTCAAACATTCCACCGGCGCATTCTTGTGGCAGGGCCACCTCGATACGCCTGGGGACGGCCTCTTCTCTGCTGCGGAAATAGGCGAGGCAATGCGCAGCGTGTTCCATGAAGGGAAGCAGCAGCCTGTAAGCTTCGCGTCCGACCGGCGTAACGGCCAAGCCACCTTGAAGGCGGATAACGAGGCGCTGGCCCAATTCATCGCTCAGCGACTTGACATGCGCGCTCAGGGACGAGCGCCCTAATCCAAGACGTTTCAGGGCCGGTACAACGCTTCCCTCCTCTACCAACGCCAAGAACGTCTCGATCTGGCTCAGATTGATGCCGGAGGTGCGGTCGCGAAGGTCTGCAACAGGCATACGGGTGTCCTCGCCGGAATCCCGTAAAGCGCAGCAAAATGCATGCCAGCATTAACCTTCGGTGGATGCATGCTGCTCTGAAATGCCCAGATGGCATGCCACCAACCTGCGCGGTGTTCCGACTGATCTCAATTTGGGCTCTTCCACCTTGCAGCGATCAAAGGCTTTCGGACATCGCGTATGAAAGCGGCAACCCATCGGCGGGTTGATTGGGCTAGGGACGTCGCCCGCAAGTACGATGCGCCTGGAAGTTTCTCCTCTTGTCTTGGGCACTGCTGAGATCAGGGCGCGGGTATAGGGATGCATCGGACGGTCGAGGACCAAGTCACGGTCGCCAATTTCGACCACCACGCCCAGATACATCACCGCGATACGATGCGTCAGATAACCGACAATGGCTAAGTCGTGGCTTATGAAGAGCAGTGACAGCCCGAGGCGGTCCTGAAGGCTCGCCAGCAGATTGACGATCTGCGCCTTAACGGAGACGTCGAGCGCCGATACGGCCTCGTCGCAAACGATCAGACTCGGCTCCGGCGCCAGCGCGCGCGCAATGCATATTCTCTGACGCTGGCCGCCGGAGAACTCATGAGCGAAGCGAGTTGATGCCTCGCGCGGAAGACCAACCATCTCGAGGAGCTCGCCGACCCGGGCGTCGACAGCCTTGCGCCCCTCGACGATCCCGAAATTGATAAGTGGCTCGGCTAAAATGTCGCCGATTCGCATCCGCGGACTGAGGCTGGCCATGGGGTCCTGGAAGATGACTTGGAAGTGTCGCCTGATCCTCCTCAGCTGCGGCTTAGCTAGGCCGTCGACCCGCCAGCCATCGAACCAAACGGCTCCTGCGCTTGGAGGCGTCAGGCCCAGGACCGTTCTGCCCAAGGTGGATTTCCCGCACCCGCTCTCGCCTACGATCGAGAGAGTCTCCCCCCGCGCAACTGTGAACGAAACGTCGTCGACAGCCTTCACGACCTCTCGGGGTCCGAAGCCCGTGCGAGGGCGCGGGAAGTGCTTCTTGAGCGAAATGACTTCGAGAAGAGCAGATTCACTCATGCGACCGGCGTCCTGATCTTGTGATGGCACGCCACTCCATGTCTGGGAGAGACATTCTCCAGCCTGGGTTCGATCTCTAGGCAGATTGAGGACGTGAGACCGCATCTTGCTGCGAAGGAGCACCCGACGGCGACTCGACTCGGCGACGGCACCTGTCCAGGGATTTCGGTCAGCGGCCCGCCACTTCTGCTGCAACCAAGACTCGGTATGGACCCCAAAAGACCGACCGTGTAGGGATGCGCAGGTTGAGAAAAGATTTCCGCGATGGTCCCTTCCTCCACCTTCACCCCCGCGTACATGATTACGACGCGGTCGGCCAATTCGGCCACGACGCCCAGATCATGCGTGATAATCACGATCGACGACCCGGTCCGAGTTTTGAGGTCGCGCATCAAACCAAGAATTTGAGCCTGCACCGTGACATCGAGGGCCGTCGTTGGCTCGTCCGCAATCAGAATCTCGGGATCGCACGCCATCGCCATGGCAATCATGACGCGTTGGCGCATCCCTCCAGACAGTTGATGCGGATACTCGCGCATCCGTCGCTGTGGATCGGCAATGCCGATCTGGACTAACAAATCCAGAGCCCGGCGTCTGGCTTCGGCGCGGGATTTGTCATGATGGAGCAAGACCGCCTCGGCGATCTGGTCGCCGATCGGCATGAGCGGGTTGAGCGAACTCATCGGCTCCTGAAAGATCATGCCGATTTCGTTGCCGCGCACGGTCCGCATTCGGGCTTCGGGTAGCGTCAGAAGCTCGGTTCCCTTAAACTTTATACTTCCGGAGATCTTCGTCTTGTCGGGATCGTGCAACCTCATGAGGGATAAAGCTGTTACGCTCTTGCCCGAGCCCGATTCCCCCACAATCGCCACCGTTTCCGCCGCTCCGACGGAGAATGACACGCCGCGGACGACGCGAAGGCTCCCAACAGATGTGTCAAAGGAAACATCGAGGTCGTGAACTTCTAGGACGGGGTTCACGGCCGCTCTGCCATTCTGGGATCGAGGGCGTCTCTCAGTCCGTCGCCCAAAAGGTTCACCCCTAAGACAGTCACGCCGAGAAATACCGCCGGAATGAACACGAGGTGCGGCTTCACCTGCCAGAGCGTTTTCCCGTCAGCCATGATGTTGCCCCAAGACGGAATCGTGGGCGGCGTACCAGCACCAATGAACGAAAGGCTCGCCTCGATGATGATCGCCGCCGACGCCACGAAGGTGGCCTGAACCGTCAGCGGCGATACGACCGCTGGCAGCAGATGTCGGATGACGATTTTAGGGGTTGTCGAGCCGGCGGCTACGGCCGCCTCGACAAAAGGCAACTCTCGCAGCGCAAGCATGACCCCGCGTATCACTCGCGCGACCCGAGGAATCTCGACGATCGTAATCGCGACAATGACGGTGCCGACCGAACCTCGCGTCGCGGCCATGAGGGCGATAGCCAGAAGCATCGCGGGAATTGACATGAAGCCATCCATGATCCGCATCACGACCGAGTCAGCCCACTTTCCGGACGCCGAGACCATTCCGATAATCGTGCCGCCGATGCACGACAAAAATGCGCATGATATGCTGACGCCTATAGAGATCCTCGCGCCATATACAACGCGCGAATAGAGATCGCGGCCCAACGCGTCGGTGCCGAACCAGAACTCCGCCGACGGGGGCCGCAGCCGTTTGGTCACGGATACCGCACGCGGGTCGACGGCTCCCAGCATCGGCGCAAAGGCTGCTATCGCAGTGACCACGAGTAAGATCAGGACACCCGCAACGATTTGCGGGTGTCGTTTAAGGACGCGCCAACCCTTCCAATCTAAAATACTCGGCCGAGACGGCCGTTCGACCGTTCGTAGACGTTCAACGATGTCGGAAGGAGATGCGTGACTGTTCAATATCGGATCCTCGGATCCAGAACCGTGTACGCCAAGTCGGTGATGAGGTTAATAAGAACGTAACTGGCACTGAAGAGCAAGACGACGCCTTGTATTACCGGATAATCGCGATGCAGGATTGCATCAAGCGTCAGGCGTCCGATACCAGGAATGGAGAAAACACTCTCTGTAATGACGGAGCCTCCCATTAGCGTCGCGATACCGATGCTGACGATCGTGACGATCGGCACGGACGCGTTCCTCAAGGCATGCTTGTAGAGGATTACGCGAGGCCCGGCCCCTTTCGCGACAGCTGTTCTCACATAGTCCTGTGTCAACGTGTCAAGCATCGACGCTCGCGTTGTTCTCGCCAGAATAGCGGCATAGGATAGACCGAGCGTCAGCGAAGGAAGGAGGAGATGCGAGATGTAGGGAGCGAAACCATCAGCTAATGGAACGTAACCTTGCGCCGGCAGCCAGCCGAGCGTGGTCGAGAACGAGAAGGCGAGGAGATACCCAACCACGAATACCGGTAGCGAAAATGCAAGCACCGTTAGCGACGTGATCACTCTGTCGATCGCACGTCCCCTGCGCCAAGCCGCGACCACTCCGACCGGAATGGCTATGGCGACGGACACGACGAGGCTCAATGTCAGCAGAGAGAAGGTTGGCCCTATGCGCTGACCGATCATGTGCACGACAGGCTGATTGGCGAAGATGGATGTGCCGAGATCTCCATTCATGACCTGCCAAATCCAGACGCCGAATCTGATGTAGAATGGCTGGTCGAGCCCCATCGATATACGGATCCGCTCGACCTCTTCTGGTGTCGCCTGATCCCCTGCGATCATCGCGGCAGGATCTCCGGGCGTGACGTAGAGCAGCCCAAACACAATAGAGGCCACGATAAACATGACCGGAGGCAGCATCAGCAGGCGGCGGACTATGTAGTAGAGCATGTCGTCTCCCGAGCCGCGCACGCCCGATGCGCCGTCCCGATTGGCTTAAGGAAGACTAGTCCGGCATCGCTCGAACAGCCAATAGTGGTTCACGTCTCCGGCGATAGATTCCACGGTAAGGTGGCTGCAAAGCGGAATGCTTGATCACAGTGCTCAATACCGTGCCAGTGAATGCTACGAAATTGTTCTTGGAGGCTGCCTTCATCCAGGTCATTGGCCCGTTCCTGATGCCGTCAACTCGACTCCGCATCTCTCGCCAATTGCCCCCATACTCACTGACCTCCACGTGCGCGAAACCTTAAAGACCAAACCAGTTCCAAATTAACGCGCATTCCAAAGCGGACGCACCCGCGTAAGAGCAATCTGCATTCTCTGCTTCCTGGAGCGCGGTTTCATTGGATCGATTGGCAAGGCCATTTTCTCATGCCTCCCGAACCTGCGCCGCTTGCCGCCCTTGCGGAAGAGGCCATCGCCTGGTTGCAATCAGGATGCCTTACCGCGGGGGATGCCAATAGCTTCGAGGCGCGCCTTCTCGGCTTCGGGTAAAGCTGCAGACCATTCGGCTTCTTTTCCGTGTAGTGGGAGGACGCGACCGAACTCGACCATCTGGTTTGGCGGCAGTTCGGAAATGTATACCCAAACGGAACTCGGCTTCATCTCGGAGGCGAAGGCGATGTCGGAAGTGAGCCGCACCAGCAGCTTGTCCTTTAGCTCAGTTGGACGACCGTCGCGGATAGTCCCGTGGACGAAGATATGATCGCCGTCGAGAGGTGCGCCACCGAGAAAGTAGTTTCCCGACCTGACCTCGTTGAAGGTCACCTGCGCGAAGTAGAACGGAGCTCCTGTCGTCTCACCATGCGCTCGCGTCACAGCTTCAGCGATTCGGCTCTTCTGAGGTCCGCTTAGCCGTCCTTCCGTACAGGTCACAATGTAGGTGGGCATCTCGTTTCCTTTCAAGTTTTTGAGACTTATCGTTCAAGTTAGAATTCTTTTGGCCCCCTCGAGGACTTCTACCACCGGTTATGCACGCCCACACACGTCAGATGACCTGATCATCCAATGGACGGTCCTTAGTCTCAGGAAGAAAAAGGAGTCCAACGACGAAAGCTGCCGTCGCTATCACGATCGGATACCAAAGGCCGGCGAACATATTTCCGTAGGCCGCGACCAAGGCGAAGGCCGTCGTCGGGAGAAAACCGCCAAGCCATCCGTTTCCGATGTGATAGGGGAGAGACATCGCGGTATACCGTATGCGGGTCGGGAAGAGTTCGACCAAGACCGCGGCTATAGGTCCATACACCATCGCAACCAGCGCCACGAGCGCAACGAGCATCAGCAGCACCATCGGATAGTTGATCTCCGCAGGGTCGGCCGACTTCGGATAGCCCGCCGCGGAGATCGTTGCGCTGATCGCCTTTGTGAAGTCAGCGCCCTTTTTGCCAGCATCCTCTTTCGACAGACCGGACGCTTCGTAGCTGTCCACCCGCTGGTCACCGACCTTGACGTAGGCGATAGCGCCAGAGGGAGCGGCTTCGTTTGCGTAACTCACGCCGGCACCGGCAAGGAACGACTTGGCTATGTCGCAGGAGCGCGTAAATTTGGCCGTGCCGACAGGATTGAACTGGAAAGAGCACTGGTTCGGATCGGCGACGACGGTGACTGGAGAGCTTCGCTGTGCTGCATAAAGCGCTGGGTTTGCGTAGCGCGTCAGGCCTTCGAAGATGGGAAAATATAGGACAGCCGCCCCCAGGAAACCAAGGAGGATTATCGGCTTACGACCCACGCGATCGGACAGCGCACCGCAAATTACAAGCAGGGGTGTTCCGATGACCAGCGCCGCGGCGATGAGAAGATTGGCCGCGATGGGCTCAACTTTCAGCGTCTGGGTCAGGAAGAAGAGTGCATAGAACTGACCCGTGTACCAGACGACCGCCTGCCCGGCGACCAGACCGAACAACGCAATAAGGACAATCTTGACGTTGGCCCACCGTCCGAATGCTTCGGAGATCGGCGCCTTGGATATCTTGCCCTCGGCTTTCATGCGCTGAAAAATCGGAGATTCCGTCAGAGACAGGCGGATCCACACGGAAATTCCCAACAGCGCGATGGAGACGATGAACGGTATTCGCCACCCCCACATTCCGAAATCCGTCTCGCCCACGGCCAAACGCGTTGCGAGGATCACGATCAACGACAGGAAGAAACCTAACGTCGCTGTCGTCTGGATCCACGCGGTGTAGAATCCTCGCTTTCCGCGCGGAGAGTGCTCGGCCACATAAGTCGCTGCTCCGCCGTATTCGCCACCCAGCGCAAGTCCTTGCACCAACCGCAGGACGATCAGAGCGGCCGGTGCGGCCACACCTATGCTGGCATAGGTGGGGAGGATGCCGACCACGAAAGTGGACAACCCCATGATTACGATGGTGACGAGGAACGTGTATTTGCGGCCGATCATGTCGCCGAGCCGACCGAAGAATAGAGCGCCAAAGGGACGCACTGCAAAGCCCGCGGCAAAGGCCAGCAAAGCGAAGATGAAGCCGGTCGTCTCGTTTACCCCGGAGAAGAATTGCTTGCTTATGATGGTGGCCAGCGATCCGTAAAGATAAAAATCGTACCATTCGAAGACCGTCCCGAGAGACGATGCGAATATGACTTTGGCGGTGTCGGCTCCGATGTGGTCGGACGTCGTTCGATCATCGATCGCGGCTACTGTCATTTGCTTTATTCCTCCTTGAGATCATAATTTTTTCATCGTTTTTGGGCGCGTTGAGACGACGCCGACGGGTTGCTTCCTTCTGCAATTGCTTGTATGTACAACCAAACGCATATGGGCCGGCCCAAGGTTAGTTGTGTGTACACGCAACTAATTTCGGTGTCAAGCGTACTCATTTCCGGTCGATGAGCCAGGTTGTGCGGGAGATTCGAAATTGAGACAGATGTATACTGACTGTTACTGCACCCAACTGCGCAGAGCATCGAGCGGCGTTACCAAGATCTACGACGACGCTTTGCGCGCCCAAGGCTTGAGGATCACGCAGTTCTCGATGCTTCGAGGCTTGCAGAGATTGGGCCAAGCGACCCTATCGGAGCTGTCGGAGGAGCTTGCGCTCGATAGGACCACGATGTCGCGAGGCGTAAAAATGCTAATCGACGCGGGCTGGGTTGACGCAACGACTGGCGAGACCGATGCGCGCGAGAAGATTCTCCGATTGAACGAGCGGGGGAAGAAGAAGCTAAGCGATGCGATCCCCTCCTGGTCAAAGGCGCAGGCGAAGGTAGAAGCCCATATGAAGCAGCACTTAAAATCAACTACCGAGAAGCGTTTGATCGAGGCCCTCTTGTCCCTTCAGTTCTCAGATTAACCCGAAAGCGGCCGGCGCGCTCCGCAAGTGCGCCGACCGGCTTGCATCAGGAGAGCGTCGGCATCACGAACTCCGACCCCTTTGCGATACTAGTAGGCCATCGGGTCGTCACGGTTTTCAATCGGGTATAGAATCGCACACCCTCGGGCCCATGCATGTGGTGATCGCCAAAAAGCGAGGCCTTCCATCCGCCGAACGAGTGGAAAGCCATGGGCACGGGAATAGGAACGTTGATACCAACCATGCCTACCTTGATCCGGTTGGCGAATTCACGTGCGACGTCGCCATTCTGGGTAAAGATCGCCGTTCCGTTACCGTATTCATTGTCGTTGATCATCCCCGCAGCGGTCGCATAGTCCGGAGCACGCACAACACTGAGCACCGGTCCGAAAATTTCTTCCTTGTAGATTTTCATATCGGTCGACACGCGGTCAAAAAGCGTACCGCCGATGAAGTAGCCACCTTCATTCGACCGGAAATCGCGACCGTCAACCAACAACTTGGCCCCCTCCTCTACGCCGGAGTCGATGTAGGCTCGGACCTTCTCGAGATGCTGTCGAGTAACCAACGGACCCATCTCGACATCCGGATTGGTGCCCGCTCCGATCTTGAGCGCCCTCACCTTGGGCTCGAGTCGCTCAAGAAGGGCCTCAGCCGTCCGGTCTCCTATCGGAACTGCGACTGAAATGGCCATACAGCGCTCGCCTGCAGACCCATAAGCGGCTCCCATGAGCGCATCAGTCGCCTGGTCAAGATCGGCATCTGGCATGACGATCATGTGGTTCTTAGCACCGCCGAGCGCCTGGCACCGCTTACCGGAGTTCGCTGCGGTGCCGTAGATGTATCGCGCGATAGGGGTCGACCCCACAAAGCTCACAGCCATCACCTCCGGGTTATGTAGGATAGCATCAACGGCCTCCTTATCGCCGTGAATGACGTTGAACACACCGTTTGGCAGCCCTGCCTCCGTGAGCCAATCCGCGATCAGGAGCGATGCAGATGGATCGCGTTCTGATGGCTTCAAAACGAAGGTATTTCCGCAGGCGAGCGCCACAGGAAACATCCACATAGGCACCATGGCCGGGAAGTTGAACGGCGTGATCCCTGCTACCACGCCCAAAGGCTGACGAACGCCATAGCTGTCCACCCGAGATCCGACGTTCTCGCTGATCTCGCCCTTCAGGAGACTCGGCGCACCCACCGCGAACTCCACGACCTCGAGACCGCGCTGAACTTCTCCTTTCGCATCAGAGAGTATCTTACCGTGTTCTGATGTAATGAGACCGGCAAGTTCGTCGATGCGATCTTCGGCAATCCGGAGGAAACGGTTGAGAATGCGGGACCGACGCAGCGGGGAAGTATTGGCCCAGCCTTCGGCGGCTTGTCTCGCCGAGGCAATCGCCTCATTGACTTCGGCACTGCTTGCAAGACCGACTTCGCCTGTCGCCTCTCCAGTTGCCGGGTTGAAAACAGATGATGTGCGCTGGCTCCGGCCAAGGACGCGCCTGCCGTTGATATAGTGAGGAATTCGGGTTGTCGTCATCGCCAGGTTCTCCGATTGAGATAACCGGATTACCTTGGGCAGTCCCGCACCCATCTCTCAACGAGAAGCATTGCGGACCGGTTGTGCAGAAAATAGAGTCGACGGATGGATTGGGATCGAATTCGCATATTTCTCGAAGTAGCGCGGAGTGGCCAGATCCTCGGCGCCGCGAAGCGGCTGAAGGTAAATCACGCGACGGTTGCGCGGCAGTTGACTGCACTCGAGGAGGATCTGAACACTAAGCTAGTCACTCGAACGACAACCGGTTCGTCGCTGACGCCGGCAGGCCTCGCGCTCCTTGGAGCGGCCGAGCGAGCCGAGTCCGAATTTCTGCGGGTTGGCGCCGCATTTGTCGAAGCTTCCGACCGGCTGGACGGCACGGTTCGAGTCGGAGCGCCGGACGGTCTCGGAAACTACTTCTTGGTGGACAAGTTGGCTGCTTTCGCAGCCGACAACCCTGGCCTCAAGATACAATTGGCGCCGCTTCCTCGTACATTCTCCCTCGCCAAGCGGGAAGCCGACATTGTGGTGATGCTCGACAGACCGGAGGAAGGAAAGCTCATCTGCACGAAGCTCACAGACTACACTTTGGGTCTCTATGGAGCCGACGGATACATTAAAAAGGCTTCGCCGTTAACCCATCCAGAGCACCTATCGGACCACCTCCTGATCACCTATATCGACGATATCGCCTACAGTCCCGCTCTGGATTACGCATCCGGTTTCGAAATGCATACCAAGCGACGCTTCGAGTGCGGGAGCGTCATGGGGCAGGTCGAAGCAGTCAGGGCGGGACATGGCGTCGGAATTCTGCACGATTATGCGGCGGCCCGGTACCCCGAACTTCGTCGGCTTTTACCCGACCATAGCTTCACGCGAAGCTACTGGCTCGTTTCCCATCCGGACACGCATGAAACTCCCCGAGTCAAAGCCGTGCATCGGCACCTCGTGACTTCCATACGGCGAGCAAGGAAGTATTTCCTCGTGCGGTGAAGAGAAGTGACAGGTCGTTATAGCAAGGGTCTTTTGCACCGATAGTTTCCGGGACGATAAGATGATAGGAGCCGGTCGTGCGCGGGGTTCCATAACGCCCCGATCTCGTTGTATTCACCTACGATCGATCGCTCGATCCTGACGTTATATGCCGTTCGATGTCACCATGCGTGCCCGTCGACGCAGTCTGGCGGGAGGATATTGGAGTATAGCATAACGCGCTGGCAGAACTGGCGGACTTGCGGCGTATAATCGGGCGCGTCCGTCATGCCGTTAGGCCGTTCGGGTTCGCTCTCGGTCAAAGGGCGTGACGTTGTGAGGGGCGATCGGTGCGACGTCACCGCGTTGGAAATGGGCGCGTACGGCATCGAGGAAAAGGTCGCGCGAGGCCAGCCGCTGGTGCTTCCGCCAGCATACCCCCAAAATGGCTTCCGGCGGCGGCGGGTCGGCGAGCACGAAGGCAAGTGGCTTATAGACGACACCGCGAACCCTAAGCATAGCGACCCATTCGGGAACAAGCGCGACGCCCATACCAGCGGCGACCATCGCCACGATGGTCTGCTTTTCCGTGGCTTCCTGCACGATATTGGGATGGGCGCCAACCGCGTCGAAGAAACGCATGATCAGTCCGAATGTGCACGGCCTGGTACGCTTTGGGGGGAGAATGAGCGGCTCGTTCAGGATTTCGTGCAGCCCGACCTCTTCCCGCTCGTGCAGGTCATGGCTTTGCGGTAACGCGACCAATAATCGCTCTCGAGTGAGATATTCCCATTGCAAGTCAGGCTCCTTGACGGGGGGCCGAAGGAAGCCGATGTCGAGCCGACCGGTCATAAGTCCTTGCAGTTGACGAGAGGTCGTCGCCTCTTCCAACTGGATCTTGACCCGACCTTGTTCTTGGCGAAAAGCGTACAGAACTTCCGGAAGAAAGCCCGCCGCGGCAGAATCCAAAGCGCCGATCCGCAGAATTTCGCCCTCGTCTCTGGCAGCCTCCTGGACGCTACGTTGAGCGCTCTTGGTCCGCTGCAGAATATCTTTTGCTTCGTCTAGAAACACTGTTCCAGCACGGGTAAGAACCACGCTCCGCGTAGTTCGCGAAAATAGCCGGACGTCGAGTTCTTCCTCCAGCATTCGGATGTGCCGGCTTAGTGCCGATGGCGCCATGTGCAGGCGCGCAGCCGCCTTTCCGTAATGCAGCTCCTCGGCCACGGTGACGAAACAGCGCAGGTGCTTGAGATCCATTGCCAATCTTTCTTGGTCGTTCGCGGTCGAGTTCAGGCCGGCCGCACGGTACGCCTCAGATTAAATCGAATCCCCGGACCGAAATAGTCGGAATACACCCGTTCGGCCTGCGCATCGTCGAATTCGCCAGCCATGCGAGACACGACGACCGTGCCAACGATATTTCCTATAATATTGGTCGTCGCACGCGCTTGGGTCATGAATCGATCGACGCCAATCAGCAACCCCAGGCCTTCCACCGGCAAAACATGCGTCGCAGAGAGCGTTGCTGCAAGGGTAATAAATCCGGCTCCCCCAACCCCGCTTGCCCCCTTCGACGTCAGCATCAGGAGGACGAGCAACCCGACCTGCTGACCGAGTGTCATATCGATACCGTAGGCCTGGGCAATAAAAAGAGCCGCGATCGACAGATAGATCGATGCGCCATCTGCGTTGAAAGAGTATCCCGTCGGCAACACGAGACTGGCGGCCGGTAGCGAACAACCAAGACGGTTGAGCTTTGCGATAAGCTGCGGGAGCACCGATTCCGAGGCGGCAGTGCCGACGACGATGAGGATCTCGGCCCCGGCGAAGCTGAGAAGCCGGTACATGCTGAAGCCGCTGGCCCTCGCGACGACAAACAAGACGACCACGACGAAGACGACCGAAGTCGCATAGACGCAGGCTAGGACCTTGCCTAAGATAACGACGGACCCGATGCCGTACTTTCCAACCGAGAACGCCATGGCGCCAAAGGCGCCGATCGGTGCGAGGCGCATGATCATGTTGATCAACCGGAACATTATCGTGCTGGTAGAATGAACAACTTCCAACAGCGGCTCCGCCTTTGCTCCAACAAGCGTTCCCGCGCATCCGAACAAAACGCCGAACAGCACGATCTGCAGAAGGTCTCCGCGGGCGAACGCACCAACAACATTGTCGGGCACGAGATTGGTCAGGAAGTGGACAATTGAATTGCCCGCTGCAGCATCTTGATACTGTCGGATGTCGACTGCCGAGGCCGCGGAGTGGCCCAGGCCTGCGCCCGGCCTAAAGAGGTTGGCGACGATGAGACCAAGAGCAAGTGCGGCCGTCGTGACGATCTCAAAATAGAGAATTGCCGAGCCACCGATCTTACCGACGCGCTTGAGATCGCCCACTGTTGCGACCCCCGACACGATCGTCAGAAAGGCGATAGGCGCCACGACCATGCGGATAAGCTTGATGAACGTGTCCCCGAGCGGCTGCATGGATTCGCCGACCTGCGGAAAGTAATGGCCTAGGATGATACCGATGACTGCAGCGGCGAAGACCTGCATGGTCAAGCCGCAATACCAGGGCGCTTTGGCCGAGGAGACGGTCGGGTCGGCGATTTCAGCAGCTTTCTTGTCTGTCAGGGCGACGGCGCCAGTCATTTCCAGCTTCCTCCAATATGAGCTTTTGGGTGACTTAAGCACGCCGGTGCCAGCAGCATTGAACGCGATAAATGCACAATCATCTCGCACAATCGGGGCGCCCGAGACGGCCTAGGATGCCGTCATCACAAGCTTGGCGTCGAGACCGAGCCGTATCCAAAACCAGCTATCGAGGCTACAAATGCCATATCTTCAGCTAGACACTCCTTTTGCATATTCAGTCGACCAGAAGCGCCACCTCGCCAAGCGCATGGGCGAGATCTACGCGGACGTGATGAAGGCGAACATCAATCGCATCAGCATCGCGATCCGGGAACTTGGCGAGGGAGGCCTCTGGCGTTGCGGTCCGAATGATCCCCGACCGGTGGCCCTCCTCATGTGCGATATTCGGCAGGGACGCGAGAAAGAAACCCGCGCAGAGCTGGCGCGTCAATTGGTAGAAGCGTGTATCGAGATCGTCGGTCTCGACGAGACGACCATCAACGTCGAGTTCACCCAGCATTCGGGTGACGAGATGTACCACACCATGTATGGCGGCCTGAGCGACGATTGGCAGGCTGGCCAGACGGACACTCTGAACGGTCGCGCCTAGACCATACGCGGCGGCAAGATTTGCCGCGGTATGAATTCGGCTTCGTAGCTCGACGAACGCGGCCATGGCGCATTCTCACATCGCCTTGACAATGTTCTCGGTGACCTTCTTGGCGTCGCCGAGCAGCATCATGGTGTTGTCGCGGTAGAACAGCGGATTGTCGATGCCGGCATAGCCCGAGGCGAGCGAGCGCTTGATGAACATCACGGTGCCGGCCTTCCAGACCTGGAGCACCGGCATGCCGTAGATCGGCGAGGTCTTGTCCTCTTCGGCGGCCGGGTTGGTGACGTCGTTGGCGCCGATCACGAAGGCGATGTCGGCCTGCGCGAATTCGGAGTTGATGTCCTCGAGCTCGAACACCTCGTCATAGGGCACGTTGGCTTCGGCGAGCAGCACGTTCATGTGGCCGGGCATGCGGCCGGCGACCGGGTGAATGGCGTATTTCACCTCGACGCCTTCCTTCTTCAGCATGTCGGCCATTTCGCGCAGCGCGTGCTGGGCCTGGGCCACCGCCATGCCATAGCCGGGCACGATGATGACCTTGGAGGCGTTCTTCATGATGAAGGCGGCATCGTCGGCCGAGCCGAGCTTGGCAGGCTTCTGCTCGCCGCCGCCACCGCCGGCAGCGGCAGTCTCGCCGCCGAAGCCGCCAAGGATGACCGAGATGAAGGACCGGTTCATCGCGTGGCACATGATGTAGGACAGGATCGCGCCGGAGGAGCCGACAAGCGCGCCGGTGATGATCAGCGCGGAGTTGCCGAGCGTAAAGCCGATGCCCGCCGCGGCCCAGCCGGAATAGGAGTTCAGCATCGAGATCACGACCGGCATGTCGGCGCCGCCGATCGGGACGATCATCAGCACGCCGAGCGCCAGCGCGATGATGACGATCAGCCAGAAGTCGAGCGCGCTGCCGGACATCACCAGCCCGACGATGAAGAACACCAGCGCCACGGCGAGCGCGATGTTGATGATGTGGCGGAACGGCAGGATGATCGGCGCGCCGCTCATGCGCGCGGACAGCTTCAGGAACGCGATCACCGAGCCGGTGAAGGTCAGCGCGCCGATGGCGACGCCGAGCGACATCTCGACCAGGCTCTGCGGATGGATGTTGCCGGGGGTGCCGATGTCGAAGGCTTCGGGCGCGTAGAACGCGCCGGCGGCGACCAGCACCGCGGCCATGCCGACCAGCGAGTGGAAGGCGGCGACCAGTTCCGGCATCGACGTCATCGGCACGCGGCGGGCGATCACCGCGCCGATCCCGCCGCCGATGGCGATGCCGAGGATCACGAGGATCCACGCGACGCCGTCCGCCGGCGGATGGCTGGCCAGCGTGGTTGCGACCGCGATCCCCATGCCGATCATGCCGAACAGATTGCCCTGGCGCGACGTCGCCGGGCTCGACAGCCCGCGCAGCGACAGGATGAAGAGCACCCCCGCCACGAGATACAAGAATGCAGAGAGATTGGCGTTCATCTCAGGTCCCCATCTGTCCCTTCAGCCCGAGGTGGCCACTCACTTCGACTTCTTCTTGTACATCGCCAGCATGCGCTGGGTGACGAGGAAGCCGCCGAAGATATTCACGCTGGCGAAGATGAGCGCGACGAAGCCGAAGCCCCGCGCCCATCCAGAACCGCTCGAAATCATGCCGACCCCGACGGCCAGCAGCGCGCCGACCACGATCACCGAGGAGATCGCGTTGGTCACGCTCATCAGCGGCGTATGCAGCGCCGGCGTCACCGACCACACCACGAAATAGCCGACGAAGACGGCGAGGACGAAGATCGACAGCCTGAAGACGAAGGGGTCGACGACCTGTGCAACATGCTCCATGGCGGCTCTCCTTATGCCTTCGGCTGGAAGTTCGGGTGGATCACGGCGCCGTCCTTGGTCAGCGCGGTGGCCTTGACCAGCTCGTCGTCCCAGTTCACGGCGAGCTTCTTCTCTTTCTTGTCGACCATGGTCTCGATGAAGTTGAATAAATTGCGCGCGTAGAGGCTGGAGGCCGAGGCCGCGACGCGGCCGGCGACGTTGGTGTAGCCGACGATCTTGATGCCATCGAGGTCGACGACCTCGCCGGCCCTGACGCCCTCGACATTGCCGCCGCGCTCGACGGCGAGATCGACCAGCACCGAACCCGGCTTCATTGACTTCACCATCTCGGCCGAGACGAGCTTCGGCGCCGGCCGGCCCGGAATCAGCGCAGTGGTGATGACGATGTCCTGCTTCTTGATGTGCTCGGCGGTGAGCGCGGCCTGCTTGGCCTGGTACTCTTTCGACATTTCCTTGGCGTAGCCGCCGGCGGTCTGCGCGTTCTTGAACTCCTCGTCCTCGACGGCGAGGAATTTCGCACCCAGCGATTCGACCTGCTCCTTGGTTGCGGGGCGCACGTCGGTCGCGGTGACGACGGCGCCGAGCCGGCGCGCGGTCGCGATCGCCTGGAGGCCGGCGACGCCGACGCCCATCACGAACACTTTTGCGGCGGGCACGGTACCGGCCGCGGTCATCATCATCGGGAAGGCGCGGCCGAAGGCCTCGGCACCCTCGATCACCGCGCGGTAGCCGGCGAGGTTCGCCTGCGAGGACAGCACATCCATCACCTGCGCACGCGTGATGCGCGGCATCAATTCCATCGCGAAAGCGGAGACGCCGGCATCGGCGATCGTCTTCAGCGCGGCCTCGTTGCCGTAGGGATCCATGATCGCGATAACGATCGCGCCGCGCTTGTACTGCGCAAGCTCGGAGGCTTCAGGACGCTTCACCTTGATGATGATGTCGGCGTCCTTCAGCGCATCGGCACTGACGGTGGCGCCCACAGCGGTGAATTCGGAGTCCGGCAGGCCCGACTTGATACCGGCACCCGGCTCAACGGCGATGTCGGCACCCAGCGCCTTGAACTTCTTCACCGTATCAGGCGAAGCCGCGACACGCGGCTCCGACGGATCGATTTCCTTTGCAACGGCGATCTTCATAGGCCCTCCGGCAGTGAAGGGCGCTCCAACGTACGAGCCAACGCTTAGTCCGACACGATCCGCGAACAAGCGCAGGCTCAACTTGGATTCCCTGCTGCGCGCTCAGGTCTACAAGGCTTGACGAACGTCGCAAATGCCGAATAAGCGACGTTTTAGGACATCGTCGCGCCGATTACGACCGTGCGAAAAACTGCCGATTGAATGTCCTTGAGCCCTATTTGATGCGCACCCTGCGAGTCGTGAAGGAGCGACGAAGGGATCCAATTATTTTCTACAGCACGTTGTTCTCAAGGATGCCGATTGCGGGCACTTCGATACGGATTCTGTCGCCAGGCACAAGATACCGCGGTGGCTTATAGCCGATGCCGACGCCAGCTGGGGTGCCGGTTGCGATGATGTCACCGGTCTGCAGAGTAATCGAGCTCCCAATCGTCCTTATAAGGGTTGGAATGTCGAATATCAGTTGTCCGATTGACGCCGACTGCCGAAGCTCCCCGTTGACCCAAAGCTGAATCGTTTGAGCGCCAATATCCGCAATTTCATCAGCGGTGACGATACACGGGCCCATGGGAGCGAAGGTATCGATACCCTTGCCGAGAAGCCACTGCTTGTGGCGCTTCTGCAATTCGCGTGAAGTTACGTCATTGATGATTGTGTAGCCGAAAATGAACGACATTGGATCGTCCGCTGCCGCAACCCTTCCGGAACGTCCGATGATAACCGCGAGTTCTGCTTCATAATCGACGGAAGAATATGGGTCGAGCGCGCTGGCAATACCTGCGTGGGGGCCGACCACTGCCGAAGGTGGCTTCGAGAAAATGATCGGATACTCCGGAACCTCGTTGCCTCCAACAGACCCCGAGTCAAAGCCACTTGAGCCGAACTCCGTCGCATGCTCGTAGTAGTTTTTTCCGATGCAGAAGATGTTTCGGCTCGGTGTTCGTATCGGCGCAAGCAACTTCAGACCTGACGTTGAATGCCTGCTGCCGTTCGCGATCAGGCGCGCGATTGGCTCACGCAGGAAGTCGAAGCCTTTAATCATGTCGATCATGCGGGGTGCGATCCCTGCTTCGCTGAGATCGACAAACTCCTTCTCGTCAGCAGTCAGCACCCCAAGATGCTCAGCATCGTTCCGCAAAAATGTTATGAACTTCATGTCCGTTCTCTTGCTCGACTTCCGCTCACGGCGCCGATCGAAACTGGCGCTCTACTATCTTCGGTTAGACCAGCTTGCTTCGAACAGTAAGAATGGTCGCTGCTGCGATGATGCACGCGACTCCAGCCGCCGCGAAAGCCGGCAGGTAGGTAAGGAATGCATCACGCGTTGCGCCAGCGCCAAAGGCAGCTGTTGCTGACCCCAATTGGTGGGCAAGAAATATCCATCCGAAAACAACGGGGCCCTTCTCTCGACCGAATTCCTGTCCGGTCATTTTCACAGTGGGCGGGATGGTCGCGATCCAATCGAGGCCATAAAAGATGGCGAAGATACTCAATCCATAGATTGAGAAATCGGTAAACGGCAGCGCCAGCAGACTCAATCCACGAAGGCCGTAATACCAAAACAGCAGAAAGCGATTGTCGTATCTATCCGAGAGCCAGCCTGAGGCAATGGTGCCGACGAAGTCAAGCCCGCCCATCAGCGCGAGGATGCCAGAGGCTGTAATCGTTGCAACACCGTAATCGTGGCAGAGCGGAATGAAGTGGTTTTGCACAAGGCCGCTGGTTGACAATCCACACACGAAGAACGTTCCCGCCAGAACCCAAAATGTGCGATTACCTGCTGCGGTAGCGAGGGCAGAAAAACTGATTGCAAGAGCGCTCTGACCGGAACGCCGAGGTGGCGGCGGCAGCACAGAGCTATCACCGTACGATGGTAGATTGACGTCGCCGGGATGGTCCCGCACGATCAAAAGCACCAAGGCTAGGCAAACAAGACAAGCGGTGCCGGCCGGTAACATCGCATAGCGCCAGCCCAGGTGGTCCGAAAGCCAGGCCGCAACGGGCAGGAAGAGCAATTGTCCCGTAGCGTTGCTGGCGCTCAGTACGCCGATGACTAGGCCGCGCTGCTTTGTGAACCACCGCGTCGCAATTGTGGCGCCCAAGACGTTCGCCGTGACGCCGGTGGCAAGACCAATCATCAAGCCCCAAGTGAGCCACATCTGCCAGATCTCGGTCATTCGCGACGCCAGAACCAAGCCGACAACGATAAGCAACAGCGCGGTGGCAACCACAAGGCGCACGCCATAGCGTTGCAAGATTGCCGCCGCGAGAGGCGCAACCATGCCGTAGAGTAGAACCCTGACTGCAAGCGCCCCCGATATTTCCGCTAGATTCCAGCCAAGTTCGGACTTCAGCGGAAGCATCAGCACACCGACCATGCCCATCACCGCTGATGTCGACAGCATCGTCAAGAAGATCACAGTCACGACCGGCCATGCGTAGTGCACGTTCATTCTGGCGAATAGACGAGGCAGCAGATTGGACGCGAGCATGAAAGACATCCAGCGCAAATCGAGGTAGAGTCAGCGGATCAGCGGACCGATCCGACCTCCAAGTTGACAATTGCAAGGACGCGGTAAATAGCGTCCGTCTCCTGACCAAAATTGGCCTTTATTTGCTTTTGAACGCGCCGCCACAACGGCATTGCGGCTGCGAGCGCGGCGCGCCCCTCAGACGTAAGCTGCACAACTTTGCTTCGCTGATCCCTGCCACCGGCCAATGTCACGAGCCCGTCTCGCTCTAGCACTTTGAGATTTCGGCCGAGAGAACTGCGATCCAAGCCTACAATTTCGGCGAGCTCACTGATCGTCGGCTCGACAGCCTCCGCAGCGCGGCGAAGGACCCTGAACATGGTGATTTTCAATCCGCTTGGCTCGAGTGCCCGATCGTAGATCTCGGTCACTGCTTGAGCGGCCTGCCTGATGCTGGTGCATACACAAAGTTCGTCGGACATCCCACAGCCTGTGTACCGTTCGCTGACGTATGCGGAAGATCGGCTCTACCCTGCTTCGCCACCTCTCCTCACTTCGGGGCGTATTGCATTTCACCGTTGCCGAACGACCAGTTCTCCGGAGAGACCTCAACGAGGCTGATCCAGACATCTTCCGTGCGAATGCCTGTCTTTGAATGGATATCGTCTGCGACCTTGCGATAGAACGCCTTTTTCACATCAGTGGTGCGGCCAGCATTCCAAGTGATTTGGATAAAGACGATCCCGGGGGTGTATTCGACGCCGAGATAGCCTTCTTTTGGAAACACAAGCTCGCCGGCCGCGTGCGCCGAGACGATCATGAACTTGTCGTTGACCGGGACCTTCGCAGTTGAGGTCATCGCTTCGTAGATGATGTCTCCAATCGCCGCACGGGTTTCGGGTGAAGTGGAAGCATCGACGTCGATTCTCACTAGCGGCATTTCAAGTCCTCGTCTCAAGGAGTGGTCTATCGCGGGTATATACCCACATATTTGCCGAGCGCAACGCTCCTGGAATGTCAAAAACACGTCGATTTAGGTCACGCGCGGCTTATAGGTCGTCTTCAGCTCGGTGAGGAATCATTCTCATCTGCATGCATGTGCGCTGAGGACCGGTGGCAACATCGAGATGTGTCGGTAACGATCTCCCGATTGACGGGCGCGATAAACGCAGCTGGCCATCCGTCGACCTGGGGGCGTCCGGCGATGGCAGCAAACGCCAAGATCAACGCTGCAGCTGTCTCAAATCGACGTTTATATGGCATTTTCGACTTTGTCCGGGGGCATTATCCTTAGCGTTCAATCCTGAGTGCCTTTGAAGGGAATCGGTCATGAAGAGCCTGTGTCCTAAAGTCCCCCTTGGCAGGGAAGGCTTGGTCAAGCTGCATTCCGATACGATTTGGCACATCGGCTTTAAACATCCCATTCGTTCGGACGCGCTCTGAGGGAGACGGAATGAACCGGCTTCAAAAATTCGTGGAGCAAGGCGCTTATGGCGAGCGGCCGGGTCGAACCGCATACGCATTCAACGCAGCGCTGTTGCCGGAGCCGGCCAAGGGCCTTGATTGGCGACCGGTGACGAACTTCAATCCCGGGGATGCCATCCTCGATGAGCCGAGTCTGAAGGAGGTATTCGCGGCAGCGCTCAAGAACGGTTACTCGTTGGTGACCTGAAGATGTTGCTTCTGCGCACGACCCCGCTATGGAACGTTGATGCTTTATGCTTCTCGATGGATGCTACCGGGCAACTTATCTTTTTGCTCCGATAGTGGCCTTCGCCAGCTTGCCGCCCGGCTTCGCCCCAAGCCGTTAGGCAGCATTGCAGCGACCGCCGTCGATGATCTTGAAAAGGGCTCGTCGGTCCCTGTGAGCCGGGCGGGGAGTCGCCTGTTCCTCGCTATGCTGCCGATCCGAGGCAGGCACTTCTGGCGAAGCGAGATCCGATGTCGGAGCTTGAGCAGGCGCTGCTGGCAAAGTGCTCCTCACGGCTTCCTCCATCATTTCGAGGGCAATTTCGCCCTTCGCCGTCAGGCGCCAGCCAAACGAGTATCTCTGCACGAAGCCCAGGGAGAAGACGTCTAAGGAAGGAAAAACGGCGCCGAGCCGCTTGCTATAATCGGACCAATCAGGACCGCTGGTCGCCAAAAACGCTAGATCCCGCTTGATGTCAGCGTGCGTAGCCAGCCTGTTCGGATAGCTGGCAAGCGCCTTCAATATCGACACCTGAAAATTCACGGCACGCAACCAACAAGGATTGGACCAACGCGCCGCGAGCCGCGGCGAATTGCATGATACGAACAGATTCAAGCGCTTGGCACAATAGTCCAGAGGTTGAGGATCGAGGCTGGCCTGCAGCCTGACGCCATCGACCAGTTCAATTCGTTCCGATTGGAAATACCTGAAGGCTCGGGAGCTGCCAGAGCCCACTGTCGCCACCTTCGCCAGAAGATCCTTGATGGGCAGACATTCCGCCAATTTGTCCCGGACCAAGAGCCGGCATCGCATCTCGGCTCATGCCTCAAGCGTCTTTGAGCTTCTAGTAGGCTCGAACTTCGGGGGGCGAGGAAGGCCTTGCATCACCGTTGATGATGCCTCCTGAGAAACGGAGAGCTCTCCGAGCTAGAACGACTCGGGGCCCACCAAATGAAACTGCCGGGCTAAGCCTAAATTTAGTTGAGCGCTCAACAAATTTGTAACCGCAGCGCTAGAAATTTACTTCGGTTTAAGGCCGGTGCCCAATTTTGCCAGGTGCTGCGATTGGACGCAGATGAAGGGAAATGGGAATTCATGTCTTGGCTCAATAATTTTCGGATCGCGACCAAGATCGGCCTGATCGTCGCGATACTTGGTCTATTTACCGCGGCCATTGTGGGCTATTCGATCAAGAACATGCGCGACATGGACGCAGCCAGTACCTACATAATTCGCCACGTCGACAAGTCTGCGACACTTGCCGCTCGCGCCTCCCGTCGGGCAGAGAATTATTTGGCCAGCGCTTTCGAGCTCCTCGAGGAGACGACAGACGCCGGCAATGAGAAGCTCGCCTCCGAGGCGGCGGCCAGCCGCGAGCGTTATGGGTCCATCATGGACGAGGTCGCAACAACAATGCCTGAGAAGAGCGCGGATATAAGTTCCGTCGTCGCGAAGTTTAATAAGGCATTCGCGACGTGCGACCCGATCGTCAGTCAGGCGGCCACTTCGACGAACGCTACAGAAAAACAGCGATTCGGGGTGCGTCTCAAGGAGGCGTGCGTTCCCCTGATCAGCGACGGGATTAGAGCACAGGCCAAATTTGTCGATTCCGCGGTCGCGGATGGAGCGAGGCAATCCGATAAGCTTGTTTCCGATAATGAGGCCACGATGTTCGCGGTTGTTGCGACTGCCGCTTGCGGTATCGCGATCAGCTTCGCTCTAGCGATGTTGATCGGGATTAAGGGCCTCGCGCGCCCGATTGCGGCGTTGAAGGCGGTGATGGAGGCCTTCGCCCGCAACGAGCTCGAGCGCGAAGTGCCCGATACAGCCCGTCGCGACGAGCTCGGTGAAATGGCCAAAACCGTTGCCGTATTCAAGACGAATGCTATTCAGGTGCTGGCCTTGAGGGAGGCGCAGGCGCAGGCCGAGAAGGATGCCGCAGCACAAAGGAAGCAAGAGATGGCGAGGCTTGCCGACAACTTTGAAGCGGCTGTCGGAGAGATCATTGAAACTGTCTCATCCGCATCCACCGAGCTTGAAGCATCGGCGGGTGTGTTGAGCACCACGGCAGAACGTGCCAGCCAGTTGACAAAGGTAGTCGCACACGCATCCCAGGACGCGTCCAGCAACGTTCAATCAGTCGCGACCGCAACAGAGGAGCTTTCTTCATCGGTCAATGAAATCAGCCGCCAAGTGCAAGAATCGGCTCGCGCAGCGAATGACGCCGTGACACAGGCGCGGAGCGCGTCGGATCGGATGGGCGAGTTGTCCCGTGCAGCCGCGCGGATTGGCGACGTCGTAGAGCTGATCAACACAATAGCCGGACAGACCAACCTCCTCGCGCTGAACGCGACCATCGAGGCGGCACGTGCCGGCGAAGCGGGCCGGGGCTTCGCCGTCGTGGCTTCGGAAGTCAAGGCTCTGGCCGAACAAACGGGGAAGGCCACCGGAGAAATCGCTCAGCAGGTCAGCGGAATGCAGTCGGCGACCCAGGAGTCGGTCGGCGCCATCAAGGCAGTCAGCGGCACGATCGAGCGGCTGGCGGAGATTGCCTCCACCATCGCGGCCGCTGTGGAAGAGCAAGGGGCTGCAACCCAAGAGATCGCACGTAATGTTCAGCAAGCCGCGGCTGGTACCGAGCAGGTCACCGGAAACATAAGCGATGTGGAGCAAGGTGCGGGCGAAACGGGGGTCGCCTCATCTCAGGTATTGTCAGCTGCACAATCGCTGTCCAGCGACTCTGCGAAACTAAAGCTCGAAGTGGGCAAGTTCTTGCAAACAGTTCGAGCAGCATAATCAACGGGCAGCATTTTGGGTATCGTCGCCGAGGTCGCGAAGGAGTTCCAGTATAAAGACCTCCCTCCCCATCTAGTGGTGACCCTAGGTCAGGACGTTCCCATGATCGAATGCAAATACTGGCATGGGCCATAGGCTTTGACTGATGCGATTGCCAACATCTCGTATATCTGACTTGGCGCGTCACTAAGGCTGCTGTGGCGATGTTTATCCGCAATAGAAAATCGATGATCAAATAGATGGGCAATGCGGCTGCGGATCATTCACATTGCAAGATGGGCTCCGCCAAGAGATGGAAACTCGCTTCCGATATGCGCTGCGCACGCTTTGGCTATAGATGAGCACAGACACGACTTCATCCCTAAATTTTTGCACTGGCGTCAGCCCGCCAGGCACGACTATCAAACAGACTCGGTCCGCTGGGCACACTCAGACGTGGGTGGCGGGTACCAAAGCTCGAAGCCTATTGCTCGGAGGACGATGCCGGCACTTGCGGCTTGGCTTCATACGCTCGTGATTGACCCCGTCCTTCAACAACAAGACGTTTTGTTGTCGTCGTCGCGTCTTTCGTCCTCGTTCGTTGATGCTGGTTCTCGCTGCTTTGCTCCGTCTTCAAGACTTGTGTCGCTGCATGTCACACGCAAAGCTCAGGGCGCCGGCTTTAAGACTTGCCCTTTTGATTGGTTGATCGCTGTCTGCGTCGTCACATCCCTTGCTGTGACGGGAGAACCAAACTTTTTGTCACGCTGGCGACTGTAGGCGTCCAGCTTGCTTCTCAACTCTGCAGCGAGCTCTTGGCTCGACTCTTTCAATCCTTCGGAAACCGCTGTTGACGCGAGGAAAGGAGCATAAACCGTCCCTACATCAATCAACCAGGCCGCGCCAAGTCCGGCGATAACCTCAGGTGTGCCGGCCATAAGGGCCGTTTTGCCAACTCCGGACGCTTCAGCACCCCAGAAGATTTCGGCCTGTTTGGCAAGAGTGTAAACCTCTCTGGGATCTTGCCCACGCATAATAGACAGTGCGAGCTCTTTCCCCGTCCCCTTCGCCTGCTCGACGGCCAAATCCGGCACGGGATTAGTTCTGGTCTGGTGCTGCTCTTCCCCTTGTTGGTCTTCTGCGGCCTGGATATTCTGCAGGCTTGTCAAAGCATCCAGGATTTTTGGCTCAGCACGGCTGATCGTATACGGAGTTTCTGGATCAAATTTATCTGGCGATTGAGTTTTTTCGGCCCAACCATTTACCCAGCTTGCGTAGGCGTACCTTTGCATATCTGTAGGATGCTTCGGCAGCCACGGTTCGAACATAATCGAGGTGTTGGGCTTCGAGATGATAGCCGGTCCGACGGCCCTTCCTGTCTCAGGTTGCGGTGCGGCAGGCGCAGAATAATTCGCGGTTCGCGCATTCGCTATCACGACTCGCGGGCGTTGTTGTTGGAAAGCTAATGAGCGGTGGAATGTGTCATGGTCCTGGAAACTCATAGTCGCTGAAATGTCCACGCGACCGGATGGACCATTCGCAGATGAATGCGATCCAAATGGAGCGCCGGATTGGGACTGCGAAGTGTTGCCAGTGGGGGGCTGACGACCATCCGCAGCAGAAGGGCCGTCCTTGTAGTAGGCCACCGCAACTACGCCAGCTCCCGCGATGGCGGTCGCGCTGCCAGCTAAAATGCCAGATGTTGCTCCTGCTGTTATCACAACGCCACCACCGGTGGAGGCTGTCGCCACTGAAACGACCTGGACGCCCTGAACTGTGACTGTAAGGGCATAGCCCTCGTAGAGGATCAAATATCCGCCGCCCGCAATCAGTGCGACACCAATAACCGTCTCCCAGGGATGCTTTCCAACAAACTGACCAGCTCCTTCAAAAGCGTGCCCGGAGTCGTGGGCTGCTTTCTCCAATGCGTCTCCGGTTTGGTGCGCCGCAGTTTCTATGGCGTGACCGCTATCATCGACGCCCTTTACGACGGCGTTGACACCGTCATTGATTCCTTTTCCGATGGCGTTGCCGCCATCTTGTAGGCCTTTTGTGACGGCATTAGCCCCATCATCTATGACCTTTCCGGTCTGCTTTACGATATTGCCAGGGCTCAGGCCTCCGTTTGAAAGATTGCACCCAACGTCGAAGACTCCTCCGCAGGCGAGCGCCGAGGGACTGTGGAACGCCATCCCAACGACCGCAGCCGAGGCCAGATAAAACTTTGCAATTCGGCCAATCATCTTTCGTCCCCGCGAAGCTGAAGCCCAACCCTTCAATTGGTCGAGCTTCGCATCCTCTCGGTTCGGCCGAACGAGCGAATTATCCGCCACCAAGTTTAGTGGTCTGCCGGTAGTGGACTGATGGCCGCGTGAACCACCAAGGATCCACATCCCAAACCGGACGTCCATCGGTCACCTGATCTACACCCCGTCTACTTCTGACGCCCATTCTGATTTCGACGAAATCGCCTCGATTGATCGTTCGGGGAGGCCGCGTCAATGTCATTCGGACAGGTTTCGACAAAATGTCGGGCTTCGTTCCGCGTTCCCCATGTTCATCCAAATTAGAATTTGCGGCGAACAATTTAGGCCGGATTCAGGCCAATCGAGCCTGAATAGGTCATCGCCTCAGCTTATGCAGGCCGCACCGGTAAATTATGTGATAAATCATATGGACCACTAGACTTGGCCAATTGACCGTGCCGACATGGCGCGGTCAGGATTCGGAGAGCGATTTCCCACTAGAAGTTCGCAGATCGCGAAAGCACTGGGGCGCAACGTACGGCGATTGCGGAAGGATAGGGGCTGGACACAGGATGAGCTGGCCGCGAAGCTCAACGTCGAGCAAACGGCTGTTAGTTTGATTGAGAATGCGCGGGCCAATCCGACGCTAGAGACATTGGAAGCGATTGCCGTCTGCCTCGGCGTCAAGTTTGCTGAGCTCTTCGAGGCACGCGCGACGAAATAGCGGAAGGCCTACCGGATCCGAATTCCCTTGGCCGCCGCCCCTTCGAACTGAAAGCAAATACCCGCCTCTTCAAACGTAAGCCGCATTTTGGCGAGTGTGGACGCGTACGGCACCGAGTGACCAAGCTCGAAGCGAGTGATGGTCTTCTCTGAGATGCCTGTTCGATCAGCTAACTCCTGCTTGCTCCAGTTTAACCAAGCTCGAGCCGCCCGGGCCTGCGCTGCGGTGAGCAGTTCATTAACCATAAGTGCTGCCGGCACGGGACATCTCGCGAAGCCTATGGTACCTTCTAGACGCTTTCCGCTAGGCCTACACGCAGGGGACCATAAGCTCCTCGAGCCAGCATAGCCGATCGAGCCGTCCTGCTGCGCATTCTAATCCTTGAATGGGATTTAGTCGCGAGGCGATTGAAAGATCAAATCCCCTGGCTAACGCGGTCGCCGCCAAGGCGGTGGTTCGACCGTGCTTCCTCGACCTTCATAGCGCTTGTTCGGCGCAATACTTCCTCAGACCTGTACCGCATCCGCCGGTGTCTTTGTCGGGCATTTCGTTCGGCTGCATTTATGTGATTTATCATATGACTGGAGATATGTCGATGCACAAGGACTGGTCGAATCCTTCCGAGCGCCCGCCTCGCCCCTCTCGATCGAGCTCACGCACAGATTTCCTTGAACGAGCTCGCCGAAACGTGCCGGTTCAGGTCCTTTTTCCCCATCCGCTAAGCTGGTGGAGAACGCGGCGTCCAGAGCATTTCAAGGAAGTTGACATCTACATTGCTCGCCATGTTCTGACTAAGTCAGCGATCATCGGCGAATCCCACTGGCACTTGGGCGCAGCCGGTAACCTGGCAATTGCGATCAACGTCGCCCACCGAGCAAACAAGAAGCGTGGTGGGTCGCTCGTTTCAGTTGATGTGGCTATGACTGCGGTCCTTTGTATCGCTCTCGAAGGCAATGTCGAAGCGAAGCTGTTTCTCGCGGCCATTCTCCATCAGCGTTCCGAGATCGATCAAGTATTCGGCGAACTATCCGATAGGTGGCTCGAGTTCGCGCCACCTTGGACGTGAGGCCGAACCGGTCCCTGAGCCGCGCCGCTATCTAGTCGCTTGCGCGAGCGCGCATCGCATTCCCGATAACGGTAGTTCATCAATGCAGTACGCGAAGTACATCGCCAGTGACACGTGGCGGAACAACCCCGTTAGGCTCCGGGAATTCGAGTCGGCAGGATTTCAATGCCGCCTTTGTCCCAATTCTCCACGAACCGGGCACGTCTTAGAGGCTCACCATAGGACCTATGAGCGCTTTGGTTCCGAGATCGATGGAGACCTAACAGCGCTCTGTCGTGCGTGCCACCACGGCGTGACCTCGATGCTGCGTGCGCGCCGCTATGCGGAGCTCGGCCCTCCTGAAGCACAAGATTATCGTGGGCCGCAATCCGGCGAACTGTTCGATCCCTCCAGTCCAGGAGCTTGCAAGTGAGCGTGTCCAAAATTGCATTCCGACTTATCGGCGTTGGACCGATGCTGATGCACAGTAGCGCTCTGGCCGACCCGTTGAATCCCCAAACCAGGGCTCTCTTTGCTATCACTTCAAAGAAGCCGAAGACTGATGCCGATCATGAGAGAATAGCTGAGCTGGAATGGCATGGCTCGTTGTGGCTGTATAAGGGTCGCCCGTGTCTACCACCTCACACTCTCAAGCGTGTGCTGGTTGATGGCGCAAAATTGCGGAGAAAAAGCGCGGTGGTGCGCGCAGCGTTTCGCGCCGATGGTCCCGCAATTTTAAAGTACGATGGACCGGCCACCGTCGCAGAGCTTTGGGCTGATCATAGATTTCGACACCGCGAGATGGTCCGTGTCCATGACTCCCTTACCGCTCGGACACGCCCATGTTTCCCGGAATGGAGTGCGGAGGTGAGGGCAACGTTCCTTCCATCAATGATCAATAGGTCCGAGATCATAGAGTATCTCAAGCTCTCCGGACCGTACGGTCTCGGCGACTACAGACCAGAGTTCGGACGCTTTCTCGTCGAAGAGATGTCGTCCTGATCCACTGACCCGCCAAGTGGCCTTCCACTTGGCGCATGGCAAGGCGTGGCGGGGCACGGCGAGGCATGGCACGGCCCGATCCGGCTCATTGAGACTGACCTCAACCCTAATCTAACGACACCACCTGCCCTTAGTGGGGAACGGCGGAGCATTGAATATGCGCTCTGAATTAGAGACCGACGGACTCTCTCCAGCGCCATTGAATGAGCGGATTATGAGCTATTGGCGTAGCTTGCCCGCCCAGGCCTTTGATACGCCGCAACGGGCTGATGTTCACGAATTGCTTCGGAGCCTCTCCTCGACTTCGCCGGAGTGGCGTGCGGCGATCGCAGGCGACGCACCATCCGCGATCGGTATCGCACTGCGTTTTTGGCCACTCCATACCGTCTGCCCGATCACCGATGTTGTCATGACGATCTTACTGGCCGCCGCCCTCAAGGACGCCGCTGCGGCCAGTGTGCTCTCCACCTCATTGAAGCAAATACCGATCAGCCACCGCAGGCGAACTACGCTCTCTAAGTCGTGGGTACTCCATCAAACCATCTTGGCAGGACTTGCGGCCGCCGCAGCGCATGCGCCTCGGCCGCAACGGAGGAAATCATGAAGTCTCCACTTATGGGCCCTCTCGAAGCGGCAACCTATCGACGTCTCTGGCGATCCGCCAGACGGTTTAGAAGCAGCTTAGTGAGATCAACATCGGCCGCTGGTCGAGCAGACGATCTTTCCGCCGCCGACGACGTCGATTCGGTGGCCGGCTTGAACCAGAAGGGCAGAAGGGTCACTCTAAGGGAAGCATCGACCAGGCTGGCCTCAGGTTCTCAGACAACCCGCCCCGCAGAAGGACCCTTGGCCGTATCGCTGGCAAGAAAGCCCGTCCCGCCTCACCGGATTGCCGCTTCCTTGCTCTTCGCTCGCACCTTCGACGAACGACCACAGCTTTTGCGAGGAATTCGCGGAGGGGCGCCAATTATCATCATCGATATCGGCGATCGCATCATGTTGGACGAAGTAGCGCTCGCTTGGCAGCGCATCCTGTTCGGCGACGACGACAAACTGGATGGCATTTCTATCGTTGATCGAAACGATTCCACGCCTGAAATCCACTTCATGATAGTGAAGGAGCCTCCAAAGCCTCAAGTCCGAGCGAGCAACGGGGATATTACGCTTGAAGAACTCAGCATGGCTCGGCCCATCATCGCCATCTCGCCGGCCGCCAAGAGCCATTTGCCCGATGTATTGATCCGGGCAGCTACGGAGCGGATTAATTTTCCAACGCTTGATTTAGCTACCATCGCGCAAATCATAAGGATTGTCACCGGTAAGACAATTCGACAGCCCATCGACGCAAATATCGTCGAGCGTACCACGTTAGCCGATCTCGTCGTCGCTGTGCGGTACGACCGCACACCGGCGGAATGCGTTGCGGAACTGCGACGTTTGAGCATGGCCAAGGAGAACCTAAAGGCGTCGCGTGAACTGGCGCTCGTGGACTTGCACGGAATCGAAGAAGCCCGCACATGGGCCGAAGCTGCGATCTCTGATATTAAAGCCTGGAGAGATGGTCGCATCCCCTGGTCTCAAGTGCCGTCTGGAATCGCACTTAGCGGTCCGCCAGGTTGCGGCAAGACTACGTTTGCTGCGGTGTTTTGCCGTGAGGCTGGCTTGCATATGGTCGCCGCGACCCTTGCGAAGTGGCAAAGTTCTGGCGAAGCACACCTCGGCCATCTGCTGCGTGCAATGCGACAAGATTTCGAAGAGGCGCGTGCAAATGTTCCGTCCTGCGTTTTCATCGACGAGATTGATTCCTTTCCGAGCCGGTCCGGCGTGACCCACAGCCATCGAGACTACGTCGTTGAGGTGGTCAATGCCCTCTTAGCAGAGGTCGATGGCATTAAGGGACGCGATGGCGTTGTCGTCATCGGCGCGAGCAACGAGATAACTCGTTGCGAGCCGGCGCTCCTGCGAGCGGGGCGCTTGGAAAAGATCGTCACGATCGGCCTACCGTCCGCGGTTGAGCTCGAGCTGATGTTTCGGGTTCGGCTCAAGTCCGACCTGGCGCAAGAAGATCTCGCGACAATAGTGGAATTGACCACAGGCATGGTCGGCGCGGATGTCGAACGCATCGTCAAGGATGCGCGGAGGTTCGCTCGTCAGGCCGACGATAGAGCAATGACGCTAAGCGATTTACGAAACGCGATCGTAAGGCCAGAGGTTCGACCGACCGAGCAGCGTTGGAGGCACTGTGTCCACGAGGCAGCCCATTTGCTGGTCGACGTCATTCTATTCGGACCCGACGGTGTTCTTGCGACCATGGCTTCAATCGGTCGAGCGGGCGGCAGATCTGTTCGCACCATCGATCCCGGGCGGTTCTTCGGTACGCCAGACGACTATCGTCGCCGCCTTCAGGTGATTCTCGCAGGTCGTGCCGGCGAGGAGTGCTTGTTGGGTAGCGTCTCCCATGGAGCCGGCGGGGAGCCAGGTTTGGGCTCGGACCTGGAGGAGGCTACTCAACTTGCCTCCGCAATGGTCACCCGTCTCGGGCTCGCCGGAACGGGCTATCTAACCTACTTCGGGCGAAGCCAGAACGTCCGGGACGAACTTGCATTCGCGGAGATTCGGGAAGCTATCGGACGGGAGCTGAGCGATGCCGCTATGGCCGCCGAGATCCTTGTGCGTGCGCACCGACGCGCGTTGGAAGCTGTGGCTCGGCTGCTGCTCAGCAGTGGCCGAGCAAGCGGCGCGGACGTAGCGGAGGTGCTTCGGGGACGCGGAAGCGATCGAACGGCGCGGAGGGTTGATCCGCTCAGGGCACACGGGTTGGCTGGCTCTGAACGATCGTGGTCCGCCAAGGATTCGCCCACCGCACGGGAGCCGAACTGATGGCTGAGCGTTGCAGCGAATCCTTGCCCGCGCGAATCCTTGAGCGTCCCCATCCGCATCTTTGGGGCGACGACGAATTACTTACGTTGCCCGAAGCAGCTGCTCTGTTCTGGCCGCAGGGCCCTCTCGCTACTCGCAGCCTGCGCACGGCTGTCCGGGCTGGACAACTCGGTACGGTGACTATCGCTGGCAAAATGCTTACTACCAAGCGGCAGTTGGCCAGGATGGCGGAGTGTGAAAATCGGAGGCCAGCGCGACCAGCAGAGCCCGGTCAAACCGCAACTGAACAGGTCGCTCCGCCAAGAACGCCAACCTTTGACGACTTGCTAGCCGCTAAGCTTATGGGCCGAAAGCGGCCTTTGGCAGACATTTGACACGACCAAAAAACTGTCATATTTTCAGACTTAAGTTTAAAAGGAGGCAGGTCGATGGTTAATGATCTCGATAAGCTGTTGGAAGAGGGCGGGCGCCGTCCGGCGCCGCTCCTCAAGTTGGTGCTTCGGCCAGAGCGCGGCTCACGCAGAAAGCCACGCGGCTTCTGGCACATCATCGACGGAGCGCGCTCAATTTCCACCGGTTGCTCGACGACGCAAAGCCAGGCGGCTGAGCGCGCCCTTTCGCTTTATGAAGTCAAAAAGACGCGTGAGATGCTCAAGCGGCGCCGGTCCCGTAATATGCGCTGAGTGATCTGATCATGACCTTCACTCAGGCACTCATCCATCGGTGGCGGACCGGCCTGAACTCCATCTTTGGAATTCGCCGACCGATACCGCATTTGCAGGCCGTCTTCGATGACCACGATCGCGGCGTCTGGTACGTGATCGACGGCCCGCGCAAAATCTCGACCGGGGTGACTCTGGATCCGCCGCAGGCCGCACGCCGCCAACTCTGGAAGTATCGGATCAACAAGGCGCGCCGAATACGCAGTTTGCTAAAGCGGCTCATCTCCGCGCGCTAGAGCCTCCATGAGCAAGCCTTATCACTTTGTAAACTCGGCGCGCGCGGCTCAACAGGCCGATCGCCTTAATCACTTTTATACAAGCACCGTCGCATACGTAAACGGTGGCAAGCCTGGCCCCAATCCGCTCGACGCCAGACTAGAGCTTCGCGCCCCTCGCCCTTCCGTCGCAAAGAAGCCCGGCCGCCGAAAAAAGAAGCAGGGCATCTGGTACATCGTTGACGGACAAACTGAGCGTTCCACAGGATGCACCGAGAAGGAACACGCTCACGCGCTTGAAGCGCTCGCGATTTACAAAGGCAAGAAATCCGAAGAATTGCGGGGCGCTCACATGCCCGGACTGCTACTCTTCGACGAAGTGCTGGCCGACTACTGCGCTCATCTTCGCGGAAGGGGAAAGACTCGCGTGCTAACGCGCGCCGCCAGCCGAGCTGAGAGCATGGCGAGGACGTTGCTTACCGTTCACTTCAGCGGACAGTTGATCGGCACCTATGTGCAGGACGATAGCCATCAGTTTTGGTCAAAGCTGGTACAAATACGTCACGAACATCACCTCTCCAAAGGGCGCGATCCGGAGGAAGAGGATTCCGAATACTACGTCCACGCCTGCGTCAGTCTCCTTCATCGCGCGATCGCTACTTATCCTGGGCGTCATGGGCAATTTTGGTGCATTCCCATTCATGTTCCGAAGAGGACAAAGAGGCGTAAAGCGAGGGAGTGGCTGAGGAAGTATCAGCTCCGCCGTCTTCTCCTCGCTTGTTGGGGTTACCAGTGGGATTGGGAGAAGGGATGCTGGAAGACTAAGCTTGTCCAGCGGCCGGATGGAACTTGGTATGAATCCAGAAAGGTAGCCGACTCAGACACGGCCTTCCTACGGCAAGGTATGAGCCGCCTGATCCGCCTAATCATTCGAACCGGCCTTCGGCACGAAGCCGCTTTGCTGATGAAGTGGGGGCGATGGGACGACTTAGGCGGCGTCGAATTCAGCGACACCGACGGCGACGGCTGGGTACACCGAAGAGGGCTCGATGAGTACAATACGCCGAAGAGTCTCAAATCGACCGAAATATACGAAGAGCTTAAGGTCCTGCTACGCATTTGGGCTAAGCAGGATGGATACATCGATCCGATTTCCGGCGAGTTGAACGAGAAAGGCAAGAAGGCCTTTATCGTCCGAGACGAAGAGGACAAGGGCTATCGCGGTTACGCGTTGGTCGAATTTCGACAAATCTGCGATTGGGCGGGCCTCGACGACACCACAACTATCCATGCGCTGAAGACAACCGCCGCCACTTGGTGCAAACAACGATGTTACAGCAACCAATCCATCTCTGTCATGCTCGACACGACTGTCGACACGCTGGAGAAGTTCTACATTCACGTTTCCCGAGAGACCACGCGCTCCGCCAAGGAGGAATTTGACGATCGAGCAAAGCGTCAGGCTTGGCGAAAAATCAGGCATACTGAACCGGATCCCACCGATCCGAAGCGACGACGCGACCGAGAGCCTTTCTCGAAGTCCCTCCTGATCGCAGAAGTGGCCTAGCCTTGCGCCGATACGTTGGTCCAGCTGCGAAGGGAGCGCGCAAGGCGGCGACTGTCACGCCTCAAGATATGCTCGACCTCCTAGAGCCCGCGGTCTGGGTCGGCTTTCACTCCCGAAGTGACATTCACCTGATCGGCCCCGCGCTGACTGCTTACTTTGGCCTTTGCGGTGCGACGCCAGTGGAAGCGACGCGAGCAACACGTGGCGATTTTCGCCCTTCTGGCTCAGACCGGATATTGTTGCCAGGATTGATCAAGGGGGTGCAGCCCAGATTCGTGCCTTTGGTTGCGATCGCAAAGCTTCGGCTGCAGGCATATGTTTCGGTGACATCTTACACTTCTGATGCCGATGCCCTTTTTAAGGACACCAATGATGCGCCTATCGGCCTGGAAAGCATCTATGGCAATTTTAGTCAGTTGGGTTACAGGATTGGGCTGTCCGGCGGGGAATTGCCACGCGTCCTTCGCGAAGCATTTTTGAGATGGCTGGACCATTGTCCAAACGAAGATACCAGAAGCTATCTCAGCGGAAAAAGCCTCTTTGGTGCTCAGTTCTCCACCGCACCGGGCTTTCGGGAATCGAAGGCCGCACTTGAATTGGCGTTGGAGCCGCTAGCGAAGCTTGATCGTCAAGGTTTGCGGCAGGGGGGAGCTGTTGCTCGCAATTTCCCATCTCCATACTTCCCGACGCTTTCTCGCGATGGCCTGTCTGATCTGGCGGCCGTTCAAAATGGGAGCGGAACCCTCCCACTCGAGGTGCTTCGTGCGATCCAGATTGCGCTTCGTTCCGGAAAATCAATGCTTGAGGTATCGGATCATTATCGCCTTTCGAGGACGACGATCTACCGCTATGTTCGCAACGGCTTCCCTCACGAAAGAATTCCGACGCTGACCAATCCGTCGACTGGCCGGGCGATCGCTAGATACGTTCAGTCGAACCCGCAGTGCTACTCGACCGAACTTACTGCGTGGGTGAACGTCACGTTTGGCACTAACGCTAGTCGATCATACGTAAGCCGTCTGACCAAAAATTTGGGTCTGAAATTGGCGCCGCATCCTTACTGGTCGATCCAGAAGGAAGCCGTCGATCAGTCATGGGGCTTGGTTAAGGCTGCCATTCAGCACGATCCGATGCTGTCGAACTCAGAGATCGTCGAGATCATCGAGAATGAGACGGGCATCGCGCTCGGACTCACAAACATAGCAAAGCACCTGTCAAGACGTCGGGATCTGCCTCCCCGCGCGAAACGACGTGGTCAACAATTCCGCGGTCCAGGCAACGAGTGGAGCTTTTCTGAGACCTTCGAGCGGATCTGGCCGACGTTAAGGCAGGAGATGTTGCGCGATCCGAGCCTGGCTGATCGCGAGCTTTGCGACATCATCGAGGGTGAGACCGGCACTCGGCTGTCACTGGCGATGTGTCAATCGGCTTGCAAATTTGACCCCTCATCGGCGTCCAATTTTGACCCCTTCGGACGGCGGGCTTTGCTGGTAGCGCTCGTCTCGTCGGAGCTGGCCGGGATAGCGGAGGCGAGACGAGCGCGGGTGATGTGATCGTCGTCTCGGCTTTTGAATCGCCAGCTGTCGTTGCCGGTCTCGACAATGTCGCAGTGGTGGGTCAACCGGTCGAGCAGCGCGGTGGTCATCTTGGCATCGCCGAACACGCTGGGCCATTCGCCGAAGGCGAGATTGGTGGTGACGATGACGGAGGCGCGCTCATAAAGCCGGCTGACGAGGTGGAAGAGGAGCTGGCCACCCGACTGAGCAAAGGGAAGATATCCGAGTTCGTCCAGAACGATGAAGTCCATCCGGGTCAGATGTTCGGCGAGCCGACCCTGCCGTCCGTTGCGGGTCTCAGTCTCGAGGCGGTTGACGAGGTCGACCACGTTGTAGAAGCGGCCACGAGCGCCGGACCGGATGCAGCTTCTCGCAATGGCGATGGCCAGGTGGGTTTTGCCGGTGCCAGTGCCGCCGACAAGCACGACGTTGCGTTGCTGGGCGATGAAGCCGCCGCCAGCGAGATCATTGACGAGAGTCTGATTGATCGGCGTGCCGTCGAACTGGAAGTCGGCGATGTCCTTGGCAAGCGGCAGCTTGGCAATGGTGAGCTGGTATTTGATCGACCTGGCTTGCTTCTCGTTGATCTCGGCGTTGAGCAGGTCGCCGACAATGCGCTGAGGTTCGTGCTGGCGCTTGACGGCAGTTGCCATGATCTCGTCGAAGGCAGCCTTCATGCCGTAGAGCTTGAGTTCGCCCATGAGGTCGAAGATTTGGGTTCGTTCCATCAGATGGTCCTCCGGAGGTTGTCGTAGCGGGCACAATCGGCGATCGGTGCATGACGGAGCGTCAGTGCGGCCGGCGTCATGATGTTGGCCGGTGGGGCGGGTTCACGTTGACGGGCCAGGATATTGAGAACGACATCGGCGGAATGGACGCTGTGACTGAGCGCTTCGGCACAGGCCGCTTCCACCGCGGGCAGACCGTCAGTCAGCACCGCGTTGAGGATGTCGACCATCTGCCGATTGCCATCGTCGGTGCTGGCAAGCTTGCGCCGGATCCGCTCGATCGCGGCCGGCAGCACCCAGTCTTTGAAGGGAGCACCGTTGCGCAAGGCGCCGGGTTTGCGGGCGAGCACCGGCACATAATGCCAGGGGTCGTAGACGGTATCGCCGCGGCCAAAGGATCGCGGGTGCTCGGCAACGATGCGTCCATCCTGACGGATCACGATGCGATCGGCATAGGCTTGAACCTCGACCGGTCGTCCGACTGCGCTGGCTGCGACCGAGTACTTGTTGTTGTCGAAGCGCACCAGGCAGGTCTTCGAGACCGATGCCGTCACCGCATGGAAGCCGTCGAAGCGGCTGGCATAGGGAACGAGTTTGGGGCGTTCGGCTTCGAACACTTCCCAGATCGTCTGATCGGCCAGCTCCGGATGGCGATGAGCCTTGGCGTAGGCGATGCATTTGTCGAGCAGCCAGGCGTTTAACTCGTCGAGGTTTTTGAACCGCAGCCGCGGCGTGAAGAAGCGTTCCCGGACCAGCCCGACCTGGTTCTCGACCTGCCCCTTCTCCCAGCCCGACGCTGGCGTACAGGCGACCGGATCGACCAGATAGTGGCTGCACATCTGCAGGAAGCGGCGATTGTAGAGACGGCCTTTACCGACGAAGATCGTCTCTACGGCGGTCTTCATGTTGTCGTAGATGCCGCGGGTGCAGGTGCCTTTGAACAGGGCGAACGCCCGGTCGTGGGCGTCGAACACCATCTCCTGCGTCTCCCGCGGATAGGCCCGCACGAACAGCATGCGGCTGTGACAGAGCCGGACATGGGCAGCCTTCACCATCACCGTGGTGCCGCTCAGCAGGACGACCTCGTGGCTCCAGTCGAACTGGTAGGCTTCGCCTGGGGCAAAACTCAGCGGGACATAAGCGGCTGCGGTCGATTGCCCGCGTTCCTTGCTCCAGCGCCTGGCGTAACGCCGCACCGCATCGTAACCGCCGTCGTACCCGCGGCCGCGCAGCTCCTCGTAGATCCGGATCAACGTCAGCTGTTCACGAGCCGATTTAGCCGCGTTCGCCGCCAGCAACCCGTCAAGCTCTACTGCCCACCGTCCCAGCTTTGGCCGCGGCTGCACCTGCCGCTCGTACTCGAAGGAGGTCTCTCCCGACCTCAGCACCTTCCGAACCGTGTTCCGCGACACCTTCAGGTCACGGGCGATCTCCTTGATCGTCTTGCCCTTGATGAAGTGCTCGCGCCGGATCCGGGCAATCGTCTCCACGATCAGCATCCCCCACCACCTGCTTCGTTCCAAAGCAGGCAGCGCAACAGACCAACCTACAGGGGGTCAATTTTGGACGCCGATCCCCCGGCTTAGGGGGTCAATATTGCAAGCCGAATGACAGGCGATGCTGGCAACCCACTTGAGTGGTCGCGATGACCTACCGCCGCGAACTGCGGTACGAGGCTTGCGCTTCCGCGAATATGGGAAGAAGCGACAAGCTCTCAATGACGCATGGCCCAGAATTAGGGATGAACTGGCGCGCGATCCCACCCTCTCCGATCACGAGATCAAGAACTTATTGATCGACGAGACTGGCGTCTCCGTCTCAGAGCCGACGATCGTCAAATACCTCGCTTCACGGCCAGGCTTGCCAGAGCGCGCCCCACTTCGGGGCGCGACGTATCGCGCTCTAGGAAATGGCTTTGCTGGCAATCTAGCTGCTGCCTTCGATGCGGCGTGGCCGATAATCAGGACTGAGTTGCTACGCGAACCAAGCCTGTCTGACGTAGATATCGTCGAGATCATGCGGCGAGAGACGGGCATTGCGATGAGCAACAACGCGCTTCCGAAATACATGAGCTTGAAGACGGACGTGCCTCACCGCAACAAGCGACGAGGGCGTCGATATCGGGTCGCCGGACAGCCGCCATCGGTTCTTGAGCCGGATATCGCGTTTGAGCAGGCTTGGCCGACCGTTAGGCAGCGAATATCTGAGGATCCGACGTTGTCAGACCCGGAGATTCGCGGAATCGTGAAGAAGGCAACTGGCACTCTCATTAGCTGGCGCGTTGTTCGGAGCAATTTGGCCAGAAGATCCGATGTTCCGGTTCGCAGCCCCTTTCGCGGCCCGCGAGCTCGAATTGGCAGCAGGTCACTCAATACTCTAGCGGCGGCTGCCGCATTTGAGCAAGCATGGCCAATCGTCCGAGCCAGCCTTTTGACGGATCCGACATTGTCGGACCCAGAGATCGTCCGAATTATTGAGCGCGAGACTTCAAATCGAATAAGCCCACAAACAGCTGGGAGATGGATATCGCGTAAGCACGATGCTCCCGTTCGGAGCGCAAAGCGAGGGCCTCGCTTTCGAGAGAAGCGGCCTTCATTACTGAAGACAGCACCGGAAACCTAATGGCCGCCAGCGATGATGGATGCTTCAGCGTTGGTGCCGTGGTGGCAGCGCCGCTCCCAGCACACCACAAACAAGTCCGGCCAACTTCTCATCGGGCTCGAGCCGTGACGCATCGTTGCCATTCTTCGACTCTCGTAGAACACGCAGTTCACCACCCGGGCGAAGGGCGACGTAGTAGGCGCCGGGTAGAAGATGTGTACTGCCCGTATCAAGGACCAAGCGGCTGCCTGGACGGATATGCAAGCGATCGGCAGGCAAATCTCGCCACCGTGATGGCACGATCAGCACGACCGCCGTGGCGGGCTGACAGCCTAGCATCTCGACGAGATAGTCTTGGGGGAATGACCACTCCCCGCTTGCGGCGCTGCCCGGTTTGGTACCGCGGAGCTTACGGAAGAGGGCTAGGGACGTGTACTCCGACACCCTGTCGCCACGCGGACCAAGCTTTGCGGGAGGGGCGGACGTTACCGGTTCGATCCATTGAGGCGACACGGGCACTTCGCGTTGCAGCCCCCGGAAATGGAGCAACGCTCTGCTTTCAGGTTCGTCGTGGAGACTCAGCAAGGTGGTCAGAGCAGCTTCGGCCGCGACCGGCAATCCGGAGGGCATCCGACCGGAGAGCAGCCATTCGGGATCGACCCCGAACACGTTACCGTAGTGGAGCGCCCCTTCGCGTGACAGGTCGTTCTGGCCGTTCTCATGCGCAGAGAGCGTCGAGCGCTTAACGCCGACTTTCGCCGACGCATCCATTACCGATCGGTAGCCGGCGAGCCTCCGCGCGACCCTTAAGCGACCCGCCGCATCCTGGGATGGCTGCGTGGCGGCGGATTTGCGGATTTCAAACCTAGCCGCGCGAACCGGGTCGATCGATGGACCACGTCCGCGGCCGTCCATCAGCCATGATCGGGCCACACCGAATGCATCCGCGTAGATGCGGCCAGTTTCAACATCAAAATGGCGAGCCGCGATCTCGTGGGCGCGATAGGTGCCCGGATGCCACCCAAACCTGACCGCGGCCTCCCGACTGGACTTGAAACCGGCCGCCTTTCGGGCAGCGTGCAGACGGTTGGCACGCTCCGTGTCCCCCTTATAAGGCTCCTTCATCCCTGATCTTCCCCGACGGCCTCTCCCTTTCGGTTTGGCCGTGCCCGTCGTTTTCAAGGACTCGTTTACCGAGTGGAAGCCTGTCTTCCTAGCGCCTCGGTTAGATTTTGAAGCGGGACTGCCGGCCGGCGAGGCAACCCCGTTCGAGGTCGATGGCATCCGGTTGCGTTTGGTCACGTTCGATTTCCCGCCAACTGGAGGCCAAATGGGCGAGAATTCCTGCATAACCTATTGTCATCATTTAGTTTCATGAATTTTCCAAAATCAGTGACTTCCTCACACTGATCCGGAAAATCGAGCTTTTTGACCCGTTTTGGGGTCGTTTCATGCATCTTCGCCAGGCCTCGTGCCACTTCAGACCCCCCTTTTTCAGGGGGTACTGGCGCCAACTGCGGGCCAATAGAAAATCAAAAGAGGTATTTAGGTAGTGATATTTTCGCCTCACCACATAGCGGCGACGGCTGCCTAGATCCGATTTTAGCCGTCAGGATCCGGGTCCCCTTTCCGCGCCCAACAAGGGCATTCACGAAGACGGGGGCGAATTCGGAGAAATCTGGATCGGACGTTCCGTTTGGGGAGCACGGTCGGTGCAGGAGGTGAGCACCTTCTCAAGGCTGCGGTTTAACCGAGCAGGTCGGAGGCGATCGAATCCGAAGGAACATTCGCGAACTTGCGCGAACCGTCGAGAAGCCGCGAAGCGGCTGCGGGTGACGGCGGCCGACGTTTCTCGAGGACCACGACAACAATCATGAGCCGCGTTGCCGGGGCGATCAGGAAGAGCCAAGTGCCCGTTAGATGGCCGCCAGTCGAACAAAGGATCGGAGGTCGGGGAGAGACCGGCTGAGGCTGCTAGCGACGTCCCAAGCCAGTGTCTCGCCGGGACGAGAAAATCGCTAGCTCTGCGAAGAAGGTCGAGACCAGCGGGCCTCAACTCGGATCAGTCGACAGCTGGCTCAAGAGTTCTTTCAAGTGGTCCACGGTGTAGGTTCGGTGCGACCATGCAGGAGCTTGGTCAGCTCGCTTGGTGCCATTGCCATAATCTGGGCGGCCGTAGCGTGGGCCAGACCGCGCTTCTGGACCGCCTTGCCCATCTCGATAGAGAGGTTCGCTTTCATGAGCTCGGTCTCCGGATCTGGAAGACCAAGGTCGGCAAAGACGTTGCCAGAACCGATCGTGCCGAGGGCTGCTTTTCGGAGGCCGTCATGTCGAGCAGTCATACTGCGACCTTCGTTAAAGTCGGCCTCGGCAGGAATTGGTGGACCGCGGGTTTAGCCACGGCCACCGTGTGCCCTCAAGCTGCCTATAGATATATGCTTCATCATATCCAGGTCGGATAGGCCAGCCACGCGAAGGACTCGCGACAGGTGACCCGTATTAAACGACAGATGACGCGAGGATTACTATGGCTGCTGCGGCAGAGAAACCAGCTCCAAAGGGGCTAAGCAATGATCTGCAGAAGGTGGCGGATTTGCTCGGCGGGCCGCGCATCCTGTCGCGCCGCATCACAAGCACTCTCGACGCCCACGAGCTGCTGCTGGATGGACTACCAGGTTCCGCGCTGACCCACTTCGTCGGTCGTCTCGTCTTCATTCAAACGGACTCGCCGGGAAAAGCCTTTGGAATGAGCCTTCGCACTTTTCAGAGACGCAAGGACGCTCCGGACAAGCCGCTCAGCCAGGAGCAAAGTGGGCGGACCTGGAAGTTTGCCGAAATCCTGGCCAAGGCCACGGACGTGTTTGGTTCTCAGGAAGAAGCAGAGCAGTGGCTCGAGCGTCCGGCCATTGGTCTTGACCAGCGTCGCCCGATCGACCTGCTTGCCACTCCGGTCGGCATCGAGCTCGTTGAACAATACCTCGCACGCCTCGCATACGGCGTCTAGCATGACGCCTTCTGTAGAGCCATCGGGAGGCCGCAAGCTCATCGCTTGGCGCCTCGATCAGGCGCGGTTGACCTGGGATAGTGGCGAAGGCGCGTTCCAGGTCGGTGGCCGGTGGAACAGCAAAGGCGTTCGAGGATGCGCTCTTGGCCAAGCACAAATTCGTCGTGATCCCAAGTGTGGTGTCCAATCACAGATGGAAGATCGTGGAAATCGGACTTCCCGCCGCCTGTCCATTAGCTCGTAAGCGGGTTATTGGTCTAAGGTCGCGTTGAAGAGCTTTCGGCCTCGCGAGCGAAACCGCTACGACCGCCGCTCGGTGAAGAACCGGACCAGCAAGCGCCGCGTCGTGGTCATCATGCGCGAACGCGGCGGCTGGACGCTGCTCTTCGTTTTCAAGTCGGAAGATGGCCACGGCCGCCGTCATGGCCATCTGTGCCTTGCTCGGTCGTATCTTCGGCTAACCGATACAATCCAGCGTCGAACCTGGAAATCGAAAATGCGATTACACGATTCATTCGTACCAAGGCATCGCTTTGGCCGCCTCACTCCGCGGCTTCAGCGGGAGCGCTATTGAGCTCTGCAAACTTCGCCGCCATCGTCGGATTGCCCTTGGTCAGCTTCTTGATCGTCACATCCTGCGCCTTGTCGTTCGCGAGACGAAGATTGCGGTCGGCGCCAATTAGCGCGTCCTTGGTCTTCTGCAGGTGATCGATGGACTTATCGATCTCAGCGATCGCGGTCTGGAAGTGCCTGGAAGCAAGATCGTAGTTCTTCGAGAATGCGGTCTTGAATGTTTCCAGCTGGCTTTCAAACTGGGTGATGTCGACATTCTGAGCCTTCACAAGCGCAAGCTCGGTCTTGTACTTGAGCGAGTTGATGGCCGCGTTCCGCAGCAGCGTAATCATCGGCAAGAAGAACTGGGGCCGGATGACATACATTTTAGGGTAACGGTGGAAGACATCGACGATGCCGGTATTGTAGAGTTCGTTGTCGGGTTCAAGCAGGGAGACGAGGATGGCGTACTCGCAGCCCTTCTCAGCTCGGTCCCGATCAAGCTCCTTGAGGAAGTCCTCGTTCTTGCTCTTCGAGGCGGTCCTGTCGCTCTCGTTCTTCATCTCGAACATGATCGAGATGATCTCGGTGCCGGCGTCGTCCGAGTCCCGGAAGATGTAGTCGCCCTTGCTGCCGGTCCGCGCGTCGTTGTCCTTTTCGAAATAAGCGCGCGGAAACGCCATCGACCGGACCCGGTTGAACTCAGTCTCGCAGTGTTGTTCAAGGGTCTCGCCGACCATCTTGGTCGACAGCCGCGCCTTCATGTCCTTGAGGCGCTCGATCGCATCATCGCGATCCTTGATCTGGGTTTCGTACTTGTCCCTTAGGGACTGCTCGGAGAGCTGCTTTTCAAGCTGAACCTGCTTAATCCCGTTCTTCAGCTCATCGCGCTCCCTCTCGACGGCGCTAACCGCTTCGGTCACGGCGAGCTTCTTCTCAAGCTCGACAGCCTGTAGCTTAGCCTTCAGCTCTTGGATTTCCTTTTCCTTTGCAGCAGCGATCTTGTGCTGCTCGCTGGCCAGGAGCGCTTCGGCAAGCTCCGAGGCCGCCTTCTTTTCGCGCTCGGACTCGGCCAGCGCGTTCGCCAGCCTATCGCGCTCCTTTTCGACGGTGCTGAGCGCTTCGCTAACGGCGAGCTTCTGTGCAACGCCGCTTCCCTCAAGCTTGGACTTCAACTCCTGGATCTCGACATCCTTGACGGCAGTGGTCTTCTGCAGATCGCTGGTGACCTGGGCCTTGGCTAGCTCCACCGCGTTTTGCTTGTCGCGCTCGGCCAATTCCAACCGCTCGTGGAGTTGCTGTGCGAAATCAGCGTCCCGGACCTGCTTTAAAATATCCGCGTAACTGGACTCGTCGACCTTGAAGGCCTTGTCACAGTGAGGACAGATGATCTCGTGCATGGTTCCTGTCCGGATCGGGGCTGCTGCTAGTGTCGTTTAAATTTGGGCGATGGCCGCAGAATCGCCTGCCGCAATGAGAACAAAATTAGAACGAGGAAATTTGGAGGGTCAAGTCGGAAACAGCGGTTTTGCGCATTTTGCTGGGGCAATCCCCCGATTTCCGACGAGGGTTCGCAGCTGGAGGGGGCCACTCCCTGCCCGTTCGGGCTGTGAGCCTAGGACCTACCGGCCGGACAGGCCAAGGTTCATCGGAACGCCCCAAAAACTGAACTGGAAGAAATCAATCCCACATCATCCGCACGCGAAATCCAACGTTCGGAAAACGCTTTTCCATAACTTGCTTGGCGGCTTCAAAACCCGCCTCCGCTACGGAAACTGATTGGTCTTTACGTCGTCCATGTCTTCCGAAATCAGACATACGATATCCCGCGCCGCCAATGATTGTAGTCTCGTCCAACGCGACTAGCGCTGAGACCACGGAAGATTGGGAACCGTCGACAATGCGGTCTGCCCACCCGCATACGTTTAAACCCCACGAGCCTCGCGCGGGTGCATCAACCTGGAACGAGCAACTCCTGGCGTGCTCGGCGATACCGGCGTCGAGGTCTGCACGCCCCTTCATGAACGGATCTTCTTGGTGTCGTCGGCGCGGCGTCCGAGCGAGAGCGCCTCTTGTCGCTGCTCGGAGATCCTGGCAATACCCGGTCAGATACTGCTTGCTGCCCTTTCGCTGTCGGCCAATGCATGCCGCCCACGTACGCGTCGCGGCCCGCAGCACGGCGCCGCGGTCCGCTACCGTCGAACGCAGGGTCTCGACGACGACGAAACAATCGATCTGCCGCGCGAAACACGCGCATGCGCCAAACGTCTGTTCGGACAACGAAAAACCGCTTGAACGAGGCAGCGCTTGCAATCTACTATAGGTAGATATTTCCTCACCTCCCATTGACGATCAATTTTATGAGCCCTCGCAATCGAATCTGGACGCCATTTCTCACAGCGGTTTGCCTCTTGGTGGCCTTGTCTGCACAGCCAAAGGCGGACGAACTTGTAATGGTGGGATCGGCGAACAGTGCCGGCGGCACAGTTCAGATCGACGGGGGCGCAAAGCAGGACACTAAGAACTGGCCAGCAACGCTAAAGTATCTGGTTGCTGGAAAGTTTACTTGCACAAGCACGATTGTGGGCGAGCACTCCGTCATAACGGCCGCCCACTGTCTGCCAGACGGCACGACGGCAAGGGTTGAGATTGGCGACAAGAAGTTCAATCTGACTTGCACGCTGCATCCTCATTTTAACAGGGATACTTTGGAGTTCGACGTCGCGCTCTGTTTCAGTAAGGACCCCTTTCCCAACACGATTGGTTATGAGAACCTCGACGTTAAGGTCACCCGCGTTTCGGTGGGATCCATACTCTTCTTGCTCGGGTACGGCTGCCGGGACGTCAATTCGCAGGTCGATTTTGGCCAGCTCTACGGCGGGAGCGCCACGGTATTTCAGCTAGCGCCCAGCCCGGGCACCCACATCAGGACTCACGATGGGGTTGTCATCTGCCCAGGCGACAGCGGCGGCTCAGCCTACGTACTCGCGAGCCAGGACCAACCAGTCAGCCCGAGATCGATCATTGGCATCAACTCGGGCTACGCCGCCCTAACGCGCGTCTCAGCTATCACTCCTCTGACCGGGGATATAGCGGAGTTCATCCGAGATTGGGCCGACGACAGAAAGACCACGATCTGTGGCATCCACTCCAATGTTCTGTATTGCCATGACAGGTTCGTTCCCTAAAGCTCCAGCGATTTCGATTTTCGCTTCGGCCGTTTTCGCTGCCTCAACCCTACTGAGCGCGCCATGTGCGCTTGCTCAGTCGCCTCCAACAAATCTGTTGATTCAGACGAAGAAATTGACGCCCGAACTGGTCGTGGCGGTCGCAAAATGGGGACAGGAGAAGTCTATACCCGCCAAGGCCGGGACAGACATCATTCAATTGATCTCCCAGCAATGCGGCACCGCGAACGCCCGTCGTTATTACCTTCCACTCTTCCTGTCAGCCAACGCCAGCAATCCCGAAATTAAGAGCGGAAAGCTCGTCCTCACAAAAGAGGCTACGCTTGTATTACCCGCCTGCCTTTATGCAAACGAAAAGCTGGCGTTGGTGCCCGTATCAGAAACGGGAGTTGATTGGACTAAGCCCACGCCCGTACCAAGCAGCACTCTCCAAGATGTGCTGCGGACGTATCAAGAGTCTACAAAATCAAAGCCGCAGTCGACGAAATCAAAGCCTTCAGCGCTGAACAAATGGATACCGATCCTGGGCTCTTCTAGCAGCCTGATTTTTGACCCTGCAGAACATTCAAATTCCTCAACTTGGGCGGCTCAAACCATCGACTACGATTTCCTTATTAAAGGTAAGCCGACGACCAAAGCCGCGCCGAACACCGGACCCATCTTGGTCGCTCGTGCAGACAGTGACCATCTTTCGAACATTTCCATCAATGATCAGTATCAGAAGGTATTGAAGGACGCGTTGAAGTACGACGTGAGTTCGGTCGAGCCTCGCCTCGTTCAGGGCTCGGCTGGGCTCGAGAAAATGCTTCGGGCCCAGGATGTGCTCGACTTCAACGACATCAAAAGCTTCAAAAATATCCCTACAGGAGCAAGTCTCGTGACGTCCGATTTTGCTCCGGGCGCTTACCCCATCACTTTGAAAGAAGGCGCTGACGTCAAAGTGGCAGCAAGGGAGATATTTACGTCGGCGCCGCGAGCAACTGCTGCGATCGGGCAACTTAACAACATTAGTACATATTTTGCGGAACCTCTTGGAGGCGATGACAAGGAGTGCAAGCCCGGTCCATCGGATACTTGGCCAGTGAACCTTAATGAATTGCAGACCGTGCTGCGGCTCCGCAAGGCAATAGGTGCTATGCCCACTACCGGCTTACTTCTGGTGCTCGATACGGGCTTTCCGCGAGGGCAGATCGATACGGCTCCTTTTGCCAAAATGTTCTTCTATCCAAGCCCTCAAGATGACGATCCCGCGCGCGAGCCCTATCTGTGGTCTGTGACCCGCCCGCCTGAGTATTTCAACGACAATTCGGAGAATGCTAGCCACGGTGTCGGCGTGCTTGCATTGGCGCTAGGAGGCTTGGGGGTCCTGAAGCAGAACATGCTTGCCTCCAATGTCGAGACCCAGGGAAAGTTCGTCCTAGACTTGATGGCTTACCAACGGCTGCCTGGCAATAAGCTCGGCGTAGCCCCCGAAGCAGTGACAAGAAGTCTATCCGGGACAGGCTGGGGACGGGCCGACATCCTGACGGTCAATCTGAGCCTCAAGTTTGAGCTGGAAAATCTCGAAGAAGCTCCAGACTTTAACGGCTATCTCGCGCTCCAGAACCAGGTCCTGTTTGTCTTAGCAGCAGGCAATGATGGCGAAGACGCTGCAGACGTGGTCCCTGCTCGCTGGGGAGGCGTTGCGAACAAAAATGTCATTACGGTGGGCGCAATCGGAGCAGATAACAAGCTTTGGAAAAAATCGAACAAGAGCAGCGCATTCGTCGACATCGCAGCGCCCGGATGTGCAGTTCCGACCACCTACTGGAATCCTTCTACGAAGAAGTTCGATGAAGTTGTGCTGAGCGGCACGTCCTTCGCAGCACCTCTTGTCTCCTTTGCTTCCAATCTACTTCGCGAGTACGGGACCGGCGCGAGACGAAAGGCGCGGATTCTTGCTAGCGGACGCTATTTTCCGGATCTCCAGACGGTCACGCGCTCATCGCGAGCGTTGGATATCCCGACCGCCTTAGCGACCCCCTTTGATGTTGTACGCACCAGCGCCGGAAAATTGCGATTTGGGCGCGTTAAATGGCTGCCGGGAAAGACCTTGTGCGGGATACCCTTCACGCAAGGGACGTTTGCACAGGTTCATCGTATGAGCGATCAGCCAAACAAAGTGAGCGTGGTCAAAATGCAGGGAGCTCAAGCATTAGGAGCGCTCGATCTCAAAACGTGTGATCTCGCAAATGGTCAATTGGACGCCATTCCATTCGAAGAAGCACAGCTTGGCGATAACGGTTTCAGCTATGCCCAAGCAGAACCAATAGACATTAGAAGCGTAGAGAGCATCACGTTCTGCGAGAGTTGTGAGCTTAGACCACAGTAATTGTATCACTGGCTCGGAGATGGCGGGAATACCGCATTGGGAGCCAGAAGATAGGGTCGCTCGCGACCAACGGAAGGAACTCTTGTTGCCCCTGGCTCACGAGCTGCGGGTTTGATTTTATCCTTGCCCTCAGGCTCCTTCTTTGGCTCAGCGATATGGATCGGATTCTCCGCGCTTCCAAGCTCCGGTTTGGGTGTTGCGAAGCCTGACGAGCCGGATTTGGCAGCATTGGCATATGCCGAGCTGGGGCCGTTGATGTACAGTTGTAGATTGCTGTTTTGCTGCAGGGAGCCAGTCCCCTGGACTGCCAGCGGATTCCAGGAAACGGTTACGAGGGAATATTTCGCCTCGATGCCGCCGATGACCTGGACCGCGAAAGAGTAGTACATCTGTGCTGGCTCGGCCTTTTCTGAGCCTTTTGCCGGATAGAGGAAGTTTTCGCTCATGAGAGAGCCGTTGTCGCGCAACCAGGCGGCCAAGGGCTTCTGACCGTTCACATTGATTCTCGTAAAGTTAATCGTATCGCTTTGCGAAGTTTCAGCTAACGCCTCTAGATCCTCAAGCGTCCTTATCGGAGCTGAAAAACACCTTGCTCGGTCGTTCTGGTTCGGCAACTCGTCCGGTGAAATCGCCAGTGGCGCGGCGTCTTGCCTCAAGAGGAAGGACCAAATGAGATCATACGTCCCCTGCCCCGACAGCGTCGGCCCGACATGCACCGTCTCGCTCGAAGACGGGCTCAGGATTCGTTTGAAGTCTTCGGATGTTCCGGCTCCTATGCCGGCAGAATCTGTGACCTTCAGTTCGACCGTGAAGGCACCATAGAGCTTCGGCGCGACTTCAAAATAGGAATAGCGAGTGAAGGCCTCCTCCGGGGCCGTCTTAGCCAATAGAAGATAGGCTGCCTTTCGTCTGCGCTCGATCTCATAGAAGGTCACAAGTTCACAACGGACAGCCTTCAGAAATCCAGGTAGCTGACCAGCAGAAATCACGCCCGCTTGAGGATCGTGAACGTAGTAGAGGCTCGTACAACTCGTCATCGCCGGCAAGAGTAGGCCAAACACACGTGCAGCAGTCTTCATGAGGCACCGACTCAAGGAAATTTGCTGATCTGACAATTACTTCTTCGGTCTGGCCCGAAATAGCGACCAGACGAAATCAAGCTGGGCGTATCGGCCCGTCTGCTTGGAGTTGGCGTCCCTGATGATGAACCAGTTTGGATCGGGTGACCCGTTAAAGCTTTGCCCATCAGGCCGGAAGATATCCAGCCTATCGTTCCCAGTGGGACCGATGGTGGATCGCGAATGACAAGTTATGCATGAGGACGTGGCCTGAAATCCCTCCTCGGGCTCCGAGTTCGCAAGCAGAGTAGTGCTTCCCCTAGAGTCAATGAAATCGACCTGGGTACCTCTCAGTCTGTAGTTCGCCCACTTAGTGCCCTCAAGACCGATCCCCTTGGGCGCGAGATTGCAATTAAAGGGCTTGGTCGGACAAGCGAACGTGTCGCGAGATTCGAGCTTCCAAGCTTCGTTGCCAGGACGCGTCGGATTATCCACGTGTTCGAACGTTGCCCAGAGCCAATTGGGCAGGTCCTTCGTGGTTATGTGAAGAGCCGTAAGGCCATAAATGCGCTCTTGACCATCAGGCGTCTTTAGCGCGGTCCAATGATATCTCGGCTTGTCGGCCTCGGAAATCTGTCGCCACTGCGCCTTGATCTCTTTCGCCCGGCTTGGGAACGAAATAGTCAATTGTCCTTGCTTCGCGAGCGCATTCTGGCCATCGAGATTATAGAGGGTATTCGAACGGACAAACTCGTAAGCGTCCTTATTCAAGCGTGTTTCGTTGGTAAGCGTCAGAGCAGCCTGCGGGTCGAAGGCGGGGCGCGCGATGCCCAATTGAGCGTCGCGAGCGATCTGCTGCAGCGGCCTCGTTTCAAAGTCTGCCAATTCTCTTACAGCGGGCTTGACTTGATCCAACCAAGCTCCTGGATCGCTGCCGTCGGGTTTGAATACGTCGTGAGCTATCTTCCAAGTTTCCCAGACGACGGGCCCGTCAGCTCCGAATTTTGCGGAGGGGTTTGCTGCTCGCTTTGCGATGTCAGCTGGCCAGTTAATCGACACAAACAGCTTCCACGCATATTCATCCGGCCGGCTTAGTGCCGTAGCGGTATCTTGCAAATCGTCCCACGGTTCAGCGCCAGCAGGTCCGATAGCGAAAACGCCCGCCGCTGCAGCGGTGAATGCGAAAGTTCTAAAGAAAGAGAATACTGTTAAATGAAATGATCTTGTGGCCATTGGCGCCCCCCATTGGCTCAGTCAATTCTGGACCTCTCTACTACCACGTGTCAATATCTTTAACACAATCCAGATCCGTCTGCCGGTTGGACGGTGTTTTTAGTAGCCCTCGGGTTCGAGCGGTAAGCCAATTAGTTCTCGGGCGTTGCGTCCGGTGTCCGCAAGCGCGCTCAATGATCTGAGCGGCCCGGCGCGTTGGCGAAGTGGCCAACAATCCATTCGCAGGCCCAATTATGAGCAGTGAAATTCATAGTGGAGGGGAAGGTATGGGATTTGATCGCATCAAAGCAATACTCGACCAGGGATTGGCAGCCTGGGAGCAGCAAAATGGCCCCGCGGCCCTGCATGGACACGGCCCGACCTTCAAGTGGGATACAAAGGCAAACCTCTTGGCTGCAATCGGACATGGTAAGCAACTAATACAGCCCGACTTGATCGGAAAGGATGGCGCCAGCGCAAACCTGGTGATCGACTTGCGAACAGGAATTGCTAGTCCAGCATTCAGAATGCCGAAAGGTGGGCCCTTCATTCCGGACACGGAAGTACAGGAGATCGTTGACTGGATAAATCAGGGATGTCCCGACTAGGAGCGATGCCTAATCTTCGCGCCAAGTCGCCCGTTTTCCACTCGCCCTCAAAGGATGAGAGGACCACTGCCGTCGCTAGCATGCCGTTCCTGCTTGGAGCATTAGAACAAGGCCGATTTTGAAATACACCTCGCTCGCGCGCGCGCCTCGAACTCATGGAGGCGCGCGCTTGAGATTGCGATGATATTTTAAGTAGCGCGTTGAAGACGTCATCTGTGGTTATGCGTTCAATGATGAAGCGGTCGAAGCGCGCCGCGCAAGCTTTCGGGAACTGCCAATCTATCCCGATGATCGAGAAATGAAGCCGGTGCCGCCTTGGAAGCGGCCCGGCTGACTACCCCACCATTGCCATTAGCCAGTTTAGGTTGCGGACGAATTGCTCTGTGCCTAAGATGGCTTGATCTGGATCGTCCAATTTGTGGCAATTCTTTTTGCGGAGCGCGTATGTTTCGCCAAGCTTGTTTCCTTCTCATTGCATTCGCTTGCGCTTGTGCTGGAGCCGCCCACGCGGCTGAATCGGTCAGGCGGCCGCTCGTCGTCGTTGCAGGCATATTGGGTAGTAAGCTCTGTACTTCGTCCGGCGAGGTGGTCTGGGGTACGGGAAGCTCCTTGCAGAATTTTGCCCGCCTAGAACTGGGGGGCCCTTCAAAGGAAGCCCTCTCCCCATGCGGTTTGATCGACAAAGTCGAGGTCTTTGGTCCATTTTACTCCATCAAAGCCTATGCAGCTCTTTTGACGAATCTCAAATCTCTGGGATTTGATCAATCCAATCTGCACCTGTTCGATTACGATTGGAGGCAGAGCAATTTCGAGACGGCCGCGAAATTCAAAACCTTTATCGAAGAGCGACAGAAGGACGGCAGACTGCCGGGCAAGTTCGACATACTTGCTCACAGCATGGGCGGCATTGTTACGCGAATTTACCTGGACAAGAACCCAGACAATTCCGTGAACAAGGTGATCTACTTCGGCACGCCGTTTCTCGGGTCCGCAGACACGCTCGGTACGCTTTCGGAAGGCTGGGGACGGTTCGCAAATATTCTCGCAGGCGGGATGAACACGATTCGTCGCGTTGCAATCTCCTTCCCGGGATTCATGGAGCTCCTCCCGCGTTACAAGGAATGTTGTTATGTGCGCCTCACGAATAACGGCAAAAATCCCATCGACGTATTCGACGCCGAGCAGTGGCGATCGCTTCACTGGCTTCCTGATGAAATTAGCTCAAGCCCCGAGCGCCTTGCCGTGTTCAAAACTAACCTCAATAACGCGCGGACCCTGAGCGATCTGCTCCGAGCTCCACCACCGAAGGTTAGCGAAGTCATCTTTGCGGGCGATGCCAAGCCCACGAATGTTTATTTTGCCGTCAGGGAGGGAGCGACCGCCCCCGATGCAAGTCGGTGGTACTTTTCGAAGGATCTCGGGGACGGGACAGTTCCCGCCTGGAGCGCGGCGCGAAACCCAGGTTTTGATGACCTTTCCGGAGCTATGGTGTCGTTCTCTGAACATGCGACCTTGTTCGATGATAATTGGGCTGAGAGTGAGCTAAAACGCGAGCTACTCTCAATCACGCCCGTTGTGAGAGAGCCGATAAATGGCCGAGGCCATCCGATCATAAGCGCTCGATCCGGAGGGACCCAACTCAATTGGACAATCCGAACACTCGACGTGACTTGCGAACAGCCTACCTACGCCAACACTGATACGCTTCGAGCAACGGCGGCGATCAACGTGGATGGACCTACCGAGTCGCTAAAGACTGGGTTGGTGCTAGCCAAGGCCATGCTCCGCAAGGGATCTCAGGAGATTGAAATCCCGGTTAATGAGACTAGCAGCACGGCGGATTTTTCGCGCGGGAGGCTGACATTTTCGATCACTGCCGATCTGAGTTCTTTGCAAAAAGGAACGTTCGAGCTCGAGTTTTCCTTGCCTACCGTCCGAGACGACGCCAAGTCTGCGTACCGTTTTGCTATCGTTGAGGACTGAACAGTGAAACGGCACCTTATTTGTGCGCTCAGCGCGGCGCTCCTCAATTGTGCCTGGTCTAACCAAATCTTTGCCATTGATGCAGGGCAGGTCCTGACAAAGATGCAAGGTAAAATTGTCCATCTGCGAGTAGCCGGCCAAGAAGCACCTGGGGAAACATTTGTACAGCCCATACATGGCTCGGGCGTGATCGTTAAGACGGGAGCATCCGACCCAAAGCTCAAGTTTCGTATCCTCACTGCAGGACATGTCGTAAAATCCGACGCGTCTTGGGCTCCTCTTGGCAGCAGGGTGAATCGAGACGTCTACATCATCGCCGAATATGGCCCTGGTAGCATCGAGTTTCGACCCGTAACAGGGGTGTTAGTGAATGGTCAGAGCGACATCGCGCAAGTTGTCGCGGGACCAACGACAGCCCTCGCAGCCGATTTAAACCCCACACCCTTGATCTCCGGCAACAAGTACGTGGTCGTGAGTTGGGGTATGAGTGGGGATCGTGTTGCCGAGAGCGCCGGCGCGAAAGTAGTAAAGGTGATGGGTGCAGATGACGGTACGCCTACGAGGAAGGCCGCCTTGTTTGACGGAGGCGAACGCTGCAGGTCCTAGGGGTAATCCTAGGAGAAGCGCTATGACGATTTCGAGGGCGGAGGTGATCACATCGGTCGAGCGGCGGCGCC
>NZ_JAANIH010000278.1 GCF_014529705.1 Bradyrhizobium campsiandrae
AACATGGACCACGATATGGCCGAAAGGGATCACAGCCAAATGAACATGAATCACGAAACTATGAATATGAGTGGGATGAATCACGGTGATATGGATATGGCTGGGACCGACATGATGATGCACGGTGGCTCAATGATGCATATGGGGAATTTGAAAGTCAAATTTTGGGTCTCCGTTGTCTTAGCGATTCCAGTTTTACTGTTAGCACCAATCATGGGTTTAAACGTTTCCATCCTTAGTTTCAGTTCACCGCTAATTGTTGGCATTATCATCGTTTTGTTTGATACAGAACTTTACTTTTATGGCGGAATGCCATTTTTAAAGGGGGCTAAAGCGGAAATTCAGAATAAATCTCCTGAAATGATGACGCTAGTAACCCTTGGAA
>NZ_JAANIH010000279.1 GCF_014529705.1 Bradyrhizobium campsiandrae
GGCGATCGTACGTCGTCACGTGTCGCGAGCCGGGTTTGCGGTGGACGCGGCAGCGTCGGCACGAGGGGTATGGGCAGGGCGGGTAGTCCCTGTGAGCCCGAAATCGCGTGCAGACGAACGGCGCTGTTCAGTTCGTCGCGCCAACATGTCGATGGCGACGTGCACGATGCCATCGACCCCTGCGGCGCTGGCGGACGCGCGTACGGCAAAACCGTGTGGTCCCGGCCGTCGTCGCTACGGTCAAGCCTTCGCGGAGATGTGGAGCGTCCAACCGGATCAACCGCATCGGCAATTCGCGGGGCGAGGGAGGCCAGAAGGAATTCGGCTCCCGGGAGAGCGCGGCATAAGCCGTCAACCCATCGCGCAGGGAAGGCCGTGTGTTGG
>NZ_JAANIH010000280.1 GCF_014529705.1 Bradyrhizobium campsiandrae
TGTCATAATTGCTATCTCCTTTTGCCGACCAATTTACAGGTACATGTAATTTAGAACTAGTAACATATGTTGGGGATACCCAATTATTCATTTTAGGCTGAAAAATAACTCCATTTGCCCACGATCTAGTACTCTTATCATACAAATTGTGTCCTGCAGTCAAGACTTTATTGCTTCCGATAATTGTTCCTGTCCCAACATACCAAACCATTTTATTGCCTTTCTTAAATGACATTTCCATATAACCTATTTGTTTATATGGAGAATTATTTACATTTGCTTTTACTCTATTGTCTGCTCCAACCACTTTTTTCAAAAGTCTAGGTGCCTGTTTTTCTATAGGATTAATTATTGGCTCCGTATTTTCCACCTGATCCTCAGGAT
>NZ_JAANIH010000281.1 GCF_014529705.1 Bradyrhizobium campsiandrae
GGGTCGGATCTCTCAGCGGTAGTCACAGTGCTTGCTGACGCCGGTTATCACCCTAGAGTGCTCACCAACGACGTCTGCTGCGGGTTAACGTGGATCACCACTGGTCAACTCGACGGCGCACGGCGTCGGCTGCGCGCTGGTCTCGACGTACTGACTCCCCTATCCGATGCCAATGTCCCCGTCGTTGGGTTAGAACCGTCCTGCACTACCGTCTGGTGTGATGACGCACTCCGCCTCCTCCCAGACGACCCACGTGTTCGGCGGGTCGCCCGGAACATGCACACCGTCGCCGAAATGTTGGAGGCAGCGAACTGGACCCCGCCATCTCTGGCCAGCCACACCATCGTCGCCCAACCGCACTGCCACCACGCCTCAATTCTCGGG
>NZ_JAANIH010000282.1 GCF_014529705.1 Bradyrhizobium campsiandrae
CCACTAGACATGCTCCTTTTCTCCTTTCATTTAGATCATTGACCCTTGAACCTCCGAACCAGCTTCTAACGTGTCAGAAGGCGTTATGGGCGCATCTATGATATCTGGTATTGATTCATCTTCTGTAACGTCTTTCCGTTCTCTTGGCTCTGCTTCGTCCTCTGTGACAGCTGTTTGCATGTCAATGGATAAAATACCCCACTTGCTTAACATATTTCTAAGAACGGTTGTTTTAGCCATCGCATCATAATCTTTTTTCCAGCCAAAATCTGACTTTTTAAATTTCTTGTTATGTGCTTCAATTTCTTTGCGTGTCCAATATGCTGTTTTTTCAAAGCCATTAATTAATAGAAAATACCCACAGTACGCCACAAATTTTAGAG
>NZ_JAANIH010000283.1 GCF_014529705.1 Bradyrhizobium campsiandrae
TATGGAGATGCGCGACCTGTGCGCTAGCGCGTGAGCAGGCGTGCGGGACGCATTGTGTGGTTCAGAGACCGGGTGACAATCCTGATGTAAACTATCCTCTTCGTCGGCAGCGTCAGATGTGTGTAAGAGGCAGGGGCCGCGCCGCTCTCGCCTGAGGATCAGCAGATCCAGTCCATGCCGGACGCAAGCCCGGCGAAATGGCACTGGGCCGGGTGATGTCGCCGCGATGATTGCGGGCATGGCGGGGGCCCTGCCTCTTTTACTCATATCCCATGCCCCCACGCCGGGAGAAACACCCTATGTCCCTTTCTCCCTGGACAAAAAAAATCCTCCTCGACCGCCAGACGACCGAGTATTTCTTTAGACGCGGAAGCCTTACTCAA
>NZ_JAANIH010000284.1 GCF_014529705.1 Bradyrhizobium campsiandrae
CATTGAATCCGCAGTAATGATGAACGGACAAATGGCTATTTTTGAAGGTGAAAAAGTATATGAAGATGAGATTGATGCAGGTTTATTAGAACAGTTGACTGAAGAAGCAAAATCACAAAATGTCGAAGTTTGCTATTATAATGATAAAAGAATTGGCGCAACAGCTAGTACGCCAGTTGTAAAAGCACATTATAATTTGTTAGGCGAGCCGATGCCTGAAGTAAGACCTAATATGTATAAAGAAGAAGCTATCAATATGGCACTTCTATTACTCGAAACTGGCGATGACTATTGCCCAGAACGTTTTCCAGAATTACAATTTGTTCGCAACCCGCCATTTAGTAATGACGTCTTAAGAAAAGGCGGATCTAAAGCAGTTGGT
>NZ_JAANIH010000285.1 GCF_014529705.1 Bradyrhizobium campsiandrae
TACTATAGGTGCTCACCTAATTAAAGAGCATGGCTGGACTGTTTTGATGGCTAAGCCAGAGGAGGCTAATAAGAAAACGTACAAGCTGATGTGCGGCAAGATTGTCGGTAAGGTGTTTCACGACCCCAACATACAGTTTGACTACGACGCCTATGACAAAGCTGGAGTTCTTCTGCGCGGCAGGCTCAAGCTTATCAACATCTACCAGCACTTTGGCTGGGAGACGCTTAAGGCTGACATTGTGTTTGCTGCCACTAATGGGGTAGACGCTGTGTTCATTGACCCAATCACCAACCTGACTAACGGGATGAATGCTGCTGACGCCAACACGAAGTTGCAAGAAATAGCGCAAGAACTATCGGCTATGGCCAAGGACTTGAAC
>NZ_JAANIH010000286.1 GCF_014529705.1 Bradyrhizobium campsiandrae
TAACCGCCGTGATCTTCGTGACCAAATGATTATTACGATTGACGGAGCAGATGCTAAGGATTTAGATGATGCTGTTACGGTGAAGCAACTTCCGAACGGTAACTGGAAGCTGGGCGTTCATATTGCTGATGTAACGCATTATGTGACAGAAGGCTCGCCGCTTGATGTCGAAGCGCAAGAACGTGGAACGAGTGTTTATTTGGTTGACCGGGTAATTCCGATGTTGCCACATAAACTATCGAACGGAATTTGCTCGCTTAACCCGCAAGTAGACCGTTTAACCATTAGTTGTGAAATTGAAATCGATCAAGAAGGTCATGTGGTTAACCACGAAATTTTTGAAAGTATTATTAAAACAACGGACCGTATGACGTATACGGA
>NZ_JAANIH010000287.1 GCF_014529705.1 Bradyrhizobium campsiandrae
GCTCGGGCGGTCACGGTTGATGGGTGGGTGCCGCCTCGCCGGTTAGTGAAGATGACCGTGCTGGGAGACTCCTACTCGGCAGGCAACGGAACGCTAAGGGATTACGAATATCCAACTGACCATTCGTATCGCAGTCCTAAGAATTATGGTTCGGTGCTTACGCGCCGGTTGAATCGGGAGTTCGGGGACGATACCACGTTTCAAACTGATGTGCGGGCCTGGAGTGGCGCCCAAATCACTACCGGGGACCACCCTATTGTCAGTCAGGCCGACGGAATGGATCCCCACACAAAGGTGGTCCTCATGACCGCCGGAGGCAACGACCTAGACTTCACCAGCGTCGTCGAAAACTGCTTCATTGATGATTTCTGGTCATTAGC
>NZ_JAANIH010000029.1 GCF_014529705.1 Bradyrhizobium campsiandrae
GCGGCTGCACGAACTGCTGCCCTGGGAATGGAAGCTCCTGCGCCAAGCCGATAAGCCAACCGATCAGCAAGCCGCCTGACCTTCACCCAACGCCATCATAGACCCCGCCGTGCCCGCGCGCATCCGTCAATCAGGCGGTCTTCGTCGTATGCGTACCAATAGCCGCGGCGATGCGGCGGCTCTATGCTCATCGTGAGCTGACGATCGTCCATACAGCCGAGACGGAATTGCTTGCCGCCGTCGATCCCAACGACCTTGACGAGATGGTCGCCAACCTGGTCGATAATGCCTGCAAGTGGGCTCGTGGTGTTGTCTCGATCAAGGCTACGCGCGATACCCCGACGGGGCAGCTCCTTATTACGATCGTTGATGACGGGCCAGGCATCCCGGCTGATGCACTAAACCGCGCGTTCGCCCCAGGCGAGCGGCTCGACGAGGCCAAACCGGGAAGCGGGCTCGGACTCGCAATCGTCCGCGATCTCGCCACACTGCACGGCGGCTCTGTCGAACTATCCAATGGCAGAAATGGAGGCCTTCACGCGGAGTTGCGGCTCCCATCAGCCTGACAAGTTCAACGGCGTCTAGGTTGGGCGAGTTTCATCGTGGCCGCGTCGTCCGCGCACCATTCGACCTGAGCGATTCGGCGCGCTCGAAATCAGCATCCGCGCCGCTCTGATCTCCAGCGTTCGCTTTCATCGTTCCGCGTTCGAACAAGAAGGTCGGATTCTTCGGATCAGCCTTGATGACCAGATCATAATCCGCGATGGCACGATCAAAGAGTCCTTTACGCCCGAGTGCCTTCCCGCGATTATAATAGGCACCGAGGTAGTCAGTCCTCAGTTGTACGGCGCGATCGAAATCAGAAATCGCGCGATCAAGCTCTCCCTTGCTCATTAAAGCAACGCCTCGGTTGTTGAGCGCGACATAGTAGTCGGGGGACAAACGAAGTGCTCGATCGTAATCCTCCATGGCACGGTCGATATCTCCACTCGACCGCAGCGCGACACCGCGATTGTTATAAGCCGCCGCCAACTGGGTGATCATCCGCTCGCCTGCCTGGATAACCGCTGTGCATCCCCGGATCGAGCGATCGGGTACGATTTCGGCCGCATGCACGCACGAGTCCCAATCCTCGTCGCTCAAAGCTGATGTGGGCGACGAGTTAATTGCAAAGTACGCAATAAATATCGTTGTGCTCAATAACGTAAGAGCACAACGCTTCCAGCGGGTGGTTCGCGCTAGGATCGATGCAGTTCGTGTTCTCGTATACAGCGGCGTAATGCAAATGAGCAAAGAGTAGCCTCAAGTACGTGCATTATATTATTCCCAGTTTGTTCTCTAACAATCCTGTCTGAATTTTCCCTGACAATCGACGTTTGAGACATCCGATCTGGTCGCTTCCCGAACGAGAGTACACCCGTCGAGTGCTATAGAGATTACCAAGCGAGCGCCGTGCGTGCCATCCGACAGGGACAGATCCAAGACTCCCGGACTAAGCCTCAGTCTGGTAGCATGAAGACATCAGCGGTGTTTGATGTACTAGCAGCGGCAATCGACGGGACGGGATGGATCCGGACTCGGTCACGGGAGGGCAACGAGGAGCCGCTATCCGGAAGAAATCGTCCTGCAAGAATTGAACATCGCGCTCTGCGGCGCTGCCAACTTGAATGACCTCTGAAATATCTGGAGGTCAATACGGCGAATTGCTCTGCAACGGCGCTCCGCAAATATGCAAGATATCAACCTAATATTAAGTTGGCGCGCCATTCAGAATAAAACTACGAACTCGTATGTTATTGAAATAGCTACATAATTTCTCTATGAGGAAGTTTGCAGTTCAACCTGCTCTTTACCAGAGATAGCGCGGCATCGCAGCGGAGAATTGGCCGCTTGGCCCACAAGCCTGCACAAATTGCTACTTCCGCTCTATCGGTTCTAAAGCAGGTGGACGTGGAGGTTGAGAGGCTGCAGCCTAGCGCCGAGCTGTGAGCAGGTTTAAAGGAGCCGCCTGCAACTCCGCGCGCCTCTCGACAATAGCATGATTGAACAGTTCGAGCACCAGGCCAAAGGGGCTCAGTTCTTGTTCCTCGATGGTGCCTTCGTCGTAGTGTTCGAGCGCTTCCGCAATGATCGCATCTACCTCCTGCTGCATCGCCAAAAGCGCGTGGTCGGATTCCGCGGTGTGAACCCTTGAAACCATGGCCAAGATCCGATGGCGATGGCTGGTATTTTCGTCCTTTTCGTCGCGATTTAGATATTGGCGTAGCCAAGCACCGGCCGAACCAATGCCGGAAAGCAGCAGGAGTGCGAACCAGAAGTAGTCGCCGTATCGGTCGAGGAAGGTGCGTTCAGTCCCGTCGATGACGGCTGCCGCTCCGCGATGTATCGGCAGCTCGGCTTCTTTCTCGGTGTCCGGCTTGGTCATTTGCGCAGCGCCGGGTACTTGCCTCGCAATCGCCTGCCGGAGGGCGAGTTGCTGGCGGTAAAATGCCGCCACTATCGTTTCAGACAAAGCTTTCCGTGCGAGAATTAAATGATTGACGCTTACAGTTTCGACCTTGTCATCCGGCCAGGCCGGGTTCGCATTGAAGATGCTGGGTGGAATTTCTTCGGATTCGTAACGCGGGTGCCTTATGGCGATGGCTTGTGATGCATCGATCGCAAGGAACTTTGGCTCGCCACGCGCGCGGGCGGTCGAAGCGACCGCGTCAGAGGTTATTTTGCTGTCGAGCGGACCGACCGCCATGAAGGCATCGAGGGCCGGGTCACGCGCCAGCTCCTCTAATTGGTTCGTGCCAAACTGGGTAACCGTGACCTTGTCGGCCTGCACGCCGGAAGCGCTCAAGATGACCCGCAGCAACGCGGCGTTCGCGGGCGTCCCGCCGATCACTCCTATCCTGTGCCCTTCGAGATCGGCTATCTCCTTGATTTTTGGCGTCGGCTTTCTTTTTGAGCTTTTGCCCTTAAGTCTGGAAGGCGACCACAGCACAACGAAGTTCTTGCGTAAAACGACGACTGTCTGCGCGTCGGGCGGCATCTCCAAGTCGCCACGACCGACCGCAAGTTCGGCCTTGCCAGCACCAAGTAGAGCGAGAGCTTCCGCTGTGCCACGGGTCGTGATTGTGGTCAACCTCACGGTCCTACTTTCGCTGGCGAAGGCCTCGCTCATCGCCTCAATCACTTTATGGTCGTTGCTTCCCGGCGGCCCAACGGCAATCCGGAGAGTTGTCGGCCGCAGTCCATAATACAGCGCGCCCGCGGCGGCGCCAAAAACAAGGAATCCAATGGCTAGAATGAGCAGCAAGGTTTTCGTCCTCTTCCGCTCTCGGCGGGCTGCATCACTTGATTTCGTTTGCGCATCGGACGAAGACATTTACCGGTGCCTTTTGGAGATGAAAATCGCCAGCTTTTTTTGCAAATTACTCCCGAAAAATGGTAACGTCTGAGCATAGATTTGTTTCTTTACGTTAGACTACGCGTTTTGCGCTCTTAGATGAATACTGTCGGCCACGCGGTCTTTTCAAACAAAAGAATCAACCTTCGGCCCATCGCTTGTCACCACGGCTAACCAAACGGCCTTAGAGGCTTCGCGAGAGTTTTGATCGCCACTTTCGACAAGAGATGATGCGCCGCGCTGCGGCGTCAGCGCGGTAAGCGATCGACGGCTGGCGTACTGTCGGACAAAGATGCCGCTCCGATGGCCCCCGAAGGTGAAACGAAGGCCGTGCGGAGAATGGTGGCGAGCTGTCGCGCGTTGACCAGGAAGAGCACGCCGGCGAGAACAAGATAGGCCCAGGCGAGCCAGGTCAGGGTCGCAATCGTGCGCGCCTCGTCGTTCCTGAAGATGAATGCCAGCGCGACCTGAACGGCGAACATACCCACAAGAGCCAGCGCCGACCCAACCCCTAGTCGCAGGCGCAGGAGCAGCGCGAGGCCGAACATGGACTGGGCGGCGGTCAGGAAAAACTCTTCGCTCTGCCGTGCATCGAGAGGGAGCGCGGAGACGGCGCCGGCCCCGAAACTTAGGGCAAGCGGCAGCATACCGACGAGGAGCGTCCACTGGTTGATCTTGTCGCTGATCATAGCCGTGAGCCCGTTGCCGGCGCGGTTGGCGAGCACAAACAGCACGGCGACCGAGACCGCTGGAGCCTCGCTTGCTAGCGGCGCCAGCCACTGGATCAGCAGGAACTCGTTGATGCCGAAGGCACGGCCAGTGCCGACCATGGCTTCAGCGAAGGGCTCGGCGGCCGCGAGGATAACCGCGCAAGCGACCAGAACGAGCCCGCCCATTGCGGTCCACTGCGCTCTAGAGGAAAGCTTATTTAGCGCGGCGGCGGGCCCCGGCTCTTCCTTTTCGTCCGGATTGTCGGTCTTCGGCAGCTTGCGCACCCGCCAGACATAGGCGCCGAAGATTGCAACTAGGGCAGCAAAATCGAGGAGGCTGATGCTGCCTTTGAACAAGATCACGAAGGCATAGAGGCTTGCGAGCAAAAGAAAGCCGACTTCGACGGCATTTGCGGGTGCAAGATCAATCGAGCGATGGCGGTCCTTGAGCCAGTGCAGGAGTACGATAAGAGGCCAGGCGAGCCCGACCAGAAGGCGATTGGCACCCGTCATGTTGGCGGCCGCATAGTGGACGTACTGGGACTCCGGTCCGGCACGCCCGGCCTGATAGGCGTAGTAGAGGTCGACGGCATATTCGGGCAGCACCGTCACGAGAGCAACGGCGGCGAGAATTAGTCCCTGTGAAATGTACTGTTCGGCAGCTTCCGCGCCCCATGACAGGAGGAAGCCCGCGGCAAGGATCGCGAGCCCGAATACCGCCGCGTCCAGAATCGGGCTCGGCCGCAAGCCGATCAGTCGGAAGAGAACCGCCGGCAAGGTCGCTAACAACGCGATGGCGACCAGAATCACAAAACGTCTCACCTGAGTTCTCCTTCGCCTAGGTCCGCCGGATCGGCGAAAGCCGCAACTTCTTTACCTATCAAGGTCGGCCGGCTTGCTTGTCAAACGTCACGACCCGGTATGCGTATATCGCAAGCGCCAAAATCACGATGCCGTTGCTGACCGGCTCGATCGATCCAGTTGCCCACCGTCCGGTAACCTTCGGCTAACACGTAACCTGCGGCGGCCAGCAGCCCGGTCCAGAGCAAGGTGCCCACGGCCGTGGTGGCGAGGAAAGGCATGAAAGGCATCTCCGTGACCCCGGCTGGAACCGAGATGAGTGTGCGAACTCCGGGCACCAACCGACCGACGAGAACGGCGGTCCGGCCATGACGAGCAAACCAGGCACTTGCGCGATCGATCTCAGCTGGGCTTAAGGTCAACCAGCGGCCGTGGCGGGCGGCAAAGCGCTTGAGGCGATGACTACCGAACCATCGTCGAACCGCACACCAGAACAGCGCCCCGGCCAGCGATCCTGCTGCGCCCGCGAGAAGTACACCGACGAAAGTCAGCTGACCGCGCGCGGAGACGTAGCCCGCGAGCGGCATGATCACCTCGGAGGGGATTGGCGGAAAGAGGTTCTCGGCCAACAGGACGAAGATGCCGAATACCCGGTGCGCTCAACCGCTTGCGTGATCCAATCCAATCAGAATAATCCTCTTAAATGCGTCCCGCACTGCCAGCTTTTTTGGCCACGAGCCGAGGAAACTCGCCGGCCGTGCATGCGTTCCCTTCCATCGGGATTTTACCAGCCGCACCAAACATCGCAAATCAAGGAGCGCATGTGACAAGAACAGATTGTACTTCGGAACATCACGTCCGACATGCCGCTCCCGCAATCCCGAGCGGCGCTCCCCTGCTGCAAGCCGGCCTAACCTGCTGGCGGGTAGCGAGGGCCGACCGGCTGGCCTCCCATTGTCGATGCGGCGTCCTACTTCAAGCTGATTCGGGCGGCGCTTCTGCACGCGCAACATTCGGTCCTGTTTATTGGCTGGGAGTTCGACACCCGCATTAAACTCGATCCAGACCGTCCGCTTCCAGGATTGCCTGACCGTCTTGGCCCCTTCCTGTCCGCCCTCGTTGAGCGTCGTCCGGGAGTGTGCGTCCGGGTGCTTCAATGGAACCTTGGCCTGATCGGCACGCTAGTGCGCGGGACTACGCCGCTTTTCTTGCTGAACTGGATGGCGAGCAAGTGTTTCCAGTTTCGGCTTGACGGCGCCCATCCGCCCGGGGCCGCGCATCACCAAAAGATAGTCGTCATCGACGACGCTCTCGCCTTTTGCGGCGGCATCGACATGACCGACGACCGCTGGGATACACGCGACCACAAGGACGAAGATCCGCGCCGCGTGCGCCCGTCGGGCCCCACCCTCGTGCCAATTGAAATGCCGCCGTCGGAGAGCAGGCCGCTCGACGACGGCGAGCTTCTCGATCCGGAGCAAGCCGAGCCGGTATGGCTGATGCTCAGCCATGCGCTCAAGGACCGTCTCGCGAGGGCGGCTAAACGTTGAACAGCAATGTACCGCCGCAAGCGCTGTGCTTCCCACGTCATGACGATCGGCTGAAAGATTGGTCGCCTATCAATTGAACCGGGAGTGGTGGGCACGCGCCAGAGGGGGATCAAGATCAGGCACAAGAATTTTCGCCAGGCTTTCAGGGCGGCGTTTCTCGGTGCTTAGGTAATAGCAGCAAGCTCGTCGCGAAAGACGAAATCCCCGCGCCAGAGCAGCATGCACGACATCGATGCCTCGGCTCGTCCATTATGACGATCTCGTGACGGCAAAATGGGCGCGGAGGGCCGTCTCAGATCTTTGAATGCTGGCCACTGCACTCGGTCTTTCATCCAGCCTTTAGGTTTCGTCTCCTCATCCGAGGCTCACTCCTCAGGGTCGTGTTGGACCACCCAGCAGTCGGACTGTAAGGGCGGTCACGATCAAGATCACAGCCGAAACCGTAATACCAATTACGGCCAGAGTAGGCCCAACCAAGTTACGGACACGACCTGCAAATGACGCAATCGGGCCGGCCAGTTCCGATGGCCCTGCGCTGCGACTGATGTCGCTCGCCTGGGTGATGGCCCAGTCTCCGAACGCAATCCAAAGTGCGTAAGCGACGCCGACCAGCAACACCCACAGCAAGAGCAGCCCGCTGCCGAGTATCCAGATGAGGGTTCGAGCGCGCCTGCCGTGGCCACGTGAGAGCGGAAGAGCCTCTTACGACGCCTGCCAGGACGGCTCCGAACCAGCTTTATCGATGGCGAGGTTTCCCGATCCACCAAGTCCGCCGCGTTGTCCAAGGGCGTTGAGCGCAGCGCGGAGGAGAACTCGCAGGGCGGGATCACGCGCCAACCGTTCTACGAGATAGATCAGGATCCATCTCATGTCATGGTTTCCGGGCTTGTGCGTTCTGAACCGGCCTCAAAGCGCTCAACGAACGCTTGAGGCACCATCAAAATGAGGGCTTCACGTCCGACCGACACTCGGATTGGCGTCTTTGTGATAACCTCGCCATCGACGGCGACGTCCTGTTTTGGGACGGCGTCGATCATCAGTTCTGTGGCTTTAAGGATCTTCATATCGGCAGCCCTAAAAGGCGCGCGGAGGGCGGTACGCGCCCACTGCTTGCCCAGCGCCCACTTGGACGCCCCCGTGAGGATGTGGACCACGATCTTGCCATCGTCAGGGTTGGCGTCGGGCGCAACCAGAACACCGCCTTGATATCCTCCGTTCGCAATCCGAACGTCGAGTGCGTCGAACGAGGTCTCCTGGCCATTGATGGCGATGATGCATCGGAAAGGCGCAAAGCGCATGAACTTGCTTGCCCCGACCAGGAGGTAGGCGCCTCGGCCAAGCCATTTTTTCAAGGTGTGCGGTGTCGCCCGGCCGACAATGGCCGGCATTCCGATGGAAGACCCATTGGCAAAGTAGTGGTCATTGATTTTGCCGAGATCGACATCGAAGACCCTCCCGCCGACAAGGACGTCAATGGCTCCAGGCAGATCAAGCGGAATCCCGAGCGTGCGGGCAAAGCTGTTGGCCGTGCCGAGCGGCAGCAGTCCGAAGACTACGCTGACGTAGGCAAAATGGTCGATTACCGAACTGATAGTGCCATCACCTCCGCCCACGATAATGAACTTGCGTCCTTTGGCGATCTCCTCTCGCACGATCTCCGGTAGTCTCTCGGCGTGCCGGACGGGAAAGGAAGCGTCCAGGATGATTCCTGCTTCAGTGAGTCGCCGCTTCGCCTCCGAATAGGCCCGCGCACCGCGCCGCGACCGCGTATTCACAACGAGAACTGCGCGACGGCTTTCCTTGATCTCCTGCGCCAGTGCGGCCTTTTCCACACGACGGTCAAAGGGTTGATGGTTGGCTGAATGACTGGTCATGGCTCCGCCTACTGACTCTGAGTTGCGGACGGACTTGCGAAATCCTCTTGCGCAAGGAAAACGCGTCCGCTCCATGTTTCCGTGCTCAATTCACGCTGCGCGAAGCGTCCGCCTCTTACCGACTGTGCCAGAAGTTCGAGCGGACGATCAACCTCTGAATTCGCCCAAACGATCGTGACGAAGGATAACGGGCGGAACGTTTGCTCCTCAACAACCGAACCCATCCATAACGAACGGGATGTGCCATTCTGGAGAGCGCGGTCTGCTGGCCAAACTCGAAGCACCAGCCGCGCATTTGGGTTCACATCACTTTCTCGAATCAGAGTGAAATTTGGCCTCCGACCAGCTTGGAGCGAAGGAATCACCGGGAGCTTCTGGGGGTCGGCGGTCACCAGCCAGGCGAGTGTGCTCGCGGCTGTCCACGGCTCGGGTTCCCGCCATCCGGAGGCGAACAACTTCGTCTTGAGGCTTTCGAGCGCTCCTGCCCATTGCAAGGTCAGCGGTTCTTCGATCTCTCCGGTCAGATCGATGCGGTAGGCCGGCAATGTCTGCCACGCAGTTGTCCACCAATCAGCCGCTGCGATTGTCGGGGTTTCGTAGCGGACCGCATAGCGCTGCAGGTCCGCTGCGTGTTTTTGTGAGATATTAAATCCGCCAACGAGTACCAGTGCCGCGCCAGCGACCAGAGCGAGATTTCGTCGATCGAACATTTTCTTGTAGTGTCGGACGTAGGCAAATCCGAGCACGACGACCCAGGCAGTCGCGAAAGTCAGACTGCCGAGCACATCGGAGGCCCAATGAGCACCAAGATAGATGCGGGAGAAGACGATCAGCGTTGCAAAACACAGGGCCGCAACGAAAATTGGCAGCCGCCGCGCAGGGCGCATTTGACGCGTGATGAGAAAGGCTAGAAAACCATACAGGACAGCGTTGACGGTGGCATGACCACTCGGAAATGAAAACGCTGTCGCTCCAACATAAGCGAGGTCGCCGGGTCGAGCGCGGTGAATGGCGAGCTTCGTGATTGTGTTGAGGGTTGCGGCGAAGCCGACGGCAGCCGCCCAATAGAAGGCGGTCCGCCAGGCGCGTTGCCACGCGAGCCAAAGGAACACCGCGATTGTCACTGTGGTGGTGACGACGGGGTCACCCAATTCGGTGATGGCGATCATGAACGTATCGCCGGCGGGCGTGCGCAGGTCCTGCAAGACGCGATGGATGACGCCATCAAACTGCAATAAAGGAGCGCCTTGAACGACATCCTCCAGGACGCTGAAGAAAAGCCAAGCGGAGGAGAGGACCACACCTGCCCAGAGCAGCAGCGCCCGAGCCTCGCTTCGCTCTGGAACGAAAAGCGTCCCGATCTGCCGGGAGAGCCACGTGTCCTGCGAAGCGCTCCATTCACGTAAGCGAGCCTCGCCTGTCGCCATGAAGACAGAAGCGCGACGGAGTGCAAAACGCAGGCCAAAAATCAACAACCAGCCGAGGGCAACAATGAGGACGAGCAGAAGCGCCAATCGTCCCGCCGCCGCGCCCGCGAGCGCCAGGGATGCTCCAAGGAGCATGCCCGGCAGGATGTGAACGGGCGCCCAGGCAAAGGCCGAGAGAACATTGACGAGGTAGAAGCGGCCTGGTGGCATCGCCACTATTCCCGCGACCATTGGAACGAAGCCGCGCACGCCTGGAGTGAAGCGGGCAAGGAAAATGCTCTTGCCGCCGTGCCGATGGATGAATGCGCGGCTCTTGTCGACCAGGCCCGCATAGCGATCGAGCGGCCAGCGCCCAAGGATCGTCTGCCGGTAACGGTGTCCAAGCCAGTAAGGCAGCCCGTCGCCCAGGATTGCACCAATGATGGCGGCGACCATTAGCGGCCACATCTTCACGGTTCCGGTTGGGATCAGGGCCGCCACTGCAACAATGAGAGCCGAACCCGGCACAACCGAACCGAGGACTGGAACGGCCTCCAAAAAAGCGAGTACGCACACGGCGCCATAGGCGAGGTAAGCGTGCGCCGCCATGGACTGTGTGACCGGGGCAAAAAAGTCCATCACCGAATCTCGGAAGGAATCGATGCGCGCGCGTGATTCAGAAGGGCGTGATTCCGAAGGGAAAGACCGCGACGGTCGCCCACAACGCTGCCGTTCCGGAATCCACCGCGCCAATCGCTGCGCCAAAAAGACGGGACGAAGATCAAAGCCGTGGCGCACCGGATCGACGCGGCAAGCCACACTCCCGAAACGCCTTGGCAAAGGTAGCCCAAGCCACGGCGGTCCATCGCTAAAGTGCGACGACGGAACTAAGCACCCTGTAGCGCCACGATGTTGAAGGTCAACTTGGAATCGGGGGGCATCGCTCGCCGACGCGCCCATCAATCGCGGGCATCTGCTCCTATCAGTCATCGAATAGCCTTCCAAAGCAACCCACGGCGGCGATATTTTTATAATCGCAAATCGACGTCCGTACCCACCCTGGTCATAATAGCCGCCTTGGTTGGGGAAGCTGCCTTGCCGGAGCGGCGCGGGTTGAGCCGGAAGGTAGGATGTCCCGGCTTGAGCTGCCCCTTGCGGCGCGGGCGAACCCGCCTCATGCGGCGCTCCGCTCGATGATCTTGTCGAGTTCACCCCGACAGAGCCTGACCCGAAGGCAGCTGCGGCAGTCGATCTCGACACCCAGGCGATCCTCCATGACCAGGATCGATCTTACAGTGCGGGCGCCACATGGCCGAGGCTCTCGTTGAGGCGCAGCCATCGGTGTGTCTGACATGGAGGTTTTTCCTGTTGATTACTCGGCAAGGTTCGACGTGCGAGCCAGCGTCACACGAACCAAGGAAGCCGCCTGGCAGCTTTTCATTGCGTCGAGAAGTCGCGGTGGCGCTGCGTTGTCCGCTTTTTGCCTGTCTTGCGCACTTGTCTCGGCCGATCTCGGGTCGGCAATCGCTGTGGCGAATAGCAGGCGTCACAGCATGCTGAATGTCGGTTAATGCCAATGGCTGTACCGGAGGAACATCGGTCGCTGCCCCGTGTTCTGATGCTATGCTTGGCTGCGACGGCGAGGGCATGGTAGCCACCCCAGCCTCTTCTCGCCCGACGGTCGGAGTGTGGAAGAATTGGCAATGAGGGGAACCGTTCGAGCAACCACTGGGTAGAAGCCAACGTCCGAAATCTCGGATATCGATTGCGGTTAAAATCCGCGCCGGCATCAATTTCCGGTCCGTCGGCTGAACCCTCGACGCGGCGGTCTCCGGTGTCGCAATCCTCGCGGCGGATTTCATGCTATACTCAGTGGTCGAAACCGCAGAGCGGCAGATTTCAGCCGGGTTAATCCTCGCGGTGGTCGCAACCATCACCGTGCTGGCGAATAAATGCGATCGCAACGCAGCGCCGGCCGTGCTTCGAACGTATGCAAACGAACATATCAACAAGCCATGCATAGTCGTCCTGGGGGCTGGATTTGGCGGCCTCAAACTCAGCACGCTGTTATCCGAGACGTTCGGCCACGGCGTCGATGTCACTCTGATAGACAAGAGCGACGCATTTGTGTTCGGGTACTCCAAGCTTGTCATCATGTTCGGCCGATCCACCGTTGACGCGGTGCGGATGCCGCACCGCAATTTTATGAAGCCTGGCGTGCGACTTCTGCAATCGCAAGCCCTGGTGGCGGCATTCGAGGAGCGGCTCATCAAATTCATTCCAGATCGGCGTGTCGTCTCCGTCAACGCGGCCCACAAGGTCGCGACGCTTGACAACGGGGTAGAGATGGCATTCGACCTATTCCTGGGCGTTCCTAAGCATCGCGTTCCCAATGTGGTGGTAGAATGCGGAATGGCCGAAGACGGCTGGATTTGGTTAATCCGCGCACGTTGGAAACCAAGTTTCCGAATGTCTACGCAGTGGGTATGGCGCCAACACCGGCACTCCAAAGGCTGGCGTGTTCGCCGAAGGTTCGGCGCGAGGTTGCCGGCGACCTGATTGCCAAGCTGCGGAACAGCGGCAGGGCTACGCCGGTGGTGAGGCCGTCATAGGGGTTATCCGGTAATGCCCAGGCGTGCAGCACGAACTAGGCCCGGGGCAAGGCGGTTTAGGGAGATGGAGGTCTCCACGCGAACTCGTACAGGCGCGCTGCCTTGCCCTTGCCAATGCACTCCAACTTCGGGGCATGAAAGGATAGAGCTTCCAGCCGCGCTGACGTTGCTGCTGCGAGCAAATCTGCGCAGCGCGGCCGAGTGGGAGGGCGAATGCCCTCCTTGCCGGCCGAACCGAATCTCGCTGCATGACGGCTTCTTCACGCTCTTGAGCTTCAGCTTACCGCAGAAGCGATCGTTTGCGAGGCCGGCTCGACGGGGAGCATGCCGAACTGCTGCCAAACGATAAGCTTCCGCAAGGTAGAGGAACTCGTGACGAAGTGCGGCGCAGTTGCCATCGGCGGCGGAACGATGCTCCCCGATGGGGCGAGGCAGACTAAGGATCGCTGGTGCCATCGTCAGGGATGCGGTGATCGAAACTGTTTGCTCACCTTCGCCAGATGGCGAGGCGCTGGGGCGCCATTGCGACCGGCGTCGGCGCAGGCTGCCGGTTCAACAGGCTTCGGCTGCACCTCGTACACCAGCTTGGGTCAAGCAGCAGAGTAAGACGTGCGGCAAACAGTCGCATCCGGCGCCAGTGCGCCTTGTTGCACGGTAATGGGAGCAGGTCCCCTGACACGATATCGAGTACGCCTATTGTGGTCGTTATGGAAAGTTGCCGATCGATGTCATCGCAGACGCTCGAGCCACTCGGAGGAATTATCGGCATGACGGACTTCGTTATCCAAGTGACAACACGGAGGCGGTGGACGGGGGAAGGCCTACTGCCCAAGCCGCGGCCGTTCGAGCGCCTATCGACTTTCGTACGATCCTCAATGCGATCCGTTACATCTTGGCCACCGGCTGTCAGCAGCACGTTTTGCCCAAGGGACTTCCGCCAGGCTCCACGGTGCAAGGCTATTTCTACCGCCGGGCGAGAATGGCAACTTGGCGTTGGTTCAAGGTCCGGCAGGTTCGATAAGCGATGGGGCGTCAAGTTGAGCCCTCGGCTATCATCGAACCGCCAGAGTGCCCTGACCACCGAGAATGGCGGCCCGCGCAGGGTAGACGCCGGCAAACGCATCAAAGGCCGCAAACCTACATCGTCACCACCCAAGGTTTTCTGCTGGTCGGCCAGGTCCAGGGGCCAACATCCAGCATCCGCACGGCGCCGTGGCCGCTGTTGCGCGCCTCGCGCCAACGCTTTTCCAAGCTGCGTCACATCTTCGCCGACCGGGTCTACCGCCCCCAACCGCGCGCCGCCCTCGAGTCCCTGGACTCAAACGGGTGGTCGAAACGCACCTTCGCCTCGCTGCCGCGAAGTCGTCCCGCGCCAAGGACTTCGAGGCCACCGCCGCCAGCGCCACGGCTTGCCTTCTCGTCTTTGCGCTTGCTCTCCCGCGCAACCCGTTGAGCCCACTACTTTCATTTCGAAGCAGCCTCTAAGGAGCGGATGGTGGTGATGATTAGTTCCTACTGGGGTGTCTGGGGGGATGTTCCAAATCACCTCGTACGCCTTGCTCTGGCGTTCCTGTTCGCACTGCCGGTCGGATGGAACCGCGAGCGGCAGGCGCGCAGCGCCGGCTTGCGCACCTTTCCGATCGTGGCCATTGCCAGCTGCGGCTTCGTCATCCTCGCCATCGAGATCCTTGGTGAACGCTCGACGGCGCAGGCCCGTGTCCTGGAAGGCTTGATCACTGGCATCGGATTCATCGGCGGCGGCGCCATCCTCAAGGCCGAGCGCGCCGTGCACGGCACGGCCACGGCCGCGAGTATTTGGAATGTCGGTGTGGTGGGCGCGGCCGTTGGGTTTGGCTACTACGATCTCGGCCTCATTCTCGCGCTCACGAACTTTCTTGTCCTAACGGTCCTCACGCCGCTCAAAGACAATCCCGGCGAACCGTCGAAGAACGAGGCAGGGCCGCCGGACGCTGGGACACGCTCAGCAAGGACGCCGGAAGTCCCACCGTAGCCATTTGACAGTTGAGCGCGATAAGCCCCGCGCGTCTCGGTACCGGAACCGGCACGCAGCGAGGGTTGGGTTTCAGAAGGACACCCATGTTTAACCCCTTGAGCCGAATGGTCACCAAAAACGGCTTGCGTCGCACGTTGTTACATGTAGCGATCATCGCTGTTGCCTTTGGGCCAACAAAGGCTGCTTTAGCTGCTACCGGAGACGCCGGCGGAAGTACCCGAATTGACCTCACATTGTTGGTCCGAATCGGAGTTGCCGTCGTGCTAGCTTTTTCGATCGGATGGGAACGCGAGTTTCGCGGTTCCGAGGCCGGCAACTTCACGTTCATGCTGGTCAGCATGGGAGCAGCCGCATTTACAGCCGTTGGTGTCGAAAACTTTCCAGCGACTGCGGAGAACATAATCGCCGGTGTCGCCACAGGCGTCGGCTTTCTCGGCGGCGGGATGATACTCAAGAAGGACGGCGGCAACGTGCGAGGATTAACCACGGCTGCTGCCATTTGGGCAGCGTCGGCGGTCGGTATGCTCGCTGGGATCGGCGAACTTCTCATTGCCGGACTGGTGACCCTGTTAGTCGTTCTGATCCTGGAATTGCAATTCCTACCCGTAATCGGGCGGCTCAACGCGCGGCGCTCGAGGCCGAAGGACGCCAAGCCGGAAGCGAACGAACATGAATTCTAATGGACGCTTCGTCACGAGTTGGGCTCTTCATTCCAGAAAGCCAGCATCACGTTTCAATCAACAGCAGAAGAAAATGGGCTTCGCCGCGACGTCCCGTAGGCGAGGCTTATTTCCGGCGTCGCCGATCTTGCCGTATTTACCTGGCTTGGCCAGCCTACGATTCAGATCGAAATCGACCGCGCCGCTACGGATTTAACCCGGCGACATCAACTTAACAATCAAAACAGCCATCGGCGGCGAGTCCGCCGGCGACGTTTACGAACCCGGCAGCGATCGCCACTTTCCGACCATGGGCCGGCTGGCGCCGCGGTTTTGGCAGGATCCTGAGGTGATCAGCAACATCACTATTGTTGCGCAAGGTCAGAGTGGCATTGCCCACATTCCGCTCAGCGAGATAGCCAAGGTCAGATTGGTTTCGGGGCCGTGCTACATTTACCGCGAGCAGCAACGATGGTATCTGCCGATCAAGTGATTAAGTTTAGCGTGCGTGATCGGGATCTCGGCAGCGCAATTCAGTAAGCTCGGAAAAAGATCGCAGAGCAGGTTCTGCTACCCGTCGGCTTTCGGCTCGAATGGGTCGGCGAATTCGGCAATTTTCAAGGTAGGATAGGGCGGTTGCAGATCGTGTCGCCGTTAAGTCTTGCATTCATCGCGCTTTTGCTGTGGGTCAATTTTTCTTCGGTATATTGATCGCAACACCGCGCGTTGCGGCCGCAGACCCGGTGGTCAGCTCAGGTCACCACGGTCCACGCGCGGAAATGGGCGGCCATGCCGGTGGTTATGGCAATCGAGCTATGCAGCGCTATTGGGATCGAGGACACAATCAGCGCGTCATTGTGAAGCCGGCGCACCGCCGTCCTCACTGATATTTCAATTCCGCGCATCCCTCACAAGATGCCGGAAGGCCGGGCGCCTGAGCAACGTCCTCTTCAAACGCGTCCGGCCGTCGTCCCTCACGCGAGGTGTACCCTGCTTAGCCATAAACCTGGTCCACGAACGAACCTCTACGCCTCGTAGCTGAACGGCTCAGCAGACGGCTTCGTGTGTTTAGGTTCAGCCATCGAATATCTCCTGCCATTGTTCCTAGTGGACCCGGCTCAACTCCCCTTCGTTGATTGGCCAAATTCCTGTGTTCAGGACGCTTGCGCTGAGCGCGTCAGTTTTGGTCTTGGCGCAACGCCTAATTTCGATTGGAATCGCATCGATTCGGCGAAGAAGAGGTTCGGTTGGTCGGAGAATCCACGCTCATCAGTCTCTCGCGATTGATGGCGCTCCAGCGTCGGCTGGATGTTGCCGCGAACAACGTGGCGAACAGCCAAACGACGGGTTATCGTGCTCAGCAGCTCTCCTTTCAAGAGCACTTGAAGCCGGAAAAGAAACAGGAAATAGGTGAAAAGCCAGAGCGCCCATTGTCGCTGGTCGATGCTGCGCTGCCGTTTACATCCGCTGCGTCCGGCGCTTTCCGATCTACCGGCAATCCGTTAGACTTGGCAATCAACGGAAATGCGTATTTTGCAATACAAACGAACCAGGGGGAACGATACACCCGGGACGGTTCCTTTAGTTTGGACGCCAAGGGCCGGCTGGTGACATTGGAAGGTCTGCCCGTTCTTGGTGATAAGGGCGTTATAATCGCTCCGCTTCGATCGGGTGAGATCACGATCGACCCCTCTGGCCGTGTTTTAATGCAGCAAGTAGAACTCGGTAGGCTAAAGCTTGTGAGCTTTGCCCCCGGCGCGAGGCTAGAGGCAGCAGGAGAAAATTTACTCCGGTCCGATCAGCAGCCGAAGGTCAGTGCTGGCTCGGCGACGGTACTGCAAGCCATGCTGGAACAATCAAACGTTCAGCCGACGATCGAGATGAGTCGCCTGGCCGAACTCAACCGGTCATATGAAGTTGCGAGTAAGCTGCTGAAAGACTCGCAAGACATCAATGAAATAAGCAAACTCGCTAACGTGCCCGAATAGATCCACTGCTTGTCGAGGTCTGCAAGCTTTTGCCGTTCCAATTCAACTGAAGCTTGCAGACGCTGTCTCTTTGGCTGCAATCGATTTCGATAAGCAGACTGCCAGCGAAGAACGCCCTATCGATTTCGCGGACTTTTCCCCGCCAGAAAGCGCGTTTAACCTTGCCGTCAGCGCTCGAGAAGAACACGCGGTGAAGGCATCCTTCAGGCGCGCAAAGCTGACCGTTGCCGCATTTAACTTGTTCGAAGTGAATCGTGATGACCTATCGCCCAGCAGAGATCGGCAAATATGTTGCAAAGCCGGTCCTGACCCTGCTCGCATCTGCCCCGCACCCCGCTTGTGCTTGATGAAGCGCCAGACGAACAGCTCCAAGAAGACGATGCATTTGCGCAGCCGAAAGTTTCGACCAGCCGCCTTGAGCGACGCCGGAGGCTCTGCCTTGAGCGTCCGCTGCGGAAAGACAAAACGCGAACGCGAGGGCTAGTTTCATCATTGGACGCTCTCTTCCCAATTCACCAATCTCAGCGGTCAGCCTCCTCGAAAAACGACCCCCAGCCGCTTTTCCTTCATCCATGCAACTTCGCATTTGCGCCGAAGGTGATCGACCGCGATATCCAGTACAAAGTGCCGGGGAATTCCAAGCGGGCTCTCCACTTCCAGCAAAGCCCCGTACACTGTTTGATTTCGGACGGTGCAGTCGATAACGGATCCGCCGAATGTGATCTTTCCGTTCTTGAATACTTTTTTCCGCGGGATCGACCTCTTATCGCCCATGGCAGTCACCTCAGCAGTGAATCAGTCGACCTTCTTCTCGGCAGCTTCGCCTTGCTTCACAATGTCGCCTTTCGTGAATAGAATGCCTCGAAGCTCGGTTCGCCAATCCTCGTTGCGGCGAAGAAGAAATTCGAGGTTGATGCCAAAATGCTTGAACGCTTCCTTTTGTGCGTTCGCCATGATGGCCCTGGCTTCCCTGTCTTTTTCGAGCGACATCCGCTGTTCGTACCAGCCGATTGCCTCCGCCTCCTTGATCAGCGACGTGATCATTCGCGCAAAGGTACGGGTTTCCTGCGAAAGCTCTTCCGGCGGTTCGTGATATTGATCGAAGCCCATCCTGAATGCGCGGTTACGTAGATCCAGGCGTTCCAAGCTCCCCCGAACAGCAACGGCGGTACGATGGCTACCGGGGCCGCTACCGCTACCACGCCGGGCATGTAATAGCGGGAGAAGTGGTCGATGAAACGTTCGGTCGGCGCCTTCGACTCCTGCGCTTCCTCGACAAGCTTCACCACGCGGGCGATCGTGTTATCTGCCGCTGCGGCGGTCACGCGCACGCTGAGCAGTCCGTCTCCATTGACGGTACCGGCAAACAGGTTCTCGTCGCGGCCCTTCCGGACGGGCGTGCTTTCGCCGGTGACCGGCGCCTCGTCGATCGAACTCTCTCCGGACATTATGACGCCGTCCGCCGGGATCCGGTCGCCGGGACGCACCTGGATCGTGGCCCCGACTGAAAGCGCATCGGCTTGCACCTCGCGGACATGGCCATCTTCCTCCAATCGGGCGGTCTTCGGTACCAGCTTGGTCAAGTCCTGGATGCTGGCGCGCGCCCGGCTCGCGGCGACGCCCTCAAGCAGTTCGCCGATCAGGAACAGAAAGACCACCGTCGCCGCTTCCTCCGTCGCCCCGATGAACACCGCTCCAACCGCTGCGATCGACATAAGCATCTCGATCGAAAACGGCGTGCCTGCCATCGCAGCGGAAATCGCGCGCTTGGCGATCGGGATCAGGCCGACCATCATCGCCATTAAAAATGCCAAATGCTCGGTGGCCGGAACGGCTTTTCCTACGGCGAAAGCGACCGCGAGAGCTCCTCCGGACGCGATCGTCAACTGGCCCTTGCGGGTTTGCCACCAATGCTGGCCGGAGGCTTCTTCCAGATGCGAATGGGCGTCATGCTGCGCCGGAGACGATTCCTCGCCTTTTCCCTGAACATCATTCCGATAGGTCTCCGAGCGAGCTACCCCGTAGCCCAGATCTGAGATCTGGTCCCGGATAGTGTCATCATCCACACCGTTGGGATCGCGTCTGACCGTCACCGTTCCGCCGGTTACGGAGACGTTCACCTCGCTGATGCCAGGCATGCGCTGCAGGGCGTTTCGGATTTTAGTTGCGCACGAGGCGCAATCCATCCCCTCAACCCGCAAGCGCGTGGTAATCGAAGCTGCAGGCGCCATCAGTTTCGCTCCATGAGGCTCTGACATCATACGGCCCTCAATCTGTCGGGCGTCGATGCCGGTCGGAGGTTTTTGGTCCACGTTCGGTAGTAGGCGACGGCTGTCATCAAGGCGATGCCAGATAGGCTGACGAGCAACTGAAAGGCGATCGAGTCGGAAACCAATTCGATGAGGAAGCACCCGACGAACGACAGGAATATTCCGACGCAAAATACTTCGAGGGAGCGCTCGCCGCAGATTATCGCGGGACGCAGGACGGGAAGCTTCAACGCCATCGCGCTGCGCGGTACCAATCTCGCGACGACCAGCGCAAGCGCGAGGAAATGCAGGATCCGATACGGTGCTAGGTTCGTCTTGTCGTTCGGGAGAAACAGATCGGCGATCGGTGCCGGCATCGCCGATGAGAAACCGAAACGCGCAGCGAGCGTGACGGCGAAACTGAACAACAGAAAAAGCACGGCCGACCACAGAGCCGGGCGGGATGCGGTCAACCGCCTCACTAGGCCTGCTCCATCGAGCGAAATCCAGGCGCCGATCACGAAGAGAAACTGCCAGGCGAAGGGATTAAAATACCAGGCGCCATCGGGATAGCTCGCGAGGTTCCAATCAAAGGTCAGGGCCGCAGCATAGATTGCGAACGAGGCCGCGAGCGCCATGCCGGGCGTCCGCGTCAATAGCCAGAGGAACGGCGGGAATGTGGCCATCAGCGCGGTGTAGAGAGGCAGGACGTCCAGATTGAGCGGCTTGAACTCCAGCAGCAGCCCGTGCTTCAGGAATTCGATCGGATCGGCGATCAGGCGCCGGATGTTGAATTCGTCGAGCAGATAGGCGTGACCGTAATTCTGGGCCACGTAGCCGATCGCGGCGACGTAGACGACGAACAGCAGGATATGCGCAACGTATAGCTTCCAGGCCCGAGCCAGCATGCCGACCGCGGCCACGACAAAGCCATCGACGGCCATCGTCCGCGAATAGACGAGTGCGACCGTGTAGCCGGAGATGAAGACGAACAGGTCGGCCGCGTCGCTGAACCCGTAGTTCTTCATCGTGATCCAGGCGACCACGTTATTGGGAATGTGGTCGAGAAAGATAGCCCAATTCGCCAACCCGCGGAAAAGGTCCAACCTCAAGTCTCGACCCGAGCCGTTCATGGCAATCACTGTGTTCATGTCATCTACCGGAGCGTCGCGACCGGGGCGCGCCCATCCGAAGATTCGGTGCGGATGTGCATCTTTAAGGTTTGTGAGTCGTCGCTCATGATCGTTTCCTTGGCCGCAGCCGGCGCGGCTTGACGCATTGTTTCAATTTCACATCTTGCCCTCCTGACGAAGCCGCTTGTACAGGGCTGCTACGGCGTCCGAAAAATCAAGTGACGGGCTCTTCGCGCACTGATCTTCCATAAAGTGCAGTTGAACGATGAGGCCGAAGCTCGGGGGATTGAGATCGAGACCCTCGTCTACTCCGGCTGGCCTGCTCAACAAGATGCCGCTCATGAACCCTTGAGCCCACGCCAGATAGTCCCGCCGAATCAAAGGATTGGTTTTGACATCATCGTTAAACTGCCGGCACGTCGCTGCGCCCAAGCCGACGATTCTGGCCTTTGGCGCTTCCGCGCGCAGTTCCCGTCCTGCGTCGGCTGCAAGCAAGGCAATCGACGACAGGGTCACTAGACCGAGTAAACGGCCAATGCTCCGGCCCGGAGCGCGGGCGAAGGGGAGGGACGCGTCGCCGACGTAGCCGCGCGGTGCTGTTAGTTCAATCGGCATCAGATCGGTCAAAGAATTCGCGCCATGGTCGAAGTTCCTACTTTTTGAATTTCGCCTGTCCCGATTTTCCCTCGGCGGTTTTGATGGTCAATGTGATCGTGGCGCCCGCCGCTATGGGGTTTTTCGCGTCTCCCTTCAGCGAATTCTCGCCTTGGGGGACAAGCGGAAGCGTCTCGCGGCTGCCACCGCTGGCGATGAGCGCCGCTGCAGTGAAGCCTTTCGTGGAAACCGGCTTGGGCGTGTTTGGAACGAAGACATTGATCGTGACCGTATTCCCGGCGGTCAAAAGCTCGGCATCGACGCCGGCGACGTCGAGCATCAGACCTCCGTTGGGCCCTTTTTCGTAGTCTTCGGCGAAAGCCGGGACGGCGAATGACAACGCAGCAATCAATAGCAAAGCGAGTTTCATGATTTCACTCCATTTTGGTTCGGCGATTTCGTTTCACCATTCTCCGGGTCCTCCCGCCTGAACAGGACATAGAGAGCCGGCAACACCAGCAACGTGAGGATGGTCGATGAAATGATTCCCCCAATGACGACGGTTGCCAGCGGTCGCTGTACTTCCGCACCCGCGCCGGTGGCGATCGCCATCGGAATGAAGCCAAGAGAAGCGACAAGCGCGGTCATCAGGACCGGGCGCAACCGCGTGAGCGCTCCGTCCCGTACGGCGTCGACGAGGGCATGCCCTTCCCTGCGGAGTCGTTCTATGAAGGTGATGATGACGAGGCCGTTGAGAACCGCTACGCCCGAGAGCGCGATGAAGCCGATGCCCGCGCTGATTGACAACGGGATTCCTCGAAGCAGTAGCGCGACAATTCCGCCGGTCAAGGCAAGCGGAACACCGCTGAATACCAACAGTGCATCCGGCATGGAGCCCAGACTCATGAACAAGAGCAGGAAGATCAACAGCAGGGCGATCGGCACCACGATGGTCAGCCGCTGCGTCGCGGACACCAGTTGCTCGAACTGGCCGCCCCAGCCGATCCAGTAGCCCGCTGGCAGCTTCACTTTTTGCTCGACTTGGTTCTGAGCGTCGGTGACGAAGGACCCAAGGTCGCGCCCTCTTATGTTCGCCGTCACGACGATGCGGCGTTTTCCGTCTTCACGACTGATCTGATTGGGGCCGGGCGCCAGATCAATCTGGGCGAGTTCCGACAAGGGGACATATCGGATCTGAGACAGCGGAGAGTTTCCCAGCACGGCAGGAATTGCCTTTGCGTGGCTCTCCAATGGCGGCAAAGGTACCGGAAGCGCCTTGAGCGCAGATATATCGGAGCGCAAATGCTCCGGAAGCCTGACGACGATGCTGAAACGGCGGTCGCCTTCGAACACCTGTCCGGAGGTCTTTCCTCCGACCGCGATCTCGACGAGGTTTTGGACGTCGCCGACACTTATCCCGTAGCGCGACAAGGCCTGACGATTGAGCTTGACGGTGAGAACCGGCAACCCCGAAGCCTGCTCGGTCTTGACGTCTGCCGCTCCCTGCACGTTCTGCAAAACGGCCTGCACCCGAGCCGCGGACTGGACGAGCACATCGAGATCATCGCCGAAAATTTTGACGCCGACGTCGCTACGGACTCCGGATATCAGCTCGTTCATGCGTTGCTGGATCGGCTGCGAGATTTCGTAGACGTTGCCCGGGACTTCCTCTACAGCCTCTTGTATGTCGTGAACAACCGCGGCCTTCGGCTTTTCCGGATCAGGCCATTCCTTCCGCGGCTTCAACATCACATATCCGTCCGACGTCGACGGCGGCATTAGATCGGTGGCCACTTCCGCCGTGCCGGTACGCGCAAAGGTTTCCTTGACCTCGGGAATCTTCATTAGCCGTTTTTCGACCATCGCTTGCATCTCGAGTGACTGCGTCAGGCTGGTGCCCGGAATCCGGATCGCTTGCAGGGAAACGTCACCTTCGTCGAGACTGGGGATGAATTCGCCGCCCATGCGGGAGGCCGCAATGCCGCAGACAACCATCAGCAAGGCGGCGATCACCGCGACTCCCCATCTATTGCGGATTGAGGCTGCGAGCAGCGGGGTGTAAATATGACGCGCGCCGCGCATGAACCAGTTTTCATGCTCCGATACCTTGCCTGTCACCAACAGGGCCACGGCGGCCGGCACGAACGTAAGCGACAAGATGCTGGCGCCCGTCAGCGCCATTAGCACCGTCAAGGCCATCGGCGTGAACATCTTGCCTTCGACGCCGGTGAGGGTGAGGATCGGAAGGTACACCACGCCGATGATCAGCGTCCCAAACAGGCTCGGGCCGATCACTTCCCGAGATGCCGCCAGAATGGTCTCAAATCGCTCCTGTCGGTCGAGGACCCGGCCCAGCCTCTGCTGTTCATGTACCAACAGCCGCAGGCAGTTCTCGACGATGATCACGGCGCCGTCGATGATAATGCCGAAATCGATAGCGCCGAGACTCATCAAATTGGCGCTGACCTTGTTTTCCACCATGCCGGTGATGGTAAACAGCATCGCCAGCGGAATGACGAATGCGGTGGCGATGGCGGCTTTAAAGTTACCCAAGATCAGGAAAAGGATGACGATAACCAACAAGGCGCCTTCGACCAAGTTCCTTTCAACGGTCGCAACCGTCGCTTCAACGAGCCGCGTCCGGTCGTAGACGGCCCGGGCAACCACGCCATCCGGCAACGAACGGCTTATCTGCTTGAGTTTGGCTGCGACTCGCTGGGCGACTGTCCGACTGTTTTCGCCGATCAGCAGCATGGCAGTTCCAAGCACGACCTCCTTGCCGTTCACCGTGGCTGCGCCGGTGCGCAGATCCTTGCCTTCCTTGACGTCGGCGATGTCGGACACCCTGACCGGGACGCCGTTGCGAGAACCGATCACGATCTCCTTGATTTCATCGATCGTGGTGACTTGCCCGGGCGTGCGGACGAGATATTGCTCGCCGTTCCGCTCGATGTAACCGGCACCGACGTTGGCGTTGTTCGACGCCAGCGCCGTCATGACGTCGCGGAAACTGAGCTTGTACGCCATTAACTGGGCAGGGTCCGGCAGCACATGGAATTGCTTCTCAAAACCGCCAATGGTGTTTACCTCGATGACGCCCGGCACGTTCCGCAACTGAGGCTTGATGATCCAGTCCTGGATCGTCCGCAGATCGCTCGGCGTATACTCGCCGCCGCCTGCCTTGCGGGCCCCCGGCGTCGCTTCGACAGTGAACAGATAGATCTCGCCGAGACCCGTCGAAACCGGACCCATCGCGGTTTCGATCCCTACCGGCAGTTGATCCTTGACTTGCTGAATTCGTTCGTTGACCAATTGTCTGGCGAAATAGATGTCGGTGCCGTCCTTGAAAATGACGGTGACTTGGCTGAGGCCGTAGCGAGACTGGGAACGCGTGCTGTCGAGGTGAGGCAGCCCCCCCATGGCGGTCTCGACCGGGAACGTGATCCGCTGCTCGACCTCCAACGGCGAATAGCCCGGCGCCCGGCTGTTGATCTGGATTTGGACGTTGGTGATATCGGGAACGGCGTCGATCGGCAGCCGCGTGAAATTCCAGGCGCCGAAGGCGGCCATGACCAGGACGCCGATCATCACCAGCCATCGTTGGCGGATGGCAAAGGAAAGAATTGCGTCAAGCATCGCGCTTCTCCGTACGTCGGCCGATTTCCCTGATGCGGCCAAATGCACGGACGGGCGTCGTAAACACGACGCCGTCTCCCTTACGGCCGGTCCAGGCGGCGGAAGCGATGCGGTCGCAAATCTCATCGGCCAATTCGGACCGACAGACTAGCCGCAGCTCGAGAAACTGGTGATAGGTCAAATCCGTATCGGTCGAGACGTAAGCGCCTCCTTGTCCACGGCCTCTTCCTTGTCCCCGCACTTCATCAAATGTGAAGCCCGGGAAATCCGGCAAATCGTGTAACGCACGCACCACGTGGCCTTCCATGTGCGGCCTGATGAGAGCGGTGACCAACGTCATTGTAGCGTTATCAGTCATTGTCTCCCGATCCTTTCCCCAGTTCCGCTTTGATGATGAAACTGTTCTGCGCCGCATAGACGTCGCCTTCCAGCACGCCAAAGGTGATCTCGACGAGTTCCGGATCTCGCGCGCCGATCTCGACGTCCCGAGCATCGAATTTCTCGCCGTTGCGGACGAAGACGACGGTGCGGTTTTCCCAGATCTGCAGCGCCGACGATTTCACTGCTACGTTTACTGTCTTTGCAGACAAGGTCAGCCTGCCCGTGATGAACAGCCCGGGACGCAGCCGCTGCTCCGAATTCGCAACCACGGCGCGCGCAATTGCACTCTGCGTGTCGCTGCTGCCGACCGGCGACAGATACGAAACCTTGGCCTCGACCGGGGCGCCCCCATCAGCGGGATCGATGAAAACCTGATCGCCGATGCTGACCCGCTTCAGGTCGCGTCTATAAACGGAGAAGTCGACCCACACCGTCGACAAATCGGCGATGACGAATGCCGGTTTCTGCTCGGAGACATATTCTCCCAAGGTAGTCTGACGATCGATCACCGTTCCCGCGAGCGACGCTTTCAATTCGTATTGCGTCAGGCTTTGGTTGCTTTCGATAAGCGCGAGGACATCGCCTTTTTGAACACGATCGCCGATCCGCTTTCGCACGTCGCGCACGATGCCGGGAAAGCGTGGAGTGACCTGAACCAGCGATTCCTGATTCGGCTGCACAATACCGTTCAGCAATAGACTGTCTCGCAGCACACCCGCCGAAGCTTTTGCGAGCTCGATTCCTGCGGTCTCGATCTTGGCGTCGCTCAACGTAACGCTGTCGGCGTGCTCCTCTTTTTCGGCCTTTTCGGCCGGAGTCGGTTTCGTGGCCGCCGGGGTGAGCATCCGGTAGCCGCCGTAGGCAAGTGCCAGAGCGACCAGAATGAACACTGAATAGCGAACGAATGCCTTCATTATCTTGAACTCTCGCGGGTGAGCGAAAACGGATTGCCGATTAGACCTTCGATCGTCGCCACGGCGATATGGAAATTCTGCAGCGCTTCCTGCTCGCGAAGTAGCGCCTGCAACAGTGCCCCCCGGACGTCGAGCAGTTCGAGAAGGGTGAAACGGCCCTGCGAGTAGCCGCTGAGGATGGTCTCCGCCGCGCTGCGGGCGTTGGGAATGACCGACGACCGCAGCAGCTTGAGCTCGGCCAAAGCACCGGTCAGGGCGTCGTAGGCCCGACCGGCGATGCTGAGCAGAACGAGCTTGTTGATGGCCCGCTCCGCATCCGTCTTCGCCAGCGTCTCCTGTGCTGCGATGATGTTGCCGGTGTTCTGGTCGAAGACCGGGAGCGGAATCGAAACACCGAGCCGCACCGCGTTGTCGTTGGTGTCCTGGAAGTGCCGCCAACCAGCCGAAATCCGGGGGTCGGGAATGGCCTTCAGCCGCGCGATAAGTAGTTCGGCGTTGCGTTGCGCCGTGACGGCGGTCCAGCGCGCCAATTGCGGATTGGCGTCAATCGCCTGGAGTACCGCCTTGAACGGCGGGGGCTGACCGGTGGTGGCCAAGCGACCCACGGCTTCGCCGAACCTCGGACTGGCGTCACCCATCAAGATTGCAAGATCGCGGCGCGCCGTCGCCAACAGTGTCTTGCTGCGTTCCCGTTCGACGCGGAAAAGGTCGGCTGCCACTTGCGCGCGCAGGGTCTCGGCCGGCGAGGACGCACCCTCCTGGACGCGTTTTTGCAACAGCGGAATCAGGGGATCGAAACTTGCGATCTGCTCGTCGAATATCTCGATGCGCCGCTGTGCGCTTATAATGGTAATGAAGGCGATCGCGGTCTCTGAGAGGACTTCCAACCGCGTCGCCCGCCGCTGCCAGACGGCAGTGCCGATGCCGGCCTCGCCGGCCGCAACGCGCGCTTCCCGCTTGCCGCCCAGTTCGACGAGTTGGCTAAGCTGCAGATTGGTTTCGGCCGAACGGACGCCCTTGTATGGCCCCGACCCAAACGCGTTGTCGAGCTCGAACGAGGCCTCCGGATTGGGAAGCGCACCGGCTTGAATGCGGAGCCCGCCGGCTATGCCGATATCGCGTTCCGCAGCCGTCAGGCGCGGGTTAGCGGCCAGAGCTCGCTGGAGCGCCTGAGGCAAGGAAATCGTGCGAGACGCTCCGTCTGCGGCGAGCGATGGAGCTGAATAAGCAAGCAACGCGCAAAAGACGCGCGCGGCGAACGGTAGACGGGACATAAGCGTGACCTGAAAATGAGACGATTGCGCGAAGTTATCCGCGCGCGCTGATAGCTCAGGTCGGGGATTTGGGGGGCGGGGGATCGAGTAGACGCGTTTCCCAGATGCTTATGGTGGAGATCGAGAACGACAAACCGATCGGTATACTAGCCGGTACGGAGACTTGGATCGCGACGGGAATGGTGATGGGCGCGCAAGAGTAGCAGTGGTCAACAACCGTCGGCGTCTTGTTGGAGCCTTCGTCGACGTCATCCGACGCAGCGTTTACGGCAAGCAACGAGCCAGTGAAAAGCGATTCCCCTGCGCATGAAATCTCCCCCGCGAACCCAACCCATAGGTACGCGACAGCAAAAAACACCGCAAGCAACCGGCGAAGAGCAGGTGCACGGACGTTTCCACAGTAGCTGGTTATTTGCCTCATCGGAACATACAATATCAAACTCCGGGATAGAATACCACCCACTCCGACCTGGTTCGAGAACATCGATTTGTGCATTCGTAGAAACGCATCTTGGGTTGGCAAACCGCAAAGCAGCGGCGACAGATCGCGGTATCGAGTGAAAACGATGCCGTTGCCAGTATCATCGGCCTGCGGTGCAAGGCGGCGTCATTCGCGAAATCTCCTATCCGACACTCATAGTTTGGTTGGTCGTCACGACTAACTCCGAAGCCGTTCGGCATCGAAACTCCTAGGTGGGGACGATCTCCGAAATGGGACGATCTCAAGCCCGTGTCCGGCGCCTGGGCCGCTTGCCGGGCTGTAGACCGGGATCTCAGTAGCTGAACAGGTCTGCTCAGGTGCGCCGGGCGCGAACTATGGCAACGCGGCCGACCCTCTCGGAATAGGTCGTTACGCGACGTACACCGACGAAGCCTGCCTTTTTGATCAAGTCAAGCCAGGCGCCGTCGGTATGGGACTTTGCAGTGTCAGGACCGAACAGGTAGCCGGTACCGCGGAGCGCATGGATCTCTGTCGGCCGCAACGGCTTATCGAAATCAGCAAGATACAGCGCGCCACCATGCCGTAATACTCGTCTCATTTCTTTGAGCAGAGCGAGTTTCTTGTCCTGCCGCAAAGGATGCAGGGCAAGGGAGCAGATTACTTTGTCGAATGATGCAGCGCGGCAGTCGATGCAATACTGGTCCCCGCGCAATAACTCGAGATTGCTCAAGCTTTTAAGTTCGTTCTCGTTCGGTCTCGTAGGCCGCACGGCGAAAAAGTGTACTGCAGGATACGAACGTGCAAGTGTCTCACAAGCGCTGCAGCCCTCGGCGCTTACCTCCAGGATTCGCTCGCCCGGACCCGGCGCGGCCTCTTCTAGGAGAGGCTCCCACCAACCACCCATGCGGATCGTTACTCGGTAGCCCCATTTGTATACGAACATGTAGAGGCGCCTAAACAGGGAACGGATGAATGACGATCGGTGAATGACGGACATGTCAAACCGCTAAAGTGTGTGACCGCTTCGCCTCTGGTTGCCGTTCGCTGGCGCGGAACTCTGCTTGGGCGAGGATAGTTCCTCCCCTGTATCCGCCCGCTGGAAATACGTTGGTCGCACTCGCATTTGGGATCGCCGCACCGTGGAGAACATCGACTTCAACCGCAACTTACACATGTCATTTCTTTTTCCGGAGAGTTTGACGTTTGTTACCCTGTTTCTCCTTCTTTAAGGCTGCGGTATCGCCGCCGACGTGGCCGACCATGTCCCGGATCACGCACCGCACACGATCGTCAAGCGTGCCATAGAAAACCTGCTTGCCTCGCCGTTTGGCCTGCACAAAACGGGCAGCTTTCAGAAGCCGCAGATGATGACTTACCAATGCCGCGGAGAGCCCGGCGCATTCGGCAATGTCCGTCACGCACAGCGGCTCCCCGAGACAGATGACAGCAATTCGTAAGCGGTTCGGTTCCCCGAGCACGCGAAAGATATCTGCCAGCTCGGTCGCCTGATCTTCGTCTAGACTTGATCTTGCCATAGCGACATTCCAATGAATGTTTGAATCACCCAGAACCGGGGCAATGTCAAGTTAACGCTTATGCGCCCGTTGCGATAATGCAACGAGCTAAGCGGGCCCCATACAAGAGTTCGGGGGCGGCCCATTTCAAAGCAAGCGCTCGGGGCTTCAGTTTGGTGGCGGATGGGTGATGTACTGGACGGACTTTTTTGAGATGGCTCCTTTGGGTGATATGCCTTCTGACCGTGCTGGGTTCCTGCACGCAGGAAACTTACAGGTCAGCCCGTGATCTTGCCCCTATGCCCGCGAAAACGCTGGCGCTGATCGCCGATCGAGGCACGGACACGGGCGCTCACCTCCTCATGCGGTCCTTCAAGAACGAATCCGAAATCGAAGCTTGGAAGCTTGGCCGGGACGGCACGTATGCGTTGCTTAAGACTTTTGCACCCGGCGTACATCACGTTCGTGCATTGGCCAAATTCCTGTGTTCAGGACGCTTGCGCTGAGCGCGTCAGTTTTGGTCTTGGCGCAACGCCTAATTTCGATTGGAATCGCATCGATTCGGCGAAGAAGAGGTTCGGTTGGTCGGAGAATCCACGCTCATCAGTCTCTCGCGATTGATGGCGCTCCAGCGTCGGCTGGATGTTGCCGCGAACAACGTGGCGAACAGCCAAACGACGGGTTATCGTGCTCAGCAGCTCTCCTTTCAAGAGCACTTGAAGCCGGAAAAGAAACAGGAAATAGGTGAAAAGCCAGAGCGCCCATTGTCGCTGGTCGATGCTGCGCTGCCGTTTACATCCGCTGCGTCCGGCGCTTTCCGATCTACCGGCAATCCGTTAGACTTGGCAATCAACGGAAATGCGTATTTTGCAATACAAACGAACCAGGGGGAACGATACACCCGGGACGGTTCCTTTAGTTTGGACGCCAAGGGCCGGCTGGTGACATTGGAAGGTCTGCCCGTTCTTGGTGATAAGGGCGTTATAATCGCTCCGCTTCGATCGGGTGAGATCACGATCGACCCCTCTGGCCGTGTTTTAATGCAGCAAGTAGAACTCGGTAGGCTAAAGCTTGTGAGCTTTGCCCCCGGCGCGAGGCTAGAGGCAGCAGGAGAAAATTTACTCCGGTCCGATCAGCAGCCGAAGGTCAGTGCTGGCTCGGCGACGGTACTGCAAGCCATGCTGGAACAATCAAACGTTCAGCCGACGATCGAGATGAGTCGCCTGGCCGAACTCAACCGGTCATATGAAGTTGCGAGTAAGCTGCTGAAAGACTCGCAAGACATCAATGAAATAAGCAAACTCGCTAACGTGCCCGAATAGATCCACTGCTTGTCGAGGTCTGCAAGCTTTTGCCGTTCCACTTCAACTGGCGCTTGCAAATGCTGCCTCCTTGGCTGCAATCGAGCACGCAGTCCTCAGGCGCGCAAAGCTGGCCGTTGTCGCATTCAACATGTTAAAAATGAATCAATATCAGCTGTCTCCCATCAACGAGAGGGAATAGGCATGGCCTTCGATTCGGAACAAGTTGGCATCCTTCGCGGCACGCGCTTGCCGTTTCGTCAAATCTGTCCGTCAACTGCGCACCGCAGCCGGCCGTCCTGTGTACCAGAAGCCAGCGAGCATGAAGATCAATGTGAACGTTTGTGCGAGCGCGCCTTGCCAGGTCGGGTAGATGCCGAGCATCTCCACGCGGGGAATCCCCTGTAATGGCAAAATATCCAACAGCCCCGCTTCCTGGAGCGCCGCGATGCCCTTGCCGGCAAGAATGACGGCCAGGATCGCGATGAGGATCGAACTCAGCGAGAAGAAGCGCGCAATCGGCAACCTGCGGCTATAACTCAGCAATGCCCGGGCGATCACTGCGAGCGTAGCGGCTCCTGCTGCCGCACCCGCGAGAATGGCGAAGCCACTGCCTTGACTCCACATCGCCGCGTAAAAGAGAACGGTCTCGAAGACCTCGCGATAGACCACGACAAAGGCCAGCAGAAAGAGGAACCACGCCGATTTCCGTGACAAGGCATGAGACAGCTTTTCGTGCACATATCTTTGCCAGGCATCGGCCTGGGCCTTGCCGTGCATCCACAGCCCCACGGACACCAGAACGACGGCGGCGATGAGAGAGCCAAACCCTTCCGTTAGCTCTCTGCTCGCGCCGCTGATTGAGATCAGATAGGTGGCCGCTGCCCACGTCATGCCGCCAGCCGCCAACGCCGCAATCCACCCTCCGTGGACGTAGGGCAGGACGTCGGCACGCTCTGCCTTGCGCAGGAAGGCGATCATCGCGACGACGATCAGCAGTGCCTCGAGGCCTTCGCGCAACAGGATCGTGAACGCGCCCGCAAAGCTGGAGCCGATGCTGGCCTCTTGTGGTGACAGGGCACGTTCGGCAGTGTCGAACAGGGCGCTCAGGCGTTCGGCCCTCTCGCGCACGGTTTCGGCGGGTTCGTTCTTGCTCATCGCAGCGCGCAAGTCGCCCATGGCGGCTTCGATGCGCACTCTAAGCGCGTCATCGCGTGCCTTCAATATGGGCTCGACGGGTTCGAAGCCATCGAGATATGCCGAAAGCGCAAGGTCGATCGCCTTGGGTCGATTGCCGGCCACATAGGTGGAGACACTTTCAGTTAGTCGGGCGCGCGCGAGAGACATAGTTCCGCTCGCAGCGGACATTGTCGCCGCAGGATGCTGGCGCAAGAACGCGGCTAGGGCGCGCGCCTTCTCGTCGCCGATCGCTTGCGCCAGAGCCGCCGGGGTCCGTTGCGTTAGCGCCTGCAGGTCTGGTATCTGCTGCCGAACTGCCGGATCGCTGTGCCAAAGCTGCTCGCCGCCTCGCGCATCGGCATCGGAATAGGCAAAGCGGCCGACAACGAAAGCGAGAGCCCAGCGCTCGTCTGAAGGCAGATGTGCGAAACTGGGCATGGCTGTGCCATCCAGCCCTTGGTCGATGACCTGATAGAGACCAAAGACGCTGCGTTGGCGAGCGCGGCTCTCATTGGTGAACGCGGTCGGAGGAGGCGTTAGGCCCTTGGCGTCTTGTCCATCGCCCGCCCCTGTTGCGCCATGGCAAGCCGCGCACTGTTGTTGATAAAGTGCGGCGCCATGGGCGAGGTCCGGCACCTTGGATGGCGCCAGCGGCATCGGATACGCGGCGAGCAAATCGCTTGCGAGAGCCTTTGCCAAACCCGCGACCTCAGACTCCGGCGCTTTACGCCCGATGGCGGCCTGGAGGGCTTCAGCCTGTTCAATAAGCGCAGGTTGGGCACGGGTCGACGGCAGCGCAACTAGATATGTGCGTATCCGCTCGCCGAATTCCATCATCTCGGCGTATTCGGGCGCGCTGACCACGCGGCCATCCGCGACAGCACCACCATAATCAACTGAGATATAATCGAGAAGGCGCCATGCCGTCTGGGCGGGGCCGGTATCGGCTCGGACAGAAGCCGGCGCGGAAAAGCAAAAGACCACGAATAGAACGAAGGTTGCCAGGCTCGCGGGAAGGCGCATCTATGTAACATTCCTATTTGCGAAGAGCTATCCATACATCTTTGTGGGGCGCCGCAAAAGCGTGAGGGCGCAGTACTACCTCTGGTTCGGCCGTAAAGCTCGCCTGCCAAGCGCGAGGACAGCGACGATGGTCAAGCCAGCGGCACCGGCCGAACGGCTTCAGACCGTTGCTGCCTACACACGCGATGAATATCTTGACCACGCCGTAAGCCACAACGAACGAGGCGACAAAGCCGACTGCGATGTCGAGTTCGGAGGGTGGCGTCATGAACGCGCGAAAGGATGAGTGGGCACGGTTTCTTTCGTATGTATGCTTAAGCGGCGTCACGGTCTTGGCGAACGAAGCTGTCCAGCATCAGAAAGGCGGCGCCACAGACCACGCCCACATCTGCCATGTTGAATGCTGGCCAATGCCAATCTGCCAAATGGAAATCGAGAAAATCGGTCACGGCTCCGTGATGAATTCGGTCGAGCGTGTTGCCGAGCGCCCCTCCGATGACGAGAGCCAAGCCGGTTACGACAAGGCGGTCGCGCGTCCGCAACAGCCAAACAATGAGCGCCGCCGCAATGGTCCCCGAGAACATTGCGAGCGTCCAGGGTGGCAATTCATGACCACCCAATATCCCAAAGCTAACACCCCTGTTCCAGCCGAGCACCAAATTAAAGAACGGCGCGATGCGAAGCGCCTCAGGCGGCTTCATGACATATTCGAGGATCCACCATTTCGTTGCTTGATCTAGGAGCAACCACGCCAAGGCCAGACCCAGTCCAAAAAGTCTCAGTCCGTGCACTGGTGCATGCCTCGCAGCAATCGGTTCGGTTCTCATCCGAGGTTCCCGAGTGCCGGAAACATCCCAAGCATAAAAATCGCAAACATTGTGAGATGCCCAGTGATCATGGCTACGCCCATCACAACCATGATGCCGCCCGCTACGAGTTGCAAAGCGCGACCGGCTCGGCGGAAGGCGCGCAGCCTTCCCACAAACCCGCCCATGAAAAGGGCCGCTAGAATAAAGGGCACTCCGAGCCCAAGCGAATACGAGGCGAGAAGGGCAACCCCGCTCAGACTGGCGGAGGACGTCGAGACGGCCAGTGCCGCACCGAGCACGGGGCGTCCAGCCAAGTGCAAAAGCCATTCCGAGAAGATAGGCTGCAACGGGTCCGCTCCCGGGCGGATCTCCATGCCATCGCAACTCACGCTGAAGCCACGACAAAGGAAGAAGACCCGCGGTAAACAATCCGAAGACAATGACCAGCAGACCGCTGGCAAGGTTGACCTCCCATCGATAGGCGTTCAAGAGCATGCTCAACGCGTTTGCGCCCAGGCCAAGCAGCACAAATACCGTCGAGAAGCCGAGCACGAAGCACAGGCTTAGTCCGAGGGTTCGCAATCGCGCCTGATCAGCGGTGGAATCGGTAGCCGACTGACCAGCGACATAAGACACATAGCCTGGGACGAGCGGAAGGACGCAGGGCGAGAGGAACGACACGGCCCCGGCAGCGAACGCGGTGGCAAAGCCTATATTGGAAACCAAGGCCAAATGAATGTTCCTCGCTAAGCGTCCCGGCGCAGGACAACGATAAGCGCTCCTCAGCTGCCGGTGAGCGACCGGTCAAGCGGGCTACGGCTGATCGCGCGTGAGCAGTCGCAATCCGTTCAGGACCACGAGAAGGGATGCACCGACATCGGCGGCGATAGCCCCCCAGAGCGATGCGAATCCAGCAATCGTCAAGGCCGTGAACAACAGCTTCACGGAAAGTGAAAATCCGATGTTTTGCCGAATGATGGCAAGCGTCGCCTTCGAGTGCCGGATCAACCAAGGCAGTTTCGAGAGATCGTCCGACATCAAAGCGACGTCTGCGGTCTCGATCGCCGCATCGGAGCCAATCGCCCCCATCGCGATACCAAGATTCGCTCGTGCCATTGCCGGCGCGTCGTTGACCCCGTCGCCGATCATCGCGACGGCCCCGCCCGGCTTGTGGAAACGGCCAACCAACCGCTCGATGGCTGCGACCTTATCTTCGGGAAGAAGCTCAGCCTGGACCTCGTCCACACCCGTCTCACGAGCGATGACTTCTGCGGTCGCGCGATTGTCGCCGGTGAGCATGACCACGCGCTCGATGCCTGCTGCATGAAGTTCCGCGACGATGCGCTTGGCTTCGGGGCGGATGGCATCCGAGACCGCTATCAAGCCCCAAACAGAATTTTCGTCGCCTACCGCAACGACGGTGCGTCCAGCGCCCGCGATTCTATCGGCCGAAAGCAGGACTTCGGCCGTTGCCGCGGTCGTTGCACGCTCCTCCAGGTATTTTCGCGATCCGAGCCAGGCCTCACGGGCGCCAATCCGGCCGGTCACCCCTTTGCCGCGCACAGCTTGAACGGCAGTCGCCGGAGCAACGGTTATTCCGCGCTCTCGCGCTTTTTCGAGGATGGCTCGAGCAAGTGGGTGTTCACTTCGCGCCTCCAGTGCGGCTGCGAACTCCAGCAACTCGGCCTCAGTGCGAGTTCCTAGCGGCACAAGCTCGACCACCCGGGGCCGGCCCTCGGTCAAGGTACCGGTTTTGTCCATGGCGATCGCCTTCAGCTTGGCCGGGGTCTCAAGATGAACGCCGCCCTTCACAAGCACCCCCTGTTTGGCGGCGCCCGCGAGCGCCGCCACGATGGTCACCGGGGTCGAAATGACAAGCGCACACGGGCAGGCGATGACGAGCAACACAAGCGCACGATAGAACCAGGGCTCCCATGCCCCGCCGAAAGCGAGAGGCGGGACCAGGAAGACCACCAGCGCAAGAATCATCACCGCCGGCGTATAGACCCGCGCGAATTGTTCGACCCATTGTTCACTCGGTGCGCGCCGACTCTGAGCCGATCCGACCATACGAATGATGCGGGCGAGCGTTGTGTCTTGCGCGGCCTTGGTAGTTTGGATTTCAAGCGCACCCTCGCCGTTGATCGTGCCGGCAAAGACCTCCTTTCCGGGCTCGACCGGCACTGGGACGCTTTCCCCGGTGATCGGGGCCTGGTTGACCTCGCTCTCGCCGGCAAGGACGCGGCCGTCGAGAGGGATTTTGTCGCCGGGACGCACCACGATGTGGGCTCCAACGGCAACCTGCCCCGCGGGCACTTCCGCCTCGTTGCCGTCGAGGTAGCGAACGCGGGCAACCGTAGGAGCAAGCTCCATGAGCGCCGCCACCGCGCGCCGCGCGCCCCACAGACTCCATGCCTCGAGCGCCAGAGCCAATGCGAAGAAGAACGAAACGGTCGCTGCCTCAAACCACTCGCCGATGCCGATAGCGCCGGCCACTGCCACAACCATCAGCAGGTTCATGTCGGGCCGGAGGCGTCGAGCAGATAGCAGAGCTTTCGGAGCTACGTAGCGAACGGCAAAAACGATCGAAAGAACATAGGCGGCGATCGCCGGCAAAGGTGTGCCGCCGGTCGTCTCGACCGCACCGACGGCAGCGGCGAGGCCACCCCCGAGAACGGCATGCAGCCCAAGACCAACTGCGGCAAGCAGGCCGCTCGCAGTAGTCAAAAGGGTTTGCGTGCGACGTCGGCGCACTTCGGCGGCTGTGGCGTCTGAAGTCGCGCCTTCCTGCCATAGCTCAGCCGTCATGCCCGTTCGAAGGACGGCTTTTTCAATGAGTTTGATCGGCAGCGCGTCTGCGCGACCCAAAACGGACATACGCCCGTTCACCAAGTCGAATGCGAGCTTGTCCTCCCCTCCGACGACCGGACCTACCTCACGCTTGAGGGCTGCGACCTCGTCGCCGCAGTCCATTCCATGGACCTTGAACACCGCTTGCCCCGGCAAAATGGGAACGGTCGCGGTGAGGGCCTGATCGCCGATAGAATCGCCTGAGCATGTGGTGCAGACCGCCTCCCCGGAGAAGGGAACGGTTGCCTCATCGTTAGCAGTGCGTTCTTCTGCAACTACCTCGGCCGACATTCCAGTCGTGGCCACAGCATTCTGGATTGCGAGCGCTGCTGACTGCGACTGGGCCGCGACCCACATCGTGCCGGCCTTCGTATCGAAGGTTAGCTTGTCGTCTCCGCCGACCAGCGGACCTACGGCCGCCTTGAGCTGTCTGACCTCGTTCTGGCAATCGAGACCTCGCACTCGGAATGTGAGGGGAGCTTCCTTGGCGACTTCGCTGGTGGACGTCCCGCCGCGAAGCCTCGCCCGCATGCCGGTGGTTGAGACGGCCTTCTCTATTTCATCGATCGTGGCGAGGTCCTGTGGGCTGACCCGCATCGTGCCCTGCTTGGTATCGAAGCCGAGCTTGTCATCGCCGCCAACGAGAGGGCCAACAGCAGCTTTGAGCTGCCGCACCTCGTTTTGGCAATCCAAACCGTCGATTTCGAAGAGAAGCTCAGTTTGCAAGCCGACGTGAATCACACGCATTCCCGTGCGAGCCACGGCCGCGTTGATTGCCTCATCCGTCGGGCTATTCTGAGTAAGCCTGACTTCCATCAGGCCGGCCTTTGTGTCGAAGGCGAGCATTTCCTCCCCGCCGGCGATGGGTCCGACGGCTGCCTTCAGCTGACGAACCTCGTTCTGGCAGTCGAGCCCTTCGATCTTAAACCGGCGGCGGCCAGTCGCGGACCCTGCCGCAGGGTCGATTAGTCCTCGGGCCAAGTCAGTATCCGCCATCGTCGTCCTCCATGCCCGATCGACGCTCGTCGACGTGGGCCACCATGTCGTTGATCACGCAACGGACGTGGTCGTCCGCTACGCCGTAAAAGACCTGCTTGCCTCGCTTCTGCGAGCGCACGAAACGAGCGGCGCGAAGTAGTCGCAGGTGATGGCTTACGAGGGATGCCGAAAGTCCGACATGCTGGGCGATGTCGCCCACGCAGAGCGGACTGTCCAGGCAAACAACCGCGATGCGAAGACGATTGGCGTCGCCGAGAAGGCGGAAAATTTCCGCCAACTCAACCGCACGTTCTTCCTCAAGCTGGGCTGGCATCCTCACGCATCCGTGAAACACTTCAACAGGTGTTTGAATAACCTGCCCTGCAGACAATTTCAAGGGGTCACCGGGCAGCCATTCGAACGCTTCAAGCCCAATCGTGGAGGTTACTAAAAAGTGTAAGTCCCAGGAGCCCAAGAACGCCGACAATAATTCGCCACCATGCGAACAGCGGAAAACCCTGCCTGGAGACGTAGTCGAGCAGCGTCCGGACGACAAACCAGCCACATACAAACGATACGGCAAAACCCGCTCCGACAATCAGGGTGTTGCTACCGTTCAGCTGAGACCAGTTCTTATACAGGTCATAGCTGAACGCGCCGTCCATGGTCGGAATGGCAAGGTAGAATGAGAATTCCGCCGCGGAGCGCTTGTCGGCGCCGAACAGCATCGCCGACACAATCGTCGCGCCGGAGCGGGATACACCGGGGATCATGGCGAAGCACTGGAACACGCCGATGGCAAGGTACATCGACAGCGAGAACTGCGTGGCATCATGATAGCGCGGCTTGAGGTTCATCCGGTCCACCCAAAGCAGAATCAGGCCGCCGATGATCAGCATGCTGCACACGATCCGGACATTGAACAGCACCTCCTTGATGAAGCCGTGAGCGATCGACCCAACGACCGCCGCGGGCAGAAAGGCCACCAACACGCCGAGCACGAAGCGTCGGGCAGCAGGATCAAGTGGCAGCGCGAGCGCAATATGCCATAGGCGCACGGAATAAACCGAGAGGATCGCAAGCACGGCGCCGAGCTGAATCAATACCACAAACGTTTTTCCGAACGCGGAGTCGCTGAAGCCGAAGAAGTGCTCCAGCAACAATAGATGACCCGTCGAAGAAACCGGGATGAATTCGGTTAATCCCTCCACCATGCCGAGGAGTACTGCCTTGAGGAAATCGAGATGCATGTGTCGTCCAGGTCACGGTTGATAGTTAGGGTGAACGAGCGGCTCCGGCGCGGCGCGAACACCACACCTCTATTATTTTATTATTGCCCAGCCAGAAATAGAGGGTTATTGTCCAACGCGCAAATAGCTGTTTGATCGTGAACGAGCCTAGCTGGGGCGCCAGATAGTCCCGAAAGATTGCGCTCGCAGCCATAGAATGCCGCCGCAGACCGGCATCTGCCGGGGATGATGGTCTTTTGCGGGTGCTCGTCCTCATCAGAGGAGAAGGCACATGAGCTCTCAAGCGGACCCAGCCGTCGCGCACGCGCTCCACAAATTAAAGTCCAGCTGTTTGGCCACGTTCGAAAATCGCTCCAGTCCGAGACGGATACGAGATTGCGCGCTCGCGTTGGCGGTGCTCGGCGCTGGGGCTCCTAGGTGCGATATCAGCCGCGCATGCTGATTGTGGCCGTGAGCGTGTGACGGTTGTTGGCGGCCCGGAAGAGCAGGACCGAGCATGTGCCGCTCTCAGCAAGGTCGGCGATTACTTCGCGCGCGGCGGGTTCCAAATCCAATTCGAGTTGACCGTGCGCTTTGTCACTCAAGTCGAGCTGAACGATTCATCCACCGCACATCAGTCGGTCAGCGGCTACTATCGGGCAAACAATAACGAGATACTAATGTTGCGCGCCAACGCCCCTTGGACATCGGAACGCAAGCCATGGCATCTGTCCTGGGACGAAGAGATTGGCCTTTCCATTCTAGAGCACGAAGTGGCCCACGCGGCGCTCGCGTACATCATGGGTGGCAACTATGAGAGGCTTCCTCATGCTTGGCACGAGGCGCTCGCGTATGCGATTCAAATCAGTCTCATGAAACCTGAACTGAGGGCGAAAGTGCTGACCAAATTTCCAGCCGTTCAGGCTTTCGGCAGCACCTTGGAAATCAATGACGTGGTTTATGCGTTTGATCCGGATGTGTTCGCCGTCGCTGCTTACAAGACTTATGTAAAAAATGGCGACATCGAGTTTCTGAAGCAAGCGATCGACCTCAAATTCGAGTTGTCCGATCCGACAGGTTTCTGATGGAATAGGCAATGTGTGCAAACCCGCATATGAAGATGTAAGTGGCTCAAGCGGTGAAGGTTTGTTGAACGGGTCGGGCGCACCAAACTAAAACGCCGACCTGGGTGAGCCGTTCGCATCCCTCGATCCCCATCTTGTGACGGTACTCGCCGCGCTCCTGAGGGCCCGCGCGGATATGGGAAGCTGGCACCCCTCGTAACGCACGAACTGGATCAGGCCCTTGCCCCGATCGCATTCTGGCGCTTTCGAGACAGCCGGCGACTCTGGCCACAAATTTGCCTGTGGCGGCCCGGACGAATCCAGCGGCCGTCGCAAGTCTGCGCGCAGACTTGCTTGTCCGTTTCCCTTTTTTCGGCAGCTCAAGTAACCATGTACAGGTTAGCTGATCTCGACAGCGAAGCGGGCGCCTACGCCTGGAAGTATCAGCGTTAGCCAGCTTCACCGTCTGCGACACGATCCCGTGTTCCGCATCAAACCTGTGCCGCTCCATCGAATCCGTTCGGTCTTGCCGAGACGCGAGGCAGCAGAGCCCGAGCGTTTTTCAAGAGGATAGTTTGGTCAAGCGCTCGAGGGAATGACCGTTGGGACCCTTGAAATACATGCCTCGGCCTCCATTCTGCGAGTCAAGCTGCGATCTTCAGGGCTGCGGTAGCTGCGGCCATACGTGATGCCCGCTTCTCTTATCTTCTGCAAGATTTCGTCGACTTCCACGGTCGCTCACGTGGAAGGCGTCGTGATGTGTCTCGAACGAAACTACGGTATCGAAAATCCACGACAAGGCTTTCATTGACGCGGACCGGGGCGAAGTACGGGCCGGGGCCATCGTATCGCGTCCGAATATGGACGCAAAGAACCGCGCCGACTGGTCGCGTTCGCGCGACGGGACGACAGTGTGATCTAGCGGGATGCGCATGGCTAACGATATTGCCGCAACAAACCCGAGTTTGCCCGATGGATCATTGCGCGCCGCCAAAGGCGTCCGGCACGCGTCGTCACGATCGCTGTGGCCAACAAGATGGCCAGAATCGCTTGGGCGGTGATGAACCGTGGCGAAGCATTCCGCCAGGCGGCATCCGCCATCGCTTGACAGAAGATAAGTCAATTGCCGAAGCAGGCTATCGAATTGGTGAGAGCGATTGCGAGGTAATGGCGATCGGTCGAGACCGAGGATTGGAAGAGCCCGTATCTGTGCATGCGCATCAAGCGCGACATAGTGGCTGGTATCTGATCCGCGGACTATGTTAAAGCCCGCGGACATCGGATCCGCTTCGATGACGCGGGACCGATGACGCACCCCGGTCGAACGGGGCTGCTGCGTCAAAAAAGTTCTTCCATGCGGCCGCCATCCACCGATGAATGTGTGGATGACACCCACTCCACGGCATCAGTGTGCCAGAATGTTGCTGATAGCAACTAAGAGGGGATCCATCCACAATGCATCCTACCATTATCGGCCTCGCTCTCGCCAAACATGTTTTTCAAGCGCATGGCGTCGATGCCGCAGGCAAAGCCGGTCTTCGTAAGAAGCTCCGCCGTTCAGAATTGATCGCATTCTTTGCCAAGCTTCCGTCGTGTGTGGTTGGCATAGAAGCCTGCGGCACGGCCCACTATTGGGGCCGAGAGCTGGCCGCACTGGGTCATCAGGTCAAGCTGATGCCGGCCGCTTATGTGAAACCCTATGTTGAGCGCGGCAAGAACGACGAGGTCGATGCCGAGGCCATCTGCGAAGCCGTCACGAGGCCGACGATGCGGTTTGTGCCGGCAAGAGCGCCGAGCAGCAATCGATCCTGATGCTACACCGTACCCGGGATCTGTTCGTGCGACATGCTGGTCAATTCGCTGCGCGGTCAGCTTGCCGAGTTTGGCCTGATCGTTCCCAAGGGGGTTATGGCGTGTTCCCGAGCTCGAGGCCCTCGCCCAGGACGGCGAACTTCCGGAGCCGGCTCGAGCCTGCGCCGAGCTGATCTTGATGCAGATCGAGGACCTGCAGTCGAAAATCAAGGCCATCGAGCGGACGATCCTTGCTCGTCATCGTGCCAATGAATTGAGCTTGCGACTTGCTACCATCCCGGGAGTTGGGATCATCACAGCGACTGCGCTGGTGGCAACCGTCGCGAACGCCAGTGCCTTCAAGTCCGGGCGCCACTTCGCGGCCTGGATCGGGCTGGTGCCGCGACAGAATGGCAGTGGAGGAAAGATGGCATTGGGTGGGATCTCCAAGAAGGGAGAGCCATATCTGCGGCGGTTGCTCGTGCTCGGCGCAACCGCAGTCGTCCGCTACGTCCGCAACAAGCCCGAACTGGCTGGATGGGTCAACGCGCTACTGGCCCGGCGGCCGGCGCGCGTGGTCACCATCGCTGTCGCCAACAAACTCGCCCGTATCGTCTGGGCCATCATGCAGCGCGGCGGTACCTTCCGAGGACGACCGTTCGGAATCGCGTAGAGAAAGATGGCTTGGCAATGAAGTGAAGCGGCGACCGCCGCGCTATCGTACAAACTAACGAACAGCAAGTTTGGCAAGGGCAATGACGACGTGATGGCATCCGGTCGACATACCGAGGATCAGGACACCCCGAACCTGTGCACGGACCTTGAGTTCGTCAACGATGATTGGGGCCCGATCAGCGGACAACCATCAAGGCAATGCGGTGAGAATAGACCGCAAGCAAAGGCCGGACAGATGACCGCAACGACCAAATGCCGGGACGTCAAAAAAGTTCTTGCCATGTGGGTGTCGTCCACAGATGCACAGGTGTGAGTTCTGCAAACTTCTGCATCTCTCTGCTTCGATCTGCATTGTTTTGCAGAGGATTGCAGAGCCTAGGGCGGCTTCCTATTTCTTGCTGGTTCGATGAGGCTTTGAGATGACCAGCAACAAAGAGCTAGAGGCCAGGCTAAATGCAATGGCCGACGACTTCCATCTCCCAGGTGGGGGCCGCAAAAAGCTGTCGAAGCTTGTTGCCGAACACTATGCCTGGTTCGAGGCCGCCGCACGGCGGGGCATGAGCTGGCCGGACATGATCCGGGCTCTGACCGCCGCCGGCGTGACCGGCAGAGACGGCAAGCCCTTGAGCGTCGGTACGCTGTCATCGACGGTTTGGCGCAAGCGCGCCGAAACCGAGGGAGAGATGGGCCGCCCCGCCGGGTCAGCCACATCCATCCCGCCTCGAGCCAAATCCGGAAAAGAGGTAAGGCCAGGCCCCGCGAAGGCTGCCGAGCAGAAGCGGTCCGCGGTCTCCTCCCATACCACCAAAAACGCCGGAGACCGAGGCAGAATGACGGGCTCGGCGAAGCCGGCTGAGGGCGCTGGTCGTCGAGCGAACGAAGACGTTCTCGCGTTTATGAACCGGGCCCGAAGCGTGCGGCGGAAGTCGGAATAGACCGAGAAGGTCCGCTCGTTTGGCGGGGCAGAGATCTATCTATTAGATCAAAGCTGACGCGAGAACCCAGGCGGAATAGACGAGTATTCGACGCGCAAGGCGAAAGTGAGTGTCAGGCATGATCGCGCCCCTGACGATCGTGCAGTCCCCTGTGGTCCTCGGCGGATCCGTGACAACAGATAGTCACTTGTCGATCTTGCTTGCATTCCGCTGAGCGGGGCGACCGGAGCGCTGGCCAAGAACAGTTTGAAGAATTTCGCCGACAGATCCGGCCGCGCACCAGATGTCGCCCGTGACGCGATGTGGCAGGCCCCGTTCTTTGTCAAGTTGATATGCTCCCTCGAAGGCCTTGTATGCCTCCGAGACTGGGGCAACGTCGAGATCCGCAACTGCTTCGAACAAGTCCACCGCGACATTGAACATGCAGGGCTGAATGTTCGCGACGTCTCCATACCACTTGAACGTAGTAAACGCGGAGCGGACCTGATCGCGATGCCGCCGGTCAGTCTCGCGTTCCGCGCGCTCGACGAGTGAGCGCGGGACGAGACAAACGACGATCAGATCCGTGGTCATTGCCGGCAGCTCCTCGACCGGAATGATCCTGGCCTCGTGCACCAGCTCAAGGTGATGATGAAAGAGATTGCGCAGCGCCTTGAGCGCAATGAAATCCGAGGACCCAAAAAGATCCCGACCGGATTCGTGCTTCAGCTTGTCATTCAACCCGTGAAGCGCGTTCAGGAAATTGAGCAACGTGTCGGGATCCGGCGCCTGAAGCTGGTTGAAGTAACATCGGAAGAACCGATCGATCGCGGCATTCAAAGCATCGTAGCTCATGGACGGTGTCCGTGTGTAATGAGGTCTGGACCGCGGAGTTCTGCTAAAGGCGCCGCATCAATTCGAGATCCGGAAACTCGTTCGCGCAGGCCTGCACCCTTTCATAGATGGCGTGATCATCACCGTGGATACCCAACGTAAGGTAGGTATTTCTGTCGTCTTGCCGGGCGTAGATAATCCATTCGCCCGTCAATCGTCGGGCTTGGCTACGATCGCGGTATCCCGAGATGACGAACTCGTGCAGCAGGAAGCCCATCATCTTGTCATCGGCAATTGGTATCTTGGCCGCCGTCTCTTTGAGGTGATCGGCAAAGCCGTTTGCGCGCCAGTGATTTACGACATTCGTCGGAATAAAAGCGGATTGATGGTAGTGCTTGTGCCACAGCCCCTGTAGCGGCGACTTTGCAAACCGCGACGGCGGCTTGGTCAGGCTAGGACGTGCGATGGGATGGCCCTCGAGGCCGGCTATTTCATCAAAGATCGCAAACACGTTGTCGGTACGGCCGTCGTACATCTCGGTGAGCTCGCGAACCAGGCCCGAGGCATATCGGCCATTCACCAGGTTGAGGTCGAGGTTTTCACGGATGTAGGTCGTGCTGTGGCTATGTGCATCTGATCCCATTTGCCTCTAGTCATAGAACCATGGGTCAACCTGTGCAATGCGAGCGCCCGGGCTCCGTATGCACCTCAAGTGCCGCCGGGGTTCTGCTGGTTGATCGGTTGGCCTGGCCTAAGGCGTTCCCTCCATCTGTTTGCACCTGGTCAAGACTTTCTTCGGGAGCCAACCATAATCGGTGCTGCCGTCGCTACTATGCATGACGAACCACCAATCCTGGTACTCATCGCGGACCGCGACCTTGTCGCCCTTGTTGACCGGCATGTAGCGCGGCTCGGTTTGGCCGTCAGGCCGGTTCGCGAGTTCGATGTCTTTCGAGACTGTGCACTCGGTGTAGAATGCGCTGGCCGGGGCCGTCAGAGCGAAGAGCGCAACAACGGCGAGAAAAGACTTCATCAGGTTCTTGTGTCCTTCAGCGTCCTCATGCCCTTGTTGACCATGCCGGTTCCACGCCTGGCGGTGTCTTGCGTCTTTGGGCATGGGAATTCATTACATTCAGAACGCTTGGCGGGTGTGCCGTCCGATTTCAGAGAGGTCAAGTTGGGATTTTTCGGGGGTGTGAGTTGCGGGCAAGGCAAAACGATTTGTTAGGGGTCCCGCAAGCAAGTTATGGGATGATACCCGCAGAGATTGCAAGCATGCCCTCGCATTGGAAGAAGCGACTTCAAGATCTGATCGATTTGACGAACGACCGCATCCGGCGGCTTGAGGCCGGCGAAACGCTGAGGATGGCCGTCGGCGTACATTCGGCAGACGCCACTCGGCAGACGATCGAAAACGAGCGCGCGATCGTTGTGCGGCTACAGCAGACGATCGAGGCGCTGAATGCCGCCGTCCAGAACCGACACTCCAGCACCGGTTAGCGGCGCGTCGTGATAGTCGTCCACCAGTTCAGCGGAGCCGCGCGCTAGTCTCGTGTGAGCTCAAGACAGCGAAAGGCGAGCGCGACGAATACAATAGCGCTGCAGCAGCCTTGACGAAGGGATCGAAAATTGTGGTCCTATGTTACCACAAAGATGACCCCGACCCGTCTCTCCTTGCGCCACGCGATCTGACACGGTTTGCGCAATTGCTCGCTGTCGATGACCAGCGTGAACCGTTCAGGAAACCACAGCGGACTATTGATCTCGATGGCCGCGCCTGTTTCAGAGAGATTGCGAACCGTGCACGGGAGTGCGCTGCCGGAAAATTCAATAGTCCCCGATTTCAGCACTCGGCGTCTGGGCGAGATGCGATGGTCTTCATTCGTCATGGTTCGCGCGCGATTCACTCCCAACGAGTGCGCATAAGACGGCTCGTAGATCGGATTTTCAATCCCCCGGATTGATGTAAGACGGTCGGCGGGCCCTCTATGGCGTACCTGCGATGCTGGCACGCACAATAGACCTGAACGTCCTAGCGGCTGCCCGTCTCGTCGAGAGCCGCACCAGAAAGTTCGATCTTGCGGGGCGCGCCGGATATCTCTTCAGCCCGGGTTTGAGCGGCTGCTTACCTTGAAGGAAGCCGGTTCCCTGGCAAGCCCGGCAAGGTGCTCGCCGATCTCGGCAAACTGCTCTGATGGCTCTGCTCACAAGAACGATCTGGGAGCGCGCGGGACTCCCGTAGTTCATCTGCAGAGATTCGTTGCCGGCAGCCTCGCATCGCGAGGCGCGGGCGCCGGAAGAATGGCGGTGCTAGGTTGTCGATCGCTTCGACCCGATGTGGGACGCAAGCAGATCCGCCACGTCCACATCGAGGGCGGCGGCAATCCGGTCCAGCGATTCCAGGGTGGGATTGGCTTTGGCGACCTCCAACGCACTGACGAGTGCCTGGCGAACGTCCGCCTCATCGGCGAGATCGTGCTGCGACCATGATTTCTCATTTCGCAGCCGACGGAGATTGCGGGCAAGCAGCCGTCTCGTATGTGCAGGGTTTCGCCGCCTCATCCATCAGGATGATGCATTTGCGAGGAAGTCGCGCTACACGCTTTAACGTATAATACACGTCTAAGCGTATAGCGTTGGCGGCGTATACTCTTGCGAGCAAGACGATGTTGTTGGGTCGCGCCCCGTTACGTCAATCAACGCCAGACAAGCTGGTACCAACCTTCATGCGCGGAACGTTGCCGCACAGACTTCATGCCGTGGCTTGCGACCGAGGTTTCGTGATCGAGGATGAGCTTTATACTGCGCCAAACATGCAATTCTGTCGGGCAAGATTGCGTCGGGCGAAGCTCGTATCGCCGCAATCGGATAGGCAGTTCGATTCCGTGACTATGGCTTTGGGGGAGAGTGATGATGGCAACAGACGACGGCAACGTCGTGCCGTTCGACTACATCTACCGTGGCGAGCGGCATCAATGCGGATATCGGATCGTCGGCGACAAGCTCGTCGTGGTCGTGGGGGAGAAAGAACGCATCGCCGAGCGTGGGCGAATGATGCCTGACCGGCTCGCCCGCGTTCTCGTCCACGAATTGCTGGTGGAGGCCGAATTCGCCAGGAGGGCCCGGGAGACCAGCAATCGGCCCGATGCGCCGCCCTGTTGAAACCTCGGAGGCGTCGCTGTGGCACATGCACGATCCGATCGGGGCGTCTCTTCACACTTCACATCCCGGCAGATGCCTCCTAGTGTCAACAACGCTGGGTTTAACCCGACGCTAACCCGCAACTCTCTAATCTCGACCGCAACGCAAGCCTGCGAAACCGGTCGATACGGCAGAACGCTCATGTCGAACGTCGCGAAATTCCGGAAGCCGATCTCGTCGCAACCCAATCCCAGGCCCGAGAACGCGCCGGCCGTCGCCGAGGCTCTACTTCGCACTCCAGGCCGGGGCGACGAAATACCGAGGCGTGTTTGACGGGACCTTCGCTATATCCTCTTGTTTATCGAGCTGGCCGCCGCTCATCTGCGCCGCGCCGCGATGAACCCCGATCCAAATGCCACGGATGTTTCGGTATGCATCACGCAAGCCGAAGAATTGATCGAGAGGGCACGAATGCGAGCGTCAGAGCTCTGATGGACGGCTGCGCGCCCGGTTTCGGAAACAGCGCGTTGACATCATAGTTAAGTCTGGTTCGATGACTGGGACTTGTTCCTTTCCCTATATTGGGGTTCTGAATTGGCGAAACGGAAAGACGAATCCATCGACGCAGCTATCGGTGCCCGTATCCGGAGCCTGCGTCTCCATCAGGGACTCACCCAGGAGACACTGGCCGGCAAGCTCGGGATCACGTTCCAGCAGATTCAGAAGTACGAACAGGGCAAGAACCAGGTCAACCCGACAAGGCTTCTCAAGTTCGCCAACATTTTTGGCGTCTCGGCCGGCTTCCTGCTCGGCGAGAGGCAACTGAAATCGCAAGGCGCTCAATTGCCGGCAATCTTGACCGCCGATGTGGACAAGGACGCCGTCAGGATGTTCGAGGCATTTCAGCAGATTACCGATCGGAGGCTCAGACGGCAGCTCTCGGTGCTCGCAGAGCGGATCGCCAGGGCGGGTGAGAACGCCTGACCCGTAGTCTCAGCGCCGCATCATTGCGGGCTGGCGCCGTGCAGCGGCGACCTTCGCTTGAAGCCGCTCCGTTTCACTGGGCGGACGCCCCTGGCCTTCGGGCCGCGCCACGTCCTGCGCCAAGGACCCCATGCTGGGCTCGCCGGCAATATCCTGCGGCTCCTCAGCACAAGGTGCGGTCATCGCGCGCCACGCCGCCGTGTCCGGCGCAAGGTGCGATGGACCATGCACTTTGCCCGGCCGGCGACATGGCGGATGCGGTCGAAAGAGTTCGCCAAGGCGCATCTTCGCGGCGTGCCGCGCGAGGTAGAAGAGCTGCGGCGCCTCGCGAGGGGCGAGGCGCCGTGATGCTCGGTTCAGCGCGACCAGACCAGCGCGTAGCCGTCATCGACTGCGACGAGGTTCGCATAGATCGGCGCCGGGAAGGAGGGGTCGTCGAGCTTCACCGAGTGGTAGACGGTCTTCTCTTTCGAGGTGCGCTGCCACGCGGCTCCAATCTCGACATTGCCTGCCAGCACGCGCAGGTCGGGAGCCTTCTCATTCTCGGAGGATTCGGCTGGGGTGAAGCGCGCCTTGATGTTGAGCGAGAGCGTCTTGATGGTGCCGGTGTACGAGCCGTCTTCAGCGCGGGTGAAGGTGCCAATCTGAGCCATGGTGATCTCCTGTTGCTTGTTTCAAGCCCGCGACCATCGCGGCCTTGATGGCGGTCAGTGAGAGCCGCAACGACCGACCTGCAGCCGTCAGGCCCGCAGCACAGCGGAGGATGGCGTCGAGCGATCTTGTTGTCTCGCGAGGAATGCCGCCGCTTGGCGGCAGGGGAAGAAGATCGCGATCAAGCCATTGCAGGGCAAAGGTCGGCGAGCGCAGCGAGCGTATTGTGGCGCGTGATCCGCCAGCAAAAAAGGCCCGCATGGACGAGGGCATCTGCAACTCACGGGAGAGCACTGGCTCAAGGTCGCACCAAGCACAGCCGATGATGGCTGGCCGGCCGCAGCAATCGTCTGGCTCTCGCAGCAAGGCTCACCCCCGATCACGATCGGACGAAGGCTCCGGATCTCTTTGTGAAGGTTGGCCTTGGTCGAACGCCGCGCGACAGTGGACCCGAGCAGACCGTCGGAACGGGTGATGCCGAGCTCTCGGCTGGCGACGGCAATGCAATCTCCAATCAAGAGGCGATCAACGCGTCAGGGCGGTGAACAGATCGCGGCGCGGCTCCAGCGGATTGACCGCTCCTGCCGCCGTCGGCCTCTCGACGCGATCGCACGTCAACTCCTTGGTGCTGATCGGCATGACCGAGCCGCAGTGCCATCGTTCGGACATTGTCCTTGGGAAGCAACAGTGGCGCTGCGCGGTTCCGAGTCAGGGACATGAGATCTTGAACGAGCACCATTTGATGCGGGCATTCTTGTCGGGTCAGGACCGAGAATTTCTTGTCGGCCGTGGCGGCGCTTACGCGCCGCCATTGCCGAACTGCCAGACGGGAATTCCGAGCTTGCGCGCCTTGTCGGCCAGATTATCCTGGATGCCGGTACCCGGGAAGACCATGACGCCGATCGGCATCAACGTCAGCATGAGATCGTTGCGCTTGAAGGGTGCCGCCTTGGCGTGCTTCGTCCAGTCCGGCCTGAAAGCGACTTGCGGCACCTTGCGGTTCGTCGCCCATTTGGCGGCGATCAACTCGGCGCCTTTCGGCGAGCCGCCGTGCAGCAGGACCATGTCGGGGTGCTTGCCATGCACCTTGTCGAGACGATCCCAGATGAGGTGGTAGTCATCGAAGTCGAGGCCTCCGGTGAGTGCGATCTTGGGTCCGACCGGGACGAGCACCTCGGTATCGGCACGACGCTTTGCGGCCAGAAAATCCCTGGAGTCGATGATCGCTGCGGTGACCGCGCGATGGTCGACCAGCGATCCGGATCGGGGCCGCCAGAGTGAGCCGGTGTGGGTTTCGAATTGCTCGATGGCCAGCTCGCGGAAGAGCTCGATGGCGTTGCGCCGCTCGATCAGGGTCATGCCCTCGGCGATGAGCCGTTCCAGTTCGACCGAGCGGATTTCTGAGCCGTCCTGATCCTTCTGGCTGCGCTTTTGCGCCAGTTCGTTGCCGTCGAGCTCGCGTTCGATCCGTTCGGTGGCGCGGTGGAAGAGATTGACGCTGCCCCACAGCAGGTTCTCCAGATCGGGTTCGAGGCGGGTGTCGCTGAGTGTCGCGATCAGGGCGTCGAAGATGTCGGCGACGGCGTTGGCGACGGTGCGCGCTTCGGGCAGTAGTCTGGGGTCCGGTTCGTCCTGGAACGGGCGATAGCCGTGAAGCTGGAGTTCAGTGAGGACGTGATCGGTTGGGGATGTCGTGAGCACGGGATCGAAAACCTGGTCGTCACGATCGGTCGTCATGGCGATTTCCTTTGTCGGATCGGCCGCGCCCATCGCGGCCTTCGTGGCGACGAAAGGCGGCGGGCGGACCGGACCTGCACCGCGCAGCGGCCGAAGCGGAGCGGAGGATGGCGGGAGCCGGCTATTTTGCTTCGCGATGTAAAGCGCCCGTTAGGGCGCGACGGAAAATAGCCGGCTCCCGCCATTGCGTGGCCGGACCGCTTGCCGCAGGGTCGCCCTCTCAGAAGGCCGGGGATGCGGCCTCTCCGGCATCGCAGGAAACGTTGGCGATCTCGTCCGACCGAACATGCGAGCCGCGCGCTCGCTTCCCCTTATCGGCGTCGCCTCAGAGCGCCATGAAGCGTGCCAGGTCCTCTGGAGTGAAGTGCACCCGCAGGGCTACCCGAAGGGTATCCGTGCCAAGGTTCTGAAGATCCTCGTTGAAATCCCCATAGCGCGGTGACAGCGGGATCGCCTCGATGCCCTGGGTGCCGGCCCGTGCGCTCAAGCTTTCCACGGCGTTGTCGCCAGCGGGATCGTCGTCGCGCACGATATAAAGCCGGCGCAGACCCGCAGGGAAGAGCACGGCTGCCAAGTGAGCGGCTGAAAGCGCTGCCACCATCGGCATATCAGGCAAGACGTAGCGGAGCGACAAGATCGTCTCAATACCCTCGCCGGCCGCCATGACATCCCTGGCGATGCCGAAGCGAACGGCGTGACCGAGCAGATGACCCATCGCGCGCCTGGGCGTGTCGATCGGCGCCTTGCCGCTGGCGGAGCGGTCGAAGCCCTGCGGATTGAGGTAGGTGCGATGAACGCCGGTGATCCGGCCCTCGAGATCGGTGACGGCGGCGATCATCGCCGGCCAGGTCTCGGTCGGCGAACTGTCATCCGGGCGATAGTAGCAACGTGGATGGAACCGCAGCGCGCCTGCGTCGTGGACAGCCTTGATGCCGCGGTGGCACAGATAGCTCTCGACCAGCGTCCGTCGGATCGGTTGCGACATCGCAAACAGCCGCCGCGCCGCGTCCGGCGACCCGGCGGGGACGGGTGTGCGAACGGGTTTTGGGGTTTGGTACGGTTCGGCGCGGGGCAGACGCAAAAAGCGTCGCGCCTCCTCGGCGACATCGCGAAAGTCAACGAGACCGCAGCTTTCGCGGATGACGTCGAGAAGATCGCCATATTCGGCCGAGGCGGCGTCGGTCCAATGCCCGGCGGCGCCGCGACCGGATTCCGGTCCGCTGAGCCGGACGAACATCGACCGGCCGGGCGTATTGCGAACGTCGCCCACCGTCCAGTAGCGGCCCTGGCGCCGCCCGTTGGACAGGTAATGGCGGCACACCGCCTCAGCTTCGCGCGCGAGGCGGCGCGCCAGTTCGGAAGCATCGCGCGACATGTCATGCCGCCGCCCGATCGGAGATGCGCGAGAGCGGATAGCGCTCCAGCACCTTGCCGAGGATTGCCAGCCCGGACGCATCCGTCGGCACGAACATCCGCAGCTTCCAGGAGATGATTTCGTGGAACAGGCCGTAGACTCGCAACCGGTCTCGCATCGCATCGGTAAAGCCGGTAAGCTCGATGCGGTTGGCGCCCATGACGCGGACGCGACGAAGCTGTAACCCGTCGGTGAGATCGAGGACGGTCTTGCCGTCCAGCAATGCCATAAAGGCCTGCTCCGGCGTCAGCGTCGTCATCCCGGTTGACAGCGCGCCTACGACCCATGCGGGTGAGACCTTGCGTCCGATGATCCGCTCACCTGTGTCGGTCTGGAGCCGATAGACGCGCGTCGATTCGTTGGGCAGCCGCTTCCAGATCGGCAACAACAATCCCGACACGATGTGGATCTCGCTGTCGGTAAACTCTGGCACCTCGGCGACCTCCGCCGCCCAGACCCGCGAGAACGTCGCGCGGTCGGTCTGCTGCCAGTGGGTCTGCGGCATCGTCGTCAGTGCGACCGTCGGATGCTCCATGGGGCGGATGAGCCGGACGCGGCGTTCGACCTCGCCGTCGTCCGTCATCAGGCTACGCGCCGGCACCTGGACGGCGGCGCGACCAGACTGACTGTTCACCAGCAGCACGGCACGCGGGTCGGAGAGACGGCCCAAGGCCTCGTCCAGGGCGACGGGGCGGTTTCGGTCGCGTTGGGCGATGGTCAAGAGGCAGGTTCCGGCCGAAGTGCCGGGATGGGTGTAGATGGTCTGCCGTCCCGTCACGACGAAAGATTCCGCCGTCAGCGTCTCAAGCCCGACATCGTAGGTCCCGCTTGCGATCGCGCCCTCGATCCGTGCGGTGAGCAACTGCTCGAACGCTGTGAACAGGATATTCTGAAGGTTGATGGTCAGCGCCAGCAATCGGTTGAGGAACGTCGTGATCGGCGGCAACTCGTCTCTGATGCCGTTGGCGTCTGTGAGCTTCAGCCCGGTGGCATCCTCGAACGTCTGGAGCGAACAATCCTCCACCTTGCCCATGACGAGGAGGACATAGAGCTGCCGCAGCGCGTCGCGGGCATAGTGGCTCTCCAGATTGTCCTCGGACCTGAACAGTCCCTCGCCGCCGGTCTGGCGCTGGCCCCTTGTGATCGCGCCGAGGGTGTCGAGACGACGGGCGATGGTCGAGAGGAAACGCTTCTCGGCTTTCACATTGGTCGCGATCGGGCGGAACAGCGGCGGCTGCGCCTGGTTGGTGCGATTGGTGCGGCCAAGGCCCTGAATGGCGGCATCGGCCTTCCATCCGGCCTCAAGCAGGTAGTGAACGCGGAGCCGGCGGTTCTTCGCCGAGAGCTCCGCATGGTAGCTGCGCCCGGTACCGCCGGCTTCCGAGAAGACGAGGATGCGCTTGTCGTCATCCATGAATGCCTGGGTTTCGGCGAGATTGGCAGAACCGGCACGGTTCTCGACCACGAGCCGATCGATACCATCCGCTCCGCGCGTGCGAACGATCCGCCGGGACCGGCCGGTGACTTCGGCGACCTCCTCGGTGCCGAAGCGCTGGATGATCTGATCGAGCGCGCCGTGCACGGGTGGCAGAGAGGCGAGCCTCTCGATCAGCCGGTCGCGGCGTGCGACCGCGTCTCGGCACTGCACCGGCTGGCCGTCACGATGGACCGGACGCGACGACAGGTTGCCCTCGTTGTCGGTAAAGGGTTCATAGAGCTGGGTCGGGAACGAGTGCGCGAGATAGTCCAGGACGTATTCGCGCGGGGTGATGTCGACCTGGACGTCGCCCCAGTCCTCCGTCGGAATGTCGGCGAGTCGCCGCTCCATCAGCGCTTCGCCGGTCGACACGATCTGGATCACGGCGGCATGGCCCGCCGCGAGATCGCGCTCGACGGCTGATATCAGCGACGGCGTCTTCATCGCCGTGATGAGGTGGTTGAAGAAGCGCTGCTTGGCACTTTCAAAGGCGGACCGCGCGGCAGACTTTGCCTGCGCGTTCAACGTGCCGGTCGAACCGGTGATGTTCGCCGCCTGCATCGCCGCGTCGAGATTGTTGTGGATGATGCCGAACGCGCCGGCGTAGGCGTCGTAGATCCGGATCTGCTCTTCACTGAGGGTGTGTTCGACCAACTCGTATTCGACGCCTTCGTAGGAGAGCGAGCGCGCGGCATAGAGACCGAGCGCCTTGAGGTCGCGCGCCAGCACCTCCAGCGCGGCGACGCCGCCGGCTTCGATGGCCTCGACGAACTCGGCCCGGGTGGCGAAGGGAGAGTCCTCGCCGCCCCAGAGGCCGAGCCGCTGCGCATAGGCGAGGTTGTGAACCGTGGTGGCGCCGGTCGCCGAGACATAGACGACGCGCGCGTTCGGCAGGGCATGTTGCAGGCGAAGCCCGGCTCGGCCCTGCTGCGAAGCGGCCACGTCGCCACGGTCGCCCTTGCTGCCGCCAGCATTCTGCATTGCGTGAGACTCGTCGAAGACGATGACGCCGTCGAAATCACGGCCCAACCACTCGACGATCTGCCTGACACGCGAAACCTTCTCGTCGCGCGCGTCGGAGCGCAGCGTGGCGTAGGTCGTGAACAGGATGCCCTGCTCCAGACGAATGGGCGTGCCTTGCCGGAACCGCGACAGCGGGGTCACCAGCAGGCGCTCCTGGCCGAGCGCCGACCAGTCGCGCTGCGCGTCCTCGATCAGCTTGTCGGATTTCGAGACCCAGAGCGCGCGGCGCCGGCCCTTGAGCCAATTGTCGAGCAGGATGCCCGCGACCTGGCGGCCCTTGCCGGCGCCAGTGCCGTCGCCCAGAAACCAGCCCCGCCGAAACCGGACGGCGCTCTCGGCATCATCCGGCGCGGCCGAGACGACATCGAAGGTCTCGTCGACCGTCCACGCCCCCGCGAGAATGCCGCCGTGGGCTTCGCCGGCGTAAATGACGGATTCAAGCTGGGCGTCGGACAGCAGGCCGTCCGGCACCACAATCGCGGGGAGATGTGGCCGGTAGGACGGAGTGGGCGGCGCGACCGAGGCCATGGCTGCCGACTGCACCAGCCTGGTCGGATGCGCCTGGGCGCCGGGAATACGGATCGATTGCAATCCATAGGGCTCGTAGAGCGCTTCGGTGATGCCGCCATGTTCGACCGGCTTCCAGGTCACGGATTCATAGGCGAGCTCGATCGCCTCGGGCGCCATCGCCGACACCGGGACGGCGGCCGGACGCATGGCGTAAGCGCGGACTGTTCTGGGAATGGCCGGCCGCGCGGCCGCTGGAATGGCGACGGCCGATCCGATCGGCAACCGCGGCGGCACCTGTTGTATCACCCAGCTGAGCAGTGTCGCGACATCCGGCGCGGTGCCCGGAGATGGCGGGAACGACTTGATGTCTCGCGCGGGCGCCTTGTCGATCACCGTCAGGCATGTCTCGACGGTGGTGCCGTGCTTGGCAAAGACCGCGCCGTCAATGGCGGCGGAGAACACCACGCGCCCACGTTCCTGCAAGGCGATGAAGGCATCCCTCCATGCGGGATTGTCGGGCGCGCAGCTCGCGGCCGTGATCGCGACCAGACGGCCGCCTTCGGCGAGACGTGCCAGGGCCGAGGACATATGGCAGAGCGCCGCGCCGGCCATTCGGCGGTCGACGTTGGCGATGGCCGAGAATGGCGGATTCATCAGCACCACGCTCGGAACGATAGCGGTGTCGAGATGATCGTCAATGTTCGCGGCGTCGAACGAGGTGACGGCGATAGCGGGGAAAAGGCGCGACAGAAGTTCCGCGCGGGCCTCGGCCAGTTCGTTGAGCACCAGCGATCCGCCAGCGAGCTCGGCCAGGATGGCGAGCAGCCCGGTGCCGGCGGACGGCTCCAGAACAACGTCATCGGGGCGGATCGCTGCGGCCACGCTCGCTACAAAGGCGAGAGGAATGGGCGTCGAGAACTGCTGAAACGTCTCGCTCTCTTCCGAGCGGCGGGTGTGGGTGGGAAGAAGACTGGCGATCCTGGCCAGCAGCGGCAGCATGGCGGCAGGCGATGCGGCGCGTGCGCGGATCGCCGGGCCGAACTTGCGCAGGAACAGCACGGTCGCGGCCTCCACGGCGTCATAGCCGGTCTTCCAGTCCCAGGCGCCCGACGCGTCAGTACCGCCGAAGGCGGTCTCCATGGCGGCGCGCAAGAGGGCAGCGTCGATGCGGCGGCCCCGTTCGAGATGAGGAAGAAGAAGATGGGCGGCTCGGCCGGTCGCGGCGGAACGGTCCGCGATATCCAAAGCGACAACAGAAGATGGGGCGATCGCGGAGACGGCGGCGGAAGCAGAGAAGTTTGTCATGGAGGCAGGCCTCGGGAGAGCGAAAACGGGTGGAGCCCGCGGGCGCTCTCTCGACCTCGCCGGCTCAAACCCGTCCCGGCCGCGCTCGTCCTCTAAGAACGCGGGGCCCCGCCGCGCCAATCGAGGCACCGCCGAGCTACACACATGCTGATGGGTTGCGGATGATGAGACCGCGCCACCAAGCGACGCGTTCGTCGCGGCAGGCATTGGCGAGTCACGGCAGACAATCGCCATGGCAGGCGAGCGGCGCGCAGAAGCAGACGAGATCGCAGCCGCGGAACTCGTCGAGCGTATGCAGCAGGGGATGCTGATCGCGGAGCCAACGCTCGTTCTTCTTGACGACCGCAACGCGGACGCCATCGTGGCCGATCCGGAACGGGTTGCCCCATTTGCTGCCGCGGCCGATGTTGAGGGCATCCGACTGCACGCCGGTCTGATGCTTGTTGAGAACCTGCACATCACTGTCCCTCCTGACCCGTCTGTTGCGATGGACTGGCCGTGAGGGCACGGTTCAGGGATGGATGTCACGCATCGCCCTTGGGGATGTGGGGACGGCTTGCCCATTGACGTTGCCGCGGCCAGACAGGTCCCTGCGCGGCAGGGTCAGGTTGGGGATGATCGGGCCCGCGGTTCGGATGGCGGCAGATAGGCGGTGTAGGGATTGCCATCCGCGAGATGGCCAAAGGGCGTGAGAACAAGGTCGGTGCCGTCGCGGCCGACGCCGCAAATCACGTAACGGGGCTCAGCGGTCACCGCGTCGGTACATTCTATCAGCGCGAGGTTGCCGTCAGCCGCCGCACGCAGCAATGACTGGAAATTGGCGCTGATGTAGTCGGGAATGCTCATTGCACGGCCCTCCCAGGCGTTGAGGTTGATTGCGGATGGTCATGATCGTTCTCCGGAGATGAAAGAGCCCGGCGCGCTGGCCGGGCTCAGAGGAGAAATGGAAGTCTTCAGATGCGGCGGTGAGCCGCTCCCGCATGAGAGCTATTCGGCGGCAACGACCAGGAGCCGGTCGTCTTCGGGATAGCCCCGCCCCTCGTCATCCTCAGCGAGGAATTCCGGCAACGCCTCGGCTTCCCCAACCGGGGCGTGCTCGCTGTCCGGATCGGCCAGCCGCAGCGGCTCGGGCAACCAGCCGGTGCCGTCGAGCAGACGCTCGGCTTCCCGCGCCATGTCCCCCTTCTTGAGGTGATCGATGAGTTGCACGGATGCCTCACCCTTGGCCTCCCGCACCGCTTGGAGAATCCGGGGTTTGGTCACGCGCCCGAGATAGTTCTCGGCGGTCGGCTTCCAACCTGCCGTCACCATGTCAAGCCCGATCGCGCGTGCCAGGACATCGGCCTGATCGAGCCTGCGCCGGACACCGTGGGCGAAGACTCGGCCCTCGTTGTACCGGTTCGCCGGTTCATATAGCGCGTTGACAGCAGACGCGGCGCAATGCGCGAACAGTGCCGCCTGCGTGGTTCCGTCGAGTGCGGTGAGCGCGTCCCACAGATCGGCCTCATCCTTCGGCAGGCGCGCCTTCCACGCCGCAGAACGCGCGTCGATGGCGATGGCCGATGCGCTCTCCTTCAAGCCCGGAGCCTGAGCGGGGAACGTCGGCGTTCGGATCGCAATCTCCAGGCAGCCACTCGACGATGCGAAGCGGTAGAAGCTGGCCAGTACGAAAGTGTGGAGCACCGCCTGGAACGCCATGGCAGGATGGTTTGCCAAGGCATCGCGCAACGCCAGCGTGCGATGGGCCGTCAGCTCGGTGATAAGCCGGTCCGGCAGCGGTTTTGCAATGTCGTCATCCTCATCCTCCACGGGTTCGGCCGGGGCGCCGCCGATACTGATGACCGCGCGCTTACTCGCGCCAGCCGGTTGGGTACGATCCTCATGGCCCTCCCCGTCGGATTCGATGGCCGAGACTTCGGACGCCTCGTCTTCCGGCCGGACATAGCCGCGATCGACCGAGAGCCTCCCTTCGGCGTCGATGCCGACGAAGGCGCCGGCGCGGGCGACCTCGGCGAGATCGTAGCTGAGCGAGCGGGATTCGAAGGCGGAGCGAGCCGCTTCGATCTCGCCGAGGCGCTGGTCGATTTCATCGGGCAGTTCGCCGGCGTCCTGGTAGTCGGTCTCGATCTTGGCATACTCGGCGTTGAGGGCGTCGAGGGTGGCCTGCTCGTCATCCGTGAGATCGACGGGTCGACCTTCGAGTTCACGCAGGTCATTGGTGTGGCCGTAGGGGAAGTCGACCGCCACGCCAATCCACTTCCAGCCCTCGGCGGCGATGGTCTCGGCTTCCGCCTTGAGCTTTTCGGTGACGAGACGGTCGAGCAGCGGCACATCCTTTAGCCAGCCCCCGTCGTCCTGCTCGAACAGGTCACGCATGATGACGCCACCAGCCTGCTCGTAGGCGTCGAGCCCGACGAACTGGGCGCGGCGGTCGGAGGCCCGAACCGTGTTCTCCGTCAGCATGCGGCGGATCTGATACGGTTCGTCGTAGCCTGACTTGCTGACGATGTCCCAGACCTGCTCCTGGCGTGCATGGTCGCCGGTGACGGAGAACGCCATGAGCTGCTCCAACGTCATGCCGTCCTCGGCATAGATGTCGTGCAGCTTTGGTGAGACGGATGCCAGGCGCAAGCGCTGCTTGACGATCGCCGGCGAAACGAAGTGCCGCGCTGCGATGTCTTCTTCGCTCATACCGCTCTCGCGGAGGGTCTGAAACGCGCGGAACTGATCGAGGGGGTGAAGTCCGATTCGCTCATCATTTTCTGCGAGAGAGTCGTCCTCGGCGAGGCCCTCGTCTCTCACCACGCAAGGCACGGCTTGCGTCTTCGCCATCCGCTTCTGTTTCACCAGGAGTTCGAGGGCGCGATACCGCCGGCCGCCGGCGGGGACCTCGAACATGCCGGTCTCCCGGCCATCGCCGTCGATAACGGCGCGGACACTGAGGCTTTGCAGCAAGGTGCGTTGCGCGATGCTTTCCGCCAATTGCTCGATCGAGACGCCCGCCTTGACGCGGCGGACGTTGGACTGGCTCAACACCAGCTTATTGAAGGGAATATCGCGGGACGGACTGAGCTTGATCTTCTGAACGGCGCTTGCCATGTCGGATTCTCCACGACGGGCGGCCGGGAGACTCTCTCTCGACCTCCAACCCGTCAGTGAAATCCGCACGCCCCTCTCACTCTCCGGCGCGCCCCGGGAATGAAAATCGAGACGGGGAATACATGCGATCACCCGGCTCGCACAGGCGAACCGATGTTGGTGGGGACAAGCGGATTTGTGCCCGGCGCGGTTGGTTCGGATCAGGTGCCACTGGCACAACGCGCCAGCGAGATCTGGAGCAGGTGCGGGCCTACATCCGTCTCGTCGGGGATGGCGGATGACGCCTGATGCGCTTCGGTGGATACGGGCTGCCTGGCGTGCATCCAGTCGGCGGCCTGCTGCGCCTTGCTGGCGGCAGTGAAGATAGCACGAGGATCGTCCTTCAGCACTTGGACCCACGAGGCAATATATGCTGCATGATCGGGCCGCGGATGGTGAGCTATACCCAGATCGGCAAGGACGAGACCGCTGAGAATCTCCACGCAGCATTCCTCGGCGGCATAGGCAGCCGAACCGAACCGGCCCGAGAGATCGCGGTCAAGCCGGTGCTTTGCCCCTGAGGCATGTCCGTTCTCATGCAGCCAAACTCCATAGAATGACGCAGCATCACGGAAGGAAGCAAAATCCGGCATGAACACCGCGTCCGATGAAGGCAGATAGTAGGCTTCCGAACCACCGAACACGGTCCTGATCCCGAGATTGGTGATGAAAGCCTCGGCATGCGCCAGACGCTCGCTCTCCGGCAGGACGTCAATGGGCTGCCGTTCGTATCCATCCACCTGCGCGACATTGAATACCGAGAATGCCCGGGCAAACATCCGCTGGCGACCATCATCACCACCGTCATCGCCGTCAGCCGACTCCCGGGAAGCGATCTGCTTCCACAGCACGACGGTGGTTGAGCGTTCGCCTTTGCGGACCTGCGCGCCGGCAGCCTGCCATTGCCGATAAGTGCCCCATAGGCCATCAGCGTAACCGCCAGCCATGGCTGCGTGCCAAAGCGCCAACGTGTTTATGCCCCGGTAGCGCTTGCCGGAAGCAACATTGGTCGGACGGGCAACGCTCGTCCCGTTGTGGAACCACGGCGCACGCCACTCGCCTGCACCTTGTTCGATTGCCGCGATGATCTCGGCGGTGATGCGCGTGTAAACATCGGCTCGCGCTCCGGGCTGCTTCTGGGAAGACATCGTGATGGCTCCTTGGGAGCGACGCGAGCGCAAGGGATCGCCACCGCGTGCGGGCGGCATCAGGCTCAACGTCGATGGAAAGGAATCAGTGAACGGCTGGTGAGACAGCTTGACTGTTCAGATAACAGCCGTAGTCCGGGCTTGTGACCGCGCGCAGCTCGACGCGCCCATCCTCGACCTCAAGCGTCTTGATCTGTTCCGGCGATTCGAAGTCAGTCCATATTGTAGATTGATCGCCGCGAGCGGTGCCGGAAGTTGGCGCAAATAGGCGGATGCCGCGCCGACCATCGTTGCGAGGTGACCGAAACTCCAATGGGTCGGCGCGACTGGTGTCTCGCCCGGCAGCATCAACGTCAGCCGCTCGCCATCGTCGCGGCTCGCCTCCACCCGGATCGCCGCGCTCTCGATGGTCCGGGTCCGGCTGCGTTCGGCCCGGCCGAGCACCGCGGCTTGCAACTCCGACAGCGAAAGGTAGCGCTCGTCGGCCGACCGGGAAAACCACTCCGAGGACACGCGGCCTATGCGCTCGCCGCGGCTCGTATCCACTTTGTAACCGGCGCGTACACCGCGATCGGCGTCCAGAACATTCAGTTGGGTCATGGGACATCTCCATGACGGGCGCCGCGAGACTCTCTCGCCTGCCTCAACCCGTCACGGAAATTCCTGCCAAACTCTGACTCTACGATCGGTCGGACGCATCCAAAGGACCTGCCCAACGCGGGATAAGAAGCTGCGATAGCAGGGCCCGACCTGCGGCTGATGTACTCGCCGCACGGTACCTCCTATGATCCCTATGCCCCCTATGACTTGATGTTTCGGTGACTGCAGCTACAAGCATCGATCGTATGCTGAGGGAGCGTAGAATTGATGCAGTTACCAAGCCGCGTACAAACTGCTGAGTGCCCATCGCTGCAATCCCCCCGATGGCACCCATGGTCCCTATGCCCCCTATGACCGCGTTGTCGTGGCGTTTGCTGATTCATTCGCAGCGTTTGCGCGCCGAGGTCCGTGATGTCGGAGGTCCTTTGCTGGCCTCCTATTCGGTCCTCTTCAGCGCGTAGCTCGACGGGCTCCACTTGGAGGGGGACTTGATGCGGAGCATCACGAAGCCGCCAGCACGCGTCCCCTCGAGTCGTGCCACAAAGCTCGCGAGACTCTGCCGGCTGCCGCGCTCCTGCGGGTCAGCCAACCGGCATAAGCGAATGTCGAGCTCCTTCACCTTCATAGGGCGCTCCCCATACAGCTCGTGCCAGGTGGTAAAGAACTCAACCACCTGCGCGCGGAGCGGATCATCGCGCTTGATCTCGGAGATGCGGCGAACCGGGTCGGGGCAGCCGAGGGCAAGGAGCGGATCACGACACCAAGTGGCCCACTGCTCAAAGCTGCCGAGCGCCAGGCCAGGCTTGCTCTGATTGCGGCGTCCCCACCGCCAGATGGTGAGCGCCGCAGCGAGGAGCTCATTTCGCTTCTCCTTGATGGTCAAACGAAAATCCTCATCGAACCGGCGCTGCTCGGGGTCCTCGCAGCCGGCATCGAGTTCGACAATCAGGAAGCGCCGCGCCAGGTCCTCTGACACCGTCGTGGCATTCCCGGTCATCGCCAGAAAGGCGGAGCTCGTGATCGAAACCACCTTCGTATTCTCGCGGAACCGACGGATCGCACACGGGTTCTCAGTGGCGATCTGCGCCAGCAAATTCGAACGCACGACCTCCGCGTTGACGTTGTCGAGGAAGATGATCGGGTCGGCCGCGACGAGGGCGGCCGTCAATCGCTTCTCGAGCTCGGCGCGTTCGCCGGAGCTGGTGAAGGCCTTCGGAGAGAAGTTGAAGGCGATTTGTGACGCCGCACGAACGAGCAGACCTTTGCCGGTGCCAGCGCCCGAATACTGCGGCGAACGTATGATGAAACCGGGCGCGAGCGGCAAGCTCGGACGACACACCGCGGTCAAAACCGCGAGGACGTAGGTGGCTTCGTCGATGCCCGGAGGGTGTGAGGGATCGACGATGGACTGGCCGCTGGGGCTGGCGATCGTCTGTGCGTCCGCAAAGGGAAAGCTGGCAAAGGGCTTGCGAAGGGTACGCTAGGCCGCCTCGGCCTGCTTGCGTGACGGGCGCTCGGGAATGCTCGGCAGCTCGATGCCCGTGCACCAGAAACGCGTATCCTTGTCGTAGCCACGCGCGACGCGGATCGAGCCATCGTTCGCAAGAATCGGAGCGCGGCAGATCCCGTCGAGGTGGGGAACGCCCCAGGCGTCGTGCCGGTTGAGATACAACCGAGCGACCCGATCGGGGAGGGTCACGGCTTCGACGACGACTTCACCACGGACGATCTTCTTCACAACCGGGCGGCACACCTGGTGCGCATGATTGACGACGTCGTGGACGTTGAGATCGAGAGTCGAGAACCCATCAGCGGTCTCGATCAGCTTGACGAGTCCGGCGCCACGCTGGAAGAGCTTTGACGAGCTCGCGAGGCGCTCGGCCAATCTGCCAGCCGCGGCCGGCAGATTGGACTGATCGATGAGCAACGAACGGAGCTCCTCAGCGCCCCGCGGTGCAGCGGACGTCGATGCGCCCGCCTTGTGTTGGTCATTGGATTTCGAAGAGCGGTTCCGCTTGGCGCGCTGCGACTTGTTGCTGGACATGTGCTTCCCACTGAACGTTCAGTCGTACGACTGCTTGGGGGAAGCACTAGTCCAACATGTCAGGACAACATAGGAAGGTTACCCCAGAGGGTTTGCTCAAAACTCCACGCACACGATCGAGCTTTTGACGCCGTGTCTCCTCAAACAAAGGATCAGGCCAATTCCTTGGGCTTGTGCGCCAGCCAATTCTTGAGCCGGTCTCGATTGTCGACAGCGCCGTTGCCGATCTCCTTGAAGAATAACTTGACGTCCGCCAGGAAACGCGGCGTCCGTCGCAGCTCCGGCAGAGGTCGCCTGAGATGAGGCTCAAGCCGGTCGATTCTGTTTTCAACGTCCGCCACGGTCACGGGCGCGACGGCGCACTCGCAGAATCGCTCAATCACTCGAAGACAACAGGAATTGCCGTCGGTCAGGTGACTCATGTCGGGGACGACCACGGTGCCGTGCTCATCTATCGCATCTATCAGCTCTGCCAGGTGAGGCCGATACTCGATTTCGACTTCGAAAATGGTCCGGGCGCGCCAATCGATTTCGCGCAAATCTTGCTGGTTATTGTAGATCACCTGCTTGAGACCGATCTCTCGAACGAGAGGATGCGCGACGAAATTGAAGAATTTGTCCAGCTTCTGCTGACTCCTGGGATTCCACCCACGGTCTTCCTCATCGCGGACGCTATTGTGACCTTTCGCCGAATAGTAGGCGTAGGCAGGCATCTTGAGCCCCATCTCTTACCTCCGATTCCAAGGACCATTCTTCATTGCGCACGAAAGGTGGTATTGTGTCATAGGACATCGGCTTGAAATAATTCGTTACACAAATGGCGAGAATGCTCACTGCTGAGGGCGTACGAGACGGCTCCAGGGATCATTCTCAGATCGGCCGACAGAACCGTCCATTCAAGGCCATCGGCTGATCTCAGCCAAAACTACCCCGGGTAACCCTTCTGAATCTTCCGATCCGACCTCGCTATCGGATGTCGCGAGCGAGAGATCCGCAACGATCTCCGCAAGTGCGACGAAGGAGAGTCAGAAGATGCGTGCGTGGCTGGACGAGATTACGGAAGAGACGGGCCATGTGGTCCGGACGCTGGCGGACGACGAGGCGCGCGCGGCGGGGTTTCATCGGCTGACTGACTATCAGTTGATGCGCATGCTGACTGAGGATGCCGCGGCGGAGACGGTCCGAGCGGCTAGGCGGGGGCGTAAGGCAGACGACGACAGTCAATTTCTCGCTGCTCTGGCTCCGTTCTTCGCCCGGCCGGACGATCTTCGGGTGACGCCCTTCGCCTGCGCCGTAGGACGGGATCTTGCTCCTTTGTTTGCCGGTGCGGGCGCATCCGAAGAAGTCGTTCGCCGGGCGCGCGATTTCGCCCGGGAAAAGTTCGCGATCTATATCGACGTCGCCGAAGGAGCGTTTCGCCTCGGTCAAACCCATCAGCTTCGGGCCGTTTTCGTTTACCGCGTACCGCGGCCGGATCGTTACATGAGGCCCCGCTCACTCGATCCTTATGTGCCTGATGCATCGGATCGACTTCGGATCTTCGCCGTAGCCGGCGCCATCGGCGGCTTGGCGTGCGCCCGCGCCAGCTGGGTCGTCGGCAGCCAGTCCGGTCGCGGTGACGACCTATTCCACGAGCTGGTCCGTCATCGTCATCACGAATCTGGCCTGCAATTCGACAGCCTCGTGACGGAGATCGAGGATCTGGTTTGGCTGACGCTTGCCTATGCGGCCGTTGCTCAGCCGGATCGGCGCGAGATCCTGCCGATGGCCACGATCAACAGAGAGGGGCGCCTGCCCAATCGGGCGGCGCGAAGGCGGCAGCGCGGACTCAGCCTTTTCCGTGTTGAGCGCCTGCGTGCCCCCGCCGACAATTTCGGGCGCCGCGTCCGGGCCAACAACCAAGAGGGCTGGCAGCTCGGGCGCCGCATCAGGGTTCGCGGTCACTTCAAGATGCAGCGTCACGGGACCGAAGGTAGGCTCCGCAAGCTGATCTTCGTCGCCTCTCATTGTCGTGGTCCGCTCGACGCCGCGCCCCTTCACTCGATGAGGTTGTTGGATTGATCATGCGGTAGGATCGTTCAGCTGAGCGAAGAACTCATCAAGTAATTTTTCGAGCAAGCTGCGCTGCTCAGCAAGATCGAGGCCAAGCTGCAGAAGGAGCTTCAGTATACCGTCTCGGTCCATGCGCCCGATCTGATCACAGATAGTGTCCTTGAGCGTGAGAAATGGGATGCTCTCGGTCCTTCTGAGGCGCCAAAGGCCGGGAACGAGGGACCTGTATGGCGCGACTGGCAGATCAAGGCCAAGGAATCGCGGGGCTGCAACAAGCTCATCGAGGAACGCACGGGCGTTTCTTCGCAGCTTGGCCAAATGGCGGGACTCGGCCTGCTGCTTCGAGCGCGCCGCGGTCAGGGCAGCCGCCACCGCCTGCGCGGGATGCCAATGGGCAACCGGTTGGTTTTCCTCAACCCTCGCGATGAAGGCGGGACCTGCGATGAGATTTCCGGTGAAGCGTCCGCCACGCCACTCTCGCTCAAGTGTGACGGCTCTGCACATCATGACTCGGTGTTGGCGCCATTGCATGCGGTGGCGTTCCAGGACCTCGCGGGGATCGACGACGTCGAACGGCTCGATCGCAAGAGGATAGTGTCGGGTGACATGGGCTAGACGAGGCTCGTGAATCGACGTGCGCCAGTTCTTGTGAATGCGAACTGTCCCCAGTTCGGGCTCAGCGCCGGCATCACCGAGATGATCAACAAGACGAACGTCCCAGGGCAGTCCTCCTGAGAGGGCCGGCAAAGCAGCGCGAACCAGATCAACAAGATCATGGCTCACGTGACGTGCTCGCGAGGAGCGGTTTTACCGACTGTGCTTAACAAAGAGCTTCTCCGTTTCGCCGTCGCGGGTCGCGCGTGCGCTCCAGCGAGGTCCTCAGCAGGGCGGGTCGCAGACAACGACGTTTAGCGCATAGAAGCTTAACTCTCACTTTCATCAGTGCTCAATCCGTCCATCGCAGCGCTCGATCGGCGGTGCCGGGTATCGCAACATCGGAATGGACGCTCGAACAAGCTCTCTGAAGGAAGCAAGGCGGAATTAAACACAGCGCGCGCGGCGATGACTCTAGTATCGCGCTACCGCTTGTTTGATCCGACCCTCGGCGGCTCGAGTCGGGACCATGTCGGTGACATCGCGAAGAACCGCCTGCCGAGCCCCGCGCTCTCCTTGGAAACTGTTGAACCGTCCGCCTCGCGTACGTCGGCGATGGTCAATCGAGAGCCGACCGTCAACGCGAATGATGTCCACCTGCCATCATAGAAGTGATCAGCACCGAAACCCATGGGGGTTACCCGCCTGGGTCTTGGTCAAGGGAGACCCTAACGTATTCGCACGACAGGGGCGCTCGAGCCGAGCTTAATCGAAGTGCCAGTTAGCGTGAGTGGCATGCATTTCTTCACATACGAGAAGAGGATCAAGAGGGACGCCAGGCGTCTGAGGAATTCGTTGGCGAGGTACGGCCACGACCTGAAGTACACCAAGTGCCTCGACTTGATGGCCCGCCTACACGGCTTTGTCCATTTCTCCCAATGGCAGAACACGATTTGGGATGGGCCGCTGAGCCCCTTCGACGATGATGCCGACGACGAGACAGTCGAAGCCCGCTTCCAGCACCAGGAGCGCGTGATGGCAGAAGCCGGGTTCGCCGACGTTGCAGGCGCGGTGCTCGATGAAGTGAACCCCACAGGACGGCGCAAGTCGATGTTGTGTAGTGACAACGAGTTCGCGGACGATGCGGCCGCGACCTCGAACCTCATCAAGGGGAGCGAGAGCGATGTTTGATACTGACGTCGAACAGACGATCACCATGACGCGTCCCGGCATCCGCCCCTCAGTGGGAAATCACCACAATGGGGCGAAAGCGGCGATGCCGCAGTCTTCTCGGTGCTGGTCCATCGAGGACGGAGCAGCCTGATGGCGACCACCGGCAGGGTCAATCGGCGTCGCAAGCACGCGTTGCTTGATCGTACGATACAAAAGCACCGCAAGGTAAAGGCTGGCCCCAGGATCGATCCGATCCCGCAGTCATACCGTCCGCTGCGTCAGGCCTGCGTTCGGTTCAACAACCAGCTGTTCGGCGGCAAGCTGCCGCCGTGCCTGGTGACACTGCAACGCAAGCGCAGCGCTCTGGGCTATTTCGCCGGCCGCCGCTTCAAGTCATCCGACGGCGCCGTCGTCACCGACGAGATCGCGCTCAACCCCGCGTGCTTCGCCGCCCGCGGCGCGAAGAGGGTGCTGTCGACGCTTGCTCACGAGCTCGTGCACCAGTGGCAACATCACTACGGCAAGCCCTCGCGCAGCGGGTACCACAACTCGGAGTGGGCGGCGAAGATGGCCGAGATCGGCCTTATTCCCTCGCACACGGGGCGTCCCGGCGGCAATAAGACCGGCCAGCGGATGACGCACTTCATCCAGCCGGGCGGGCGCTTCGATCGTATTGCCGACGCGCTGATCGCCAAGGGCTTCGCGCTCGCCTACGTCGAGCGCACGACCAAGACCCAGCGCAAGGTCGCGCTGAAGAAGCGCCAGAGCAAGACCCGCTATCGGTGCCCGTGCTGTCAGCAGAACGCCTGGGCCAAGCCCGTGGCCAATCTCGTCTGCGGCGACTGCCAAGAGCGGCTCGTGCCTTAGGTAGGCGAAGAACATCACCATATCACGGAAGGAAGATCGAACATGAATGCCGCCTGGAACTTCATTTGCGCGATCGAGGCCGCCGGCGAAAAGCCCGGCGGGGCACGGATTCAGCGAGAGCTCATCGGGGACATGACCGCGAGGTTGATGTTGTCCGCGGGCGGCGAGCGTCCCAGCGTCCTGGAGTGCTCGGCTAAGCTTGAGCTTCCCTTCGACGTTATCACGGCGACCGTTCCTATCCGCTTTCGCATCGGCGATTGGGCGCTGGTCGGGGCCGTGGTGGGCATGGTGCGCGACAAGGTTCTGACGATCTGCCCTGCCAAGCTGCGAGAGGAAGATGGCCTGGTCACGGACGGCGTGCTGGGGATGTTCAAGGACAGGCCGGTTGTCGCACTCACTGCTTCACGCGAGGTCGACAAGCTCTTTGTTCGGATCGGCGGCTTCGGGAACTCCGCGATCACCTCGGATCGCGCAACCCAGTCGGCAGCGTGCGCAGTAAAGGAGCAAGACGGGAGAGCGAAGGCGGGCAAACAAGCGCAGCCGAAAGATGAAGACGCAAGGCGCGAACACAGCCGCAGGCTGCGCGAAACGGCAGCCGAGCGCCAGCGGGAGAAGGAGAAGCGGGAATACGGCGACATTCCGGCGCCGCTCGCGACCATCAACATCCGCCCGACGGTGCTGAAGACGGGCGATAGCAATCTCGTGATGGCCGTCCTCAGCGAGATTCCAGCGACTAAGAGCACGTCGGGACAGTACAAGCACGAAGGCAGCGTGCAACAGCTCAAGGTCGCGCTTTCAGTGCAGATGCTGTTGACCTTCCATGGTCTCAGAGCGCTTCTCGGCGGCGCCGGTCGCGCGGTAAAGGAACTCGCCGCCATGCCGATCGGGCTCGGCGACATCCCCAGCCGCTTGGTCACGGGTCGCGAGCACCTTGCGAGCCTGACTGCGTTCAGATCGGAGCAAGAGCTTGAGAAGTGGGCAAATCACAAGTATGCCGCATCGAGAAGTGGGGGCGAGCGGCATACGAACGACTGGCTGGGCGACGCCATTCGCGCGGAAACGGAAACGGTGAGAATCCTGTTTCGCGCCTATCAGCGTGCGCAGTTGGTGGTCACAGCACAACGCAAGGCCTCCGGCACGAAAGAGGACGCCACCGCCGCAACGTTGGAAGCAGCATACAATGATGCCAACACGCACCTGTCGGTGATCGAGGCCTGTCAGGTCGCGATCTTCGCCGACATCAACCCGGCTGCGCTCTGGATACAGAACGGCGCGGTCTGCGGAAGGACGTTCGAACTGGCACGCTTCGTCGGACGTATTGCAAGGGGCGTCGATGCTGAGCTCGACCGCGACCTGTGGGGGGCTGCAAATCAACTGCTGACAGCGCGGCCCGAGGGAACCGTTCTGTCCGGCATGCAGATCGATCTCCGCGAGGTCCTGAGCAAGACCATCGCGCCCGCGAAATTCAAGTTTGCGTTGGAGATCGCGGGATCGGTGAACGGGACGATTCGTGCCGCGCGAGCAACGCGGGAGGTTACCGTCAAGGAGCACGACGGACGGCGCTACGCCATCGTCGCGGGACCAAAGGGCTCGCTTGCCGTCGTCGTCCTGCCCCCGGACATCCAGTAAGGCACTGATAGGACGTTTCATTTCTGTCTCGATTCATTCTTTGGACGGACGGCGTGCGCTGCCCGCACGATCGCGGTCGGGCGGATCAAAGCGCCCGTCAACCGAGGAGAAGGACCAAGCATGCTGCCGAATCTCAATGCCTACCCCCTCCCGCGCGGCGCGAGCGCCACGGAGGAGGTCCCCGTCATGAGCCGCCTCCTGGTGCACGAGACCGGTCACGTCGTTGTGGCCGCGACCGCAGGCATCCCGACCGACTACATCATCATCGATCCGCACAATGGGCGGCATGCCGGCTACATCGATGAGAGCTATCGCGCCCGGATCGCTGCCAAGCCCGCCCTGAAGAGCCGCCTCCTCGCGGGGGGCGCGGCGGCAGAGATTGCCACGTTTGGCGCCGCCGAGCTGTCGATCTCGCGCGATGATCTCGAGCCCCTCGCCGAGCACCTGGACATCCCCAAGAGCAACGATAGCGAGAATTGGATGAAGCACACGTTCTTCCGCGCGCTGTGCCAGCCGCTGCTGCCGCGTGATGCCGTCGACATGATCCGGCCGACGTATGTGCAGCTCGTGCAGGCGATCGAAAACGAGACGTATCTGATCGACGGCGCACACGTCATCCCGATCGAAGCCTACCACACCATCGCGCTGCCCTTGCCGCAGGCCGAATACTGGCGGGCGCGCGAGCGTACTCGGGAGGGGCGCGACCGCGAGCTGATCCTGGCCACCTTGCGGGCCGGCGCCAAGTCGGGAGCGTAGCATCGAAGCCGCCGCGCCATTCAGCGCGGCGCCTTTCTCCAAGACGTATCGCGCATCCTGAAACAGCAAGCGCGCAACCAAGCCGTCGCGCAGCCCCAACCGAAAAGTGGCAAGAATGAACGACCAGAATATTGAGAAAAAGAACATCTCCTTCGCCGAGAGCGGTCCTGTCAGCGTGATCCTGAGCTCCGATGAAGGCGCAGCGGGCAAAACCACGACCGCGCTGCAGCTCGTCACTGCTTTCGCATTGGCGGAGCAGCCGCTCGATCTCTTCCAGATGGATTCCAAGCGAAAGCTTGCCATGAAGTCCGGTGTTACCGTCGCGAGCTTGCTCGTCCCGGAGCATCGGGAGAGCCGCGGAGAGGATCTCGTTCCCAGCGATCTCATCGCGCCCTGGTATCGCGCGGTCACCGATATGCCGCAGTCCAAGCGGTCCGTGCTGCTCGAAGTCGGAGGCGCGCTCGCGCCGTTGTTCCATGCCGGCATCACCGACCTCGACCTCGATGAGGATATCACGAGCCTGGGCCTGCAGGTGTTGGCGCTCGTGGTATGCAAAGCCGGTGAAGACTCCGCCTCGCAGATGCTCCGCGAGCTCAAGCGCATCGAGCGCAATCTGCCGAATGCCACCACGGTCGTGGTCCTGAACTACTACGCGGGCGATCCGATCGAGGCGATCCGCTACGTCGACGGGGACACGCGCAAGGCCTTCTTGGGCGCCACGAAGCGCTATCCCGTGATCAAGATGCCCAGGGTGCGCCCTCGCAGCATGGCCATCTTCGAGCGCCTGCAGGCGCTGCCCTCGACGGTCGTATCCTGGCATGTCGACAACTATGCGGAAGCGATCCGCCGCACCGGCCGCCCGCGCGACGAAGCGAAAATCCTGGTCAAAGATATCGCCGAATGGTCGGGCATCATGCAGGACGAGATCGTCCGCATCCTGCCGTTCCTCTCGGGAGCGCGCGATGGCTGATCGCCGCGCCCTCTTCCGCAAGGATGTGACGAAGGTAAAGAGAGACGCCACGAGCGAATCGCGGCAGCTCATGAATCGCCTCAAGCAGATGACGCCGGCGCAATTCGTGCGCCTGCCGGCTAAGACACTGGCACGTTTGACCGCCGCCCAGTATCGCGAGGTTGTCGGCACGATCGCGCCGGAGATCAGGTTGCCGGCGCCTTCGCCGCCGGCCAAGCCTGAGCGCGAGACGCTCGGATGGCGTGAGCGGTGGCGGCTGTTGCCGTCCTCTGCGCAGATGACGGCGGTCACGTCGGTGTTGACCACCGCCATTGTCATGATGGCAATTGCGAGTCCGCAGGTCTGGAGGTGGACCCTGACCCACATCGAAATCGTGCGGCCGGGCGAGCGGGGGAACTGGCCGCGCTGCACCCGGCTGAGCCCGTACACCGATGGCTGCCTGTATTTCCCGACCCATGACATGGACTGGAACGCTGTTGCCGCGCAACTGCGCATGCCGCGGCAACAGCTTTACGACGACAACAAGCATCTTCCCCCGCAATTCATTCCTGCGCGTGCGCCAATCGCGGTTTGGCGCCATCGTGGCCGTCTGGTGGAGTAGTCAGCATGGATCGTCTCGCAAACTACGAATATCGTCCGGCGACGCCAGCGGCATTCGCCCTCGTTGGCATGGCCTTGCTATCGTGCCTGATCGGGCTCGCGCTGTCCTTCGCGCTCATTCCGCCGACGGCGTGGCGGCAGGATACGGCGGTCGCAGTTAGCGTTACCGAGATGGTCTCAAACATCAACAGGCACGGCCCGCTCGCCGCCCTTTCTGCTGACGATCTGCTCCGCGAAACACTGCCGCGGCTAATCGGTATAACCCTCGCTGCGCTCATGTCGGGAATTATCGCGTTTCGGGTGCGCCGTCGCGCCACGCCCATTGTGGATGGTCGCGAGCACTACGAAGGGCTCAAACTCCTGAAAGGGCCAGCCGCGATCGCGAGCGCCAATGAGCTGTTGGGTAAAGGGCCCAAAGGAGGTGACCGTACGATACAATGGCTGCCGGGCGTGTTCATCCCGCGCGTCATGGAAGTTCAAAACCTTTTGATCCTTGGCGCTATCGCTTCCGGCAAGACGCGCATCATTCTCTACCTGCTGGAAGAAATGATCGGTCGATTGCTGCGAAATCCCTCCGCCGATTACGGCCTGTTCGTTCACGACACGACCGGTGAGATTTTGGATGGGTTTCCGATGGAGGACGATCAGTTCGCCTTCATCAATCCGGATCGTCCGGGAACGTTTGCCTGGGCGATGGGGCGGGATCTTCGTGACGACGGCGATTGTGAGAGCGCGGCCGAGCAGATCATCGGCCAGACCAGCGAGGCGTTCTGGGGCAAAGGCGCCGCGACGCTCTTTGCGGGTTGCATGATCGTGTGCAAGGCCAAGTGCGGCGACACTTGGGGACTGCCGCAGCTCTATATGGCCTGCCTCCGCGAGCCCGCGCGAATGAAGACGGAATTCGAGCAGTTCTATCGCCCAGCAGCGGGTCTTATCGAATTCGATGGGTCGGGCGAGCTCAGCAAGACCACCGTCTCGCTGTTGCTAACGTTCCGCGGCAGCGTGCTGCGAGTGCTCCGACCACTGGCGAGAGCATGGGTAGGCATTCCGCGAGAGCGGCAATTCTCGTTCGGCGAATGGGTTAGCGGATCGAACCCGAATCAGCCCAAGGTCGTCATCGTTCAGCGGTCCGGCCGTCATCCGGAAACCAGCGCGGCCTGGATCGGGATGGCCGTCGATTTCATCACGGCGGCGGTCGGCGACAACAGATTGTCGGTAAGCCAAACGCGCATCCGGAACTTCGTGCTTGACGAGGCCCCTGCGCTAGGCCGGCTGCGGCGATGGCCCGATCTCTTGGATGTCGCAAGGAACAAGGGAGCATCTACAATCGCCGCTATTCAGGATATCGCACAGTTCAAGCGAATCTATGAGGATGCGGCTCCGAGCATCTTCCAGCGCTTCAGGACCAAGATCGTCTGCGCACAGACCCAAGGCCCCGAAACGACGGAGCTTGCCGAAGAGACGATTGGCAAGCGCTCCATCCTCGAGGCGGACGTGACGGTGACCGTCGAGCGTGGGCCCGCAGGTCGAACTGAGCAAAGCGCGATGGCGAAACGCGTGCGAGAGGTGCCAATCGTCCGAGCGGAATACCTTGCGTACCGACTTGGCGTTGCCCATCGGAAGGTCAAAGCTCTCGTTCTTGGGCTCGGCGACGTGCTCGAAGTGGAATGGCCGATGCGAGTCTGGCGAAGGCAGAGGCGCACTTAGCGCAAGTGTCGCATTACTAGTGGCGAGGCGCATAATCTTCGTTATGGTATGCTTTGGTCCAAATCGCGACGAGACGCGCATCGCCTCAAGCGCCGCAGGCATGCGCGGCGACACATCCCGGCTGCACCACAGCCCGTCTGACTCTCGAAGATTACTCCTTCGGCGGCACGTTCGGCAATTAAATTCAAGTCGATAACGCCTCCAGCAATAATGCCGTCTCGCCAGACCTTCAGCCGGACAGGGCTTCGCTGCTCCTTTGAATCTACGCTCTCGTCACCAGCCGATAAATAGGTCGCGCGATCGTCAGTCCAAAATCCTACGGTATTCCCGGAGGCAATTGCCTCCCTGGCCGCGCCGATCGGAGGCTTGTAACCAGGTCGAAATGCCCGCCCGCCGTCGGGCCGAAATTAAGGTCGTCTCATGCGCTGCGTGTCGCTAGCGCAATTCCTTATCTACCTGTGCTATGTAACGCCCCCGGGGCGTAAAATGGTTGTCCGGCAACCTCGAGCGCAACCAGACGCGTCGCGTCGTGCCGTGAGTAAGATCAAGTTTGGATCGATAGCGCGACAGGCCGCGCGTGAGCACCTATAAAGGAGGGCCGCTTCTGTGACCGCGCTTGAGCTTGCAGGTCTGATCGCAACGGGAGCGCTTTTGCTGGTGCTCGCGGCTGCAGTCGGGGCATTGGCCTTTCGCGCTGTCGAGCGCACCCGGTATGAAGCCGCCCTTCAAAAAAGCGAGCAGCGGTTTCGCCAAGTGGTCGAGCACTCACCGAACGCCAAGGTGCTGGTCGGTACCGATGGGCGCATTCATCTGGTGAATGCGCAAACCGAAGCTCTATTCGGCTGGTCGCGGCAGGAATTGCTCGGTGAGGCGGTCGAGATGCTCGTGCCTGAACGTTTCCGTTCGGGGCATCCCCACCATCGCTCCGCTTTCCTTCAACAACCAGTATCGCGCCCGATGGGAGCGGGCCGCGATCTCTACGGCCTCAGGAAGGACGGGAGTGAATTTCCGATTGAAATTGGTTTGAATCCAATCGAAACGGACGAGGGTTTATTTATCTTGTCGGCCATCATCGACATCTCCGATCGCAAGCAGATCGAAGAACGGCTTGAGAGGCTGGTTGAGGCACGAACTGCTGAACTGCAGGATCAGATCGAACAGCGGAGAAGGGCAGAAGACACGCTCCGTCAGTCCCAGAAGATGGACGCTATTGGGAAGCTGACCGGTGGCGTTGCGCATGACTTCAACAATATGCTGGCGATCGTCATTGGTAGCTTGGACATTGCCCTTCGGCGGCTGGCTACCGAACCTGAAAAAGCCACGGCCTGCATCGAGAATGCGCAGGAGGGCGCACGCCGCGCGGCAATCTTGACTGCGCGGCTGCTGGCGTTCTCCCGTCAGCAACCTCTCGAGCCCGAATCTGTAGATGCCAACAAACTGGTCGGCGGAATGTCCGAAATGCTTCGGCGAACGATCGGCGAGGATTTACGTGTCGAAGCCGTCTTAGCGGGTGGGCTTTGGCGGACCTATGCCGACGCCAGCCAGCTTGAGAACGCCCTCCTGAACTTGTGCGTCAATGCCCGCGACGCCATGCCCGACGGCGGCCGCCTGACGATTGAAACTTCTAACACGCACCTTGACGAAGCTTATGCCGGTCAGCACGCGGAGGTTACCGCAGGCCAATACGTGCTCATCGCTGTCACCGACACGGGGACAGGCATGCCGCCAGAGGTCATCGAGCGCGCGTTTGACCCGTTCTACACAACGAAGGGCGCTGGCCGCGGAACGGGCCTGGGCTTGAGCCAAGTCTATGGCTTCGTGAAACAATCCGGCGGGCACGTAAAGATTTACTCCGAGCCTGGCCAAGGCACGACCGTCAAGATCTATTTACCACGGTTCATGGGGCAGGCCTCGTCCAGTCCGGTACGGGGCTCAACTGAACCTCGCCCTGCTGGCATGGTTAACGAGATCATCCTGGTCGTGGAGGATGAGGCCGGCGTCAGACATATGAGCGTAGATGCCCTACGGGAGCTCGGCTACACCGTTATCCAGGCAGAGAACGCTGCGCAGGCGCTTCAGCTGTTGGACTTGCAGCCATCGGTGAGCCTGCTGTTCACCGACATTGTCATGCCCGACATGAATGGCCGCCGGCTCGCCGACGAAGCCCTCGAAAGGCGACCGGATCTCAAGATCCTCTTCACGACCGGGTACACGCGCAACGCTGTGATCCACAACGGTACCCTTGATCCCGGTGTCGCGTTTCTCCCCAAGCCCTTCTCGCTCGATGCGCTCGCCCGAAAGGTGCGCCAAGTTCTTGATGGGAACGGGGCCAACCGGCCCCGCGGCCATCGTAGTTAGGCCTGAAGAACCGGAATCTTCAGGAGGCGACCCCACAGCAGCCCCACCACCGCCCTGTCTCAGCTAGAAAACGGGTCCACGCGGACAACTTAAATTCCGACCGCAGCTTCACTTCGAACTGCAATTTGGGTCGCACGGGCTCCGCTCCACCTCTTCTGCGCGTGGCCGAATGCCTACAATCACCGCATTGAGGCGAGTGAAGGAGCCTTGTGGGCTTTATCGAAGGCGATAGCCGACGATCAAATCAGCCGGTTGCCGGCGCGCGTGGACGATTACGTCGCGTCCGTATGGTCGACGCATTCGTCGCCAGCCTGGACATGGCCGACGTTGGCTTCAACCGAGCGATCGCTTTCGACGAAGTGGCAGCCCGGATTCGAGCCTGGTGATGCTCAGGCTCTACATGTGGGCTTATCTCAATCAGGTCCGATCGTCGCGGCATTTTGAGCGCGCCTGCTCGAGACCTTAAAGCTATAAGGCTGATCCGCCGGCTGGCTCCGGACTACCGGACCATGGCCGCCTGCCGCGACCTTGTAAGCGTTGGCCGACGAGAAGAAGCCCCGAGCAACCGGCGGAGATCTACAACTGACGCCCGCAAGCTCCGGAATGACGTCAGTATCGAGCAATGAAAAACACCCCGAGCCGCAGCCCGGGGGCTTTCAACGTCGCGTTCAGAAGCAGCGATTAATAACGCGCGAGAACCGGACCGCCGAACTTATAATTCAGACGACCGAGAACCAGGTCGGTGTCGCCGCCAGTGCTAAAGCCGGTAAAGCTGGCGCCAGCCGGCGTCGTGAAAGTCGCAGTGTGTTTGTTCTCGAAGATGTGGTCGTACTCGATACCGAACGACCAATTTGGGGCAAAGCCGTACTCGAAGCCGACACCGACGGTTCCGCCGAGCCGGGTGCCATAGCCGGTCTGAGACGCCAGCGCGCCACCGGGCGCCAGAAACTGGTAGTTGCGATCGGTAATCGCCGCACCGCCTTTGACATAGAACAGGGCGTTGTTCCAGGCCATGCCGACCTGACCGGTGAACAGACCGAACGCATCCAATTTTGAGCGGACGGCCCCACCCGGCAGGATCAGGTTCGCCGTGCTGCCCGAGATGTCAGCCCAGTTACCCTGAGCTTCCAGACCGAACACCCACTGGCTGCTCTGCCAGCGATAGCCGATCTGGCCACCTACCGTGCCGCCATTGGCATCATAACTGCCGAACGGGGTTGCCGTCGGATCGAACGAGCGGTTGTCGTGGCTCTGGCCCCAGCCCCCGTTGACGCCAATGTAGAAGCCGCTCCAGTCGTAGATCTGGGCGACCATCGGGGGCGCCTTTGTATAAGGACGCGCCGCAAGATCGGCAGCAGAGGCTGACGCCGTCCCTAGGAGGAGCATGCCGAGTGCGGCGGATGACAAGAACGTCTTCATGTGAGTGATCCCCTAAAAAACCATGGGCTTCGATCGTTTGCCCGCATCACAACGCATGAGGACGCCAAACAGCTGTGGCGGCATGGTCACAGTTCAACCGAAAACGCTTTGGAGCGGGCCCGGCTTTGGCTTCTACTTCGGACTTGGAGCTTCCAAGCAAGCCCTCAGGCTCAGACGCGCGCAGACCGCTCTGCAGCTTCGGGAAACGAGTATTCGGGTCGCCGAGTTTTCCTAAGGCGGCGCACCTCAAGGATCAGCGAGCTACAAGTCCACGACCGGCGACCGACAGGAAAGCGCCGCCTCCTGATGCCCGTGGGTTGGAGGAAATCCTTCACTCCCGGTTGGTTGTGACCGATACTGTGAGTATCAACTGCGCCTCAACGGGGTGCAAAGGCACACACTCCCCCGCCGAACTGGCGCTCGGTTGAGTCCGCTTCAAACCGCTGAGCAGAGTTAGTGACGTCGCATATTGCTGGTGAGCGGGTCCGATGTCTCATCCAACACTTTCATGAGATCTCCTGGCTTCAGCCCAATGCTCTTTATCGAAGCCTCGTCTATCTCGCCGTCTACCACCGCGGCATCGCTGTTGGCGACCTTCAATGCAAACTGCGCGGCTTGGGCCGGATCGTCAATTGCAACCGCATACATCTCATGACCGAGTTCGTCGTTTTCTCTCACGACGGCGACCGTTACCATCCAACCCGCCATCAGTGGTGCATCCAGTGGTTCACATCAGAGCATCCCTTATCCCCTTGGGGCGCGTTGGTTTCAAGCGGGCTGAAGGGATTGGTTAAAGTAAGTTGCGCCGGGGCGTAATTGAGCCGAGCTTGGTTCGCACAGCCGAATGCCGATACAATTCGGGGCAGAAACCTCCATTACGGAATGTCTCGAGGCTGTCGCGACAAGCATCAAGCGGAAACGACCGACCGGACTGCACGACTACGGGATGGCCCTGTCCGTTGCTAAGCAACTACTCGTTGGCGGCGCGTTCGGCGAGGGCGTCCAGGTCGATTACGCGCCCGGCAAAATCCTTGACCACCACATCGACACCATCTTCGGCAAACTCGGCTGCTTTAACCAGCGCGTCTTTCGCGGTCTCGACGATAATGCCAACCGCACCGACGCTCGCCTTCGAATAAACCCGGTAAGCCATTTTTGAATTTGGACGCGCGGCGCCCATCCTTTTCCGGTCAGACAACTAGCCATTGTTGAGAGCAAAGACCGCATCAAAGGTGTACCTTACCGAAAGAAATGCGAACTGCGGCTTTTCTGTCACAGCGAGCAACCCGTCTCTTCCGCGAGGCTCTACGTTCTACCAAAGCCTCGAATTATTTTACTTTCTTCGGTCCGACCACACGCATCTTCCAGCACAAACGATCGCAAGTTCCGGTAGAATGTCAGAGGCGCCTTTCCAAGTTGGCGTCACGACCTCGTCGGCGAAGGATCCATTGCCCCTTCTTTGGCGAGGTCGTCTCCTGCTCTCCTCAAAAGATTTGTCCGCAAGATGCCCCAGAAATCCGCAAAATTTTTTACGCTCCCATTCTCGGCCGCCGGCTGAAGGCGCGGGCAGGCTTCGAAAAGACAATCAAGTTCTAAAAACGCTGGTAACGTTCGTTCAACCTGAAGATGTTAAGGCCATGGTTGCGAAAACCAACTCCCGAAGAACGGGGCACCTATGAAATCCGCCGGCGAGGCTCTCCAACTAATCGCCGAAAACGACTTCCGACTTCTGGTGGATGAGAGGACACCGAACGATGTCTGGATCGTCACGGCGGAACGAAAGCACGTGCGGATGTTGGCAGCAAATGGAAGCTATCGCGCCGCGCTACGCATTCCGAAAGCCATGTTTGCGGCCTTCGCCGAGACATCGCTCATCGAGCAGGGCCCTGATACGCTTTACCGGCTCACAGCTGATGGGATCGCGCGGACGGCAAAGGTCGATGAAAGTCGCTGAATGGCCCTGAGCGAAAAAGCGATGCCCCCTTCTGAAGCAAGAGGGCGACAACGCTCGTACCGAAGCAATATTAGCAACCTGCTCGTTCCGAATGAGGCAACTACTGATCTCACCGGGCACGGCACGACGGCACACTGGCCCAAATGATTCTCACAGCACCCGGGCCGGCGACATCCAACGACTTTCAGCCCAGTAGTTTCCCGCCCTTAGCGCAATAACGAGTTGCAAGGCGAGCGAGATGAGCAGACGCTGCCCTCCCCTTTTGTCATCCAAAACTGGGCAAGAGTCATGTGGCGACTTTCTCAATAGAACAAATTCGCAACCGAGACGTTGCCGTCAACAGCTTCGCCGGACCCTTGCAGGGAAATGACGCTGTGGCGAAATTGCAGATAGCCGTGATGCGGTGAGAGTTAGAACTCGTTTTCAGGCAGAGAACCGGGCGGCAGCTTGAGCTCTTGGAGCCCCGCCTCCACAATCGACAATTCCTCCTGCACGGCCTGTGCGGCGTTCGCTGGATTGATGCCCGTCACGGCCTGAAGCTCGGCCAGCACCTTCCGGCGGTGGGCAAGAAGATCCGATAGAGCGCGCCGGTTCTTACCCTTGACATAACCTGCGACGATCAATTCCATAGCTTTTGACATGGGGCATCTACGCCTTGCGCTACACTCTTGTTATCGTTGCAACTGCAGCTCGGCAAGGCCGCTCTGCGCTATTCGATACTCGACCCCCGCAATCGCATACGCCGCTCGATCCATCCATTTTGGCCTAGCGTGCGCCGTATGCTTGAATGATCTGAGAGTTTTGAGACTGATATCCAGTCGCGGTTTCGCAGCCGGTCAATGAGTTGCCTATGGCGGCCATTAAAGCTCGCTCGGGGCGATGATGGTCTCGGCGAGACGATACGCCTTGCCTTTCAAGGTCCGACATTTGTGCTTCTTCGCAGTGGCTTGTGCGCCTTGATTTAGAACGCGGCATCCGAGGTTCAAGGTCTTCGAGCTTGTGGTCACGGATCGAAATTCTTGGTGTGGCACTGGGGTTAGGCTATGAGTTGCAAGGCGTCAAATGCGTCCAGGAAAAGATCGCCTCCCTATGCGAGGCTGCACAAACGGTATTCCATCGGAAAAGAGCTCATTCGTCGCGCTTCGCAATGAGACCGCCAGACACACTCAAATTTGAGTACTACAATCGACGATTCTCGCTGACCTGATGGCCTTCGGTGGAACTTGTCTTGCGGTGGCACGGATCTCTCCATGCGGAGAAAGCTCGTCGTGCAGGTGTCAGCACAGGGTCCACCGCTGAAGGATTTGCCCTGGAATTCTCATCCACCGGATTTGACTATTGTGATTGGTCCCCGATCGGCGGCGGGTGATCGGCACGGCCTCTTTGAGGAACGGTCGTAAGTGGTGGATCAAGGTAACGCAGGTGGCGCCATAGAGCTGAGCTTTCAAGCATTCAGCGCCAACGCCAAGCCATTGAGATATCTATAACAATCTGACCGCATTGATTCAATCGCAATTGGTCGAGATATGCATATTGAAGAAGGCCTCCATTGGGGGCTTTCTTCGTGGTTGCGACCTGGAATCCGGCAGCGGCGAGCACGTACTACACGCGTCAGCGCGAGACGGAGTATTACGCCGGCAGCAGCGAACCGGCTGGCATCTGGTACGCGCCTGCAGGAGAGTTTGCCATCGTCGACGGCTCACCCGTCGACCGCGCCACCTTCGATCGCCTGTATCACGCGCGCGATGAAGATGGTGCCCCACTGCTCGAACAGATTCGTCGGCACAAGGAGCGCACGCCCGCCTTCGACATCACCCTGAGTGCCCCGCGTTCAGTCGGGGTGGTCTGGGGTCTTGCACCGTACGATACAAAACGTCTGATCGAAGCGGCTCAGCAGAAGGCCGTTCGCGCCACACTGTCGATGTTGGAGCGCGAGGCGACGTGGGCGCGTCGCGGCCGCAACGGTGCCTTTCTCGAAAAGGTGGCCCTGACTTCTGCGACGTTTCGGCATGGCGAAAGCCGGCCGGCTCAGCATAGCGATGGGAAGGTATTCGCCGACCCAAATCTGCATACGCATTGCGTCTGTTTGAACATTGCTACACGTCAAAGCGATCACACGATCGGTGGGCTGCATTCAAAAATCATCCGCGATTTCAAGATGGCCGCGGGTGCGACGTATCACGCCGCTCTCGCGCATGAGCTCGAGAAGATCGGTTTTGCGATCGACCGCGTCGGCAAGAATGGCGTGTTCGAGATTGCAGGCGTCGACGATGCGACCATCAGATATTTCAGCGCGCGACGACAGGAGATCGAGGACGAACTTGCGGAGCACGGTGTCATCAGCGGCGAGGCAGCCGCACTCGCCGGCGCAATCGCCAAGGCGACGCGAAGCAGCAAGCTTGAGGGCGAAAGCCTCCGGCGGGAAGACGTCTGGCGCGATGCGGCGCAGTCGCTCGGCTTGGACACGGAATCATTCGCCGACAGCTTGCGGGATCACTCCACGGTGCTTGATCAGCAGGCGGCCGAACGGCTGCTTTCGGAGAGGATGGCAGCCCTGCCGGCCAATCTCACCGAGCATGAGAGCGTTATCGAGCGGCGCGAGCTCTTGCGCGCGGTGGCCGCCGCCCTCGTCGGCACCAGCTTGCCAGCGGAGCGTGCGAATGTCGAGCTCAATTGCCTGCTGAGCCAGGGGGCCGTTGTCGAGATCGGCCGCGATCCCCTCGGGCTGCCCTGTTACTCCACCCCCGAAATGCTCGCGATCGAGCGGAATGTCGTCGAGCAGGCGCGACGTCTCGCGAACCAGTCCTGGCTTGCCGTCGATCCGGGGGCGCTGCGGGATCGTTGCAACGCCTCCGGCCTCACGGCAGAACAGACCGACGCGGCGCTGGCGGCGACCACTAGCTCCGCGGTCGCGATCGTCGAGGGGGCCCCCGGGGTCGGCAAGTCCACGCTCTTGGCGCCGGTCGTGGGTGGATACGCTGCAGCCGGGTGCCGGGTGATCGCCACCGCATCCGCCTGGCGGATCGCAAACATGCTCCGGGACGATCTTGGAATCGAGGCGCGGGCGACGGCCTCCTGGATCGCGCGACTGAGAGCCGGCGAAAAGATTCTCGACAGCCGGACCGTTCTGATCGTCGACGAGGCGGGCCTATTGTCCTCGCGGGACATGGGCGCGCTGCTCGACGCCGTAACCAATGCCGGCGCCAAGATCATACTGGTGGGGGATCGCCGGCAGCTCCAGGCGATTGGCGCCGGCCCTGGTCTCGACCTCGTGGCGCGGGCCGTTGAAGCAGCGCGAGTGAGCAACATTGTCCGCCAGCGGGAGCCCTGGGCCCGAGAGGCCATCACTTCCTTCGGCGGCGGGCGGGCAGCCCCCGCGCTCGAGGCCTTCGCAGACCGAGGTTTGTTGATCGAGGCGGACGGAGCCAAAGCGGCCGTTACGGCGGCGCTTGATGCCGCCGAGCAGATCCATGCGCACGATCGAGGCGCCTCAGTCCTGATCCTCGCCAAGTCCAACGCGACAGTTGCCGCTATCTCGCGAGCGGCACGCGAGCGCCTCAAGGAGGCCGGGATTATCAGGGGGACCGAGGTTAGCTTCACCGCGGCCACGCCCTCCGGCCACACCGCCCAGATCTCACTGGCCGCGGGGGACAGGATCAGATTCCTCGGCCGTGATGACGAACTGGGCGTGGTCAACGGCTCTGCAGCCACCATTGTCAACGTCAGCGAAACCGCTCAGTCCTCGAGCGATGCGAGCCGCATCCTCATCGAAGCCGATATCAACGGGCGACAGACCACTTTCGATCCCATGCGGCTTGCTGACGCGCAGGGGCGGCCGCGTCTTGGCTGGGCCTACGCCTCGACGGTCTACGGAAGCCAGGGCCTAACGGTCGACCACGCCATCGCCTATCTGGACCACAGCTACAATCGTCATGACATTTACGTGGCGGCGAGCCGAGCACGCGAGCGGACGACGCTCGTCCTTGACGCCAAGAGCATTGATCGGCGGCTCGCCTCCGAACTGCCGTTCGATCAGCAGCGTGACGGCCTGGTCTTCGCGGAAGCACAGCGCCGGGGCTGGCTGGCCGAGCGGCTTTCCCGCGCAGCACCCAAGATCTCCACGCTCGATGTGATCGAGGGGATAAGGCCCCTCGGTCGGACGGCCGAACGTTCACGCGAACGGCGACGGGAGCTCAGCCATGAGCTCTAGGCGCGCAAGCCTTCGCAAACGAGCTATCTTGGTGTTCGGCAATGTCGCGCCTGGTAAGTCCAGTGCGCCGCGGAAGCGTGGCCCGCGCCAGCCACAACCGGCCGATTTCCAGGTGACGATTGAGATACCGCAGTCCGTGCCGATCCTTGAGAGAGAACTGCGCGCAATTGAAATTTTACTGGGTGCAGAACTCCAGGACTTGCTCGGCAACACCCCGAAGGAACGCTGATCTTGTGCGCAGATTTTGATTGACAGGGTACCTTATCTGCTGCGCAGATTCGATCCGAGACAGCCAAGACTTAGCACTGTGCAATCGCAGGTCTGACCATGAACAAGCACGTATTTCGCAACTCGGTTCAGAAGCAAGACGATGCGCCAAGGCGCGTTGCGACCTATTACAGGGTCAGCACCGGGCGACAATTTTCCAACGAAGCTTCGATCCCGAGCCAGCGCAAGATCACGGCGGGCTTCTGCGATCAGAATGGTTGCGCGATCGTCGAGGAATTCGTCGAGGCGAAGACAGCGACGGACGACCGCAGGCCCGTGCTGCAGGCGATGATTGACAGGGCCTGCGCGCCGGACCATCCCTACGATGCGATCGTGTTCTACGCATTCAATCGCTTCTTTCGCAACGTCGCCGAGATGGAGCTGACCATCCGCAAGTTGCGCAAGCATGGCGTCGAGGTCATCTCGGTGACCCAACCGACTGGCGATGATCCCAGCCAAATCCTTGTAAGACAAATCATCGGAGCCTTTGACGAGCACACCTCCCGTGAAATCTCCAAAAACACGACGCGGGCGATGCGCGAGTCGGCGCGGCAGGGCTTTTGGAATGGTGCCACGCCGCCACTCGGCTACAAGATCGTTGAAGCGGAGCGACGCGGACAGAAGGTCAAGAAGAAGCTCGATATCGATCCCGTCGAAGCCGAGACTGTCCGGTTGCTCTACAAGCTCTATCTGGACGGGGACGGCACAACCGGCCCGCTCGGCGTGAAGGAGGCGACGAAGTGGCTCAACAGCCACGGCTACCGCACGCGACGGGGCGCCACTTTCGGCGTCGGGCCGGTGCACAAGATCCTGACCAACGCTTGCTATGCCACTGGCCAGTGGCCCTACGGCGTGCGCAGCTCGCGTGATGGGCGCCACCATGATCCGTCCAGCGTCGTCCACATCACTATCCCGGTTCTGATCGAGAAGAACGACTTCGAGCGCGTGCAAGCAAAACTGGCGCGTAACAATCCTAAGACCACGCCGCCCCGTGTAGTCAACGGCCCTTCGCTGCTCACGGGCATCGCGGTCTGCGCGTCCTGCGGAGCGGGAATGACCCGTACGGGAACGACTAACCGGCAGGGCCGGTCGTATTCGTATTATTCCTGTGCGGGTTGCCAGCAGAAGGGCAAAACTGTCTGCAAGGGTCGTCATATCCCGGCCGCGACCTTGGATGACATCGTTTTGACCAACCTAAAGGCGTGCGTGCTGGCTCCTGACCGGCTCGCCGACCTCCTAAAGTCGCTGATCGAACGCCAGGCCGCGAAGACTGAATCCGCGAGCCAGCGGCTGGTTGCCTTGCAAAAAGAACTGAGCGACTCGGAAGATCGCCTGAAGCGCCTTTATCGGTCTATTGAGGATGGCATCGTTGAGTTGGATGATATCCTGAGGGAGCGTACCGCCGCCCTGAAAGGCCAACGCGAGCGCGCGAAGGCAGCCCTCGACCAGGCCCGGGCCCTTTGCGGCACGGCCGCAGCTGTCGACGCCCAGAAGATCGATGCATTTGCGCGACTGATGTCCGACAAGTTGGACGCCGGCGATACCAATACGCGCAAGGCTTACATCCGTTCGATCCTCGATGCGGTCGAGGTTGACGACCGTGCCATCCGGATCATCGGCAGCAAGGACGTCCTGCAAGCCGCCATCGCCGGCAAACAGACCGAGAACGGAAATGTTCGTGGTTTTGTACGCAAATGGCGCGCCCGACACGATTCGAACGTGTGGCCTCCACCTTCGGAGGGTGGCGCTCTATCCAGCTGAGCTACGGGCGCATCGATATTCAGATAGTGTCCGAGATCGACCACGGTCAATCGCGAATTCTAGAATCGACATGGCTCAAACGACGCGGGCTAAAGCCTCGCCGATCATCGCCATTCGTACTCCACAACCTCCTTTCGGTTTGCTTCCGTGGTGCTTCCGCGACCTCGAATGCGATTTTCGTGCTTCCTTCGAGTTTCGCCAATCGCTTGGTTTCACTCGTTTTTTACGACACCCTCGACCATCAGAAAGAGCTTGCATTTGCCTTCGGAGGGCAACGCTCTATCCAGCTGAGCTACGGGTGCAGTGAGGCCTCATTTAGCCTAATGGCGAGGGGCGGGCAACCGGTCTTGCCGCGACAATATCGGCGCTTCAGGCCGATTTGCGCGGGGCGAGGCCAGGAACCAGCCCATGAGCCGGTGCGCGATCCCAACCGAGGCCGGCGAATTCGGCCAGCACCCGTTCGGAGCAGACGACACGGTTGCGGCCGAGCCGCTTGGCGGCATAGAGCGCCTGGTCCGCCGCGCCCAACAGCCGGTCGGGGGCGCCGTCGGCCTCGCCGGGGACGTGGCTGGCGACGCCGACGCTGAGGGTGACATGGCTGCCGGCGCCATCGGCGCCGTGGGCGATCGCCAAGGCCATGACGGCACGGCGGATCGCCTCGGCAATGGCGCAGGCATCGTCGCAGCCCATCTCGGGCAGGATCAGCGCGAACTCCTCGCCGCCATAGCGGCTGGCAAGGTCGAGCGGGCGTACCGCATGGCGGCTGACCACACCGGCGACCGCGCGCAGGCACTCGTCGCCGGTCTGGTGCCCGTGCTGGTCGTTGAATAGCTTGAAATGATCGACGTCGACGAACAGCAACGCCAGCGGCTTTCGCGTCCGCTGGGCGCGCGACCATTCGCTCATCAGCATCTGGTCGAACGAGCGGCGGTTCGACAGGCCGGTCAGCCCGTCCTTGGTGGCGAGCTCCTTCAGCGCCATCTCGGCGCGCTTCTGGTCGGTGAGGTCGCGCAGCGTCTCGACGACCGCGATCAGATTGCCGGCCTCGTCATGGATCGGACCGGCGTCGATCGCGAGATAGAGCTGGCTGCCAAGCTTCGGCATCACGCACCAATTCTCGGCGCTGAACCCGAGCCCGTTATGGCCGCGCGCGGCATATTCCGAATAGAACTCCGGCAGCCGCTCGGGCCGGTCGAGCGCGACCAGATCGGCGAGGCAAGGCCGCTTGGTCTGGTAGAAGGCCTGCCAGTGCCTGTTGGTGCCGATCACCTCGGTGGCGGCAACGCCGGTCAGCCGCTCGCAGGCCCTGTTCCAGATCACGACGCGCCGCTTCGGATCGATGACGAAGGTCGGCACCACCAGATGCTGCATCAGCCGCACCGCGTAGGAATCGGCGACGTCGACGGTCTTGGCAGGCGTCTTCCCGGCAGCCGTCTTCGCGGCAGCCATCTTCCCGGAAGGAGTCTTGACGGGCTTTGCCATCTCAGGCCACCGCCGCCACGGGCAAAGCATCGCCCGGGCCGAACATGCTGTGCACCTCGGCCGCCGGTCTCGGCTTGCTGAACAGGTAGCCCTGCATCTCGGTGCAGCCGAGGGCGCGCAGCATCTCGCGCTGCGCCTCGGTCTCGACGCCTTCGGCAACCGTCGTCATGTTGCTGGCGGCGGCAATGTTCACCACCGCCTGCACGATCACGGGCGCGCCGCTGGCATCGGCGATGTCGGCGACGAAGCAGCGGTCGATCTTGATCTTGTCGAACGGGAAGCGCTTCAGATAGCTCAGCGAGGAATAGCCTGTGCCGAAATCGTCGAGCGCGATGCGCACCCCGATCGACCGGAGCTGGTGCAGGATCGAGAGCGCCGCCTCGTCGTCGCGGATCAGCACCGCCTCGGTGATCTCGAGCTCGAGCCGTCGCGGCTCGAGCCCGGACGCGGCCAGCGCCCCCGCGATCCGAAGCGCCAGCGTGTCGCATTTGAGCTGCACCGGCGAGACGTTCACCGCCAGGCGGACGTGGGCGGGCCAGGTCGCGGCCTCGTTGCAGGCCGTGCGCAGCACCCATTCGCCGAGTTCGTTGATCAGGCCGGTGTCCTCGGCGATCGGAATGAATTCGGCCGGCGAGACCATGCCGCGTTCGGGATGGCGCCAGCGCAGCAGCGCCTCGCAGCCGGAGACCGCGCCGGTCTGCAGATTGACCAGCGGCTGGTAGTGGATCTCGAAGCCGCCGGTGACCAGCGCCTGGCGCAGATCCTGCTCCAGCGAGAGGCGGGCCTTGGCGCTCGCATCCATCTCCGGCACGAAGAAGCGATAGGTACGGCGCCCCTGTGACTTGGCGCCATACATGGCGAGGTCGGCATTCTTGACGAGCTGGTCGAGATCGGTGCCATCCTGCGGCGCCATCGCGATGCCGATGCTGGCGTCGGTGGAGAGCTGGTGGCCGAGGCAGTGATAGGGGCGGCGGATCGCTTCATGGATCTGCGTCACGAAGGCCAGCACATCCGTGGATGATTCGATCCCGCTCTGAATCACGGCGAACTCGTCGCCGCCGAGCCGCGCGATCAGATCGCCGGGCCTGAGACAGGCGCGAATGCGGCCCGCGATCGCCTTCAGCAACTCGTCGCCGACATGGTGGCCGAGCGAATCGTTGATGCCCTTGAATTCGTCGACGTCGATATAGAGCAGCGCGAACTGGGCGCCGCCGGCGACCTTCTCCAGCTCGTGCTCGATCTGCTCGCGGAACAGCACGCGGTTCGGCAGGTCGGTCAGCGCGTCGTAATGCGCCATATGCGCGATCTTCTCGTCGGCCCGACGTCGCTCGGTAACGTCGTCGATGACGTGGACGAGATAGCGCGGCTCGCCGGAGGTGTCGTAGATGCTGATCCGATTCGAAGTGATGTAGCGTAGTCCCATGCCCGGCATATGCCAGGGATGCTCGTCCTTGAACAAGCCCGTGGTCGATTTCAGCGCGTTGTCGTCATCTTCGGTTATGCGGGCAGCGGACGCCTCGGGGAAGATGTCGAAAGCGGTCTTGCCCACGATGTCTTGTCGAGATTGGCCGAACAGCTGTTCCGCGACTCCGTTGAGCAGCAGATATTGCCGCGTCCGGGCGTCCTTCACCGTGATCTGCGACGGGATGTGGTCGATGATCTCGCGCAGGAACGTGTAATTGCGGTCGCGCTCCTGCTCCAGATTGCGCCGCTCGGTGATCTCCTCGATCGTGGCGACCCATCCGCCCTGGGCAAGAGGGGTGTTGATGACCTGGAACGCGCGGCCATTGGGCAGCTGGTGAGTTCTGGTCGAAACCGTGCCTTCGGCGACGATCCTCATGACCTCGGCGCAAAATGCTTCAACGTCGCCGCTGAACGCGTTGCGCTCTTTGCGATGATACATCGCTTCGCGGATGTGGCAGCCGGGCTTGATGACGTCGTGGGAGAGGCCGAACATGTCGGCATAGCGACGGTTGCAGGTGACGATATATCCCGCGGCGTCGTACAGGATCAGACCTTGCGACATGTTGTTCAGCGCGGTGTCGAGCCGCAGCCGCTCCGCCTCCAGGCGCTCTTGAGCGTCGCGGTTCTGCCGGTTGATCTGACGAATGATCAGATAGAGCATCAGCGCGATGACGACCGCCGAAAGCGCCGCGGTCGTGACCATGAAGCCGGTCTGCTGGCGCCAGTCTGCGAGCGCTGCCGTCGTCGTATTCGTGACGATGATGATAAGAGGGAAATGCGTCAGCGACGCCGCCGAGCCGAGGCGTTCATCGCCGTCGATCACACTCTTGATGCGAAGCGTCTGCTGGCCCCCCTTGGTCAGCACCTTCTGCATCAGCGGCGCATCCTTGAAGCTCTTGCCGATCAGCTCCTCTTTGTTCGGATAGCGGGCGAGCATCTTGCCTTCGCGGTCGAACAGCGAGATCGCGGTGCCCTCGGCAAGGGCCACGGACGCGAAATACTGCTGGTAGCTGTCGGGATCGATCCGCCGGACCATCGCGCCGACGAAGGTGCCGTCGGGCAGGGTCAGCCGGCGCGCGACGATCGTGGTCCACTTGCCGATCAGGAAGCTGCGCACGGATTCCAACAGGACCGGCTCCGACATCGGATTGGTCTTGAACGTCTGGAAATAGGCGCGCGAGACGATGTTGATCTTGGGTAGCGGCTGCGCTCGCGACCAGTTGATCAGGTCGCCGTCGACGTCATAAATCGCGATATCGCCGAGATAGGACACGGCGCTGGTCTTGCCCCTCAGCATCCGGTTGGCCTCCGGCCCCGACATGCGCTCGCGGAACATCTGCGGCGAGGTGATCTCAGGCAGGTGCATTTGCCCGATCAGGTCGGCCGCGACGACGTCGGAATCTTCGAACTGTTGATCGAAGTGCCGCGCGATCAGCTGCACGGTGTTTTCCAGCTCGCGCTCGCGATTGATCAGCGTGCGTTCGCGAAACTCGCCGACCGCCATGGCGGTCACGGCGAAGATGCCGGCGACCAGCAACGCGCCCGAGAGGGTCAGCCACAGCACCGGGCCGCGCCGCATGGCAGCGTCCCAGCCGCCTTTCGCGGCCAGGACCATCGCAGCTGCCATCCCGGAAAAAATCTGGCGCATCCCACTCCCCTGGACGAGCAGAAATACTACGGACAGATGGCGCAATGCTTAGGAAAGCCGGTTACTCATGGATTAAGCCGGTTGCGCACTTATACGGATGTCGAGCAAAGCGGGAGCCGAGCCAGCGTCCCGTCCCGGTTGCGCGTCGTCTCAACGACGCGCTGCGCTGCATCGTTAATCGAAGCTTAATGCGAGGAGGCAGCGTTCTTGCCGCCGCCATGGCGCAGCCGTCCGACCACGCCGCTCGGGAAGAAATACACGCTGGCAATGAACAGCAGACCGAGCCAGAGCAGCCAGCGGTCGGGATGAAGCAGCCCCGGCAGCAGCGGCAGGCCGGCTTCGCTGGCCGCCTTGGAGGCGACGCCCATCAGCGACTGCAGATAGTTCTGGGCCAGGATGAAGATCGTGGCGCCGATGATCGCGCCGTAGATCGTGCCCATGCCGCCGATCACGACCATGAGCAGGATGTCCAGCATGATCGAGAAGCTGAGCGAGGTGTCCGGGCCGGCATAGCGCAGCCACAACGCGTTCAGGATGCCGGCGCCGGCGGCGACCAGCGCGGCGAGGCAGTTGGCGTAGGTCAAATGGAAGACGGTGCGGAAGCCGAGCGCTTCGGCGCGAAAGCGGTTCTCGCGGATCGCCTGCAGTACGCGCCCGAACGGCGAATTCACCACGCGCAGCAGCGCGAGGATCATCAGGGCCGAGACGGCGAACACCAGATAGAAGGTCAGGATGCGGCCGTTGATCTCGAAGCCGAACAGGTTCTTGGAGATCAGCACCGTGCCGGGGCGCAGCAACTCCGGCAGCTGGAAGCTGCGTCCGTCCTCGCCGCCGGTCAGCCAGGAGAGCTGCGAGGCCAACACCTGGAAGGCGGAGGCGACCGCGAGCGTGATCATGGCGAAGAAGATCGCGGCGACGCGCAGCGAGAACAGGCCGATGGCGAGTGCGAGCAGCGCGGCAAGCGGCAGGCCGACGACGATGCCGGTGGCCACCGCCGCCCAGTTCGGTCCCATGCCATACAAGGTGATCGCGATCGCGTAGCTGCCGATGCCGTAGAACATGGTGTGCGCGAACGACACCGACCCGGTATAGCCGAGCAGCAGATCGTAGGAGGCGACCAGCGCGGCAAAGACGCAGATCTTGGCCGCGACATTCAGCGCCTTGGCACCGGGGAACAGGAACGGCGTCGCCGCCAGCGCCAGAATGATGACCACGAGAATGAGCGTGAGCACGCGGCTCCGCGGCGGGTCGCCCGACAGGATCATCATCGGCTGGTCACCGCATAAAGGCCGCGCGGCCGCCACATCAGAATGGCGACCATCAGCAGGATGTTGGACACGAGGGCGAGTTTCGGCACCAGGAAGCCGCCGTAATTGGCGACCATCGCCACCAGGATTGCGCCGATGAAGCAGCCGCCGATCGATCCCAGGCCGCCGATGATGACGACGACGAAAATCAGGACCGTGAGCTCGTCGCTCATGGACGCGTGGACCTGCTCGCGATAGAGCGCCCACATCACCCCGCCGAGGCCGGCAAGCGCCGATCCCGTCATGAACACGCCGAGGAACAGGCGGCGGATGCGATAGCCGAGCGCCTCGACCATCTCGCGGTTCTCGACGCCGGCGCGGATCAACAGGCCAAGCTTGGTGCGGTTGAGCACGAGCTGGATCGCGATGAAGACGGCAAGCCCGATCAGCATGGCCAGCACGCGATATTTGGCGATCGCGACGTCGCCAAGGATGAAGGAGCCGCGCAGCGAGGCCGGCAGCGGCATCGGGATGATCTGCGGCCCCCACAGCGCATAGAGCGTCTGTTCGGCAACGATGAGGCCGCCCGTCGTCATCAGGATCTGCTTCAGATGCTGGCCGTATACGGGCAGGATCAGCACGCGCTCGACGACGAGGCCAAGCGCGCCGGAGACCGCCATCGACAGCAGCGCCGCCGGCGCCAGCACCGCAAGGTTCACCAGAAGCGAATCCGCCTGCACCGAGGCTGCGAACGGCGCGAACACCAGCGTGGCGATATAGGCGCCGACTGCGATGAAGGCGCCATGGCCGAAATTCAGCACGTCCATCAGGCCGAAGACCAGCGTGAGCCCGGAGGCCATGATGAAGATCATCATGCCCATGGCGAGGCTTGCGGCCGTCAGCGTCAGCCAGGTCGAGGGCGAGCCGACCAGCGGGATCATGACAAGCGCGAGCGCGATCGGCAGCAGGATCGGTGCGATGTCGCGCTTCGGCTTCGGCAGCGGATCTGATGCGGCTAGTTCAGTCACTGATGTGCCTCCAGGCTCAGGCCCAGCAGCCGCTCCTGCAGCGGCACGTCGGCGGCCAGGGCCGCCATCTCGCCGCGATGGACAATGGTGCCGTTGTCCATCACCAGCACGCTGTCACCGAGCTCGCGGGCGGCAAAGAAATTCTGCTCGACCAGGAGAATGGTCGCGCCCTTGCGCTTGATCTCCTTCAGGCACTCGATCAGCGCCATCACGATCGCGGGCGCCAGCCCCTTGGTCGGCTCGTCGATCAGCAGCAGCTTGCGCGGCTCGATGATGGCGCGCGCGATCGACAGCATCTGCTTCTGCCCGCCGGAGAGGCTTCCCGCGCGCGACAGCCAGAACCGGCGCAGCGCGGGAAAGAAGCCGAAGATCCAGTCGAGCTGCTTGTCGTCCATGGCTGCGTCGCGGGCGGCGAGGACGAGATTTTCCTTCACCGTGAGGTCGGAGAACACCGCCATGCTCTCGGGCACATAGCCGACGCCGAGCCGGGCGATGTCGGGCGTGGCGCGGCTCTCGATGCGCATCCCACCGAGCGTGATCTCGCCTGCGGAAGCCTGCCACAGGCCCATGATGGTGCGCAGCGTCGTGGTCTTGCCGGCGCCGTTGCGGCCGAGCAGCATGGTGACCTGCCCCTGCGGCACGGCGAGATCGATGCCCTGGAGAATGTGGTAGCGCCCGATATGGGTGTGGACGCCGGAGAGTTTGAGCAGGTCGGTCATGCGGCGCTCCCTGCAGCGTTCTGTGCGGCGTTCTTGGGCGCGACGCCGAGATAGGCTTCCTGCACGATCGGCGAGGCGATCACTTCGGCAGGTCCGCCGTCGGCGACGAGCTGGCCGTTATGCAGCACGATGATGCGGTCGGCGAGCGATCGCACCACGTCCATCTTGTGCTCGACGAGGAGAATGATCTTGCTCTTGTCCTGCTTGAGCTGTGCGATCAGGTTCAGCACCACAGGCACCTCGTCGATGCTCATGCCGGCGGTCGGCTCGTCGAACATGAACACCTTGGGCTCCAGCGCCATCATCAGCGCGACCTCGAGCTTGCGCTGGTCGCCGTGCGACAGCGCAGTTGCGGCGACGCCACGGCGGTTGCCGAGCGCGACCTGGTCGAGGATGCTGTCGGCGCGCGCGATCAGGTCGCGGCGGACCATCCAGGGCCGCAGCATGTCGTAATGGGTGCCGTTGGCCGCCTGCACGGCGAGGCGGACGTTCTCTTCCACCGTCAGGTTTGGAAAGAGATTGGTGAGCTGAAACGCGCGTCCGAGACCCGCACGGGTCCGCAGCGGCGCGGAATGCTGGGTGATGTCGGTGCCGTCGAACAGGATGCTGCCGCTGGAGGCGCGTAGCTGGCCCGAGATCAGATTGAAATAAGTAGTCTTGCCGGCGCCATTCGGCCCGACGATGGCGGTGAGCTCGCCCGGGCGGAACGTACAGCTGACATTGTTGACCGCGACATGGCCGCCGAAGCGGATGGTGAGGTCGCGGGTCTCGAGGGAAAGCGTCATGGACAGTCTGGTGAATAAGAGACGAGGATCTAACCGCGGATCGTGCTGCGCTCCCTCCCCTACTTGCGGGGGAGGGTTGGGGAGAGGGTGTCTCCTCTGGGCGAGGACCCCCAAGAGGTGGGAGCCCTCTCCCGGCCTCTCCCGCAAGCGGGAGAGGTGAAGCAAGAAAGATCACCGCTTGTTGCGGATCGGAACGTCCATGTCCTCGATCTTCAGCTCGCGCACCGGCTCGAGCACGGCCCAGGCGACGTTCGGATCGACCTTGACCTTGAAGTGATACATGCTCTGGAGCGCCTGATGATCCTCCTTGCGGAAGACCATCTTGCCCTTCGGCGTGTCGAACTCCATGCCTTCCATCGCATTGATCAGCTTCTCGGTGTCGGTCGACTCCGCCTTGGTGACGGCGGTCACGACCGACATCGCGGCGGCAAAGCCACCCGCGGTGAAGAAGTCCGGCGGCGCGTTGAAGCGCTTCTGGTGCTCGGCGACCAGCCAGTCGTTCACCGGATTCTTCGGGATGTCGTAGTAGTAATAGGTCGCGCCTTCCATGCCGGGCAGGCCCTTATAGGCGGCGAGCGCCGGCAGGATGTTGCCGCCCGTGGAGAGCTCGATGCCGTAGCGCTTCGGGTCCATGTCCTGGAGCTTGGCCAGCGGATTGCCGGCGCCGGCCCAGATCACCCAGATCACCTTGCGGCCCGGTTTGTCCTTCAGCGCGTCGAACAGGCGCTGGCCGACTGCGGTGAAGTCGGTGGTGGAGGTCGGCGCGTATTCTTCCGCGGCGAGCGTCGCGCCGGTCTTGGCCAGCGCTTCCTTGAAGGCGGCGACGCCGTCGCGGCCGAAGGCATAGTCCTGCGCCAGCGTCGCGACCGTGACGCCCTGCTTGCCGATCGCGACGGCGTTCGAGATCGCGTCCTGCGACGAATTGCGCGCGGTGCGGAAGATGTAGCGATTCCACTTCTCGCCGGTAATCTGGTCCGCGACCGCGGGCTCGACGATCAGGATCTTCTTGTTCTCCTCCGCGACGGGGAGAATGGCGAGCGCCGCGGCCGACGAGGTCGTGCCGATGGCGATGTCGGCCTTGTCATCCTGATAGGCTTCCGCGAGCGCGGCCTTGGCAAGATCCGGCTTGCCCTGGTCGTCCTTGGTGATGATGACGATCTTGCGACCATCGAGCGTCATGGTGCCCTTGGTGGCATATTCAAAACCCATCTGCAGGCCGGTCTCGGTCTGCTTGGCATAGGCTTCCAGCGGACCGGTCTTGCCGTAGATCAGCGCGACCTTGAGGTCGTCCGCCCGGGCGGCGGCGCCCGCGGCAAGCGCGAGCATGGTTGTTGTTATGATGAGCGATCGGCGCACGGTGGTCCCTCCTGATTAACGTTTCTCGGCAACAGCGATTTGCACAACAAAGCGAACATTGCAATCCAACCTTCCGGTTGACTCGATCGGCCTATGAGCATGCATCATTTTTAAGCCTGCCGCGCAGTGGGCGCGGGGCCGGACCGGGGAGGCGCGCCCTCGACCTGCCGCCAGTCCGACTGCGCCTCGTCCGCGCTCTCGAAAATATGCGGGGCGACGCCGCGGCGCTCCAGCGCCTCGCCGAGCTTGATCCGCAGGAAGCCCGATGTGGTGTAGCGCGACACGCCGACATAGAAGCGGTCGACCAGGCTGCGCACCATGGCCGAATAGTCGTCCAGCAGCTCCGGCAGAATCGAGAAATTGTCATAATTGACGATGGCGTAGACCTTGCGGCCACGTGGGGTGAGCCTGGCCTCGACGATGCGCGCGATCGCGTCGATCTCGGCTTTGCTGCGCAGCGGATAGCGCTCCAGATTGACGAAGAACAGGTTCTGCTCCTCATCGAGGGTGAAGCGCTGATCGAGCGGGATGGTCAGCAGCCGTTCGCGCAGATCCATGGGGCCTTCGCGGAAGATGCGCGCATCCATGGGGGCAGGATCGCGCGGGATCAGCGGCTTGAAATCCATCAGGCGCAGGATGTCGCGCTCGATGTCGATGCCGGGCGCGACCTCGTTGAGCTCGAGTCCATCGGGCCGTAACGCGAACACGCAGCGTTCGGTCACGTACAGCACGCGCTGTCCGCGCGCGGCGGCGAAGGTGCCGCTGAAGGTGACATGCTCTACCTTCTCGACGAATTTCCGCGACTTCGCCTCCTCGACGATGGCGAGCTGTCCGTCATTGACCGCGATCCGCTGCTTGCCGGCCGCAAAGGTGCCGACGAACACCACCTCCTTGGCATTCTGGCTGATATTGATGAAGCCGCCGGCGCCGGCAAGCTTCGGCCCGAACTTGCTGACATTGAGATTGCCGATGCGATCGACCTGGGCGAGCCCGAGGAAGGCGGCGTCGAGGCCGCCGCCGTCATAGAAGTCGAACTGATAGGGCTGATCGATCACGGCCTGGGTGTTGATGGCGGCGCCAAAGTCGATGCCGCTTGCGGGAATGCCGCCGATCACGCCGGGCTCGGCCGTGAGCGTGATGAGGTCGATGATGCGCTCCTCATTGGCGACGGAGGCGATGCCTTCGGGCATGCCGATGCCGAGATTGACGACGCTGTTGGCCTTCAGCTCGAAGGCGGCGCGGCGCGCGATGATCTTGCGTTCGCTCAAGGGCATCACCGGCAACGACGTCGCGCGCACCCTGATCTCGCTCGAATAGGCAGGATTATACGGCGTGCCGAAGGTCTGCCAGTGATGCTCGGGTTTGGCGACGACGACGCAATCGACCAGCACGCCGGGGATCTTGACCTGGCGCGGATTGAGGCTGCCGCTCTCGGCGACCCGCTCGACCTGGGCGATGACGATGCCGCCGGAATTATGCGCGGCCATGGCGATCGCCAGCGCTTCCAGCGTCAGCGCCTCCTTCTCCATGGTGAGATTGCCGTCGGGATCGCCTGTCGTGGCGCGGATGATCCCGACATTGATCGGGAAGGTCCGATAGAGCAGGCATTCTTCGCCGCGCAGCGTGATCAGCTCCACCAAATCCTCGGTGGTGCGTGCATTCAGCTTGCCGCCGCCGTGCCGGGGGTCGACGAAGGTGCCCATGCCGACACGGCTGACGTGGCCCGGCCGGCGTGCGGCGATGTCGCGGAACAGATGCGTGATCACGCCCTGCGGCAGATTATAGGCCTCGATCTGGTTTGCGATGGCGAGCTGCTGAAGCTTTGGCGCAAGCCCCCAGTGCCCGCCGATCACGCGGCGGACCAGGCCCTCATGCGCGAAATGGTTGAGGCCGCGATGCTTGCCGTCGCCCTGGCCGGCGGCATAGACCAGCGTCAGATTGCGCGGCTTGCCTTGCGTGTAGGGCGCATCGCCCTCGCTCGCCAGATAGAGCTCTTCCAGCGCCAGCGCGATCTCCTCGGCAAAGCCGATGCCGACGAAGCCGCCGGTGGCGACCGTGTCGCCGTCGCGGATCAGCATCACGGCTTCGGTCGCGGTGACGATCTTGCCCTTCTCGGAATTGGGCAGGTAAGCCAAGGCGGGATGCTGGCTCACGGCGTGTTCTCCCCTGTTGAGCTTGTCAGGAGCGGCCGTTCGATGGCCGCTCCGTCATTCAGCGCGCTTGGCGCTAGCCGACCTTGCGCGTTTCGGTGGCGAAATAGACCGAGACCACGGTGATGATCGCGAGGGCGATCATGTAGAGCGAGATCGGCCAGGTCGCGGGCGCATAGGCCGTCATCAGGCCCGTCGCGATCAGCGGCGACAGCGCGCCGGCGAAGATCGAGGCGAGGTTGTAGCCGAGCGAGACGCCGCTATAGCGCACCTTGGTGCCGAACAGCTCCGACAGGAAGCTCGCCTGCGGGCCGTACATCGCCGCATGCCCGACCGCGAGGCCAAGCACGATCGCGATCCAGGCGAGTTGCGGGTTCCTGGTCGCCAGCAGCATGAACAGCGGGAACGACATCAGCGCCGAGAACACCGCGCCGAAGATGTAGATCGGCCGTCGCCCGACCTTGTCGGAGAGCGCGCCGAAGGCCGGAATGGTGAAGGTCTCGATCGCGGCTGCGATCAGCACGCCGTTCAGCATGTCCTGCTTGTTCATGCCGAGCGATTGCGTGGCATAAGCCAGCACGAAGGTGGCGTAGATGTAGAAAAAACCGTTCTCCGCAAAGCGCGCGCCCATCGCGAGCAGGATGTTCTTCGGGTACATCCTGATCGCCTCGAGGATCGGCATCTTGACGTCCTGCTTGGCGTCCTTGACCTTCTGGAACTCCGGCGATTCCGCGATGGTGAAGCGGATCCACAGGCCGACCAGCACCAGCGCGATCGAGAACAGGAACGGGATGCGCCAGCCCCAGGCATAGAGCTGCGCGTCCGTCAGCATCGCCGAGACCACCGAGAACACCAGCGTGCCGAGCACGAGGCCGAGCGGCGCCCCGAGCTGCGGCCAGCTGCCGTAAAAGCCGCGTCTGTCCTCCGGCGCATGCTCGACCGCCATCAGCACGGCGCCGCCCCATTCGCCTCCCAAGCCAAAGCCCTGCACCAGGCGGCAGGTGACGAGCAGGATCGCAGCGCCGATGCCGGCGGTCTCGTAGGTCGGCAGGAAGCCGATCGCCGCGGTCGCCGCCCCCATGATCAGCAGCGTCAGATACAGCATGGTCTTGCGGCCGATCTTGTCGCCGTAATGGCCGAACACGACCCCGCCGAGCGGGCGCGCGATGAAGCCGAGCGCGTAGGTCGCGAACGCCAGCAGCGTACCCATCATCGGATCGAAGGTCGGAAAGAACAGCTTGTTGAAGATCAGCGCGGCGGCCGTGCCGTAAAGGAAGAAATCGTACCACTCGATGGCCGTGCCGATCAGGCTCGCGGTGGCGACCGTGACGTGCGAGGGCTGTCTCGTCGGAAGCCGATGGACTGAGATCGCTTCACTCATCTTGCGTCCTCCCTGGTTGCGAATGCGCATGTGCAGCATGCGTCATTGTGCAAAAGCGAAGAGCAAGGTCCGCGCCAGTTGCGCTTCGATTGCGCAAACTGGCTGAAAAGCCGGCAATTTCCACTCAACGCAGGAAAGGAAGCGTTCCGAGCCGTGTCAGGAATCCGAGACTCCAGACAAGATCAGTCTCGAAACTCAGACGGACGTCGCTCCCGAGGCGAGACCGAATTTGGCGAGTTTCTTGTAGAAGGTCGCGCGTGAGATGCGCAGCATCTTGGCGGCTTCCGAGATCTGGCCATTGCTGGCGGCGAGCGCCTGTTCGAGCGTGTGCTTCTCGAATTCCGCCTCGGCCTCGGCATAGGGCACCACGATGCCGGCGGCCCGTGCCGTCGCAGCCGGCCTCGAATCCGTGCCGACGGGGAGGATGCGGGCAAAATCGTCGCCGGTCAGCCGGCCGGAATCGCTCAGGATCAACGCACGCTCCAGCACGTTGCGAAGCTCGCGGACATTGCCCGGCCAGTCGTAGCGCGCGAGCGCCGACAGCGCGCTCGGCGTGATCTTGGCGCTGATATAATCGCCGGAGGCGCTGATGTCCTCAAGCAGCCGGGCGCTGATCTCGGGAAGATCGTCGAGGCAGTCGCGCAGCGGCGGCAAATCGATCGAGAGCACGTTGAGACGGTAGTAGAGGTCGGGCCGGAACGCGCCGTCGCTGACGCGCTTGCGCAGATCGACATTGGTGGCGGCGACGACGCGCACATCCACCTTGGAGATCTTGTCCGATCCGAGCGGTTCGATCTCGCGCTCCTGCAACACGCGCAGCAGTTTGGCCTGCAATTGCAGCGGCATCTCGCCGATCTCGTCGAGAAACAGCGTGCCGCCGTCGGCAATCCGGAACTTTCCCTCGCGTCCCTTGCGATCCGCGCCGGTATAGGCACCGGGCGCGGTGCCGAAAAATTCCGATTCGATCAGCGTGTCGGGGATCGCGGCGACGTTGACGCTGACGAACGGCTTCTCGGCGCGGGAGGAGGCGTTGTGAATGGCCTGCGCCAGCATCTCCTTGCCCGTTCCGGTCTCGCCGGTGAGCAGGACCGTGACATTCTGCCGGGCGGCGCGGCCGGCGAGCTCCTTGGCCTGGGCGATCCCAGGCGTGGTGCCGACGAAATCGGCGAACGTGAAGCGCGCCGCGCGGGCATTCGACAATTGCCGCCGCGCCAGCCGCAGGTCGCTCTCGAGCTGCGCGACGCGCGCCAGCAGCGGCTTGAGGCTTTCGAGATGATCGTAGAGCACGAAGCCGATCGCGCCGATCACGTTGTGCCTCTCGTCCTCGATCGGCATGCGCGTCACGACCAGCTGCTCGCCGCCGAGCTCCATGATGTCGAGCAGGATCGGCTCGCCGGTCTCCACCACCTTGCGCATCAGGCTGTTGGGGATGACCTCCTCGATCGGACGTCCCATCGCCTCCGATACGTGCTTGAGGCCGAGCGACGCGAGATATTTCTCGTTGACGTAGATCACCCGCCCGGCGCGGTCGATCGCAATGGCGCCCTCGCACAGACGCTCCAGCCGCTCGAACAGCGTCACCATCGCCCGCGCGCGGACATAGGCGGGATCGCTGACGTCGGGGGAGATGTGGGGCATGGCGCGCCTCGGGGAGGTCAGCCTGTGTATTTACCAAAAGGGCTGTGATTTCAAAGGAGAATCGGTATGGCGGGGTCAACGCAGAAGCCCGCGCCGCACACTCGGTCGTCGTCCCGGACAAGCGCGCCTCAAGCGCGCGCCGATCCGGGACCCATACCCCCAGGGAGGAGTTTGGCGAAGACTCGGAGTGGGCATCTCGCACAGCAACTGCCGCCCGTGGTTATGGATCCCGGGCTCGCGCCTTGCGCGCCCCGGGATGACAGCGGTGGTCGCGGGCCGCTACCTTCGATACCCGCTCGCCCGCGAATAGCCCTGGCGGTTCTGCTGCGCCGGACGCGCCGACACGCTGGCGCGGGACTCGCTCGAGGCGGGGGTGGCGAGCTTCAGCTCTTCGAGGAAAATGGGCCGGGCGAAGTAATAGCCCTGCGCGTAGCGGATCTTGGTCGCGGCCTGGAGATAGGCGAGTTCCTCGTAGGATTCGAGGCCTTCGGCGATGACAGTCATGCCGAGCGCTTCGCTCAGGGATTCGATCGCGCGCAGAATACCCTGGCTGCGCGGCCGCTTATGGATGTCGGTGATGAAGGAGCGGTCGATCTTGATCTCGTCGGCGGTGATGTCGGCGAGCGCCGACAGCGACGAATAGCCGGTGCCGAAATCGTCGATGGAGATGCCGACGCCGAGCTTGCGGAACATCGGCAGGATCTCGCTCTGGAAGTGATTCTTGGCGACGAAGGCGTCTTCGGTCACCTCGATCATGAAGCGTTGCGGAAAGCCGGTGTCCTCCAGCGCCTGCGCAAAGCTGCGCATGAATTCGGGGTTGTCGGCCTGTTTGGCGGCGACGTTGATGCTGATGGTCGCTTCCGCGCCGAATGTGTCGTTGATCAGGTCGATCGACTTGACGATCTCGGCCAGCACGAGATGGGTCAGCTCGTCGATCAGGCCGAGCTCGCTGGCGAGATTGATGAACGAGCCCGGCGCCTGGATCACGCCCTCGTCGTCGCGCAGGCGCACCAGGGCCTCGATGCCCTTCACGGCCTGGGTGCGGATGTCGACTTTGGACTGGAACGCGCAGCAGAAGCGCTTTTCGAGGATGGCGAGCCGCAGCGACTGCTCGATCTTCATCCGCGCCAGGGCCTCGCGCTCCATGCCGGAATCAAAGAAGGCTACCGATCCCTTGCCGTTGTTCTTGATGCGATACATCGCGATATCGGCATTCTGGCGCAGCGTCTCGAAATTGCGGCCATGATCGGGATAGAGACTGATACCGACCGAGGTGGAGGCGAACACTTCCGAATTGTCGATGAAGAACGGCGCGGTCAGCCGCTCCAGCGTCGACTGCATGAACTCGGCGACTTCCTCCTGGCTCTGGATCGGCGACAGCAGCAGCAGGAATTCGTCGCCCGAGATGCGCGACAGCATGTCGGAATCGCGCAAGTCCCGCCCGAGCCGCTTCGACAGCTCGACCAGCAGCGCGTCGCCGACGGCGTGGCCGTAATAGTCGTTGATGTGCTTGAAATTGTCGACGTCGAGAAAGGCAAGCGCAAATCGTTCGCCCGCGCGGTCGCGCGCGAGCAGGCCATTGGCGCGATGCTCGATCACGCGGCGCGAGGGCAGTCCGGTCAGCTCGTCGAAATAGGCCGAGCGGAACAGCTGGTCCTCGAAATTCTTCTGCTCGGTGATGTCGGAGGACGCCGAGATCAGCAGCTCGCGTCCGGCGAGGCGGACCGGTCGATGAGTGGTCAGCAGCACCTGGCGTGCGGCTCCGTCGTTGAACGCCTCCTCGGAGACGACGGACTGGCCGGACTTCAATGCTTGCTGGCAGGCTTCGCGGCGCGGTGCGAGATCGGGCGAGGGGCGGCTGCCGTCGATGCCGAGCTGGGACGCCGCGACGTCATTGACCAGCAGAAGCTCGCCCTGCGCGTCCTGCACGGTGAGGCCGGCAGGCAGCATTCTAACGATTTCCTTGAGAAATCCGAGTTCGGCTTCATTCGCGCCGTGAGATGCATTGTCGTTCATAGAATTCATGAATCTTGTTGTTTCAGCGCGCCTTTGCAATGGGCGCGATCATGCTCGGTTCCCTCTTAGGTTTGGTTAAGGGGTCCGAAGAAATACGGGGGTGTTTTGTGAGAAACTTGCGACGAAATGAGGCGCGCCGCCCATCGTCATTAACGGAAGGTCAACGGCGCCAGTGAAAGCGCGAGCATCGCGCGCGGTTCGCTTTCGTTTATGGCACGACGAGAGGCGTCGTCGGCATTGATAGGATCGAATGTGAGCTCCGGGCGTGGTCCACCTCCCGAAGGGAGAGGTCGGATCGCATCGTAAGATGCGATCCGGGTGAGGGGCTCTGGTCTCACTGGGTGCCGCGGCCCCTCACCCGAATTGCTGCGCAATTCGACCTCTCCCCGCTGGGGAGAGGTGAACCACTGTCATTCGCTCTTGGGAATGCGACATTGCATGATGCAATGCAGCCCGGTCTTCAAATACGAAATCTCGGTCTTGCCGTCGAAGGCGGACAGCGCCGATTTCAACAGCTTGGTGCCGAAACCGGGCGCCGAGATGTCTCCGACGGTCGGTCCCTCGGTTTCGTCCCACGTCACGGTCAGCCGATCGTCGCTGACGGTCCATGACACCTGCAGCAAGCCGCGCGGGGAGGAGAACGCGCCGTATTTGCCGGCATTGGTGGCGAGCTCGTGAAACATCAGCGACAGCGTCACCGCGAGCTTCGGCGGCAGGAACAGGCGGTCGCCGTTGAGGGTGAAACGGACATGGCCGTAGGGGCCGAGCTCCGAGATCAGGAGGTCGCGGATGTCGCAGCCGGCCTTGTCGATCCGCGAGATCAGGTCGTCGGTCGCGGCCAGCGACCGCAGCCGTGGGTCGATCCGAGCCCAGACCTGCGGCTGATCGTGCAGCACCTGATGCAGCACGGCGTGGACGGTCGACAGCTTGTTCTTCAGCCGGTGCTGCAACTCGTCGACCAGAACCTTGCGATAGTCCTCCTCCTCGATCAGGCGTCTGGAGATCCGGCGCTGCTCCGCCAGCATCGTGCGGTAGTGCTCGACGCCCCAGATCGTCAGCGCCGAGACGCCCCAATAGAGCGTCAGCAGCGCGAAGCGCGCACGATCGGCATAGGCGTCGCCAAAGTTCACGACGACACCGAGGACGCCGCCGACCAGCGCCGTCACGACCCCGAGCCGAAGGCCGCCGAAGGCGGCTGCAAAGAATACGGCTGGAAAGTACGGCGTGAAGTAGACGTCGGGGCGGACATGCGCGAGACCCCAGCGCGCCAAGGTCGCGACCAGCAGGCAGGCTACCGCGAACGCGATGCTCAGGCCGAGCGATGGCGGCGCCACGCCCTGCCAGCCCTTGCGGAATTCCTCGATCAGCTTCCCCATGCAGAAGTCTTCTTTGCCGAAGATGCCAAAATTGTGTTCGCTGGCCGGCGACAACTGGAAGGCGTGATATAGCGACGAGCAACGATGCCGTAGGGTGGGCAAAGGCGCGCTCTTCGCGCGCCGTGCCCACCAACTCTCTCCATCGCGAAGAATGCGTGGGCACGCTTCGCTTTGCCCACCCTACGGTACTACACCGCCCTCATTCGCACCCTCAACCCATCCCGCGGCTTCGGGATCGGCCACATCTGCCAGTCCGGCTTGTAGCCGGGCTCCAGCGACACCTCGATGTTCTGCAGGAAGTGCCGCGCAAAGCACTTCGCCTGCATGTAGGCGAAGTGCAGGCCGAGGCACATATGCGCGCCGCCGCCGAACGGCACGAAGGCGAAGCGGTGGCGGCCGCGCTGGGCTTCTTCGGTGAAGCGGAGGGGATCGAAGCGATCAGGCTCCGGCCAGATGTCCTTCATGTGATGCGTGAAGAGCGGATTGACCCCGACCGCGGTGCCGGCGGGAATCGTATAGCCCTTGAAGGAGAAGTCGCGCATCGCGCGGCGCGGCATCGAGGGCACCGGCGGCCTGATCCGCAGTGCTTCCTTGAACGCCATCTCCGTCATTGGCATCTTTTCGAGGTCGTCGAAGCTGCTCGGCGCGCCGCGCGCAAGTCCGAGTGCGAGCACCTCGTCGCGCAGCCGGGTCTGCCACTCGGGATTGGCCGCGAGCTCGCCGATGAAGGACGTCAGCGACGAGGTCAGCGTGTCGTGCGCGGCCATCATCAGAAAGCTCATATGGTCGATGATGTCCTGGTCGGACAACAGCGCGCCATCCTCGTGGGTGGCGCGGCAGAGGTGCGAAAACAGATCGTCACCGCCGTGATTGCCGCGGCGGAGCGGGATCTGCTCGCGGAAATAGGCGATGATGCGTTTGCGCCCCTTCACCCCTCGCGCCATCTGCGTGCCCGGCAGGGGGCGGCGGATCGGGGCGACGGCGGCCGCGACCATGTCGACGAAGGCGCGGTTGATTTCGTCGACCTCCGGCCCGATCTGCGCGCCGAGAAAGGAGGTCGCGGCAAGATCGAGCGTGAGCTGCTTCATCGCGGGATAGAGCTGCATTTCGCCGGCACTGGTCTTCCACTCCGCCACCCGCGCCGAAATGCCGCGGTCGAGATCGCTGAGATAGGATTTCATCGGCCCGGACTTGAACGCGACCGACAGCGCCTTGCGGTGCAGCCGGTGCTCGTCGAAATCGAGCAGCATCAGGCCACGCGGGAACAGCAGGCCGAGCACCTTGTTCCAGCCATGGGTCGAGGAGAACAGCTTCTGCTGGTCGAACAGCACCAGCTCGTTGGCTTCGGGACCGAGCAGCACGACATTAGTCTCGCCAAAGATATGGGTACGATAGACAAGCCCATACCGGGCGCCGTTGCGCTCGATATGTCCCTTCGGATCGGCGAGCACCTTGAAGGTCATGCCGATGATCGGCCAGCCTTCGTCGCCCGGAATGTGCGTCAGCTCGTTGCGCTTCGGCGCGGTATATTCGAGCTCAGGCGTGGCCACATTCTGCATCGACATGACGATCGCTCCGGATGGCTGACCCCGATGACGATATAGCACAGTACTGGCAGGATGACGCGACGGTCGTTTGGCGGGCAGACTATCATGGGGCAGATCGTCATCCCCGCGGAGGCGGGGATCCATAACCACAGAGAGGAGTTGTGAGCGAAGCTCCCACTCCCAGTCTCCGCTAAACTCCTCCCTGTGGCTACGACACAGGCCGCCTACCGTTTCGCCGCTTCCTTCTGCAGATCGGGCGCATTGACCGCGGGAATGGCGACGCGGCCCGGGCCGGTCACCTTCAGCGCCTCGGCGGCCTTCTCGTTCTCCATGATCTTGGCCATCACGGCCTGACCTGCACGTTCGAAGATCGCGCGGTTCTCGATCACGAACTTTTGCGACCTGCGCAGCCCGTCGATATAGCCGTTGATTTCAGGCACGACGTAGCGCGCGACCATGTCCCAGCTTCGGCGGGTGGCTTCCGGATTGGCCCAGTCGTGCACGAAGCCGATGATGGCGCCGACGCCGCCGGAGACCTGCATCACGTTCTTGATGGTCTTGACGAGATCGTCGGGCGTGCCGATGGTGGAGGCGGCGCCCTCGACGAAGGCGGTCTTGTCCACGGCTTCATCCGGCGAGGAGAATGCGGTGAGGCCCGGCCGCTGCAGCGTGCCGACAGTATATTCGTTGTGCCAGCGCATCAGTCCGGCGCCGGCTTCGCGCCGCGCCTGCTCGCGGGTCTCGGCGATGTGGAAGGTCAGGAGCACGCGCCAGTCGGCGCGATTGACCTTGGTGCCGTGCTTCTTCGCGGCGTCTTCGGCGAACTGCCATTGCTGCTGCAGCGACATCAGGCCCTGCGTCGTCATCGACCCCAGCGAGATGATGCCGATGCCGTATTTGCCGGCAAGCGTCATGCCCGAGGGCGAGATCTGCGAGGCCACCACGAACGGCATCTCCTCCTGCAGGGGCAGGATCTGCAGCGCGGCGTCGTTCATGGTGAACCAGTCGCTCTTCGCCGTGACGCGCTCGCCGTTGAACAGGCGGCGGATCACGCCGATGGCTTCGTCCTGGCGGTCGCGCTGCGTCATCGGATCGATGCCGAGCGTATGCGCATCGGAGGCGAGCGCGCCCGGACCGGAGCCGAAGATGGCGCGGCCACCGGTCATGTGATCGAGCTGCACCATGCGCTGGGCGACGTTGAAGGGATGATGATAGGGCAGCGACACCACGCCGGTGCCGAGCCGGATCCGCTTGGTGCGCTCGCCGGCCGCGGCCAGAAACATTTCGGGCGAGGCGATCATCTCCCAGCCGGAGGAGTGATGCTCGCCGCACCAGAACTCGTCATAGCCGAGCGCATCGAGCTGCTCGACCAGGTCGAGATCGCGCCGGAACTGGAGCATGGGATGCTCTCCGATCGGGTGATGCGGGGCAAGAAAGGCTCCGAACTTCAGGCGCGCCATGGTGTTCTCTCCGGCTGAATTTTCTGTTTGTTGAAGGTGCAAGGCTACGTGCCGAATGGCACGAACGCAATCGCGCGATGTCCCGCGTAGCGGAATGCAGCCATGTGCCGACGCTGCCTCTTTCACCTCTCCCCGCTTGCGGGGAGAGGTCGGAATTCAAACGCAGTTTGAATTCCGGGTGAGGGGGACTCTCCGCGAGTCGTCTGCCCTTGATGAAACGCTCTCGACGCGTCATTGCGAGCGCAGCGAAGCAATCC
>NZ_JAANIH010000002.1:0-37471 GCF_014529705.1 Bradyrhizobium campsiandrae
CCGCCTCTTCCTGCGAAAGGCCGCGCTGGATGCAGTAGAACAGCACGTCCTCGGAGATCTTCGAGGTCGTCGCCTCGTGCTCGAACGTCGCCGAGGAGTTCTTGGCTTCGATGTACGGCACGGTGTGTGCGCCGCATTTGTCGCCGATCAGCAGCGAATCGCAGGCGGTGAAGTTGCGCGCGCCGGTCGCCTTGCGGTGCGCCGTGACGAGACCGCGATAGGTGTTCTGCGACTTGCCGGCGGCGATGCCCTTGGAGATGATCCGGCTCGACGTGTTCTTGCCGAGATGGATCATCTTGGTGCCGGAATCGACCTGCTGGAAGCCGTTCGAGATCGCGATCGAGTAGAACTCGCCGCGGGAGTTGTCGCCGCGCAGGATGCAGCTCGGGTACTTCCAGGTGATCGCCGAACCGGTCTCGACCTGGGTCCAGGAGATCTTGGAATTGGCGCCGCGGCAATCGCCACGCTTGGTGACGAAGTTGTAGATGCCGCCCTTGCCTTCCGAATTGCCGGGATACCAGTTCTGCACCGTCGAATATTTGATCTCGGCGTCATCGAGCGCGACCAGCTCGACCACGGCGGCATGCAGCTGGTTCTCGTCGCGCTGCGGCGCGGTGCAGCCCTCAAGATAGGAGACGTAGGCGCCCTTGTCGGCGATGATCAGCGTGCGCTCGAACTGGCCGGTGTTGCGCTCGTTGATGCGGAAATAGGTCGATAGCTCCATCGGGCAGCGCACGCCCGGCGGCACGTAGACGAACGAGCCGTCCGAGAACACCGCCGAGTTCAGCGTCGCGTAGAAATTGTCCGAGGTCGGAACCACCGATCCCAGATATTTCTGGACGAGTTCCGGGTGCTCGCGGATCGCCTCCGAGATCGGCATGAAGATCACGCCGGCCTTCTTCAGCTCGGCCTTGAAAGTGGTCGCGACCGAAACCGAATCGAACACGGCGTCGACCGCGATCTTGCGGCGCGCGGGGTCTTCCTCACCGACCTTCGGCTCGACGCCCTCGAGCATGGCGACTTCCCGCAAGGGAATGCCGAGCTTCTCATAGGTCTTGAGGATCTCCGGATCGATCTCGTCGAGCGAGGAGACCGTCTTCTTCGGCTTCGGCGCCGCGTAATAATAGAGATCCTGGAAGTCGATCCTGGGATAGTCGACGCGCGCCCAGGTCGGCTCCTGCATGGTCAGCCAGCGCCGATAGGCGTCCAGCCGCCACTGGAGCATCCAGTCGGGCTCGTTCTTCTTCTGCGAGATGAATTTTACGATCTCTTCCGACAGCCCCTTGGGGGCCTTCTCGGTGTCGATCAGGGTCTCAAACCCATAACGATACTGGTCGACGTCGATGCGCTTCACGCGCTCGACCGTCTCTTGTACGGCTGGCATTCCATCCTCCGCTCGCGGTTTCAAGGACCGCGGTGGATCAAACTCGGACTGATATTACGATGTTTCGGTGCTGAAAGCACGGGCTTAGAACCGTTCAAGCCGTGTTTCGTCGCTTAGACCTTAAGTAGGCTATTACCGAGCTTTCGCCAAGCCTCTAACGCCCTGTTGATGTCGTCGGGTCCCGTGGACCAGCCCAGACTGAGTCGCACCGCTCCCTGGGCCACGGTGGCATCGTACCCCATGGCCGAGAGAACGTGGGATGGCTGGACCTTGCCCGAGGAACAAGCTGACCCCGAGGACACGGCGATCCCTTCGAGATCGAAGCCGATCACTGCGGTCTCGGCCTTCAGGCCTGGCGCGGTGAAAAGAACGGTATTGGGTAACCGCTCTACGTCCTCCGAGAAGATCGTCGCACAATTCACAGCACGAACGCCATTTTCCAAGCGATCCCTGAGAGTTACCATTCGCTTCGCATCCTCCGGCAGAGCCTGAAGCGCAGCTTTCACCGCCGCCCCGAAGCCGGCGATGCCCGCGACATTCTCGGTTCCCGCCCGCCGCCCGAGTTCCTGCCCGCCGCCGCGCAGGACGGGCTCGAGCCCGGAGAGCCCCTCGGCGATGACGAGCGCGCCGACACCTTTGGGACCGCCGATCTTGTGCGCAGAAAAGGTCGCAAGGTCGGCGCCTACCGCCTTCATGTTGAAAGCAATTTTGCCAAGCGCCTGGATCGCATCGACGTGCAGCAGGCCGCCGGCCTCGTGGACAATCCGAGCTGCCTCCGCAACCGGCTGGAGCGCGCCGGTCTCGTTATTGGCCGCCATGATCGAGACCAGCGCGGGACCTTCGGCCAGCAACGCTCGGAGATGATCGAGATCGACCGCGCCGGACCGCGTAACATGGATCTGGCCGATACGATCGGCGGGGAACCGGCCACCCACCAACACCGAGGCATGCTCGACCGCAGAGACCAGCAGCCGCTGCACCGGTCCGCCTGACGGGCCGCGCAAGCCGGGCGAGAGCGCCAGCGCATTGGCCTCGGTTCCCGCAGAGGTGAAGACCACGTTCCGCGGCAGCGCGCCCACGGCTCCGGCCAGCGCCGCCCGGGCCTCTTCGACCAGCCGCCGCGCCTCCCGTCCCTCGGCATGGACCGAGGATGGATTCCCGACCAGCTCGTAAGCCACCAGCATCGCTGCGCGCGCTTCACTGCGCAGCGGTGTGGTCGCATTCCAGTCGAGATAGACGCGGCTTGGCATGGCGCCCTCTTAGCACCTTTTGCCATCGCGCCAATCGGCCGCGGCTGCACGTCAGACCGGCTGTTGCCGCGCGATCCCGCCAACGGAACGCGGTTCAAGCCGTAGCCCGAACAACGGACGCAGCCAGCCAATGCGCCGCGCGATCTCGTAGCTGACCAGGCAGGTGAGCGCAGTTCCTGCGATCACGATCGTGGCCTCGCCTGCCGCAGACAGCCCGCTGTCCCGCAGCGCATGCGCGATCACGATGATCGCGGTCTGATGCACGATGTAGAAGGGAAAGATCGCGTCAGTAAGATAGCGGCGCACCGGCCCATCGGCCGTCAAATGGCGCCGCGCAAAGCCGAGCACAGTCGCCATCGCGATCCATTGATAGCAACCATAGGCCGCTCCGGCGATCCATCGCAGCATCGGCGAGCGCGGGAACACGCCGGCGTAGACGAGAACGAAAACCGCAAAGCAAATAGCTGCAAGCATCAGCGCCACCCACCGTTGCCGCTCGAGGTCGCGCCAGATCCCATTCTGGCGCGCGAGCAGGAAGCCGATCAGGAACGCGCTCGCATAGTCGGCGTGGTTGTACCAGTCGCCGAACAGCGCATGCGTCGAAGGGAAGATCGGCGCCAGAAACAGCCGCCAGGCTGAAAACAGCAGGCAAGGCCCCACCAGCAGCCACGGACTGGCAAGCATTGTCGCAAGCCGCTCGCCGATCCAATCCGCAGCCGTCGGCCACAGGCACAGCACGCCAGCCAGGGCCATGGTGTAGACCCAGAGATAGACCACGAACCAGAGATGATTCCAGGTCGGCTGCACGATGCAGGGGCTCGGACAGAACTGCGCGCTGAACGCCAGATAGTGGCGGACGTAGTAGTCGACGAAACCGGCGGGATAGCCGAGGGTCTCGACGATCTGAAGATAGGATTGCGGCGGCACGATCACGAGCATACCTGTCATCAGCGGCACCAAGAGCCGCACCGACCGCGTCCGGGCGAAGGTGCCGAGGCGGACCTTCCCCAGCATGAAGCGGCTCGCGACCCCCGACACCAGGAACAGCAGCGACAGCCGCCAGGGATTGAGCACCAGCATCACCGGCTCGAGCCAGGTCAGCCGGTGCTCGCTCTTGATGTGAAATCCCCAGGACACGTAGAGCATGCCGACGTGGTAGAAGATCAGCAGGGCAAAGGCTAAAATCCGCACCCAATCCAGATCGATGCGCCGTTGCGGGTTTGAGGGTTGCTGTGGTGTTGACATGGGTTTCTGCTCCTTGACGTCTCGACATCAGCGGTTTTCGGGCCATGGCTGACGGCCAAAATGCGCCGGAAACGGAGCGCGTCGAGGCGGTTTGGGATCAGAGCCGGGCGCGAGGGGACGAGGCGTCGCCGTCGGGGACGAGCGGTTGGTCCCGCGGGATCAGTGGCGACTGGACGATGTTGGCGGCAATCGCCGCCATCGCGCTCGTCATCGGCATCGTCAATGCGCTCTCCGGCGCGCAGGACGCCGTCTGGCGCGGCGACAGCTATGACATTGGCCGGCGACTGTTCTGGGAACTGTCGAGCATCGTCGTCATCCTGCTGCTGGTGCCGATCCTGTTGCTATCGGTGCGGCGGATGCGCGAGGCGGCGAGCCCGGCGCCGCGGATCGGTGTCGCCGCGGTCACCCTGCCCGCCTTCTCGGCCCTCCATATCGCCGGCATGGTGGGCTTACGGAAGTTGATGCTCTGGCTCGTCGGCGGCAGCTACGATTTTCATGTCTCGCTTTCGACCGTCCTGTACGAGTTCCGCAAGGATGCGGTGACAGTATTGCTGATCGGGGCAACGCTCTGGCTGATCGAAAGCCGCCGCGAGCTGCGCAAGGCGGCCCGGCAAGCCCGGTCCATGCCGGCCGCCGCGCGGGAGCCGTTGTCCCCTGATTTGATCTGGCTCCGCGACGGCACCAGCCGGATTCGCGTGGCACCGAGTGACATCCTCTGGGTCGCATCCGCCGGCAACTACATCGAATACAGCCTTGCCAATGGGACCCAGCACCTGATCCGGGGAACGCTTGCCGCGACCGAAAGCGAGCTCGCCCGCTTCGCCATCGTCCGTGTGCACCGGACCAGGCTAGCCAATCTCGACCGGGTGAGCGGCGTGGACTTCAAGCCGTCAGGGGATTTCGAGCTCACCTTCGACAACGGGAAAACGCTCGGCGGCAGCCGCCGCTACCGGCCCGCTGTTGCCTTGCTCGGCGGCCCCGCCGCGCCAGCGTGAATCGCCCGTCAGATCACCTGCCAGGCGATAAACAATCGTGATTCCAATTGGTTGTCCTCATAACGACGCCCTTGACCATACCCTGCTTCGATCCCGACCGCGATTGGCGTGACGCCGGGATGACGGGCTAAGCTGTTGAGCCAATTGATAGATGTCGAAGATGCTTGCTTTTTGCCCCGCAGCCTATGTTAGAACGCGCACCGTCAAGTCACCGTGCGCCCTCTGCGCATCACCGCGAGGCGCACGCCTTCTCACCCTTCCATTCGCGCTTCGTCGGCAGCTGCCGCTGAGGCCACAATCGATTGATTGCCAAGGACCAGCCTTCCAGCAAATCAATCCAGAGATCATCGATGCCTGAAGTCATTTTCACTGGCCCCGCCGGCCGTCTCGAAGGCCGCTATCACCCGGCCAAGCAGAAGAACGCGCCGATCGCGATGATCCTGCATCCGCATCCGCAGTTTCACGGCACGATGAACCATCAGATCGTGTACCAGTGCTACTACGCCTTTGCGCATCGCGGCTTCTCGGTGCTGCGCTTCAACTTCCGCGGCGTCGGCCGCAGCCAGGGCTCGTTCGACCATGGCACCGGCGAATTGTCGGATGCGGCGGCCGCGCTCGACTGGGCGCAGACCATCAATCCCGAGGCGCGTGCCTGCTGGGTTGCCGGCTTCTCCTTCGGCGCCTGGATCGGCATGCAGCTCCTGATGCGGCGCCCCGAGGTCGAGGGCTTCATCTCGATCGCGCCGCCCGCCAACCTCTACGACTTCTCGTTCCTCGCGCCCTGCCCGTCCTCCGGGCTGATCGTGCATGGCGAGAAGGACGCGGTGGTGCCGCCGAAGGACGTCAACACGCTGGTCGAAAAGCTGAAGACGCAGAAAGGCATCGTGATCGACCAGCAGATCATCCCCGGCGCCAACCACTTCTTCGACGCCAAGCTCGAGCCGCTGATGGAGACCATCACGGCCTATCTGGACATGCGCCTCGCCAACGTGCGCTGAGGCGCCCGGCTCAAGCCAGCTTGAGCGCGACGATCCCCATCAAGACGAGCGCGATGCCGGCAAGCTTCGTCGCGCTCAGGGTCTCGCCGAACAGCACGACACCCATGACGAAGGTGCCGGCAGCGCCGATGCCGGTCCACACCGAATAGGCGACGCCGACCTCGAGCACCTTCAAGGCGCGCCCGAGCAGGAATACGAAGGCCGCGAGCAGCACGAGCGAGACGATGCTCCAGCCGATGCGCGTGTAGCCCTCCGCATATTTCATCGAGATCGCCCAACCGACATCGAGCGCGCCGGCGATCACCAGCAGCAGCCAGGCCAGGGATGGCGACATTGGCGTTGCGCTCAGGCCGCGAGCTTGAGCAGATGCGCATCGTGGCGGACGAGAAACGCGCGCAGCAATTGCGGGTAGTCCGCGCCGACTGCGGTGCGCACGCTCGGACGCTTCGCCAGCTCCGCGCGCCAAGCGCGGACCTTCGGCACGTCGCGAAAGATGCCGTGCTCGGTCAGCTCGTCGAACAGATCGAAATAGCGGAAGATCGGTGCGAACACGGCATCGACCAGGCTGAATGCATTGCCCGCAAAGAACGGGCCCGTCCCGAGCGCGCCCTCGACACGCGCGAATTTTGCCGTCAGCGCCTGACGCTTGCTTTCGAACGTCGCCGGATCGGTCGTCGTCTCCAGCCCCCAGAGGTCGCCGAGGATCGCCGAGCCGAACTCCATCCAGGCGCGATGCTCGGCGCGCTTCAACGCATCAGCGGGATGTAGCTTGCTCCCTGCCTGTGTCTCCTCGATGTACTCGCAGATCACGTTGCTCTCGAACAATGCGACCTCGCCCTTGTCCGTCGTCACCACCAGCACCGGCACTTTGCCGAGCGGCGAGAGCTCCAGGAACCAGTCGGGTTTATCAGCGAGATCGATGTCGACCCGCTCGAACGGCACGCCCTTTTCGTTCAGGGCAATCACTGCGCGCTGCACGTAGGGACAAAGCTTGTGGCTGATCAGTTTCAGTGAAGCGGTCATGGCAACGATCCCGGCGGTTGGATGCAACGGCATCCAAACATAGATGCAAATGCATGCACTCGTCAAGATCAATGCACTTGCATTAATCGATCCGAGCCTCGGACCATTCGCTTTACGGTCTGGCGATCACCCCGCCCGTCATCGGCATCGGCACCCCCGTCGTGGCGGGATAGGACAGCGGCAGACCCTTCAGGCCACGCGCGGCGAGGAAGCCGAAGGCCTGGGCCTCGATCGCGTCGGAGGCCCAGCCGAGCGCCTCGGCGGCCTCGACGGTCGCCGGTCCCACCCGTTCCCGCAGCATGCGCAGCATGGTGAGATTGCGTGCGCCGCCGCCGCAGACGATCCAGCTTTGCGGCCGCCGCGGCAGCAGCGGGATGATGCGGGCGATCGCCGCCGCGGTGAACGCGGTGAGCGTCGCCGCGCCATCCGCCGGCGCGACGTCGCCAAGCTTCAGGGCGGCGAAGTCGTTGCGATCGAGCGATTTCGGTGGCGGTGCCGCGAAGAACGGCAATTCCAGTGCCCGCGCGATCCAGGCCTCATCCACCTTGCCGAGCGCTGCGAACTTGCCTTCCGCGTCGAACGCCTGGTTCATGGTCCGGTACATGAAATCGTCGAGCAGCGCGTTGCCGGGCCCGGTGTCGCAGGCGATCAGCGTGTCGTTGCCGTCGATATAGGTGATGTTGGAGACGCCGCCGATATTGACGACGACGATCGGCCCTTCGCGTTCCAGCGAATTGGCAAGCGCACGGTGGTAGACCGGCACGAACGGCGCCCCCTGCCCGCCGGCCTCGACGTCGGCAGCGCGGAAGTCGTGCATCACAGGAATATGGATGGCTCTCGCCAGCGCCGCCGCATCGCCGATCTGGACCGTCAGGCGCCGTTCGGGACGGTGCAATACGGTCTGGCCATGGAAGCCGACGATGTCGATCTCTTCCGGCCTCATCCGGTTCTGGGCGACGAAAGCGGCGACCGCCTCGGCATGCGCCAGCGTCACCGCACGCTCGGCCTCGGCCAGGATACCCGGCCGGGCATCCCGTTGCGGCAGGTTCACGGCCTCCGACAGCGCCTGGCGCAGCAGATTGCGCTCGGCCGGGCTATAGGGCCGGTAGCCCGAGGGACCGAACGCCTTCACCTGCTTTCCATCGGTTTCGATCAGCGCGACGTCCACCCCGTCCAGCGAGGTGCCGCTCATCAAACCGAGTGCCGTCAACATCATGGGATCAGCGTCCTCAAAACAGCCTCTCCGGCATGCCGATCTTGTGCCAGAGGGACACATCTTATAATGCCACAGCGCCAAACGGCGGGCAGCAATCGAGTTCCCAGATAAGACCCTTAAATTGCTCCCAAAACAGTAAACCAAGAATTGTTGGGCATGCCGACAGATGACTGCATTTAAATCGGATTTCCTCAATACCCTGCAGGAACGTGGATTCATCCACCAATGCTCCGATTTCGAGGGGCTGGACGCGCTCGCCGCCAAGGGCGAGGCGACCGCCTATGTCGGCTACGATTGCACCGCCCGCTCGCTGCATATCGGCAACTACCTGACCATGATGATGCTGCACTGGCTGCAGCAGTCCGGCAACAAGCCGATCACGCTGATGGGCGGCGGCACCACCATGGTCGGCGATCCCTCCGGCAAGGACGAGACGCGCGCGATGCGCACGATTGCCGAGATCGAGGCCAACAAGGAATCGATCCGCGGCGTGTTCGCGAAGGTGCTGAAATACGGCGACGGCAAGAGCGACGCCGTCATGCTCGACAATGCCGAGTGGCTGACCAAGCTGAACTGGATCGAGATGCTGCGCGACGTCGGCCGGCATTTCTCGGTCAACCGCATGCTGACCATGGACTCGGTGCGCCTGCGCCTCGAGCGCGAGCAGGAGATGAGCTTCATCGAGTTCAACTACATGGTCTGCCAGGCCTACGACTTCGTCGAGCTCGCCAAGCGCACCGGCTGTAAATTGCAGATGGGCGGCTCGGACCAATGGGGCAACATCATCATGGGCGTCGATCTCGGCCGCCGCATGGGCACGCACCAGCTGTTCGCGTTGACGACGCCGCTGCTGACCACCGCGTCCGGCGCCAAGATGGGCAAGACCGCGCAAGGCGCGGTGTGGCTCAATGCCGACCAGTTCTCGCCCTACGATTTCTGGCAGTACTGGCGCAATACGGAGGATGCCGACGTCGGTAAATTCCTGAAGCTGTTCACGACGCTGCCGATAGCTGAGATCAAGAAGCTCGAAGCGCTCGGCGGTTCCGAGATCAACGAGGCCAAGAAGGTGCTCGCGACGGAAGCGACCGCACTGTTGCATGGCCGCGATGCTGCCAACGAAGCAGCCGAAACCGCGCGCCGCACTTTTGAAGAAGGCGCACTCGCCGAAACCCTGCCGGCGGTGGAAATTCCGCGCGGCGAGCTGGAGGCCGGACTCGGCGTGCTCAACGCTTTCGTCAAGGCGGGTCTCGTTGCCTCCAACGGCGAAGCGCGGCGCCAGATCAAGGGTGGCGGACTGCGCGTCAACGACGTCGCGGTCACCGACGAGAAGATGACGCTCTCAGCAGCCAATCTGACGCCCGAAGGCGTGATCAAGCTGTCCTTCGGCAAGAAGAAGCACGTCCTCCTCAAGCCTGCATAGGCGTATGAGCTTTTGATGCTTGTCAGGGCGCAACGAAGCGCGCTCCCTGACAGCCAATGGATCAGAACACGCCCAAGGAAACGTCGGCGAAGGCGGGCAAGGATGGCGTCGCGGCGACACCGCAAGGCGCCGTGCGCATCGCACTCAACGTGCTCGCGCTCTGCTTCACGCTGGCCGTTCTCGGCCGCGGGCTCGGCGACAGCTTTACGGTGTTCCTCAAACCGATCTCAGAGAGTTTTGGCTGGGATCGCGCGCAGATCGTCTCGGTCTATTCCCTCACCTGGCTTGCGAGCGGTCTCACCGCCCCCTTCGTCGGACGGCTGTTCGATCATTCGGGACCACGCATCGTCTATGCGCTCGGCCTTTTGCTGCTCGGCGCGGCGTTCCTGATCGCGGCGCACGCCCAGCATCTGTGGCAGTTCCAGCTCTCGATCGGCCTCTGCGTCGGCATCGGCGTCGCCTTCATCGGCATCGTGCCGAACTCGATCCTGCTCGGCCGCTGGTTCGGACCACGGCTGCCGACCGCGATGTCCGTGGTGTATTCGGCGATGGGCGGCGGCGTGCTGGCGCTGTTGCCGGCCTCGCAGCTCCTGATCGATCACGTCGGCTGGCGCGACACCTACCAGCTGTTCGGCTTTGCAGCCCTGGGGCTGCTGGTGCCGTTGCTGCTGCTGCCGTGGCGGCTGTTCGCTGCGGGCTCGCCGCATGTCGTGAAGAGAAGCGACCCCGACTTCGTCGACAGCGGCTGGACGCTCATCGGCGCGATGCGTCACCACGCCTTCTGGGCGCTGTTCTCGACCTTCTTCTTCACCGCCGTCGGCATGTACAGCATCGCCGCCCAGATCGTGGCCTATCTGATCGATGCCGGCTTCCCGCCGCTGCAGGCCGCGACCGCCTGGGGCTTTTCCGGCGTCGTGCTGGTGTTCGGCATGCTGGGTGTCTCCGCACTCGACGGCATGATCGGGCGCCGGCCCTCGGTGCTCCTGAGCTACGCGATCTCGATCCTCGGCATCGTCCAGCTCTGGCTCTTGCAATACGCGCCGAACATCCTCCTGCTGACCGGCTTCGTCGTCTGCTTCGGCAGCATGATGGGCTCGCGCGGTCCGCTGATCAGCGCCACCGCGATGCGGATCTTCCAGGGCAAGCGCGTCGGCACCATCTACGGCACGATCTCGATCGGCAGCGGCCTCGGCTCGTCCGTCGGCTCCTGGAGCGGCGGCCTGATCCACGACGCTACCCACGGCTACAACGCCCTCCTCGCCTTCGCACTTGCGAGCGTGGTGCTCGGAATGATTCCATTTCTGATTGTGCCGGCCTTGCGGCGCTAGGTCTCCCGGAGGTAACCTGAATTCATTCGTGTTACCGGGGAACTACGGGCCGGGACGACGCGTAGATGCTCAAAAAAATACAGACAACGTGCGGCTGAACCTGCAGCCTGCGGTGTTTTGTCCGACATGACAAAAATGTCAGCGTGAATTGATTTGGCGCAGCTTGCGAGACGGAACCGAATGCGGTTCCTAGTCGTGACATTGGATGGAGGGCACAAACCAATGAACTTTCCCTATCTCTCTCGCTTTCAACCGGTTCTCTTGAGCTTATTCCGCTTCATTACCGGACTGCTGTTGTTCCAGTATGGTGTCGCCAAGCTGTTCAAGTTCCCGATGCTTCCGTACTTCGCCGACATCCCGCCGCTGATCTATGTGGCCGGCACGCTCGAGCTGGTGCTCGGCGCGACGCTGATGCTCGGCCTGTTCACCCGTCTCACCGCGTTCATCCTGTCGGGTGAAATGGCGTTCGCCTACTTCATGGGCCACATGATGAAAACAGGCACGCCCGTGCTCCTGCCGTTGCTCAACGGCGGCACCGCCGCGATCCTGTTCTGCTTCGCCTGTCTCTACATCTCCGCGGCGGGCGGTGGCTCGGTCAGTGTCGATGCGTTGATCGGCAAGGAGAGCGACGCGCCGGACGGCGCCTACGCGCGGCGCTGAGGCGCTCGCAATCGACCCATGTCACGAGATGGCGCTCGGCGGATTGGCCGGCGTCGTCTCAACGAGGGCCCAGCACGTTCCAGATCAGCACGAGAGCTGCGACCAGCAGCACCGACATGATGAGGCGGGGAACGAATCGGTTCATCGCAAGTCCGGCCAGGGGCGAGCGGCACCGCAATCCAAGATCCATTTACCGGCACTCACATACCAGCACGCATCTGCGCGTCGCCGTTTGACTGCACCGTTGTGCATTGGACTGCGAAGCTGCGGGTGCGCGACAGGTGCCCGCACGGCTATCTTCATGATTGGTAAGAACTTCATGCTAGCGATGGGAGCAACAACAAACATGGCGTAGGGGCCTGCGATGAAGCTGCTGAGTCATCTGAAGATCCGCACCAAGCTTGCCAGCATGGTCTGCCTTGCGGCTCTGACAGTCACGGCCATCATCGCGGTATCGGCGTTCCTCAGCAAGAGCCGCATGATGGACGACCGGGTCCAGCAGATGAAGGCCGCAGTCGATCTGCTCCACGGCCTCGCCCAGAGCTTCCAGGATGACGTTGCGGCCGGCAAGTTGACGGCTGACGATGCCAAGCTCCAGTTTCGCCAGCGCGCTCGCAATATGAAGTTCGGCGGCGGCCAGGGCTATCCCGTGATCTACAACCCCGACACGTCGATCCTGGTCAATGGCGCCAATCCGCAGCTCGAAGGCAAGATCACGGGCGCCAAGGATTCGAATGGCGTCATGATCGCCGATGCCCAGCTGAACGCCGCAAAGCAGGCGCCGCAGGGTGGCGTCACCTCCTATCTCTATCCGCGCCCAGGGCAGACCGAGCCTGTCCGCAAGACAGTGTTCGTCCGCGAGTTCACGCCGTGGAACGCGACGATCAGTTACGGCCTCTATGTCGACGACATCGACGCCGATGTCCGCGCGCTGACGATGGAGCTCGCCGCAATCGGCATCGGCTTGATGCTGCTGATGGCGACGCTGTCCTGGTTGATCGCCCGCGACGTGCTCGGCGCGCTCGACCGTCAGAAGACGCGCATGCAGGACATCGCCGAGGGCGCGATCGACAAGCCGGTCGAGGAGACCGACCGCGGCGACGAGATCGGCCGCATGGCCGAGACGCTCGAAGTGCTGCGCCGGACCGCCTTGACGGCACGCACCCTGGAAGCCGAGCAGGTCGCGGCCAAGACGCGCAGCGAGCAGGAGAAGCGCGATGCCCTGATCGCCCTTGCCGACCGCTTCGATGCGTCGGTCGGCCAGCTCGTGGGCATGATGGCCTCGGGCTCGGGCGAGCTCGAAGTCACGGCCAGGTCGATGTCGTCAACCGCCGAGGGGACCAACCAGCGCGCCGCCCTGGTCGGCTCGGCCGCAACCGAAGCCAGCCAGCGCGTCCAGACGGTGGCGGCTGCCGCCGAAGAGCTCTCTTCTTCCATCACCGAGATCAGCCGTCAGGTCACCCAATCGGCCGACGTCACCGGACGCGCGGTGGAAAGTGCGCGCCGCACCGACACCATCGTGCGCGCGCTGTCGGACGGCGCCCAGCAGATCGAGCATGTCGCCGAGTTGATCTCCAGCATCGCTGCGCAGACCAATCTGCTCGCGCTCAATGCCACCATCGAGGCCGCGCGCGCCGGCGAGGCCGGCCGCGGCTTCGCCGTCGTCGCCTCCGAGGTGAAGTCGCTGGCGAGCCAGACCGCGGAGGCGACACGCGAGATCGGCGACAAGATCGCCCAGATCCAGGGCGCCACGAAAGAGGCCGTCGACGCCATCGGCGGCATCACCGCCACGATCGAGGAAGTCAGCCGCATCGCCACCTCGATCGGCGCTGCAATCGAGGAGCAAGGCGCCGCCACCGCCGAGATCGCCCGCAGCGTCTCGCAGACCGCCGACGCCACCAAGGAGGTCACGACCAATATCGGAGGCGTCAGCACGGCAGCCAACGAGACCGGCAATGCCGCCGGCATGGTGCTCGCCGCCGCCTCGAACCTCTCCAAGCATGCCGAGCAGCTCTCGGGCGAGGTCGGCACCTTCCTCGCCGGCGTGCGTGCGGCGTAGCGGGTTTAGCGTCGCGCGCTGCAACCGCTCGACAGCGGTCTTGCCGATCCCGTCGGGCTGTCGCCGGACTGTGACGATGGCAACTGATCGTCGAACGGCGTGTTCTGCTTGCCCGTGTTGAACTCCATGATCTTGCGGGTCACGCCGGGAAATATCGCCGAGATCGGATTGACGCGCATCACGGGGGCGGCCGGCGTGCCGACCACCTCGTAGGTCACGCCGATCAGCCCTTCCTTGTCGCCAGCCCCAAGGAACAATCCGAGCACCGGAATCTGTCCGAACATGTTGTTCAGTCCGTACATCGGCACGAAGGTGCCGCTCATGCACACCTGGTTGCCGGGATAGTCGATCGAGCCCTCGATGGTGGCGCCGATCATCGGGCCCTTGACCACGCCGTCGCGGATCGTCAGCGCGCCGTTCTGGCGAATGAACTCGGCGCGGAGCGCGGTGAAGGAGACGCCGTTGCCGGTGCCGTTCGGCGCGCCTGCGGCGACGCGTTCGAGCTGCGCTTCGCCCTTCACCGTGAAGTCGCGCACGTTGATGAGGCCCTCGCGCGCCATGGTCGGCTCGGAGGTCGGCGGCTCCATCGCCACCACCATCTGGCCACCGACGGCCTTGGTATAGGTGTCGGTGAACTTCAGCAGCGCACCGGCATCGTTGGTCTGGAGATAGATCACCTCGCGGCTGCCCTGGGCGCGTCCGCCGCGCAGATCGGCTGCAACAGGCGTATTCTGGCCGATCCTGCCGCTCAGCGAGATCGCCTTGATGGCTCCGCCGCGCTTCGACATCTTGGCGTCGACGCTGCGCATCGTCTCGCCGTTGAATCCTGCGACCGTGCCGAGCTTCACGTCGATGTCGAAATCGACGTTCTTCAGCTTGCTCTTGCTGTCGTCCTTCGAATTGCCTGAGATCGCCGACTTCAGGAAGCCGCGGCCGTCGAACACGTCGCCGCGCATCGTGCCGCGGACCACGCCGTCCTGGCCGCGCTCGACCTTCAACGACGTCTTGTCGCCGTCGGACGGCGCATAGGTCGGGAAGTTCGCGTTCATGAGATCGCCGTTCGGATCGACTTCCAGCGAGCCCTTGATCGAAGCGCCGCCGCCTTCGATGACGATGTCCTCGAGTCGCGTCGATTGTGCCGTCGGCACCACCTTGAAGGTCGCCTTGCTCGGCTTGCCCGGCAGCTTGACCCAGCCTGGAAGGATGTTGTCGAGCTTGACCGAGGTCAGGTCCGCCTCGATGCCGAGCTTGGTCGTCGCGTCGGGGCCGCCGGCGATCTTGCCTGATACCTTGACCGGCACCGAGCCGCTGACGGCAGGACTGAGATCGAAGCCGAGGCGTGCACGGCTGGCGTCGTCCAGTGTCGTCTGCAGCTTGACGTCGGCATCGCCATCGGTCGCCTTGCGGTAGTCGAGCGAGGCCGCCTGCCCGTTGATCTTGACGTCGCCCTTGACCTGGTAACCCCCGTTGTTGGCGACGATCTTCAGATTGTTGGCCTCGAGTTTCTGGTTCATCACCAGCTTGTCGGCGGAAAAGCCGTTGAGGTCAGCGGTGACGGCATAGACCGTGTCCGTCTTGGTCAACTCGCCCTTGACCGGCAGGTTGAGCTGGATGTTGGCCGTGAACGTGCCCTTGCTGGTGTTGGGATCGATGGGGGTCGACGACAGATCGCTCAAGCGGTCGTTGGACATCATTTCGGCCGCCGCCGGCACCGGGCCATCGACGCGGAAGCGCGTGCGCGACGGCGAGGGTTTCGGCGCCATATCGGGCACCTCGAAGGTGAAGTCGGAGATCGTGATCTTGCGGCCCGCAGGCGTATCGGCAACGCCTTGGCCGATGTTCACGGTTGCCGTGCGTCCGGTCACGTGCGCCTTGAGGTCGGCGTCGTGCACGACAGGCATGCCGTCAACAGGACGAACGGCGACGCCGCTCGCGACGATGTTGACCGAGAGGCCATCGTCGGGAATCGGCGGCCCCTTGCGCGGAAGATTGCGCGTCGGCGAGTTGATGCCGACCTCGATGCGCTGGAGCGTGCCGCGCTCGATCCGCTCGATCACCCATTGGCGCAATTCCGGCACCACCAGCGTCGGCCACATCCGCTTCAGGGCGGAGGCCGACATCGGCGTTCCCGCGAAGCCGAGCGTCAGGCGCGGCTCACCGGAATAGTCGATCGCGCCGGTGCCGGCGACGCCGATTTCGCCGTTGGAGATGTCGGCCTGCGTGAGCAGCATGCGTTTGTGGTCGGTGTCGAAACGGAAGCCGATCGCGATGCGGTTGAAGACGAGCGGCGGCTCATTGTCGATGCCGCCGAGCAGGATCGAGCCGCCGCTGAAGCCGAGCTGCCAGTCGTTCACGGTGCCGTTGGGCGGCTCGAGATGGGCTAGCAGGGTCAGACGGTTGGCGCCAGAGAGGATCTTGAACGGCGCGACCAACACGCGCCGATTTGCATCCCACTCGACGTTGATCTCGGCCTGGTCGATCGCCATCGGATAATCGGGCGTGTCGGTGTCGATGATGTTGCCCGCGCCGACCATGACCTTGCCGCGGAAGAACGTCGGGACGCCGTCGCGGCCGAGCTCGCCCTTCAGATCGCCGGTCAGCGGCAGATCGGCCGTATAGGTCAAGTCCTTGACCCGCAGCGCCAGCAGGATGTTCGAGGTCGAGACCTTGTCGGCGCGGATATCGACCGAACGCACGCCGTTCTCGGCTGGCCCGATCGTGGCGCGCAGCGACCACGGATGCGCGCCCTCCTCGCCGAGGCTGAGCGCGACACCGCCATGGCTCGGCCGGCGCAGGCTGAGCGTGATGTTCTCAAACGACCATTTGCTGCCGCGCTGCTGATCGTCGACGATCAGGTTGCCGTTCTTGAGACCGATCTCGTTGAGGTTCTGGCCGTCGAGGCCGGTCATGCTCAGACTGTCGAGCCAGTCGAGCCCCTGAAGGATCCCGCTCTGAGCGGCCGGTTGAGGCGCGGCCTGCGACGCGTCCGGCGCTGCCGGCGCCATCCCGAACGGCGGCGGCGGCACGCCGTTGCGGGGGAAGGTCGGCGGCAGGCCGGCTTCCTTCTTGGACGCAACGCCGGTTGCGAGCGGCTTTGCCGTGTCGCCAGCGGAGACCGTGACGGTCCCGTCGGGCGCGATCCGGATCGCGAGCTCGGCATCGACAAGGTTGAGGCTCTCGGCCCGCAGATGCCCGGTGAGAAGTGCGACACCCGACAGCCTCACCTCGGCCTTCGGTGCGCTGGCGACGATGGCATGGTCATGATCGCGGACGATGATGTCGCGAATGCGCACGGCGATCCTGACGCGCCCGGTCCGTTCGATCTGGGTGCCGCCGACCTCCACGGTATTGCCGTGGCCGATATTGTCCTCGATTGCGGCGGCGAGCCATGGCGTTGCCATGTCGAGATTGATGGGGCCGGCGCCAAGCCGCCACCACAGCGCGCCGAAGCAGCCGACGAAGATGAGGATCAAGGAGCCGAGGACGATGGACATCCGGCGGAGCCAGCGTCCACTCGGCAGCATCCGCCGAAACGCCGAGAAGCCATTACCGACCTGGAGGCGCGAGCTGGAACGCGACAGCAGGCGGCGCGCGCGATGGCCCGCCTCCTCCTCCTGATCCTGATCCCAATCGGCCTCGTCCCATTCCGGCTGCTCGTGATGGCTGCCGTGCCGATCGAAACCCTTGATGTGGTCCTGGGGCGACGTATTCCTTGCCATTGCCTCTCGATACACGCGCCCGTCGTAGGACGGAGCGCCGCCGGGACCGCAGCCATCGACGGGAATCGATGCTCCCCGCCCCGGCATTGCCGCCATTCCTCTGATGTTCCTGCTGTTCGTCATTTCGCCCCGGGAGCGCGTTCAACGAGCAGTGGGGTGGTGCGTGGAATTCCTTGTAACCATACTCCGTCGCCGCCAAAATTGCCCAGCCGAGGGCGCGAATCCGGCACACCGGACGAGAGTTGCAATACCGCTTTGGTTGACCCGCCGAAAGCGACGAAAGGAAGGCGTATGTCCAAGAAATCCCGAAAGAAATCGTCCAAAACGCCCTCCAGTCCTCCGACCGCCAAAAAGAAGCCCGTGACGACACGGGCGTCGACCAAGGCACGCAGCGCGAAAACACAGGGCGCATCGGCCAGCAATTCAGCCAAGGCAGGTGCAAAGTCAGCATCGCATAAGGCCGCATCGAAACGGTTAAAATCTTCTGAAACGGCTTCGAAACCCGCGGCTTCGGCGCCCGGCGCCAAATCCGCGCTGACCGAGGGCCAGAAGGCCCCCGCCTTCCGGCTGCCCCGCGACGGCGGCAATATCGTCACGTCAGCGGATTATGCCGGCCAGAAGCTCGTCCTGTTCTTCTACCCCCGCGCCGACACGCCGGGCTGCACCCGCGAGGCGATCGACTTCAGCCGTCTCAGGGACGCCTTCAAAGCTGCCGGCACCGCCGTGCTGGGCATCTCGGCCGATCCGCTAAAGGCCCAGGAGAAGTTTCGCGACAAGCACAGCCTCAGCGTTCCCCTGATCTCGGATGAAGCCCATGAGATGCTGGAGGCCTACGGGGCCTGGGGTGAAAAATCCATGTATGGCAAGAGCTTCCTGGGGATTCTTCGCACTACGGTGCTGATCGGCGCAGACGGCAAAGTGGCCAGGATTTGGCGCAACGTCCGGGTCGACGGCCATGCGGACGACGTGCTGGAGGCGGCAAGAAGTCTTTAACCAGCCCGTTAAAATCGAGCGTTCCCGTTTCCGGAAAATTAACCATGACCGGCCCAGATTGCCGCGGCAGTTAGGCCGCAAGGAACCGTTCCGACCGGCGCCGGAGTGCCGATGTCGAAAAGTTCTGCCCAATATTCGCAGTACCCCCAGCATCATCCCCACGATCGCGGCCGGGCCTTCCATCATCGTCCCGCCGTGGTCGCAGCGACGACTGCCATTCCCCTCGCCGATGCGGACGACGCCTACACCATCCTGCATCACGGCAAGCAGGTTCGCCTCGGGCCGGTGGTGTTCTGGATCGTGGTCGGCACCGTCGTTCTGCTCGGGCTGTGGTCGGCCGCGACCGCCACCTATTTTGCCTTCCGCGACGATGTCCTGACCCGACTGATCGCCCGCCAGGCCGAGATGCAATACGCCTATGAGGACCGTATCGCCGAGCTGCGTGCCAAGGTCGACCGCACCACCAGCCGCCAGCTGCTCGACCAGGAACAGTTCGACCAGAAGCTCGACCAGATCATGAAGCGCCAGACGGCGCTGGAGTCCCGGGCCACGGCGCTGGGCGCCATGCCCGACGTGACCGGATCAATTCCACGTTCGACCCCGCAGCGTAGCGATTCGACCCAGACGACGCAGGGCGCGCCCAAACCATCCCCGATCAGCGACACCGTCATTTTCGTGGCGCCGCCTGACCGCGAAGCCCGGCTCGAATCGCGCGCCCCGACCGCGGTCGCCGCGCCGGTCAATCAATTCGCCAAGAACCAGGGCTATGACAACGTCCTGGTTCGGCTCACAACCTCGCTCGATCAGGTCGAGCGCCGCCAGATCGCGGCGCTCAACGCGGTCGAGGAAGGCATGGATTCGCGAATGCGTCGCATGCGCGGCGTGGTCAGCGACCTCGGCCTGAACATCGCCAGCCTTGAGGCCGCCGCGCCGCGCGCCCCGATGGGCGGCCCGTTCGTGCCTGTCAAGCTCACAGCGAATGCAGGTCCCTTCGAGAAACAGCTCTATCGCATCAACGTCACCCGCGCCGAGATGGACCGGCTCAACCGCACCCTGGCGCAGGTGCCCTACCGCAAGCCCGTCGTCGGCGAGGTCGAATTCACCTCGGGCTTCGGCGTGCGCAGCGATCCCTTCCTCGGCCGCCCCGCCATGCATACCGGCCTCGACTTCCGCGCCGCGACCGGCGATCCGGCTCGCGTCACGGCCAACGGCAAGGTGGTCTCGGCCGGCTGGTCCGGCGGTTACGGCCGCATGGTCGAGGTCGATCACGGCAACGGACTGTCGACCCGCTACGGCCATCTCTCCGAGATCAACGTCAAGATCGGCGAGATCGTGAAGATCGGCCAGGTCATCGGCCTCGTCGGCTCGACCGGCCGCTCGACCGGCCCGCATCTGCACTACGAAACCCGCATCGACGGCGAAGCTGTCGATCCCCAGAAGTTCTTGCGCGCCGGCGTAAAGCTGAGTGCGGGCTAGTCTCGCATCCAGCGCTGCGAGCTCACAGGCCGTTAAACTAGCGTCGGCCACCACCCATCCCGCCGCCGGGACCTCCGAAGCCGCCACCACCCATTCTACCACCGGGGCCCGTCGGGCCGCCGCCCGGTGCACCGAATCCACCGGGATCTGGCGCGCCACCGGGTCCAGGCGGCGCGGAGCCCGGATGACCACCGGCACCAGATCCGGGCGCCCCCGGCGTACCGGGCTGACTATTGCTCGGGTTCGGTAGTGGGCGATCAGGATGCATGATCGAACCGCCGGGCGACCGGCCGGGGCTCCCGTCGCCGGATGGAGGTCCACCCGGGCCGGGGCCAATCACCCGGGTCGACTCCACCTGAAGCCCACGCGAACGATCAAACACACCGTTGACGATCATGCGCGCTTCGCCCGCCACCGGCCCGAAGCGCGAACTATCGTGGGCGACAATTCCGGAGCCGAACTGGAGGCTGGAGCCCGCGCGCTGCACATACGCCTCGATCGACAGGCGGTTCGCGCCGACGAGATCCGAGAAATCTTCGATGCGCGTGCGCGTGGCCTGCAGTACGCCTTGGCTCATGTGGCCCTCGATCTGGACGCGCTGCCCGACCAGCAAGGGATCGACGCCGGCGAGCTTCAGCCCGCCGATATGCGAGCCGTCGGGACCGCGCTCGACCAGACCGGTGACACGTTCGGCTACGTTCTTGCGCGGCTCGACCAGGCTCGCGACGATCACGCCGTCGGTCCGGCGCAGGCCGTAGACCGCCACCTGCGTGCCGGCACGGAGCTTGCTGTCCTTGCCACCCATCACGATCTTCTGGCCGAGCACCGTGAGCGCGTTGCCCTTCACCTGTTCGATCGGGCCGGAGACCTCGCTCGCGATCGCGATGTTGCGGGTGACGAGCGCGCCGTCGCTCTGCCGAGTTGCGACCACGCGCGCAAGCTGGCCGATGCGCAACGCCTTCGGGCTCGCCGCCTCGCCGTCGATGTACACAGTCACGTCGCTCGCGTAGGTGACGCGCTCGCCATTGACGTAGATGCTGCCGAATCGCTGGATCACGCCGACGATGCCGGTGCCGCCAATGCCGTGATCGTCACCGCGCGTGATTCCCGTGCCGCCGATGCCTTGATCCGTGCCGCGCTTGACCTGCGCACGCGCGATTGCGCTGCCGGCGAGCCAGAATCCGGTGAGCAGCAGGCGACGTGAGATTAGCGGCAGTCGCCTCATCAGGAGCTGCCTTCCTTGCCGGTTTCCTTGCCGGTTTCCTTGCCGACATCCTTGGTCCCGCCCTGTTCATCGGCATCTTCGGTATAGATATAGATGCCGAAATTCCAGCGGGCATCGCCGCCCTTGTCCTTCGCAAGCGCCCGGTTGGCCTCGCGGTTGGCGGTCTTCAGCGCATCCATTGCGAGCTCGCGCGAGCGCGCCTCGAGCCGCTTTGCAAGCTTGGGCGAGATGTTGTTGTAATGGACCGCGCGCTCGAGGAAGCGCGGCCCCGGCCCTGACACGTTCTCGGCGGCTGCTGCGATATGGTCGTGCAGATTGCGGCCGAGATAATGCCATTTGCTGTCATCCGCGCCACTCGGAACGAACGCCGCCTCCACCAGCTCGATCTCATCGGCCGCGTTGATGGTGACAAGCTTGCGATCGATCCATTCATCCAGCACCGCGCGAGGGCGCACGTCCTTGGTGACGGAGGCGACGAGTTGTTCGAATGATGGCGCATCGCCCTCGGCCGTGCGCGGCAAAGCCAGCGGCTCGCCTTTCGCATCGGTGAACTCGGAGGCGGCGAGCCAGCGCGCGATCACCGCGCTCGTCAGCGAGACCGCAGCCGGCGTCTCATGCACGGGCGCGCCGGCGCCGCGCAGCCGTGCCACCTCCTTGCGGTGGATGCCGGTGAGCAGGCTGACGCGGCTGTCGGTCTGCTCTTTGCCTTCGAGCGCAAAGTCGTGCTCGGCGACGTTGACAAAGAGCTCGCGGAGCAATTGCGCCAATGCCGGAAAGGTCATGCCGCTGCGAATGCAGAGCCGCACCAGCGGGCGCAGCAGCCGCGCCAGCGGCGCGTGCAGCTTTGCTGCGGCATTCGGCTGCGGAGCCGCCGCTTTGGGCCCGGACTTGGCATTCATGTCTGAATTGTAAGCGGGAAACATGTGGGACACAATCCCACATTTTCTCGGCTGGCGATTGACGTGGTAAATTTTCCCACTTATACGAAGCGCCACTGAGGGCGCGACTTAAAGGGACTCACCATGGCTGACCGCTTGGTCCGCATTTCCACTTCACCGCGTTCGGTGCCGATTCCCCCCGGCGGGCAAGGCGCAACCATGCCGATGCTTCCGGCCTTGCTGCGCGGCGTGATCTTCATCGCGGTACTCGCGGCGCCTTTCGTCGCAGCACTGATCGCAGGCTGAAGCCAGTATGCATCACGCCAGCCAATCCCCGCGCCGCCCGTCGGTGCTGCACATCTTCAAGATCTATTATCCCGACCTGTTCGGCGGTACGCTCACCGTGATCCGCGACATCTGCGCCGGCCTGAAGGATGCCTTCGCCCCCGCTGTGCTGGTCTGCTCACAATCGGCCGAGCAGCGCGAGATCGTCGTCAACGACGTCCCGGTCGCGCGCGTCCACTCGTTCGGCGATGTGCTGTCGCTGCCCGCCGCGCCAACCTACCCCTGGCGGCTGTGGCAGAAGATCGCCGACCACGATCTATTGGCGCTGCATGCGCCGTTCCCGCTCGCCGACATCGTCTTCGCCCTTGGACTCGGCCGCAGGCGGCCGCTGGTCGTGCACTGGCACGCCGATATCGTCACCCATGCGGGCCTCCGCTGGCTCATCCAGCCCTTGATGCGGCGGACGCTTCGCCAAGCGAAGGCGATCATCGTGTCCGATCGCGTGCTGGTCGACAAGGCGCCGCTGCTGCGGGAGTTCGAAGACAAATGCCACGTCGTGCCGTTCGGCATCGATACTGACGTCTACGACTGGCCGAAGATCGAGCCTCACCACGTAAACGGTCGCGGCCGTCTCGTGCTCGCCTGCGGCCGCCTGGTGCCGTACAAGGGATTCGACGTACTGATCCGCGCCGCCGCTAACCGCGAGTTCGAGGTCTGGATCATCGGCGAAGGCGTCGAGCGCGTTCGGCTCGAGCAGCTGATCAGCGCGCTTGGCCTCGGCGAGCGCGTGCGTCTGCTCGGCTCCGTCAATGATCGCGAGCGCATCAAGCTGATGGGCCTTGCCGACGTCTTCGTGATGCCATCAGTCACCAATGCTGAAACCTTCGGCCTCGTCCAGCTCGAGGCCATGGCGGCGGGCCGCCCTGTGATAAATACCGCGCTCGACACTGCAGTGCCGCGCGTGGCCCGTCACGGCATGGAAGCAATCACCGTTCCACCCGGCGACGCCGAGGCGCTCGGTGAGGCCATCGAAGGCCTGATCAGCGACCCCGAGCGCCGCCGCCGCATGGGATTGTCTGGCCGGTCTCGCGCCGTGAGCCGCTATTCCGCAGCGGCCTTCAAGGACGGCATGGAATCGGTCTACCGCGCGGCCGTCGCCGCCGCCTGTGACGATCCTGCGCCTGCGGTCGATCGTCGGGGGGAGCCCCGCTGGTTCGACAGCATCCGGATCGCCGCGGCGCTTGCCTGGTCCGACATGCGCCACCGCTATGTACGCTCGCTGCTCGGCCCATTCTGGATGTCGCTACAGATGGCGATCGTGGTTGCTGTGCTCGGCTCGGTGATCGGCCAGATGTCCAATGCGGACATGTTGGCGCATCTGCCCATTCTGGCTGTCTCGATGACGGCGTGGAATTTTCTCAACGGCGTCGTACTCGATGCGACCACGGCGCTCCAAAACTCCGCAAGTCTGATCCGCGACCGCGCGCTGCCGCCTGTGATCTTCCTGCTGCAATGCACGTTCCGTCAGGGCCTGTTCGCGTTGCATAACGCCTGCGTGCCGCTTGCGCTCTGGCTGCTGCTGACGCCGCACGATCTCTCCGGCGCGCTGGCGGCGCTGCCCGGCTTGTCACTGTTCGTGATCTGCACCTTCGGATTGAGCATTGTCCTTGGCGCGCTGGCGACGCGGTATCGCGACCTCAAGCCGATCATCGAATCCACGCTGATGCTCGCCTTCCTCGCTTCGCCCGTGATCTGGTCCGCCGACATGGTCAACCATCGCTCGACCGTGATGCGCCTCAATCCACTGACGCATCTGTTTGCTGTGTGGCGCGAGCCGCTGACCGGCGGCCATGTCGACGCCACTAGCATCCTCTACGTCCTGGTGGCGGTGGCGCTGTTGCTCTGTGCAAGCGTGGTGACGCTGGTCCATTTACGCAAAGCCGCCTTCTGGATCTGACCGATGGCCTCGATCAGCTTGCGTAACGTCTGTCTCGACTATCCCCTCTACGGCGCCTACGACTTCTCGCTGAAACGGCGGCTAATCGGCCATCTCATTCGCGAGAAGGGCGGGATGCGGGTCATCCGCGCGATCGACAACGTCACGATCACGGCCGAGGCCGGCGCGCGCATCGGACTTGCCGGTCCCAACGGATCCGGCAAGTCGACGCTGCTGCGGCTGATCGCCGGGGTCTATCCGCCGAGCAGCGGCCACCTCTCGATCCGGGGCAATGTCGTCCCCCTGCTCGGCCTTAATGCCGGTGTGAACCTCGACTTCGTCGCCGAGGACAACATCGCCCTCTTGCTGCGGATCAGTGGCCGCAAGCCGACCCGTGCCGTGATCGACGAGATCTGGGCCTTCACCGAGCTTGAAGCGCGCATGCAGCGGTTGCCGTTGCGGATGTTTTCCTCGGGCATGTTGATGCGCGTGCTGTTCGCGACTGCAACCGCCTTTCCGGCCGACATCCTCCTGCTCGACGAATGGCTGAGCGTGGTCGACGAACGGTTTGCAGAGAAGGCCGAGCGGAGGCTGCAAAACCTGGTCTCGCAAGCGGCTATCGTGATCATCGCCTCGCACGATCAGCCGCTGCTGCGCCGCACCTGCACCAGCATCATCAATCTGGATCACGGCCGCATCGCCTCGACCGTCACGGTAGAGCAACCGTCGGCCCCTCCCTTCGAGGTCCGCGAGATCAGCGCATGAAGCAGAACATTCTCGTCGTGTCGGAAGCGCTCGGCGAGCCCAACCACAAGCGCGGCATCTTCCATTTCACTCGCGAGTTGATGCGTTCGATCGCTGCGGAAGGCCATGAGCTCACGCTCCTGGTCGAGACCGGCAGGCGTTATCGCAAGCTGCGCCGGCGCGAGCGGCGTACAAAGCTGTTCCCGACGGAGGCGCGCAACATTGAGCTGCTCGCGCTCTATCGTTTTCTCGACGAGATCAACATGGCCGAGCCGCCGGCTCGCAACGGCCTGCGTCGCACGCTCGACTGGCTCCGCCACAAGGTCACCATGTCTGTGTCGTCGGACTATGTCGCCTGCTTCCTGCGCGCGATCTGCATGCGTGGACTGCATGCGCGGCTGATCGAGAACAAGACCGCGGCGCTGGAGTACATCCCGCCGGACCTGCGCCACCTCGAACTGTTCCATGACTTCCAGCTCGAGCCCGGATTTTACACTTATCAGGACTCCTCGGCCCTCCTGATGCTGCCGCCACCGCGGATCGACGCGCGTGACTATGACGTCATCGTCGTGGACACCCCGACGCGGGTGGCGATCAGGCGCAGGCCCGACGCCAAGGTGATCTGCGTCGTGCACGATCTGCTGCCGCTCACCGATCTCAAGCTCAGTGACGTCGCAACGCGGCTCTTCCTGTCGCGGCTGCTCACCAGCCTGAAGCAAGCCGACGAGCTCGCCTTCGTTTCAAAGCACAGCATGATGCGGTTCAGGGAGTTGCTTCCCCAATTTGCACACCTGCCGGCGCGGGTCGTATATCCCCGCACCCGGTTCGACGCCCCGGATGTCCTGCACCTGCCAGCCCCATCGGGGCGTTCGGGGCGGCCGAACTTCGTGATCATCGTGTCGAACGAACCGCGCAAGAACGTCGCGGCCGTCGTTCGCGCTTTTCGCAACATCCCGCAGGCCGATCTCGTGGTGATCGGCTATGCCGGACAAATCAATCGGATGCGCGATATCCCGAAGAACGTGCGCTTCGCCGGTTATGTCGACGAGCAGGAGAAGGCCGCGCTGATCGCGGAGGCACACGGACTGATCATGCCGAGCCTGGCCGAGGGGTTTGGCATTCCGATCATCGAAGCCCTCGCCGCCAATACGCCCGTGCTGTGCTCGGACATCGCCGTGTTCCGCGAGGTCGCCGGCGAGCTCGCCAATTATTTCGATCCTTTCGCACCCGACTCGATCGTCGCCTCCGTCACGCAAGTGCTGGCGCGACAGGAGGAATACCGCGGCAAAATCCGAGCCCGCCGGTCCGAACTTTCGGAGCGCTTCGGCTACCAAACCCAGGCCCGCGATTTCCTCGGGCGGATCGCACCACCGGAACGTCTGGTCGCAGCGCAATAGGCTACACGAGCATGACAACGGAATCCCTTGCGTGCGCAGGTGCCGCCGCCGCTCCGGCGAGACAAGGTTCGGCCATCCTCATGCGGGCCACCGATATGCTCGCTGTACTGATCGCAGCATCACTGCCATGGTCAACCACGGCAACCTCGATCTTCGTCGGGCTCTGGCTGTTCGCGGTAACGCCGACCATCGACTGGCGGGACTATGCGCGCCGCCTCGCGCAGCCCGCTTACGCGCTACCCTTCGTCCTGTTGCTGCTCGCGGTTCTGGGTACGCTCTGGTCGGAGGGCGATTGGGGCGACCGGCTGCATGCGGTCAAGCCGGTCACAAAGCTCGTGCTGATTCCGCCGCTGCTTTATCATTTCAGCCGATCGGAACGCGGCTACCAGGTTTGTCTCGCCTTTCTCGTCTCCTGCGCGCTGCTTGCGGTGTTCTCATGGATCGTGTTGCTCCATCCTGATCTCAAGCTGACCGCAACGGCGTCATCGGGCGTTCCCGTCAAGAACTACATCGACCAGAGCCAGGAGTTCACGCTGTGCGCCTTCGCGCTCGCATTGCCTGCGCTCCGCTTCTGGCGCGGCGGGAGCACCATCGCGACGGGGGCTTGCGTGGCGCTGATCCTGCTGTTCATGGCCAACATGGTGTTCGTCGCCTCCGCCCGCACGGCGCTGGTCTGCATCGCGGTCCTGCTGGCGCTGTTTGCGTGGCGGCACCTGCGCCGGCGCGCAGCGCTGCCGTTGCTCGCGGGCGTCATCGCCGCAAGCGCACTGGCCTGGACGACGTCGCCCTATCTGCGCCAGCGCATCACCGATATCGCCGTCGAATATCAGCACGGGCGCGAGGACATCAGCCACGCCTCGACCGCACAGCGCCTGACCTATTGGCGCAAGGCGGCCGGAGCCTTCGTCGAGGCGCCGCTGTTTGGCCACGGTACCGGATCGATCAAACGGCAGTTCGAGCGCGCCGCCTCCCATGAGAGCAGCCTCGACGCCGAGATCGTCAGCAATCCTCACAACCAGACCTTGCATGTCGCGGTGCAATGGGGACTGTTGGGCGTCGTCCTGCTCTACGCCCTGTGGAGCGCCCACCTTCGCCTGTTCATGGGGGATGGTCTTGCCGCCTGGATCGGGCTCATCGTCGTCGTACAGAACGTCGCGAGCTCGCTCCTGAACTCCCATCTCACCGATTTCCACGAGGGCTGGATCTATGTGCTCGGCGTAGGCGTGGCCGGCGGCATGGTTCAGAAAATCAAGGCCAGCCCAGACTATTGACTGCGCTCATGGCCGACCTCGCCGGTGATGATTTCGCCGAACAGCTCCCACACCTGCCCGTTGAAGCGCATCAGCTGCATCTGCTCGATCGGAAAATAGTCGTCCGGTGACGTGTTGACCATGATGCCTGGAAGCATCAGGTCAGTGTGGAAATTCTTCAGGTTGGCGGCCTGCTTCATGACGTTGTCGCGCGTGAGGTCGTCGCCGCACTGCTTCAAGACCTGCGCCATCGCCTCGGCCTGCACATAGCCATAGAGGTTGTTGGCGTTGGTCTTGTCGCCTTCGGGATAATACTTGTCCATGAAGGCGCGCCAGGCGATCACCGCCGGATCCTTGTCCCAGGTCGGATCGGTCGGATCCTTCAGGTAGGCGGTCGAAATGATATCCTTGGCATAGTCGAGCCCGGCCGGCTTGAGCACCGAGGCGATCGACGTTGCGGTGTTGGCCAGGAAGAATTTCGGTTTCCAGCCGAGCTCGCCCACTTTGCGGATCGCCTGCGCTGAACCCTTTGGCGCGGCCCACGAGAAGAAGATGTCGGCGCCGGAATCATGCAGCGCCACGATCTGCGAGTCGATCGAGGGATCGCTGACCTCGTAGGATTTGTCGGCGATGATCATGCTGGCCTTGTCGCCGAGCCCGTCCTTCAGGCCCTTGAACTGATCCTTGCCGGCATCGTCGTTCTGCCAAAACACCGCGATTTTGCTGTTTGGGAAATTGTCGAGGATGTATTTTGCGTAGATTCGCCCTTCGCTCTGATAGTTGGGCTGGAATCCCATGGTCCAGGGAAAGTTCTTGGGGTCGCCGAACTTGGTGCCGCCGGAGGCGACGAACAGCTGCGGCACCTTCTTGGCGTTCATGTATTTCATGATCGCCGAATTCGAGGGCGTGCCGAGCGCCTGGAAGATCAGCAGCACCTCGTCGCTCTCGACCAGCTTGCGCGCCTGCTCCATTGCCTTCGGCGGCGAATAGGCGTCGTCATAGCTGACGAAATTGATCTTGCGGCCGTTGATGCCGCCCCGATCGTTGATCATCCTGAAGAACGCCGCCTCGGTCCTGCCGATCACGCCATAGGACGACGCAGGCCCGCTATAGGGCATGATGTTGCCGATCTTGATTTCGGTGTCGCTGGCGCCGGGGTCGTATCTTTTCTGCGCCGAAGCCGGTGTCGTGACGAGCACGCCGGCAGCAAGCATGGCGAGGGCAGCAAGGCTTCTGCGACGACCCGGCATTGGTCTCTCCCCTATGTTTTGTCGTCTTGTTTTGAGGAGAGTGTCGCGCGGCGGCTGGCCGCTGGCAAGCGGCAGGATTTTCCGCGAAGTGAAACGACGGCTTTGGAACTTAGACGACGCGCTGCAGCATTCTCAGAGCTCGTCCGTCGATCACGATCAACGCGCTCCCAATGACGAACGCGCCGGCGATCTCACGCAAGGAGATCGGCTCACCCAGCACTAGCCATCCCAGAAGGATCGCAGTCACGGGAATGAGCAGCGTCACCAGCATGACATTCGTTGCGCCTGATCTCCGTACGATCTGAAAGAACACGATGTAGGCGAGCGCAGTCGAGAGCGTGGCAAGGCCAAGCACTGCAAGCCAGGTCGTCAGGCCGGGCATCGGCAGCCGCCATGGCTGCTCCACCACGCCGGCGACACTCGCCATCATCACCATCGACGCCATCAGCTGGAATGCCGCCGTGCCGAGCGGGGCTGAGTCCTTCAGCAGCTTGCGCGCGGCAAGCGCCGCAAAGCCATAGCTCAGCGCACCGCCTAGGCAGAGCAGGATGCCGATCCCCTGCCCCGTCCGCGCCTCGATCCCCCATACGCGCAGGATGATCACGCCGGCAAGGCCAAGCGCGACGCCGGTCACACGCCGCATCTGCAACGCCTCTTCGCCCACTGCTGCCATCACCATCACCGTGAACAGCGGCGTGGTCGCATTGAGGATCGATGCCAGTCCGCTCGGAATGAAGATCTGGCCGATCACGATCAGCGAGAACGGAATGACGTTATTGAGCAGCCCGATCGCGAGGAACGGCTTCCAGCCGGCAACGCCCTTGGGAAAGCTGATCCCCTGCATACGAAGCAGCGGCAGCAGCATGGCGGCACCAAGCGCGACACGCAGGAACACCAGCGTCAACGGCGGCAACTCGCGGAGCGCTGCGCTGTTGAAGAAGAACGAACCACCCCAGAGGACCGAGAGCATTGCGAGCAGCGACCAGTCTCGCGCATCGATCCGGTTGTCATTCACAGACATAGATTTTCCCTCAGCCGAGCCCGCTCGCCTAGGACGGCGCGGCTGAGCTGGCCACCCGATCTCCGACAAGGCGCCACTCACGTGGACCGGCGCATACGGGCGTCCGCCGCGATATCGGCCACGACCGCCCCGATCACCAGCACTCCGCCGACCAGCGCATGCGTCGCCGGCACCTCGCCAAATCCCACCCAGATCCAGAACGCCATCAGCGGCGTCTCCAGCGTCGCGATCAGCGAGGCTTGGCCTGACGGCAACAGACGCGAGCCGAGCATGTAGAAGGTCAGGCCGAGCGCAACCTGGAGGCAGCCGAACAGCGCGAGGATCGCCAGGTTATGGCCGCCGACATGGGCGATGTCATGGGCGAGCGGCAGGCTGACGAGGCTGCCAATGAAGTTCGAGAGTGCTGCCGCCGCCACCATCGACGTCTCCCTGTGACGCCGAACCACGACCGTCATGGCCGAGATCGCTGATACCATCAGGCAGCTCAGCGCCACACCGCTGATATCGGCGCCGGCCCTGATGCCGCCCACGGTGATGACCACGCCGGTAAACGCGACGAGGCTCGCGATCAAGGTGCGCCATGACGCAGCTTCACCGAGCCACAGCCATGCCAGCGCCGCCGCAACGAACGGCTGCGTTGCGATCAGCACCGCGACATTCATCACCTTGGTCATCTGCAGCGCGGGGATGAACGAGATCATGCCGATGGCGGACAATGATGCGACGAGCAGGCCGCCGCGTCCAGGCACCAGCAATTGCCGCAGCGCGCCCGGCCCTTGCATCAGTACGAGAAGCACCGAGATCAGGCTGCCGCCGAACAGGCCGCGCCAGAACAGGATGGTCCAGGGATCGAACGGCAGCAGCCGTGTGAAGAACGGCGCCGTGCTCCAGGCAATCGCGGCGGCCGCAACCAGGGCAATGCCGAGACCGCGGTCCGATCGAGGCTGCCCCATGTCAAAATTCCAATGAGGTTGAATTCCGATTACGACGGCTTCTTCGGCCGTGACACCAGCTCGATCATCCTGCCTTCGTCGTCGTCAGGCATCGCGGCCCGCGCCTGCGCGTAAGCATCGACGGCGGCGCGGGCAACGAGCGGCTTGTCGGCCAAAAGGCTCTCCGCGAGCTTCACGGCATAGGCGGCATCCTTGTGCCGGAGCGCTGCCGTAAACGTCGCGCCGCCGAAGTCGCGGGCGACCATGCGCTTAGAGTGACGCGCGACTTGAGGGCTCGCCGCGACGCCAGCCTGGATCGACTCCAGCACCAGCGTCATGTCGAGCCCGGCCTGCTCGGCGATCGCAAGCCCCTCGGCGAGGCCGGCAATCTGGATCGCGCCCATGAGATTGTTGATGAGCTTGTAGACCGTGCCGGAGCCGACCGCACCGAAATGCCTGATGGTCGCGCCGATCGGCTCGAGATAGGGTCGCGCGCGCTCGAGATCGGCGCTATCTGCGCCAACCAACAGCGTGAGCTTTCCGGCCGCCGCCGCGTCAGGCAATCCCGTCACGGGACAATCGATGTAGATCAGCCCGCGCGCGTTGAGCTCGCGGCCCATCTCGCGGGCGTGGTCATGGGAAACGGTGGAGCACTCGATCGCGATGGTGCCTGATTTCATCGCCTTGGCCGCGCCCTCGGGCCCGAGCCACACCGAGTGCGAGGCCTCGTCATCGGCGACCATGGTCACGACGGCGTCGGCATCGATCGCGGCATCCTCGGGCGAGGTCGCCCATGTCGCGCCGCGCGCGATCAAGTCTTCAGCCTTGGCCTGGGTGCGGTTCCACAGCGTCACCGTGAAGCCGGCATCGAGGTAGCGGCCGGCCATGCCATGGCCCATCCGCCCCAATCCGATGAAGGCGACGCGGGCCATGCTAGTCCACGTCCTCGATGTCGCCACTGGTGGTGCCGAAAGCACGCTGCGCCAGGGTCGCGGCCATGAAGTCGTCGAGCTCGCCGTTGAGCACACCTGATGTGTCCGAGGTCTGCACGCCCGTGCGCAGATCCTTCACCATCTGGTAGGGCTGCAGCACGTAGGAGCGGATCTGGTGGCCCCAGCCGATGTCGGTCTTGGCAGCCTGGTCGGCGGCCGCCTTCTCCTCGCGCTTCTTCAGTTCGATCTCGTAGAGGCGCGCGCGTAGCATGTCCCAAGCCTGCGCCCGGTTCTTGTGCTGGGAGCGGCCGGCCTGGCAGACCACGGCAACGCCGGTCGGAATGTGGGTCAGGCGGACCGCGGATTCGGTCTTGTTGACGTGCTGGCCGCCGGCGCCGCCCGACCGCATCGTGTCGGTGCGGACGTCGGATTCCTTGATGTCGATCTTGATGCTGTCGTCGATGACGGGAAACACCTGCACGCTCGAGAACGAGGTGTGCCGCCGCGCATTGGAATCGAACGGCGAGATGCGCACGAGCCGGTGCACGCCAGCTTCGGTCTTCAGCCAGCCATAGGCATTGTGGCCCGAGACCTGGATGGTCGCCGACTTGATGCCGGCCTCTTCACCCTCGGATTCTTCCAGAAACTCGACCTTGAAGCCGTGATTTTCGGCCCAGCGCGTGTACATGCGCAGCAGCATCTGCGCCCAGTCCTGGCTCTCGGTGCCGCCGGCGCCGGCATGGACTTCGAGATAGGAATCGAAGCGGTCCGCTTCGCCCGACAGCAGCGCCTCAAGCTCGCGGCGCGCCACCTCCTTCTTGAGGTTCTTGAGCGCGGCCTCAGCCTCGGCCACGACACCGGCATCGCCCTCGGCTTCGCCGAGCTCGATCATGCCGATATCGTCTTCGAGCTCCTGCTCGACCTTGCCGATGCCCGAGAGCGAATCCTCCAGCGAGGTTCGTTCCTGCATCAGCTTCTGGGCCTTCTGGGGATCGTTCCAGAGATTGGGATCTTCTGCGAGCTTGTTCAGCTCAGCGAGGCGTGCCGTCGATTTCTCGACGTCAAAGATGCCTCCTCAGCAGCCCGACTGACTGCTTGATCTCTTCTACCAACCGTTCGATTTCGGCGCGCATGTCGTTCTCTGATGTCGCGGAGTTGGGGCCGCGGGGAATTGAGATGGGGATGTAACGGCGGCGGCTGCAAAGCGCAACCGCCGGCCGAGACAAACGTCTGTCTTGTCCCAGGCCTTAGTAGAGACCGCCGGTGCCCGGCCGCATGAAGAAGCCGGAATCCGGCTGTTGCTGCTGGGACGCCGGCACGCCGCCGCCGCGCCCGTCGGCGTCGGCAACGCCGATCACCGAATAATTGTCCGGCGGCGCCGTGCCCGGCTTGAAGGCTTCCAGGATGGTTCCGCCGGTCTCACCAGGACCGGCGCGCATGCCGGTCTTGGCGACGACGCGGATCAGCTTGATCCCGGCCGGCACCTTGAACGGAACGGCGGGCTTGTCGGCGAGTGCGAGCTTGAGGAAGTCGCGCGCGATGGGGGCGGCCAGATGGCCGCCGGTCGCGGCGTTGCCCTTGCCGAGCGGCCGCGGCTTGTCGTAGCCCATATAGATCGCGACCGCGATGTCGGGCGAGAAGCCGACGAACCAGGCGTCCTTGGCCTCGTTGGTCGTGCCGGTCTTGCCGGCGATCGGCTTGCCGACTTCCTTCACGACGGTCGCGGTACCGGCCTGAACAACGCCTTCCATCAGCTCCGTGATCTGATAGGCGGTCATGGAATCCAGCACCTGCTCGCGGCGGTCGATCAGCTGCGGCTCAGGCTGGTTCTTCCAGCCGCCCGGCGCGTCGCAACCGCGGCATTCGCGCTGGTCATGCTTGAAGATAGTGTGGCCGTAGCGGTCCTGAATGCGGTCGATCAGGGTCGGCTTCACGCGGCGCCCGCCATTGGCCAACATCGAATAGGCCGTGACCATGCGCATCGCCGTGGTCTCGCCGGCACCGAGTGCGTAGGAAAGAAAATTCGGCAGCTCGTCATAGACGCCGAAGCGGCGGGCATATTCGCCGATCAGGGGCATGCCGATGTCCTGCGCAAGGCGCACCGTCACGGTGTTGAGTGACTGCCGCAGCGCGTTCCGCAGCGTCACGGGGCCCTGATATTTGTTCGCCGAGAAGTTTTCCGGCCGCCAGACGCCCGCGCCCTGCCCCTGGTCGATCTCGATCGGCGCGTCGAGCACGACGGTCGACGGCGTGTAGCCATTGTCGAGCGCGGCCGAATAGACGATCGGCTTGAACGACGAGCCCGGCTGCCGATAGGCCTGCGTGGCGCGGTTGAACTGGCTCTGGTCGAACGAGAAGCCGCCGACCATCGCCAGCACGCGGCCGGTCCAGGGGTCCATCACCACCATCGCACCCGACACTTCGGGGATCTGGCGCAGACGATACTGACCTTCGACCGGCTGTCCTTCCTTGGTGAAGAGCGGATCGGCATAGATCACGTCGCCGGGCGAGAGCACCTGCGCCACCGAATTCGGCGTCTTGCCCTTGGCATTGCCCTGCGCCGCCCTTGCCCAGCGCACACCATCGAGCGTGACGAGGCCGGTCTCACGCTGCTTGCTGACGGCGCCGCCGAGCTCGCGGCTCGGCTGGAAGCCGATCCGCGCCGACTGGTCGCTGGTCTCCAGCACCACCGCCATGCGCCAGGGCGAGATGTCCGACAGCGACTTGATCTCGGCGAGCTTGACGCCCCAGTCGCCCGAAATATCGAGCTTGCTGATGGCGCCGCGATAGCCCTGCTGCTCGTCATAGTTGACGAGCCCGGAGACCATGGTCTTGCGCGCCATCACCTGGATCTTCGGATCGAGCGTGGTGCGGACCGACAGACCGCCTTCATACAGCTTCTTCTCGCCATAGCGCTCGAAGATGTCGCGGCGAACCTCCTCGGCAAAATATTCGCCAGCGAAGGTGTGGGCGCCGTTGGAACGGTTGGTGACGGCGAGCGGCTCCTTGCGCGCCTTCTCGGCGTCGGCCTGCTTGATCCAGCCGTTCTCCTGCAGACGGTCGATCACGTAGTTGCGGCGCTCGATGGCGCGGTCGCGATTGCGCACCGGATGCAGCGTCGCCGGCATCTTCGGCAGCGCCGCGAGGTAGGAAGCCTCGGCCACCGTGAGCTCGTTCACCGACTTGTCGAAATAGACCAGCGAAGCGGCGGCAATGCCGTAAGCGCCGAGGCCGAGATAGATCTCGTTCAGATACAGTTCGAGGATCTTGTCCTTCGAATAGGTCTTCTCGATCCGCATCGCCAGCAAGGCTTCCTTGATCTTGCGCGCGAACGAGACCTCGTTGGTCAGCAGAAAGTTCTTGGCGACCTGCTGGGTGATGGTGGAGGCGCCCTGCGGGCGGCGGTTGGAGCCGTAATTCTGCAAGTACAGCAGGCCCGCGCGCGCCATGCCGGTGTAGTCGATGCCGCCATGCTCGTAGAAATTCTTGTCCTCGGCAGCGAGGAAGGCGTTGATCACGAGCTTCGGCACCGCCTGGATCGGCAGGTACAGCCGCCGCTCCTTGGCGTATTCGCCGAGCAGCGAGCCGTCGACCGCGTGCACGCGGGTCATCACCGGCGGCTCGTAATCCTGAAGCTGAGAGTAGTCGGGCAAGTCCTTGGAGAAATGCCAGATCAGGCCTGCCACGGCCCCGACACCGACAAGGAACAACACGGTTCCCGCAGCGAACAGAAAGCCCATGAACCGCACAAGCAAACGCATTATGTATTTATCCGTTCAATCCTGGCGCCGATCGATTCGGCGCTTTCCAGCCAAGCAATTCACCCGCCTGCCCGCTTACATTGACACCGAGCCCCGGTTCGTCCGCCGAGAGGATTTTCGCTGATTCAGCGTTTTATAGTGCGTCCGCTGTGGCCAAACTAGGGCTTTGGGCGGGTCAGGCAAAGCCCCTTGTTTCGCTCTGGCGACCACGAACTCGTCTCCAGAGGACCCTACCAGCAGCCTACCACAGTCCGCCGGTCCCCGAACGCATGATGAAACCCGTCTCAGGCGGCGGCACTTGCGGCGGACGGGCGTCATCGTCGGTCAAGCCAATGGCCGCGTAATTGTCCGAGGGCGCGCTACCGGGCTTGAAGGCCTCCAAAATGGTCCGGCCGGAATCGCCTGGCCCCGGCCGCAGACCGGTCTTGGCATCGACCCGAATTAACTTGATACCGGCGGGTATGCTGAATGGCGTCGCCGGTTTATCGGCAAGCGCCAGCTTCATGAAATCCCTGGCGATCGGAGCGGCGGTATGGCCCGCCTGGGCACTTCGGCCCAGGCTGCGCGGCTTGTCGTAGCCAACATAGAGGCCGACGACGAGGTCCGGCGAAAAGCCGACAAACCAAAGATCCTTTGCCTCACTGGTGGTGCCGGTTTTGCCGGCAATCGGCTTACCCACCTCACGCAAAGCCATCGCGGTGCCCCCCTGAACCACGCCCTCCATCATTGACGTGATTTGATAGGCCGACAGAACGTCCAACACCTGCTCGCGGCGGTCGATCAGCTGCGGCTCGGGCTGGTTCTTCCAGCCGCCCGGCGCGTCGCAACCGCGGCATTCGCGCTGGTCATGCTTGAAGATGGTGTGGCCGTAGCGGTCCTGAATGCGGTCGATCAGGGTCGGCTTCACCCGGCGGCCGCCATTGGCGATCATCGAATAGGCCGTGGCCATGCGCATCACCGTGGTTTCGCCAGTGCCGAGCGAATAGGACAGATAGTTGGGCACCTCGTCATAGACACCGAAGCGGCGGGCATATTCGCCGATCAGGGGCATGCCGATGTCCTGCGCAAGGCGCACCGTCACGGTGTTGCGCGACAGCCGCAGCGCATTGCGCAAGGTCATGGGCCCCATATACTTCCCGACATCAAAGTTCTCCGGCCGCCAGACGCCGGCCTGACCCTGATCGATCTCGATCGGCGCATCGAGCACGACGCTCGATGGCGTGTAGCCATTGTCGATCGCGGCCGAATAGACGATCGGCTTGATGGTCGAGCCGGGTTGCCGATAGGCCTGCGTGGCGCGGTTGAACTGGCTCTGGTCGAACGAGAAGCCGCCGACCATCGCCAGCACGCGGCCAGTCCAGGGATCCATCACCACCATCGCACCCGACACTTCGGGAATCTGCCGCAGACGGTACTGACCTTCGACCGGCTGTCCTTCCTTGGTGAAGAGCGGATCGGCATAGATCACGTCGCCGGGCGAGAGCACCTGCGCCACCGAATTCGGCGTCTTGCCCTTGGCACTGCCCTGCGCCGCCCTTGCCCAGCGTACACCATCGAGCGTGACGAGGCCGGTCTCACGCTGCTTGCTGACGGCGCCGCCGAGCTCGCGGCTCGGCTGAAAGCCGATCCGCGCCGACTGGTCGCTGGTCTCCAGCACCACCGCCATGCGCCAGGGCGAGATGTCCGACAGCGACTTGATCTCGGCGAGCTTGACGCCCCAGTCACCCGAAATATCGAGCTTGCTGATGGCGCCGCGATAGCCCTGCTGCTCGTCGTAGTTGACGAGCCCGGAGACCATGGTCTTGCGCGCCATCACCTGGATCTTCGGATCGAGCGTGGTGCGGACCGACAGACCGCCTTCATAGAGCTTCTTCTCGCCATAGCGCTCGAAGATGTCGCGGCGGACCTCCTCGGCAAAATATTCGCCGGCGAAGGTATGCGCACCGTTGGAACGGTTGGTGACGGCCAGCGGCTCCTTGCGCGCCTTCTCGGCGTCGGCCTGCTTGATCCAGCCGTTCTCCTGCAGACGGTCGATCACGTAGTTGCGGCGCTCGATGGCGCGGTCGCGATTGCGCACCGGATGCAGCGTCGCCG